>NZ_QGAJ01000003.1:0-647983 GCF_005233615.1 Pseudomonas sp. CFBP13528
CACCTTCGTTAACAGCATTTGGCGCGGTCAGCGTGACGGTAGTGGTGTTGTCGGTGCCCGGAGTATCAGTAACGGTGGTATTAACCGGCGCGGTGCCAGGCACCAAATTCTCAAAGTGCTCGCCACCCGTGACGGTCTGAATAGCAGCGGTGACGGTTTGATCACCCTTGTACACATCATCAGGCGCAACAAGCGAAACGCTACCGCTCGACTGATTCACACCGATAGTGATGCTCTGGCCGTTATCGAGCGTGACGGTCAACGGATTGGTGATGTTGGTCACCGGCGCGCCGTTTTTATCCACAAGGCTGGCGGTGTAAACGATGTTGCCGCCTTCGCCAACGGTGGTGGTAGCGGTCAGGACTACGTCGACTTTGTCGATGGTGTCGTTGATCGTGGTGGTCGCACCGTTACCCGCAACTTCCAGTTTTTCGAAGTTACCACCAGTGGTTTCGGTGATCTGAACGGTCTGCGTGCTCTTGTCGATAAACACATCATCGGTAGGCGCAGGCACGGTCACGGTGCCGACGGTGTCGCCAGCCTTGATGGTGATCGACGAGCCGTTATCGAGTTTCAGCGTGACGTCAGTACCGGCCTTGTTGCTCAAGGTCGCGGTGTAGGTAATCTGACCACCTTCATTCGCCTGGGCCGGAGCCGTCAGGGTAACGGTAGTGGTGTTGTCGGTGCCCGGAGTATCAGTAACGGTGGTATTAACCGGCGCGGTGCCAGGCACCAAATTCTCGAAGTGCTCGCCACCCGTGACGGTCTGAATAGCAGCGGTGACGGTTTGATCACCCTTGTACACATCATCCGGCGCAACAACCGAAACGCTACCGCTCGACTGATTCACACCGATAGTGATGCTCTGGCCGTTATCGAGCGTGACGGTCAACGGATTGGTGATGTTAGTCACCGGCGTACCGTTCTTATCCACAAGGCTGGCGGTGTAAACGATGTTGCCGCCTTCACCAACGGTAGGAGTGGCGGTCAGGACTACATCAACTTTGTCGATGGTGTCATTGATCGTAGTGGTCGCGCCGTTGCCTGCAACTTCCAGCTTCTCGAAGTTGCCGCCAGTGGTCTCAGTGATCTGGACAGTCTGAGTGCTCTTGTCGATAAACACATCATCGGTAGGCGCTGGCACGGTCACGGTGCCGACAGTATCGCCAGCTTTGATGGTGATCGATGAGCCGTTATCCAGCTTCAACGTGATGTCACTGCCCGCTCTATTGGAAAGCGTCGCGGTGTACGTAATCTGCCCACCCTCGCTTGCTTCAGCCGGCGCGGTCAGCGTGACGGTCGTGGTATCGACGGAATCGGTAATGGTAGTGAGTGCCGGCGTCGTGCTCGGCACCAGGTTTTCGAAATTGCCGCCGGTTGCACCGGTAATGGTGGTGCTGATGGTGCTGCCATTAACGTAGACATCGTTCGGCGGTGTGTCGACGATGACGCTGCCCACGGACTCGCCGGCCTTGATGGTAATCACCGAGCCATTGCTCAAGGTGACGTTTACCGGGGTTTGCGCCGGGTTGGTCAGGGTCGCGGTGTAGGTGATCTGACCGCCTTCGGTCACGGTCGCGTCGGCTGTCAGCGTAACGGCGGTAGCATCGACCGAATCGGTGATCGTAGTAACGGCAGGCGTCGTGCTCGGCACCAGGTTTTCAAAGTTGCCGCCGGTTGCGCCGGTAATAGTGGTGCTCACGGTCGAACCGTTGACGTAGACGTCATTGGCCGGGGTATCAACTACCACCGTACCTGTCGACTCACCCGCCTTGATGGTAATCACCGAGCCATTGCTCAAAGTGACGTTTACCGGGGTTTGCGCCGGGTTGGTCAGGGTCGCGGTGTAGGTGATCTGACCGCCTTCGGTCACGGTCGAACCGGCCGTCAGCGTGACAGTGGTGGTATCGACCACATCAGTAATGGTGGTGACCGCAGGCGTCGTGCTCGGCACCAGGTTTTCAAAGTTGCCGCCGGTGGCGCCGGTAATAGTGGTGCTCACAGTCGAACCGTTGACGTAGACGTCATTGGCCGGGGTATCGACTACCACCGTACCTGTCGACTCACCCGCCTTGATGGTAATCACCGAGCCATTGCTCAAGGTGACGTTTACCGGGGTTTGCGCAGGGTTGGTCAGAGTCGCGGTGTAGGTGATCTGACCGCCTTCGGTCACGGTCGAACCGGCCGTCAGCGTGACAGTGGTGGTATCGACCGAATCAGTAATGGTGGTGACCGCAGGCGTCGTACTCGGCACCAGGTTTTCAAAGTTGCCGCCGGTGGCGCCGGTAATAGTGGTGCTCACGGTCGAACCGTTGACGTAGACGTCATTGGCCGGGGTATCGACTACCACCGTACCTGTCGACTCACCCGCCTTGATGGTAATCACCGAGCCATTGCTCAAGGTGACGTTTACCGGGGTTTGCGCCGGGTTGGTCAGGGTCGCGGTGTAGGTGATCTGACCGCCTTCGGTCACGGTCGAACCGGCCGTCAAGGTGACGGTGGTGGTGTCGATGGTGTCGGTAATCTGCGTCACGGCCGGGTTAGGGTCGAGGGTCAGCACCAGGTTGTTGCCGCCGGTGGTGCCGGTGACGTTGACGCTGATCTGGCTGGCGTCGAGGTACGGACTGTCGTTAGGCGCCAGGGGCACGTTGACGGTACCGGTCAGTTGGCCGGACGGGATGGTAATGACCGCGCCGTTGGACAAGGTGACGGTCAAGTCGCTGGTCGAGGCCTGGGTCACGGTGGCGGTGTAAGTCAGTACGCCCCCGGCTTCGGTGATGCTTGGGGTGGCGCTCAGGCTCAGGGTCGAAGGCTGCAGCGCCAGGTTGCCGTTACCTGCAGAAGCTTGAGCACCATTAAAGGTATTCAGCGTTGCTGTGCCCTGGCCGATAGGGGCGGTGGGAAAGCCGATGGTCGGATCGACACGCCCGGCGGTCGCGTCCAGCACTACAAAGCTGTGGCCGCCGCCCGCCGCGCCATTACCGGCAGCGGTGGCGCCGGCGGCAGTGGCTTCCAGTTCGGTGGTCGGGTCGGCGCCGGCGGCGATGGCTTGCTGCAGCTCGGCCACCGACGGCGCGGCCTGTTCGGTGGCGGCGGCCAGGTCGGCGGTGGAGTCCGGCATGTCGGCGCTCCACTGGGTGTCGCGACCCAGGTCCAGCGTGCGCCCATCCGCCAGTTCCAGGCTCACTGCGCCCGACAGGCCTGTATCAATCTGGTCGCCCGCGAACAGGCGATCACCCTCAACCAGAACACGGCGTGTCCCTTCCGGAGAAATAACGAACACTTGACCAACAATGCTTTTGACGATGGCAACAACATTGCTCATTAAATATTTCTCCGGCGATCCGTTTCTGATGATTCCATGTGGCCGCTCAAGAGGGAGGGCCAAACAGGAGGGGGCGTAGTCTGAATACTTACTGGCGTCAAATTATTGGCTAGAATTTTTAGCTATCTAGTTTATGCCAAACTATTGACCTTATGGTCGCCATCCTAAACAATCGCCCCCGTAATGTCACATTGATATTTATGCGGCGAACCGTCCTACATGTGTGAAGCAGTTCCGCTTTTTGAACTTTCCGACGTACGGTCATTACGCTAGCCATTATCCGACGCGGCGGCGCCAATCGCTGTGATTTGAGACAAGAAGTCCTGGGGAATTTTTTAATGCGTCTGCACCTGTTCAAGGCAATACCGTTCGTTCTCGCCGCCAGCTTTGTACAAGCCCAGACGCTGCCCCAAGCCATGCAGCAGGCACTGGATGTGCATCCTGAAATTCAGGCGGGTGTAAACAGTCGCATCGCCGCCGATTACCAATTGCGTGCGGCGCAGGGTGGGTATCTGCCGCGTGTCGATTTGAATGCCGGCTATGGCCGTGCAGGCACCGACAACGCGTCCACCCGCGCCACCAATGGCACGGGCGGCAACCACTGGGAAACCCTCAATCGCGGCGAGTCCAGCCTGCGCCTGCAGCAAATGATCTTTGACGGTTTCGCCACTTCCAGCGAAGTCGGGCGTCAACAGGCCAACGTCAACTCCCGCGCCTACTCGCTGCTCGGTACGTCCGAGCGCACCGCGTTGACCGTTGCCCAGGTCTACCTGGAAGTGCTGACCCGTCGTGAGTTCGTGCGCCTGGCCGAAGACAACCTGCGCAACCACGAACGCATTTACGATCAGATCAAGTTGCGCACCCAGCGCGGCGTCGGTAACGGCGCCGACCAGGACCAGGCCGAAGCGCGTCTGGCCCAGGCCCGCAACAACCTGATCACCGAGCAGACCAACCTGGCGGATGCGCAAACCAACTACCTCAGCGCCGTTGGCCAGATGCCCGACCAGCTCGAGCGCCCAGCGCCGTTCATGGCCATGCTCCCGGCCGACCTGAATGAAGCGCGGCGCCAGATGCTCGACAACAGCCCGGTGCTGCGCTCGGCGGAGTCGGACATCTCCGCCGCCGAGCAGCAGTACGCGGCCGCCAAATCCAGCTTCTATCCACGCTTTGACGCCGAGCTTGGCACCAATGCCGACAACAATGTCTCCGGCGACGCCAACCACAGCAACGGTTGGGAAGCCATGGTGCGCATGCGCTTCAACCTGTTCGCCGGCGGCAGCAACAAGGCCGACCTGCAATCGAAGTCGTACCAGGCCAACCAGGCCCTGGACATCCGCAACAACGCCTTGCGCCAGCTCAATGAAGAACTGGGCCTGGCCTGGAACGCCTTGAACAACGCCAACGCGCAACTGCCGGTGGCCCAGCAGTACGTGGACCACAGCACCCGCGTGCGCACGTCCTACCAGCAACAGTTCAGCCTGGGCCAACGTACCCTGCTGGACTTGCTCGACAGCGAGAACGAATTGTTCACCGCTTCGCGTCGCCTGGAAGAGATCAAGAACATTCAGTTATTTACTCAGTACCGAATCAAGGCGACCATGGGCGAATTGCTCAAAAGCCAAGGCGTCGTCGCTCCCATGGCCTCCATCGTGCAAAACGATGTGAAGCCCAAAGTCCAACTGCCTGGAATGAACTGAGTCACCCCATAGCCCCATCTGTTAGTCGAGAGTGCACCGCGTGGAATCCGAAGTCAGTCGAGTTCATCTCAGTCATGATCCACGCACGCTGCACGACGACCCGTTACTCGACGGCTTGTTGGCACTCTGCGCCCTGCATCAGAAACCGGCCAGCGCGGCCATGCTCACCACCGGCCTGCCGCTGCCTTCGCAGCGCCTGAGTGCCGAGTTGCTGCCACGTGCAGCGGCGCGCGCCGGGCTGCAGGGACGGCTGCTGCAACGCAGGCTCGAACAGATCCCGACCATCGCGTTACCGGCGCTGCTGCTGCTCAAGGACGGGCGCAGTACCGTGCTGGTCGGCTGGGAGGGCGACGATCAGGCGCGGGTGCTGCTCAGCGAAAGCGATGGCGGTGAAGTGCTGATCAAGCGCGAGTTGCTGGTCGACGACTACACCGGCAAGGTCTTCTTTGCCCAGCCGCAGCACAAGTTCGACGTCAATCACGGCACCTTGATTCCCCGAGCGCGATCCTGGTTTCGTGACACGCTCAAGCGTTCGCGCTGGCTGTATACCGATGCCATCGCCGCCAGTTTCCTGATCAACATCATCGCCATGGCCGCGCCGCTGTTCGTGATGAACGTATACGACCGCGTGGTGCCGAACCAGGCCACTTCTACGCTGTGGGTGCTGGCCGTGGGCATCTGCGGTGCGTATCTGTTCGACCTGGTGCTCAAGAGCCTGCGCAGTCTGTGCCTGGACCTGGCCGGTAAAAAAACCGACCTGATCATCTCCGCCACCTTGTTCGAGCGCATCGTCGGCATGTCGATGAAGTACCGCCCGGCGCGCGTCGGCAGCTTTGCGCAGAACATCCATGAGTTCCAGAGCCTGCGCGACTTCCTCGCGTCGCTGACCCTCACCAGCCTGATCGACCTGCCGTTCACGCTGCTGATCTTCCTGGTGATCGCCCTGCTTGGTGGCCACCTGGTGTGGATTCCGGTGCTGGCGTTCCCGATTGCCCTGGGGATCGGCTACGCCTTGCAAAAACCTTTGGTCGCGACCATGGAACGCACCATGGCCCTCGCCGCCGAACGCCAGTCGAGCCTGATCGAAACCCTCGCCGGGCTGGATGCGGTCAAGGTCAACAATGCCGAGAGCGAACGCCAGTACGGCTGGGAACAGACCATCGGCACCTTGAGCCGGCTCGAGCTGCGGGTGAAGCTGCTGTCGGGCCTGTCGATGAACATGACCCTGCTGATCCAGCAACTGGCCGGCGTGATCATGATCGTGTTCGGCGTGTACCAGATCATCGACGGCAACCTGAGCATGGGCGGCCTGATCGCCTGCTACATGCTCAGCGGCCGTGCCTTGAGCCCGCTGGCCTCGCTGTCGGGCCTGCTCACGCGCTACCAGCAAGCCAAGGTCACCATGACCTCGGTCGACCAGATGATGGAACTGCCCCAGGAGCGCAATTTCGAAGAGCGCCCCATGAGCCGTCGCACCCTGCAAGGCGCCATCGAGTGCCGGGGCCTGAATTTCACCTACCCGAACCAACAGAATCCGGCGCTGAAAAACATCAACCTGGTGATCAAGCCAGGGGAAAAGATCGGCATCATCGGTCGCAGCGGCTCGGGCAAAAGCTCCCTGGCCAAATTGATCGTCGGCCTGTATCAACCCGACTCCGGCGCGTTGCTGGTGGACGGCGTGGACGTGCGCCAGATCGACGTCAGCGAACTGCGCCATAACATCGGCTACGTCGCCCAGGACATCCAACTGCTGGCCGGCACCCTGCGTGACAACCTGGTCAGCGGTGCGCGCTACGTCGAAGATGAGATGGTCCTGCAAGCCGCCGAACTGGCCGGTGTGCACGAATTCGCCCGCCTGCATCCGCAAGGCTATGAACTGCAGGTCGGCGAGCGTGGGCAGAACCTGTCCGGTGGCCAGCGACAGAACGTCGCCCTGGCCCGTGCGCTGCTGCTCAACCCGCCCATCCTGCTGCTGGACGAACCCACCAGCGCCATGGACAACACCGGTGAAGAACGCTTGAAACAACGCCTGCATGCCGTGGTGCAAAACAAGACCGTCGTCCTGGTGACGCACCGTGCCTCGCTGCTGTCCCTGGTGGACCGCCTGCTGGTGATCGACCGTGGGCAGATCCTCGCGGACGGCCCGAAAGCCGTGGTCATGGAAGCGTTGAAGAAGGGGCAGATCAGTGTCGCTTAACGCCATCAAGAGCGCGGTCGGGCGCTACTTCAAAGGTTCCGACTCGCTGCAGGGCCAGCCGCTGCCCGAGGTCAACAAAGCGCTGATCGAAGATGCGCCGCGGGTCATCCGCCTGACCATCTGGGCCATCATCGCGTTCTTTGTATTCCTGGTGGTGTGGGCAGGTTTCTCCGAAATCGACGAAGTGACCCGAGGCGACGGCAAGGCGATTCCGTCGTCCAAGCTGCAGAAAATCCAGAACCTGGAAGGCGGTATCGTCGCCGAGTTGTACGTCAAGGAAGGTCAGATCGTCGAGGCCGGTGCGCCGTTGATTCGCCTGGACGATACGCGGTTCGTGTCCAACGCCGGGGAAACCGAAGCGCTGCGCCTGGCCATGCAACTGCGCGTCGAGCGTCTGAGTGCGCAGGTGGACGACCGCCCGCTGAACATTCCCGACGATGTACTCAAGGCCGCGCCCAGCCAGGCCGCCAACGAGCGCTCACTGTACGAAAGCCGCCGCCAGCAGTTGAAAGACGAAGTTGGCGGTTTGCAGGAGCAACTGGTGCAGCGCCAACAGGAGTTGCGTGAGTTCACCTCCAAACAAAGCCAGTACCGCAGCCAGTTGTCCCTGCAACGCCAGGAAATCAACATGTCCGAGCCGCTGGTGGCCCAGGGCGCGGTGTCGCCGGTGGAAGTGCTGCGCCTCAAGCGCGCTGAAATGGAAACCCGAGGCCAGCTGGACGCCACCACCCTGGCGATCCCCCGCGCCGAATCGGCGATCAAGGAAGTGCAGCGCAAGATCGACGAAACCCGCGGCAAGTTCCGCAGCGAAGCCCTGACCCAACTCAATGAAGCGCGCACCGAACTGAACAAGGCCGAATCCACCGGCCGCGCCCTGGAAGACCGCGTCAGCCGCACCCTGGTCACCTCGCCGGTGCGCGGCATCGTCAAGCAACTGCTGGTCAACACCGTCGGCGGCGTGATCCAGCCGGGCAGCGACATGGTCGAAATCGTGCCGCTGGACGACACCCTGCTGGTGGAGGCCAAGATCCGCCCGCAAGACATCGCCTTCCTGCACCCTGGGCAAGAAGCGGTGGTCAAATTCACCGCCTATGACTACACCATCTACGGTGGCCTGAAGGCCAAGCTCGAACGCATCGGCGCCGACACCATCACCGATGAAGACAAGAAAACCACTTACTACATGATCACCCTGCGCACCGACCGCAGCCACCTGGGCACCGATGAAAAGCCGCTGCTGATCATCCCCGGCATGGTCGCCTCGGTAGACATCATCACCGGCAAGAAAAGCATCCTCAGCTACCTGCTCAAGCCGATCATCAAGGCGCGGGCGGAGGCGTTGCACGAGCGGTAATCTCTATAGGCTGCTTGCCCCCGATAGGGCCATCAGCATCACCCCATGCATATGGATATGCCCTAACAGTATTTAAACTTCCATTCCCAGGCCTATAAATTCACTCCCCCGTCCGCCGGAAGTGAACCCAATGTCCGCCACCCCCCAACCCTTCGACATCCGCCCCTTCCCCGGCAGTGTCGGCGCCGAAATCATCGGCCTGGATCTATCCCAACCTATCAACGACCAGGACTTCGCCCGCATCCACCGCGCGCACCTGGACCACCACGTCATCGTGTTTCGCGACCAGCGCATCACCCCTGAACAACAGATCACCTTCAGCCGGCGCTTCGGCGTGCTGCAAATCCACGTGCTCAAGCAGTTCCTGCTGGCCAACCACCCGGAAATCCTGATCGTCTCCAACATCATCGAAAACGGCCAGTCCATCGGCCTGGGCGATGCGGGCAAGTTCTGGCACTCGGACCTGTCGTACAAGGAACTGCCCAGCCTGGGCTCGATGCTGCATGCCCAGGAACTGCCGTCCGAAGGCGGCGACACCCTGTTTGCCGACATGCACAAAGCCTGGGAGCAACTGCCCGAGCACCTGCGCAACGCCGTCGAAGGGCGCCGCGCCGCGCATTCCTACACTGCGCGTTACAGCGAAACCAAATTCGAAGGCAACTGGCGCCCGACCCTGACCCCGGAACAGCTCGCCCAGGTGGCCGAAGTGGTGCACCCCATCGTGCGCACCCACCCGGAAAACGGCCGCAAGGCGCTGTTCGTCAGCGAAGGCTTCACCACCCGCATCGTCGGCCTGCCGGATGACGAAAGCCGCGACCTGCTGGCCCAGCTCTATGCCCACAGCGTGCTGCCGGAAAACATCTACCGCCATCAGTGGCAGCCCCACGACCTGGTGTTCTGGGACAATCGCTCGCTGATTCACCTGGCCGCCGGTTGCCCGAGCCATCTGCGCCGCAAATTGTTGCGCACCACCATCCAGGGCGATGCGCCTTTCTGAAACGGTGAAGCCTGCTAGGATTGCGCCCAGTTCACTCCCCATCAACCACGAGTGCTTGGCATGCAACTACCGGACATGAACCTGCTGGTCGCCCTCGACGCCTTGCTCGATGAAGGCAGCGTGGTGGGCGCGGCGCGGCGGATGAACCTGAGCCCGGCGGCCATGAGCCGCACCCTCACGCGGATCCGCGATGCGGTCGGCGATCCGATCCTGGTCCGCGCCGGCCGCGGCCTGGTGCCGACGCCCAAGGCGCTTGAGCTGCAAGGCCAGGTGCGCAACGTGGTGGAGCAGGCAGCGTTGCTGTTTCGCTCGGCCGACCAGGTGGACTTGAGCACCTTGCGCCGCCGCTTCAGCGTGCGCGCCAATGACTTTTTCATCGGCGTGTATGGCGGGCGACTGTTCGACACCATGCAAAGAGTGGCGCCGCTCTGCGAGCTGCGCTTCGTGCCCGAAGGCGATACCGACGACGAAGCGCTGCGCGAAGGGCGGTTGGACTTGCGGGTGAGCAATACCCTGCCGGCGAGCCCCGAAGCGAAGGTGCAGAACCTGTTCTCCACCACCTTCGTCGGCCTGGCGCGGGAAGATCATCCGCTGTTCGACGCAGAGATCACCGCCGCGCGGTTTGCCAGCTATTCCCACATCAGTATCTCGCGGCGCGGCATCGCCCGTGGGCCCATCGATACCGCGTTGAATGCCCAGGGCCTGGAGCGCCGCGTGGCTATGATCGCCCCAGGCTTCCACGGTGCAATGTTCATGCTGCCCGACTCCGACCTGCTGCTGCCGGTGCCCAAGGAAGCGCTCCTCAGCGCCAGGCGCCTGAATCTGCCGCTGCGCGCATTCCCCCTGCCAATCTCATTGCCGACGCTGGTGTTGGCCCAATCCTGGCACCCACGTTTCGACAAAGACCCGGCGCACAAATGGCTGCGCGAAACCATGCGCGAAAGCTGCCACGCCACCTGGCTCGAAGCCCAGCCCAGCTGAAATCCCAAGCCATGCCGGGTCAAATGTGGGAGGGGGCTTGCCCCCGATTGCGGTATGACAGCTACCCCATATGAACCTGATACACCGCTATCGGGGGCAAGCCCCCTCCCACATTTTAAGCCCTGCGGTATTATGTGGATTGCGTCTGACGCACTTATAAGCTGACAACAAGTAACTTTTTGTCATGGTAGAGCCTGATTAAACTGCTCGGGTATTTCCCATTCCGAGTTACCTGTCCATGACATCCCTCGCTGCTCCCGCCCTCGAGGCCGCAGCCAAACCCACTGCGCCCAGCCCACCGGTGTTCGGTCCGCGCATCATTATCGGCCTGGTCGGCGTGTTGCTGGCGGTGCTGGTGTCCGGCCTCAACGAGATGGTCACCAAGGTCGCCCTCGCTGATATCCGTGGTGCGCTGTACATCGGTTTTGACGAAGGCACCTGGCTGGTCGCGGCCTACACCGCCACCTCCGTGGCCGCGATGGCGTTCGCACCGTGGTGTGCGGTGACGCTCTCGCTGCGCCGTTTTACCCTGTGTGCCATCGGCTTGTTTACCCTGCTCGGCATCCTCTGCCCGTTCGCACCGAACTACGAAAGCCTGCTGCTCCTGCGCACGGTGCAAGGCTTGGCCGGTGGCGCGTTGCCGCCGATGCTGATGACCGTGGCGCTGCGGTTCCTGCCAGCCAACGTCAAGTTATACGGCTTGGCCGGGTATGCCCTGACGGCCACCTTCGGCCCGAGCCTGGGTACGCCGCTGGCGGCGCTGTGGACCGAATACGTCGGCTGGCAATGGGCGTTCTGGCAGATCGTCGGGCCCTGCCTGTTGGCGATGGCCGCCGTGGCCTACGGCTTGCCGCAGGATCCGTTGCGCCTGGAGCGTTTCAAACAGTTCAATTGGCGCGGTCTGCTGTTGGGCTTCCCGGCAATCTGCATGCTGGTCATCGGCCTGTTGCAAGGCAACCGTCTGGACTGGTTCGAGTCGGGCCTGATCACCTTCCTGCTCAGTGGTGGGTCGGTGCTCATGGTGTTGTTCATGCTCAATGAATGGTCGCAGCCGCTGCCATTCTTCAAGTTGCAGATGCTTGGCCTGCGCAACCTGTCGTTTGCGTTGATCGTGCTGGCCGGCGTGTTGATGGTGTTGACCTCGGTCATCATCATCCCGTCGAGTTTTCTCGCTCAGGTCCAGGGTTACCGCCCCCTGCAAACCGCGCCGGTGATGCTGCTGATGGCCGTGCCGCAGCTGATCGCGCTGCCGCTGGTGGCCGCGCTGTGCAACCTGCGCCGGGTCGATTGCCGCTGGGTGCTGGGCATCGGTCTCGGCATGTTGGTGCTGTGCTGTATCGGCAGTTCGCACCTCACCTCGGCGTGGATTCGCGATGATTTTTATGGCTGGTACCTGCTGCAGATTTTCGGCCAGCCGATGGCCGTGTTGCCGCTGCTGATGCTGTCCACCGGCAGTATCCAGCCCATCGAAGGGCCGTTCGCCTCGGCGTGGTTCAACACCGTAAAGGGCCTGTCCGCCGTGATCGCCACCGCTGTGCTGGATACGCTGACCACCCAGCGCGGGCATTTTCACTCGACCATGCTGGTGGACCGCCTGGGCAACTCGCCCCTGGCCGACGGCGACGCGCCGGGCCTGGCGCACCGCCTGCACGAGCAAGTCGTGGTGCTCACCTCTTCGGATCTGTATGCCGTCATGGCCGGTGTCGCGGTGGCGCTGATCCTGCTGATCTTCTGGATGCCCACGCGGATTTTTCCGCCTCGCGCACCGACCTGAACCCAAGGATTTCTCATGAAACGCAAAGACAAAATAGCCGTCTCCGTTATCGCTGTGTTTGCCGTCGGCGTGCTGGTGTACCTGGTTGCGCCAGGCCTTCTGAGCAGCCGGAGCCAGACCACCAACGACGCCTTCGTCGCCGCCGATTTCACCCTGGTCGCCCCCCGCGTGGCCGGGTTCATCAAGGAAGTGTTGGTAGAAGACAACCAGCGCGTCAAAGCCGGCCAGCTGTTGGCGCTGATCGACGACCGGGATTTTCGCGCCGCCGCCCAGGCCGCCGACGCCGACACGTTGGTCGCCCAGGCCCAACTGAAAAACGCCACCGCGACGCTGGAGCGCCAAAGCTCGGTGATCGCCCAGGCCCAGGCCACCGTGGCGGCGGACCGTGCCGAAGTGGCGTTTGCCGAACACGAGCTGAACCGCTACAACCACCTCGCCGGCGTCGGCGCGGGCACCGTGCAGAACGCCCAGCAAGCCAAGACCCGCATCGACCAGGCCACCGCGCGCCTGGCCAAATCCACAGCGGTGCTGGCCGCCGAACGCAAGCAAGTGGAAATCCTCACGGCTCAGCGCGATGCCGCCGACGGCGGGCTCAAGCGCGCCCAGGCCGCGCTGGAAATGGCCAGCTATCAGCTGTCCTACACGCGCATCGTCGCGCCGGTGGACGGCATGGTCGGTGAGCGGGCGGTACGGGTCGGCGCCTATGTGACACCGGGCAGCAAGATCCTCGCGGTCGTGCCGCTGGCCGAGGCCTATGTCGTGGCCAATTTCCAGGAGACGCAACTGTCGCACATGCATGCCGGCCAAGCCGTGCAAGTGCGTGTCGACAGCCTCGATGGCGAGTTGCTCAACGGTCACCTGGAGAGCCTGGCGCCGGCCACCGGGGTGACCTTCGCCTCGGTCAAGCCGGACAACGCCACCGGCAACTTCACCAAGGTGGTGCAGCGCATTCCGGTGAAGATCGTGCTTGAGCCCAATCAGCCGCTGACCGAGCGCCTGCGCGTCGGTATGTCGGTGGAGGCCAGCGTCGACACACAGGCGGTCGCGCCACACCATGAGGTGGCCCAGCAATGAAACATGTCGCCTGGCTCACCTTGAGCCTCATCAGCCTGAGTGCCTGCACCGTCGGCCCGGATTTCCAACGGCCGCAAGGCCCGCAAGTCGCCCAATGGAGTGAGCCCCAGGGGCGTCAGGCGGCCAGTCGTGCCAGCAGCGACCCGTTGCAGGAGCGCTGGTGGGACGTGTTCCACGACGAACAGTTGTCAGCGCTCACACGTCGTGCCCTCAGCGATAACCTCGACCTGAAACTGGCCAGCAGCCGCCTGCAACAAAGCCGCGCCGTGCGTCAGGTGACTACCGCCGAACGTTACCCCGGCGTCGATGCGGGCGGCGGTTACCAGCGCAAGCGCAACAGCGCCAAAGGTTTGAACGACCCCTCCGGCGAGAACGGCCGCTCGGCCTTCAGCCAATGGGACATGGGCTTTTCCGCTGCCTGGGAGTTGGACTTCTGGGGCCGGGTCAGGCGCGAGACCGAAGCCGCCGACGCCACCCTGGACGTCGCCGAAAACGACCGTCGCGCCGTGCTGCTGTCGGTACTGGCCGAGACCGCACAGGATTACATCCAACTGCGCGGCGTACAGAACACCCGCGCTGTCACCGAGCAAAACCTCGACGTCGCCCGCCACAGCCTCAAGCTCTCGCAACTGCGCCTGGCCGACGGCGTGGCGACCGACCTGGACGTGGCCGAAGCCGCCGCCCAGGTGGCCGCCATCGAAGCGCGCCTGCCTGATCTGCAGCAGCGCCAGGATCAATTGATCAACGCCCTGAGCCTGCTGATGGGCGAGCCGCCGCAAGCCCTGCACGCGCAACTGTCCAAGGACGCCGCCGTGCCGCAGACCCAGCGCCAGGTCGCCATCGGCCTGCCGTCGGAACTGGCCGAGCGCCGCCCGGACATCCGCCAGGCCGAAGCCCGTTTGCACGCCGCCACTGCCAGCATTGGCGTGGCCAAGGGTGATTTCTACCCGCGCATCACCCTGTCCGGCAGCCTAGGCTCCCAGGCCATGCAACTCTCGGACTTCGGCTCCTGGGGCTCGCGCGCCTTCGCCTTCGGCCCGCAATTGAGCCTGCCGCTGTTCAACGGCGGGCGCCTGCAAGGCATGGTGGATTTGCGTGAAGCCCAGCAACAGGAAGCGGCGATTTCCTACCAGCAAACCGTGCTGCGCGCCTGGCATGAAATCGACGACCAACTGACCCGCTACAACGCCAGCCAACTGCGCCGCGACAGCCTGGCCGAAGCCGTGCACCAGAACCAGATCGCGCTCGCCACCGCGCAACACCAATACGTCGAAGGCGTGGCCGATTTCGTCAATGTGCTCACCGTACAAAGCGCGCTGCTGGCGACCCAGGAACAATGGGTGGAAAGCTCTACGGGCGTTTCCTTGGCCATGGTTGGCTTGTACAAGGCGTTGGGAGGAGGGTGGGAGTCGGTGTATCCGTTGCAAGCGCTTCACTGATGACGGTGGGAAGTCGAGCGAGCCTTGAACGTGACGTCGTTTTCAGTTGCGCACCCGTCAAGGGTGCGCTCTGTTGCCGGCGGGTGGTGCTGCCATCAGTTGCGATTCAAACCGGGTGCATACATTAGACAGCATGCGCACATCGGCACCGCTACAGCCCGCCGCTTCAAAAAACCCGGAAGCCTCCCGCACGACCGCATAGACGTCAGTGACGATGGATCTTGCTTCATCCATTCCCAACCCAAAACGCTCGGGCGTACTGAGCAAATTGCTGACCGACGATACCCTGCCCTCATTCCCGATGATGAGCGCCTGCAAGCCTAGCTGCGTGGGGTGCGGCAATATGTCGAATACCGGTGCGAGGGAATAGCCCGAAGCGCTGGTCAACAGCAGTCCGGTTTGTTTCAGGTGGTCGTCGCTATTGCCGATGAGCACATTGAACGCCATACGCCTGTAAAGCTCACGCATGTCCAACGTTGCATCGTCGCTGACCTTCTTCAAAACGTCGGCGATTCTGGAATAGGAAGCGGCACCGTCAACCGCGTCAACTCGCATTCTCGGCTTCTCGGTACTTACCAAAGAATTGCAGCTGACATAGTGTTCGCGACCAGCGCCTTCATGCCGGTCAAAACGCTCGACCATCAAAACCGGTTTGCCGGCGACCTCTACCAACTTGTGCCCGGCTGCGGGCAGCCCCGCCGCATCCGCCATTTGAAGGCTGGCAAATTCCGCACGTGGCTGATCGAAAACATCATCGCTACGGCCGAGTTTGGCAATCCATTCCTTGCCTTCATGAGTCACCGTGACCTTTGGCCTGGCGCCGCCCATGGAGCTGCCAAACTCAAATAGCCGTGCGATTTCCACGGGCAGGTCCACCTCACCCTTCTCGACTCGATCAAGGCCTACCATGATCTTCTCAAGATCTTCGAATTGCGGTGGCTGGTGCAGGGTCGGCAACAGATTTCTTGAAGCACTGAACAGCAGGCAACCCACTCCCGCACCCCGCGAGGCAAGCAGCCATTCAACTTCGTTTTGTGGATGCTGTTTGTGGGTCGCCAGCAGAACACACCGCCCCCAATTGTCCGGCGTTGCGTCGTCAAGCACCCCGAACATGCGCGTCGAGGAATACTGATTACGGGTCAGGGGCACGTTCAGCGGGTCAATCGCGAATGCGTCGGACCGCGCGAGCCAACTATTGGCGTAGCGAAAAACGAACCCACCGGCGTGCATGGCCACTTCGCCCACAGGGACCGGATCACCGACTGAGTGAGCTGAAAAAACAAAGGCATTACCAATCGGCTTCCAGGACATCAGGGTCTCCTTCAGTGCGAATTCGCTCAGGCTCACGGGCGAGGCTCATGGTCATCCCAACTTGGTCGAGTTCCGGCGACGCGATGCTCGCCATACCTTCCTCCAGGTCCATCGCGCTAAGCACATTCATCAGCACACCGAGGGATACGCCTGCCTCGCCCTGTCTCAGCCGCTGATACGTCTGCCTTGTGATGCCCGCACGACTGCATATTGTGGAAATTTTCAGTCGACGACGAAGGCGGGCTATTTCGATACCGTTTCCGATACCTTTTATCAGCTCGTCGCTTCTTTCTGAGAGGTACCCTTTATGAGGGTTGGGTCTGCCAGTGCTTTGCATGATATATCACTCATTAATGCCGTTAGAGTAACTTATATCATCTTCGGGTAGCTATGCCATAAATCCGGCTCAACACTGGTTTTATCGAGCCGGAACACTCAACGATTCTGCAAAAACACCACATACCCCCGAAACCACTCACTTTCCTGCAAATACCCCGGCGCCTCCCACTCTCCACCCTGAATCAAGCCGACCTTGAACGGCACGCCCATCCGGTTCATCCGTGGCAGATAGGCCGCGTAGTCGGGGATGCTGTGGCGTCCCTGATACGTCTGCACCACCACTTCATCCACCACGCCCTTGAGCTGGGCGATGGCGGCCGGGTCGGCGTTGCTGCTCCAGTCCATCAGGCCGGTGATGCTCAAGCGCAGGTCGGCCGGCAAACGCTGGCGCAGATCGCGCAGGAAGGCGGCGTATTCGTGCAGGTACTGGGTGCGGGCGTCGAAGTCGATCTGGATGCCGATCACCGGGTTGCCCGCGTCACGCCAGCGTTGCACCTGGCCGAGCAGTTGGGTGTAGACCGGCTCCGGCCAGTGCAAGGTGTGGGCGCGGTAGACCACCCAGATAGTGCCCTGGGTGATACGCGGCACGCTCATGCCCTGGGCGATCAGTTGCACGCCACGTTGCGGTGCGCGGCGCGTGGAGTTGATCTGGCCCTGGAGGATGTACAGGGTTTTGGCCTGCTTGATCACCGGCTGGGGCGTGACGCCGCTCCACAACCAGAAGGCGTCGTAGTCACGGGCGTCGACGGCGCCGAAGGCCGGGCTCGCCAGCAACAGCACGCCCAGCCACAGCGACTTCACCAGTAGTACTGCAGCGATTTGCCCCACTGCGTGTCGGCGTAACCGCTCTTGAGCTGGCGGAACCAGCCTTTGCGCACGGCCGGCGCCACGTCTTCACCGCCGCAACTGTTGTAGCCGGCCGGCGCGTAGCAGTTGATGGCGCGAAACAGTGCGTAGGCCTTGTCGGTTTTCGGTGCCTTGGCGTTGGCGATCACCTGCTTGTAGCCGTCCAGGCGCGAGAAGGTCTCACCCTTGAAGTCCGAGGCGGTGCTGCCCAGGCTGCCGGCTGCGCGGGGGTGTTCCAGCGGCATGCCGTCCAGGCCGTTGCGCAGGATGAACTCACCGAAACAGTTCAGGGCGTGCGGGTTTTTTGCATCCTGCTGCAGGGTCGCGGCGGTTTGCGCGATACTTGGGCAGGCGTAGCCGGATTCGGCCTTGTCACCGTTCCACTGGAACAGCTTCAAGGTCTGGCCGCTGGTGTAGGTGTAGCCCAGGCTGGTGCCGAGCTTGTCTTCGGACAACGAGGCTTGCTTGAGGTCGTCGGCAAAGGTCGCGAACTGGTTGTGCAGCAGGTCTTTGTAGAGCAGCACGAATTGCGCGCTCTGGCGTTCCGTCGGGTCGCTGGCGTTGGCGATCTGCTGGCGCAACAGGTCGGGGCCGGCGACGTTGCGCAGCAGGATGTAGCGCACCTGTTTGGCGCTGATCGGCGAGTCGGCGGCAAATACCTTGGCCAGTTGGCCGCTGCGCTCGTAGTTCATCGCCAGGGCCAGCTCCAGCTGGTCGCGTTGCAGCGGTTGCGTGGCCAGCGGCAGCAATTGCAGCCACAGGGCTTGCGCACCTGCCCAGTCTTGTTTGGCTTCCAGGGCCAGGGCGCGCAGGGTTTGCTGGCTGAAGGCGAAATAGTCCAGGGTTGACGGCACGTCCGCCGGCAGATGCTTGAGGGCAGTGTCGGGTTGATGCTCGACATACAGCGCATACGCCGCTTGCAGGTAGTCGAACAACGCCGGCTCGTTGACGAAGGTGCTCTTTTGCTTGTCGAGGTCTGCGCGGCTCAACAGGGGCGGGGTGTGGGCACGCATCGCCATCAGGTCGCTGACCACTTGCAGCATCGGGCTGTTCGTCGACGTGTTGCCGGCCATCAGTAACTTGAGGTCGGCTTCTTCGACCAATTCGTCCACGCTCACATTGCGCTGGGCGTCGGTGGCCTCGGTCAGTTGCCAGGTGAAGTCTTCGGCAAGCCGGGCATCGTCGTTTGCCAGCCAGTGCACACGGCGCAGCAGGCCACGGGCGGAGGCAACGTAATCGCCTTGTGGATAGGTTTTCAGGTAAGCGAGAAAGCCTTGTTCGGCGTCGTTCAACGCGGGCTTGTCCACATGCTCGCGCTGCGGCATGCCGTATTCGTCGAAGGCTTGGGCCTGGGCCTGGTTCAGCGAGGTGCGCGCGGTCATGTACAGCGCAGTTTCCTTCAGCCAGGGCGCATCGCTGCTCGCGGCGGCGGCGAAACCGCGCTCGGCGTCACCGAAGCGGCCACTGTAGAAGTCAGCGGCGGCCTGCAAATAAGTGCGAAACCGTTGGGCGTTGGCCGAGGGCGTCAACTGCGCGTCCACCACCTGGCCGTCCCAGTCACAGGTTGTCAGCAGCTGCAAACGTGCTTTGACCAATACGTCGCGCTCAGCCGGCGGCATATCGGCTTTGATCACCTGGCTGATAAACGCCGTGGCGCTGTCGTCATCGTTGCTGCGGCAACGGCTGCCTTCACCGTTGAGGAAGGCTTCGCCGGCGGTCTTGTATTCCTCGCGCTTGACGCCCAGCGGCTGGAGCAGGGTGTCGAGCTCGGCAGTGCGTGAATCGTCCGCCTGGTTATCCGGCTCACCGCTCGCGGCTGGAATCGGCACCAGGCGATACACCGGAAACGGCACCGGGCCGAAGCCTTGGGCCAAATCGTCCTCGCCCAAGGCATTGGGCGTCAGCGGCGCGGCTTTTTTGTCGGCCAGCAACAGGCGCAGGTTGACCCGGCTATCGTTGCCCGGGCTGAGAAAGGGTTGGTTGCTGCAGGGTTCGAGACTGTCACGCGAGACCCGCCAGTCGGGGTAGCACGAGTCGTCGGAGCTGGCCTGGGCCGCCAGGGGAATACCGGCCAGCAGGGCCAGAGCCAGAGGTGACAGCAAACCGATGCGCATAACGTTTCCTTGATCCTGAGTCCGTGGAGGAGGGCAATCATAGCCTGATCCTACGAGTGCTTCGGTGAAGGCCTACGCAAATTGTTGATTTGTCTGATTCCAGCAACGGGCCCTTGGCTTTTGGCCTAAAGTGGCGGGGTTTGCGCATGCGCAGTGTTTGTCCTGTAGAGGGCAGTCGTAACGGAGTCGATATGCGTCGGTCTGCGGTAGAGCAAAATGAAAAAGTCCGGGCCTTGCCTGCGTTCAATCGCCTGACCCGGGAGGGCGCCGGCTGGCTCAGCCGCCTCTGGTGGGTGCCGATCCTGGCGCTGGCCATGGCCCTGCGGTTCTACCACCTGACGTCGGCGGCGATCTGGGGTGATGAAGGCTCGAGCCTCCTGCTCAGCGAATATGCGCTGGCCGACCTGTGGTTTCACGCCGGCCACGATGTGCATCCGCCGCTGTATTTTGTGCTGCTGCGCGGCTGGATCGAAGTGTTTGGCGACAGCATCTGGTCGATCAGGAGCATGAGCGCCATCACCGGTGCCGTCGTGGTGGGCCTGGGGATCTGGCTGACGCGGCAACTGTCCACCCGTCGCGCCGCACTGCTGGCCGGCATCCTGCTGGCGCTGCTGCCGACGGCGGTGCGCTACAGCCAGGAAGTGCGCATGTATTCGCTGCTCGGCGTATGGCTGTTGGGGGCTACGCTGGCGCTGGTCTACTGGATGCGCCAACCCGCGCGCACACGTTACCTGGCCGCTTATGTGCTGTTGATGAGCGCCGGTTTCTACACCCATTACTTCACCGCGTTGTGTGTGCTGGTGCACTGGGCGTACCTGGGGCTGCAGCCGCCAGGCCAGCGTCTGATCACGCGCCCGGCGTGGTGGGTGGCCAACGCCACGATTGTGTTGTTGTACCTGCCCTGGCTGCCGAACCTTCTGGACCTGGTGCAGCACGTTGAACAGCTCAAGGTAGGCGGGGACATTGGTTGGGAAGAGCCGGTCAACCTGCTGTCCTTGCCCTCGATGATCTGGCAGTTCGTGTTGCAGGATGAAGGCGTTGATTTCTGGGCGCCGCTGTTCTGGATCTTTCCGCTGTTGTTGGTCGCGGTGGTTCTGGTGACGGCATGGCGCAACCCCGGGGCCCATTTGCCTGCATTGTTTTTCTTGCTGCCATTGCTGTTGGTGTACGGCGTGTCGTTTATCTCGCCGGTCTTTATCGAGCGCTACCTCACGGTGTATGCCCTGGGTTTGCCAATCACCCTTGCGCTTGCCATCGACCGCTTGCCGTCACGCCTGTCATGGTTGGGCGCAGCGCTGTTAGTGCTGTTTGTCGGCATGGAATTGCTGGGCCTGAAGAACAACTTCGAGGTGGATGAGCAGGATCAATTCAACGTGCCGGTAGAGTTCGTCAATCGCAATTACCAGGAGGATGACCGTATCGTCCTCAGCGACATGATGTGGTACCTCAGCTACGTGTATTACGACCAGACCGACGCTCAACTTCAACTCTACACACCGCCCAAACCCGACGGCACCCCGACGCGACCGAATGCCTACGGTTTCGGTACGCTGGTGGATCAGGATGGCGGACGCATCTACCTCGAACGTCTATCCGCATTGCCGGCCACCACCCGTCGCGTGTGGCTGATCAGCAGCAACGAAGCACCCGACGACTTTGCCCCGTTGCCCGAAGGCTGGCGCGAACTCAGCCGTCAGGACGGCGGCGGTGCACGAGCGCGTCTGTTCGTGCTGTGCAATGTGCCGGCGCCACAACCCGAGGGTTGCCGCTAGACTGTCTTGAACACGCCTATGAGGAACCCACATGGAATCGCCAGTGCACAACCTGCCGGCCTTGTTCAAACAGCTTGGCCTGGCAGATGACCCGGTCAGCATCGAGAAATTCGTCGCCGTGCATTCACCGCTCAAGCCCGAGCTGAAACTGGCGGATGCGTTTTTCTGGAGCGAGGGTCAGAAGGCGTTTTTGCGTGAGGAGATACTGGAGGATGCGGATGGGCGGTGGTGGTGGATGAATTGAATGTGATGTTGCGGGGTGGGCGAGGGGTGTAAAAAACTGAGCAGAAAGGCCAAAACTTGAAAAAAAGTGATGAGGCTTGAAAAAATCTAGGCTTTAATCGCGCAAGTGAACTTTTTATGAGGTTGCGCGATGTCTTTGGTCGGCTATGCCCATCTTCACCAACTCCTCGGGTTGAAAGCCATTGCGCCTGCTCGTTCAGCGATGGTCAAGCCCGTCACTCGCATCTCGTTGATTGGCGATTGCCTTGCTGTTCCCCAAACGGTTGCGCCTGCAGCCGATTCGGTGCTCGACCATATTCTTTTTGCCCTCAAGCACGAAGGTATAAATCTCGCAATTCTCGCTCAGGCACTTGACTCGGTCAGCGCAGATCAATTGCTGCAAGAGCTGGATAAAGCACCTAACGGCGTATTCATCCGCAAGGCCTGCTATTTGTGGGAAGGCCTGACGCTGCAACGGCTCGATTACAGCAAGCCTATCAACAGCCGAGTTTCTCCCCTGTTTGATCCGCAACGCTACGTAACGGGGCCGTCTACACGCAATTCCCGCTGGCGTATCGACTTCAACGGTTTGGGCTCATTGGCCTATTGCGTGACAGTCGAGCGTACGTCTGAAATTGACGCCTTATTGAGTCTCGACATACTGGGCCGCGCCAAATCCTTCATGGCCACCCTCCCACCCGAAATGATGGACCGCGCCATCCAGTGGGCGTACCTGCACGAAACCCGCGATTCATTTGCCATCGAAAAAGAACAACCCAGCGAAGAAAAATCCCGTCGCTTCGTTCAACTCCTGCGCCAGGCTCACGAAGGCCGTTTGCTCACCGAGGACTACTTGGTCGAGCTGCAAAACAGCACCGTCTCCAACCCCTTCGACAAAGCCGTCGCGTTTCGCCACGAACAGAACCACCTGCACAACGGGCTGCGCGGCGCAGCCGGTGTGAGCTACGTACCGCCAGCCCCCGCGCTTTGCCAGGAATTGATGGAAGAGCTGATGGCCTTCGCCAACCAGCCCGTGCGAGACGTCGATCCTTTGGTTGCGGCGGCGGTCACCGCTTTCGGCTTCGTGTTCCTGCACCCGTTCATGGACGGTAATGGCCGCCTGTCTCGCTTCCTGATCCACCAGACGCTTTGCCACTATGGCGCACTGGGAAATGGCTTGTTGCTACCGGTCTCCGTCGCCATGAAGCACGAAGAGCAAGCCTATCTGGAGGCACTCAAGACCTTCTCCCAGCCGACGCGGGAATTCTGGAACGTTACTTGGTTGGACGCCGACCACATGGCGTTCGACTTCATCGGTCACCCCTCGATCTACCGCTACTGGGACGCCACCCGCTGCGTCGAATTCACCCTGCAAATGGCCCGCCGCGCACTGGAAGTCGAACTGCGCGAAGAAACCGAATTCCTCGACCGCTACGACCGTGTGATCAAGGCAGTGAATCAACGCTACGACGTGCGTGGCAGTGATTTGTCGAAGCTGGTGATGATGTGCCTGGATAACGAGGGCAAGCTTTCCAAGTATCGGCGCAAGCAGTTTCAGTACAGCGTGGCGGAGGAGGTGTTTGGGTTTATTGAGGAGGAGGTGGGGCGGGTGATTGAGGAATGTGGCAATCAGCCCTCGCCCATCTGAGGCATCAATGTGGGATGTAACTTTCTGGTGGCCAGTGGCGAGCTGTATGCACCAGAGCCACAATCCTCACTACGTCGGGCTCAACTTGATAAACAAGGCGGTAGCTCGGGTGCGGAATGATTTCGCGTGTTCCCGCAATCCGGCCTATTGGGCCAATTTCGGGGTTATGTGCTAATCCAAGTGCTGCCATGCTGAAGCGCCGGTCCATGTCGGCTGCGGCTTGTGGGTTTTTCTCAAACAGAAAATCCCAGATATCTCTACGATCCTGCCCTGCCTCGGGCGTCCACGCGACCCTCATCCCTGACTATCTACTTGAGCGCGCCTGGCTGCGAATTCAGCTTCCAAATCTTCATTGGAAACCTCTCGGCCTGCGCGAATGGATGCACGAGAAGCATCAACTTTGCGTTGCAAAAACTCATCGTACTCTCGCGAGTGCTGCTGGGCCTGAACGAATTCACGCATCATTTCGCGTACGATTTGCGATGCAGGACGATGAGAGGCTTCGCATTCAGCCATGAACTGGTCGCGAAGCTCTGGTTCAAGCTTCATTGTAAAAACGGCTAATTTGGACATCAGCGATTCCTCCGGAATGGTATGAACAAAGTATATACATCATCATTACCGAATGGCGTTTGGAAAAAGCTGAGACGACTGACGGTAGAGATCAATATGTTGGTTGCACAGCCTCAACCATCCCCCTATAGTTCGCCCCGTCGCCGCACATCGGCGATCGGATTTGGCGATCCGAAATTCTGTGACGCGTTACAGCGTTCCTACCCCGTGCGTTTTTCCTTGGATGAAGGCATTGGGTTCTATGGCGGCTGTGCGCGGGAGATCTTCGGATCTGCCGGGTTTCACAGATAACCGGTTCGCCAACCTGCGTACAGCTGCCACCCTTATTCGTTTGGCGACGGGAGAAGGTGGTTCAAATCCTTATCTGTGAGGTTTATCGATGGACCAATACAAGCCGCTTCAAACCAACCCCACCAGCGTTCCCGTCCTGGCTTTCAACACCTTTGCCCCCTCGCATTTGCTCCACGAAACAGCTCGCAGTCGCGTGCGTATCGGTACTGAGCTGTTGGCGACCCTCGCCTCATCAAGCGACAACCCAAACCTCCATCACTTGGTCACTGCCGCATTGGTCTCACTGCGCGATGGCCTGGACATGCTGGGCGAGATCCAGCGTCGCCTGGATGGTCAGGCTGAAAAATAGCCCGGGCATCCGACGCTGATCCAAATGTGGGAGGGGGCTTGCTCCCGATGAGGGTGTGTCAGTAAATGCATCAGTGGCTGACCCATCGCCATCGGGCAAGCCCCCTCCCACATTCGCCCTGCAGTGCCGCCGCTGAATCGCTCCACCCATCGAGAAATTGTTTCAAAACTTGACGACAACTCATCCCTCCACCATATTAATAGTTAGCAAACTAACTGTATGCGAACTATCCAGTGTCCCAATCCCTCGAACAACTCCAGATGAACCTCAGCAGCAGCATGGTGGTGGGCGCCCGTAACTGGCGCAAAATCTGCCAGGCCACGCTGGTGAGCTATGGCATCTCCGAAGCCTGCGCCGTGCCGCTGTTGATGATCGGCCGCCTGGGCGACGGTGTGCATCAGGTCAAAGTGGCCCAGGCTTCGGGTATGGAAAGCCCGTCGCTGGTGCGCCTGCTCGACCGTCTCTGCAATGACGGCTATGTGTGCCGCACCGAAGACATCCATGACCGTCGCGCCAAGGCCTTGAGCCTCACCGCACGCGGCCGTGAGCTGGTGCAGGCGGTGGAAGCGCAACTGGTGCGCCTGCGCAAGGAAGTCCTGGTGGACATCGCCGCCACCGATCTGGAAGCCGCGCTGCGCGTACTGCGCGCCTTCGAGGCGGCCGAGGCGGTAGCGCCTTGAACGGATTTTTTACCGGTTTTCCGCCTGCTCGCGACTGGTTCTACGGGGTGCGTACCTTCGCCGCGTCGATGATCGCGCTGTACATCGCCATGCTCATGCAAATGCCGCGTCCGTATTGGGCCATGGCCACGGTGTATATCGTCTCCAGCCCGTTTGTCGGCCCCACCAGTTCCAAAGCGTTGTACCGCGCTATCGGCACCTTGATGGGCGCGGCGGCGGCGGTGTTCTTTGTACCGATGTTCGTGCAGTCACCCTACATTCTGGTGGTGGTGATCGCCCTGTGGACGGGCACCTTGCTGTTCCTTTCCCTGCATCTGCGCACCGCCAACAGCTACGCCCTGATGCTGGCCGGCTACACCTTGCCGCTGATTGCCCTGCCAGTGGTGGACAACCCGCTGGCGGTGTGGGATGTGGCCGAGGCGCGTACCGAGGAAATCTTCCTCGGCATTGCCGTGGCTGCCGTGGTGGGTGCCATGTTCTGGCCGCGTCGCCTGATGCCGGTGTTCGATGGCTCGGTGGCCAAGTGGTTTACCGACGCCCAGGTCTACAGCCAGCGTTTTCTCACCCGCGATGTGGAGCCTGAAGCCATCAGCGGCCTGCGCGGTGGCATGGTCGCCACCTTCAACACCCTCGAGTTGATGATCGGCCAATTGCCCCACGAAGGCGCGCGGCCGCAGACGGTGCGCAACACCAAGGAATTGCGCGGGCGCATGATTCACCTGCTGCCGGTGATCGATGCCCTGGACGATGCGGTGTACGCCATCGAACATCGCGCGCCGGAATTTCTCGATCAGCTCACGCCGTTGCTGGAGGAGGCCAACGCCTGGCTGCAAAGCACCACCGAAGCCGCCCCCCTGGAACGCTGGCGCGTGCTGCGTGACAAGATCGACGCCGCGCAACCCCAGGGCGAAGCGCTGGATGATCGTCACACGCTGCTGTTCTCCAACGCCCTGTACCGCCTGGGCGAGTGGGTCGATCTGTGGCAGGACTGCCGCAGCCTGCAAGCCGCCATTGAATGCGAAAGCCAGGACACCTGGCGCGCCGTCTACCGCCACTGGCGCCTGGGCCGGCTCACGCCATTTCTTGATCGTGGCCTGATGTTCTACTCGGCGTTTTCCACCGTCACCGCGATCATCGTCGCCTCGGTGTTGTGGATTTTGCTGGGCTGGACCGACGGCGGCAGTGCGGTGATCCTGGCGGCGGTGGCGTGCAGCTTTTTCGCCTCGATGGACGACCCCGCGCCGCAGATCTACCGGTTCTTTTTCTGGACCGCCATGTCGGTGCTGTTCGCCAGCCTGTACCTGTTCCTGGTGCTGCCCAACCTGCACGATTTCCCCATGCTGGTGCTGGCGTTCGCCGTGCCGTTCATCTGCATCGGCACCCTGACCGTGCAGCCACGGTTCTACCTGGGCATGTTGCTGACGCTGGTCAACACCTCGTCGTTCATCAGCATCCAGGGCGCCTACGACGCGGATTTTCTCAACTTCGCCAACGTCAATCTGGCCGGGCCCGTGGGCCTGCTGTTTGCCTTTGTATGGACCCTGATCGCCCGGCCCTTCGGTGCCGAACTGGCGGCCAAGCGCCTGACCCGTTTCAGCTGGCGCGACATCGTCAGCCTCACCGAGCCGGCCACCCTGGCCGAACACCGGCACATGGCCGCACAGATGCTTGATCGCCTCATGCAGCACCTGCCGCGCCTGGGCCTCACGGGCCAGGACACTGGCACCGCCCTGCGCGACCTGCGCGTGGCGCTGAACCTGCTCGATCTGCTCGCGTATTCGCCGCGTATCCTTGGCGTGCCGCGCGTGTTGCTCAACCAGGTGGTGGAAGGCGTGGGCGGTTATTTCAAGGCCTGCCTCAAGGCCGGTGAACGCTTGCCCGCGCCCAGCGGTCTGCTGATGACCCTGGACCGCACGCGCCGCGCCCTCAACGGCCAGGACCTGCAAGACGCCGATGACACGCGCCTGCACCTGCTGCATGCCCTGGCCGGCCTGCGCCTGGCGCTGTTGCCCGGCGTGGAGTTCATCGGCGGCACGGAAATCGAAGCGCCGTTACCTGATGGAGCGCCTTTATGATCGGTGACCTGGATATCAGCGGCGTCTTCCTGCCCACGCTGCTGGTGCTGATGGGCATTACCTATGTGTTGTTTCTGGTGGTGCACGGGCTGTTGACGCGCATGCACTTCTATCGTCTGGTCTGGCACCGGGCATTGTTCAATGTGGGGCTGTACGCGCTGTTGCTGGGCGCGGTGGACTCACTCAGTCGATATCTGATGACATGAAAAAACCTTTTTTGACTATCGGCCGTGTCGTCCTGACGCTGTTGATCGTGAGCTTCGCGGTCGTCGTGGTGTGGCGCATGGTCATGTACTACATGTTTGCGCCCTGGACCCGTGACGGCCACATCCGCGCCGACATCGTGCAGATCGCCCCGGACGTGTCCGGGCTGATCCAGCGCGTCGATGTGCACGACAACCAGCTGGTGACCAAAGGCCAGGTGCTGTTTGCTGTCGACCAGGATCGTTTCAAGCTGGCCCTGCGCCAGGCCCAGGCCGCCGTGGCCGACCGCCAGGAAACCCTGGCCCAGGCCC
Source organism: Pseudomonas sp. CFBP13528 (assembly GCF_005233615.1). Taxonomy (NCBI): domain Bacteria; kingdom Pseudomonadati; phylum Pseudomonadota; class Gammaproteobacteria; order Pseudomonadales; family Pseudomonadaceae; genus Pseudomonas; species Pseudomonas sp. CFBP13528. Next base: position 27,574 of record NZ_QGAJ01000003.1, read on the forward strand.
AGCGCGAGTACAAGCGTAACCGTGGCCTGGGCAACCTGGTGCCCAGCGAGCAACTGGAAGAAAGCCAGTCCCGCGTGGCCCGTGCCCAATCGGCCCTGGCCGAGGCACAAGTGACGGTGGATTCCGCCCAGCTCAATCTCGACCGCTCGGTGATCCGCAGCCCGGTGGACGGCTACGTCAACGACCGCGCGCCGCGTGCCCAGGAATTCGTCACCGCCGGGCGGCCGGTGCTGTCGGTGGTGGACAGCAACTCCTTCCATATCGACGGCTATTTCGAAGAAACCAAACTGGACGGCATTCGCGTTGGCATGGGCGTGGATATCCGCGTAATCGGCGACAACGCCCGCCTGCATGGGCATGTGCAGAGCATCGTCGCCGGTATCGAGGACCGCGACCGCAGCAGCGGTTCCAACCTGCTGCCCAACGTCAACCCGGCGTTCAGCTGGGTGCGCCTGGCCCAGCGGATTCCGGTACGCATTGCCTTCGATGACGTGCCGGCGGACTTCCGCATGATCGCCGGGCGTACGGCGACCGTGTCGATCATCGATGACAAGGCCAACGCCGGAGACCCGCCATGAAGCAACTGCTGGCCACCGCTGCCCTGGGGGTGTTGCTGTCGGCCTGCCAGGCGGTAGGCCCGGACTACCAAGTGCCGGACACGGCTGCCGTCAACCGTGACGACTTGCAAGGGGCCATCGCGGGGGAGGGCAATAACGTGGTGTCGGCGCCCGTGCCGACCGACTGGTGGAAGCTGTACAAAGACCCGCGCCTGGATGAACTGGTGCGCCAGGCCATGGCCTCCAACACCGACCTGCGCGTGGCCGCCGCCAACTTGCAACGCGCGCGCTACCAGACCCAGCAGGCCGAATCCGCCGGCGGCTGGAGTGCCGGGGCCAAGGCCGAAGCGCAGCGGTTGCAGGAGTCCGGCGAAGCCTTCCTGCTGGCAGACAAAGTCCCGGTGGGCAACATCGGCAGCGTGGGCATCACCACCTCGTACCAATTCGATCTGTTCGGCACCTTGCAACGCGGCATCGAAAGCGCCCAGGCCAGCGCGGATGCGGCCCAGGCGGCCGCCGATATCGCGCGCATTACCCTGGTGGCCGATGTGGTGCGCTCCTATACCCAGGTCTGCGCCGCCAACGAAGAACTGGCCATCGCCAACGAGTCCCTCGACCTGCAAGCCCAAAGCACCCAGCTGACCCAACGCCTGCGCGACGCCGGCCGTGGCGATGAAACCCAGGTCACGCGCTCGCAAACCCAATACAAATCCCTGCGCGCCGACATGCCGCGCTACGAAGCGGCGCGTCAGGCCGGGTTGTTCCGTCTGTCGATGCTGCTGGCCAAGCCCCTCGATCAATTGCCGGCCGGCACGGCCAGTTGCGCCGAGTTGCCGCACATCGCTCAGCTGTTGCCGGTGGGCGACGGTGCGGCGTTGCTCAAGCGTCGCCCGGATGTGCGCCAGGCCGAACGCCAACTGGCCGCTGCGACCGCGCGCATCGGCGTGGCCACGGGCGCCTTGTACCCGGACATCGCCATTGGTGCCACGGTAGGCACAGTGGGCCTGCTCGACAACCTCGGCCAGCCTGCGACCAATCGCTGGGGCTTTGGCCCGATGATCAGCTGGACGGTGCCGACCAACGGTGCCCGCGCGCGCATTCACGAAGCCGAAGCCGCGACCCAGGGCGCCCTGGCGCATTTCGACGGGGTGGTACTCAACGCTATCCGCGAAACCCAGACCGGCCTGGCGCAGTACACCGCCATGCTGCAGCGCCGTGAAGCGCTGGCCGATGCCGAGCGCTCGGCCCACGAGGCGGCGGACCAGACCCACCGCTTCTTCCAGGCCGGGCGCGAGTCGTTTCTTGCCGACCTGCAAGCCACGCGCACCTACACCGCCATGCGCGCGCAATTGGCGGCGGCCAACACCCAGGTTGCGATGAGCCAGATCGACCTGTTCCTGGCCCTGGGCGGCGGTTGGGAAAGCGGACGAACGCAAGGGGTAAAACCCGGCAAACCGTGAGGTGATAGCTATGCTTTGTCAGGTGAGGCGTCGTGAAGCCTCACTCGACACTGCTCGCGTTTGCTCATGGGGATTCCAATAATGAAAAACCCTTATGCTCCCGCTTTCTGGTGCGTGCTCTTCGCACTGGTGCTGTTATCGGCCGCGTATTTCTACGGGGTCATGCTCGCCCACCAACTCGACAAGGCCATGGTCTTTCTCGACAGTGCCTGCCTGGTGATCGGCACCCTGTCCATCGGCGTGGTGGCCTGGGCCTCCTATCAAAACCAACGCGTGAAGCGCAAGTTGCTGGAGCAAGGCAAGACCCGCGTCGCAATCTGGGACACCAAGGTGGCCCTGCGCCGTGTCGAAACCGTGTTTGACCGCTATTTCTGGGGCAGCTACTGGCAACCCGGTCGCACGTTCCAGGAAGTCATGGGCGACCTCACCGGCACGCCCCTGGAAAAAAGCCTCGACGTGCTGAAGACGCAATGTGTCGCGCTGGATCGGCAGGTCGCTGACGGCAGGCACTGGCTGAATAACGCGCGGGAATTGTCCGATGTCGCCACGCAAATGGCCCGTGAGCGCTACCAGCTGGACTTCTGCGACCCCAAGACCGACACCCCCGGCAACGCGGTGATACACCGTGAGTTTGAGGTGTTGGTCTACACCTGGACGGCGCGCCTGAAGAGTTTCGACCACCAGTTGGATGAAATAGAGCTGGAGTACTCCTGAACTCCTGATGAACTGATCCCTCTGAAAGGCTGGGCCGTTTGCGCCCGCCAGTGCTAATCTTCCCCAGCCTTTCGGCCACACGGGCCACTACTGTAGGAGCGAGCTTGCTCGCGAAAAACGTCAACGATAACGCGTGCATTCTGAATAAGCGCGGTGCCTATGAGTTCTTCGCGAGCAAGCTCGCTCCTACAAGGACCCCTCCGGGGTTCAAGGAAGACAGCCCACTTCTCACAGGATTTGATCAGGTCACTTCATGAATAAGCCAGCAGTCGTTCTTTTGGGTTTCGTTGTCGCCGTTGGCGTCGTCAGTGCAGGCGGCGCCTGGTACACCGGTAAACAACTGGAGCCGGTTCTGCAAACCGCGATCCAGAACGCCAACAAGGAACTGCAGACCTCCATGGCCGGCGTGGACGGTACCGTGTCCCTGGAGCTGGTCTCCCTGGACCGTGGCGTGTTCAGCAGCACCGCCCATTACCGCCTCAAAGGCCAGGGCAGTGTGTTCGGTGAGCAAAACCCGAACCCCGAGCTGCTGTTCGTCGACCATATCGAACACGGCCCGCTGCCGTTCTCGCGTCTGGTCACCCTGAAATGGTTGCCGGTAATGGCCACCAGTCACTACGAACTGGAAAAGAACGCCACCACCGAACAATGGTTTGCTGCCGCCAAAGACGTGTCGCCGCTCAAAGGCGTGGCCAATATCGGTTACAGCCGTTCGGTCAACGGCAACGTCGAACTGCTGCCCCTGGAATTCAAGGACGACAAGTCCTCGGTGAGCTTCTCCGGCGCCAACCTGGACTTCGACAGCAGCGCCGAAGGCCAGAAGGTCAAGGCCGACGGCTACATGAACAGCCTCAAGGTCGCGGCCGTCGATGCCAATGGCGACGCGTTCGAAGCCGAACTGGCCGGCCTCACCGTTGCCAGCAACCTGGCCAAATCCACGTTTGGTTTCTACACCGGCCAGAACACCATCGAACTGACCGACACCAAGGTCACCTTCGGCCCGCAGAAGTCTGTGCTGACCCTCAAGGGCTTCGAGCAGAAAGATTCCAGCGAGACCAAGGACAACAACCTGGCCGGCCGCGTCGACTACAAGGTCGACGAGATCGGTTACCAGGGTAAGCCTGTGGGCTCGGCCGCCATGGCCGTCAGCATGAAAAACGTCGACATCCCGGCAATGCTGGTGCTGACCAAGCTCTACCAGGACAAGATGCAGCCGGTGCAAGCCGCCGCCGCTGCCGGCCAACCTGCGCCCGAGCTGCAATTGACCGAAGCCGAACAGACCCTGGCCGAAGCCAACGTCAATCAGGTGCTGGCCGCCAAGCCGCAACTGGCCGTGGAAAACCTGTCGCTGAAAACCACCCATGGCGAGAGCAAGTTCAACCTTGTACTGGACCTGGCCAAGCCGGCCTCCATGGAACTGCCACCGGTTGAGCTGGGCAAGCAGATGATTTCGCTGCTGGACACCAACCTCACCCTGTCCAAGCCGATGATCAGCGACGTGGCCGCGCTGCAAGCCCAGGTTGGCGGCGTAACCGACCCGAAAGCCATCGAACAGCAATCGCAAATGGCGGCCGAGATGGTCAGCGGTGTGGCCGTGGGCACTCAACTGGCAACCCTGGTGGGCACCGACGTGGTGTCCAAGCTGCACTACGCCAACAACGAAGTGACCTTCAATGGCCAGAAGATGACCGTCGAGCAGTTCATCAGCTTCGTAATGTCCAAAGCCGGCGCAATGGGCGGCGCGCAATAACCCTGAAATACAGTTGAAAATGTGGGAGGGGGCTTGCTCCCGATAGCGGTGGGTCAGTCAACTTATCTGTGGCTGGCCCACCGTAATCGGGGGCAAGCCCCCTCCCACATTTTGTTTTGTGCCTGGCAAAGTCCCTGTCAGCCGGACAGCGGTGTGGCCTCAGCTTCGTGATGTCCAAAGCCGGTGCCATGAGCGGCGTGCAGTAACCCTGAAATGCAGTTGAAAATGTGGGAGGGGGCTTGCCCCCGATGGCGGTGGGTCAGTCAAGAATGTACTGACTGACACTCTGCCATCGGGGGCAAGCCCCCTCCCACAGTTGTTTTGTGCCTGGCAAAGAGTCTGTGTCAGCCAATTCTGAACAATTGTTCCGAATTGCCCTTGCCCCTGCCTGGCTAAGGGATAGTTCCCCCCAGGAAAGCTAGGTCGGGTCCCGAGACGCCGACACCCTGATGCACATCGCTCAGGATCACCCATCGTTGCAGCTTTCCTTGTAAGGAAGCCGACGACATGTTGCCAATCCCTCCACTCAGCGCTTCAGGCCGGTTGCGGCTGCTCATCGCAGCAGCCCTGTGCAGCCAATTGCTGATGCCCGCCTATGCCGTGGCCGATCCCGCCTATGACGCCCTGATCATCCAGGCCCGCAACGGTCATTTCACGCCGGCACTGACCCAGCTGCGCCAGCTGTCCGCCGAGCGCCAGACCCCAGGCCAGGTCAGCGATCACCTGGTGATTGCCGGCTGGGCCGGGCAAGACGCCGAAGTGTTGAAGGTGTATGAGGCACAGGGCAAGCATCGCAACCTGACCACCCAGGCACTGGCCACGGTGGCGCGCACCTATCGCAATCAAAAGCAGTGGGCCCAGGCCGAAGCGGTCTATCGCCAGGCGTTGCTGCGCGAACCGAATAATACCGACCTGCAACTGGGCCTGGCGCTCACCCAGGCCGATGGCGGCAAGGCCAATGAGGCGGTGCAACGCTTGCGCGCGCTGGTGGCGGCGCAACCGAATGACCCCAACCGCCGCATGGCCCTGGGCTACGCGCTGACCCGCGCCGGCCAGAACTATGACGCGCTGTTCGAGTTCGACCAGGCCTTTATCCGTGCCGGCGACAAGCCCGACGTGGCGCGTGAATACATCGTCGCGCTGCAAAAAGCCCGCCTGCCGGAAGCCGCGCTGCGCCTGTCGGCCAGGCGTCCGGGCCTGGTGGACGCGGTCACCCAGCGCCGCCTGGAAGGCGACCTGGCCGCCGAGCGTGTACGCATGGCCGAATTCGCCACGCGCACCGAAAAAGAGCGCTACGTCATCGCCGATCGGGCCCTGCAGGATTACGACAAACTGATCAGCCGCTGGACCCCCGACGCCACTGCCCACGATGACGTAGTGCGCTGGCGCATTGACCGCCTGGGCGCGCTCAAGGCCCGTGCGCGCACCGCAGAAGTGATCCGCGAATACGAAGCCCTCACGGCCCAACGTGTACAGTTGCCGACCTACGCCGTGCGCTGGGTGGCAGCGTCTTATCTGGACCTGCGCCAACCGGAAAAGGCCGCGCCGCTGTACCGCCAGGCACTTGACGCGGCGGACGCCGACGTCGGCGATCATGTAAAAGACAGCACCGCCTTGTTCTACGCCTTGTTGGAAAACGACCAGGTGGAGGAGGCGCGCGCCGTTGCCACTCAACTGGCAAACACCGAGAAACCTCGGGTGGAACTCAAGGGCTTGCCCATCGGCAACCCCAACGATGAATGGATGGACGCCCAGCAACTGGCGGCCCAGGCCGGTACTTATGGCGCCGACCTGAACGCCAGCGAAGCCACCTTGGAAGCCCTGGGCAGCAAAGCACCTGGGAGTATCGGCGTGCGTTTGGCGCAGGCCGAGATGTACCGCGCCCGGGACTGGCCAAGACGCGCTGAAGAGTCCCTCAAGGAGACTGAAAACCAGAGCCCCCGTGACATCGGTGTGGAAATGTCCCAGGGCTTTACCGCGCTGGACCTGCAGGAATGGCGGCAACTTGATCTGCTCACCGATGACGTCGTCGCGCGTGCCCCGGACAACCGCCAGGTACAGCGCCTCAAACGCCTGCGCGACGTGCACGACATGGCCGAAGTCCGCGTGGAAGCCTACACCGGTAAAAGCTTCGGCGGCGGCGATAACCAGGAGGCCGGTGCGGTTTCGGGCAGCCGTGACTGGGGCTTGGAAACCGTGGTCTACACCCCGCCCATCGACGAAGACTGGCGCCTGTTCGCCGGGGTTGGCTACGGCACTGCCGATTTTGCCGAAGGCACCGGCCATCACCGCTGGCAGCGCGTGGGCGTGGAGCGGCGTACCCGCGACATGACCATCGAAGCCGAAGTGTCCAACCATTCTTATGGCGATGGCGCAAAACAAGGCGCAAGCGTGTCGATTGCCCGTGATATCAACGATCATTGGCAGTACGGCGCCAGCCTTGGCTATCTCCTGAGCACCACGCCGCTGCGGGCGTTGAATGAAGGCGTCACCGCCAACGGCGGCAGCGGCTTTATCCGCTGGCGCGCCAACGAAAGCCGCGAGTGGAAACTGGCCGTCAGCCCCTCCCACTTCAGCGACGGTAACGACCGCGTCGAGGCCATGCTCACGGGCCGCGAAGGCATCTACAGCTCGCCGAAAGTACAAGTGGAGCTGGGCCTGGAAGTCGGCGCCAGCCGCAACAGCAAGGAAGACACGATCTACTTCAACCCCAAGTCCGACTTCAGCGTGTTGCCCACCGTTACCGTCAACCATGTGCTCTATCACCGCTACGAAACCCAGTGGAGTCAGCAGTTCCAGCTGGGTGCGGGTACCTACAGCCAGAAGGATTACTCCACTGGCGGTGTCGGTTTGATCGGCTATGGCCAGCGCTTTCGCTGGAATGACGTACTGGAAGCCGGCGCCAACCTGAGTCTGGTCAGCCGACCTTATGACGCAGAGCGCGAGCGCGACCTGCGCCTGCTCCTCGACCTCACTTACCGTTTCTAAAAGAGCCTGACCATGACCTTCCTCAGCCGTTGTTTTTTGGTTCTGGGTGTAATGCTGGCTGCCGCCTGTGCCCAGCAACCCGCGCCATTCGTCCCACCTGCCGAGCGGCCGACCCTGGCCAGCGAAGCGCCGTGGCCGAAGAACCACTTCCTGGGCATTGCCTACCACGATGTCTCGGACAACGATCCCGACCAGGCGGTGGTGGCAGTGCGTACCGAACGTTTGGTCGAGCAGTTGGCGTGGCTGCGCGAGAACGGTTACCAGGCGGTCAGCGTGAACCAGGTCCTCGCCGCACGCCGAGGTGGGCCGACACTGCCACCCAAAGCCGTGATGCTCAGCTTCGACGACGGCTACGCAAGCTTCTACACCCGCGTGATGCCGATTCTGCGGGCTTACAATTGGCCGGCTGTGCTGGCGCCGGTCGGCAGTTGGATCGACACCCCGCTGAACCAGCCGGTGGACTTTGCCGGTACGCCGCGTCCGCGGGGAGACTTCCTGACCTGGCAGCAGATTCGTGAAGTGTCCCAGTCGGGACTGGTGGAAATCGCCGCCCATACCGACGCCAATCACAAAGGCATACTCGCCAACCCTCAAGGCAATCTCGAGCCGGCCGCCACCACGCGTCGCTTTGACCCGGCGACCCAACGCTATGAAACCGAAGCCCAGTTCAAGGCACGGATGCGCGCTGATGTGGTGGGGATCTCCAACAAGATCAAAACCGTCACCGGCAAGGCACCTCGTGTGTGGGTATGGCCATATGGTGCGGCCGACGGCACTACCCTGGCCGTGGTGGGAGAGCACGGCTATGAGATGGCGCTGACCCTGGACGACGGTCTGGATGACTCGAACAAGCTGATGAACAGCCCGCGCTTTCTGGTAGCTTCCGATCCGGACGGCGAACACTTCGCCAGCAGCATGGTTTCGGTGCAGGCCAAGGCGCCGTTGCGCGTACTGCATGTGGACCTGGATCACGTCTACGATCCCGACCCGGCCCAACAGGCGCGCAATCTGGATGTATTGGTTCAGCGCGTGGTGGACATGGGAGCTGTCACGGTATTCCTGCAAGCCTACGCCGACCCCAAAGGCGACGGCCTGGTGCATTCGCTGTACTTCCCCAACCGCCACTTGCCGATGCGTGCCGACCTGTTCAACCGCGTCTCCTGGCAGCTGCATACCCGTGCCCATGCCAGTGTGTTTGCGTGGATGCCGGTGCTCAGTTTCGCCCTCGACTCCAAGTTGCCGCGCGTTACCCGCTGGGACCCGCAGACCGGCAAGGTGGCGCCCGATCCCGATCAATATCAGCGCCTGTCGCCCTTTGACCCGAAAGTGCGGCAGGTCATCGGCGAAATTTACGAAGACCTCGCACGCACCAGCAACAGCGGCATCGATGGCGTGCTGTATCACGATGACGCGGTGCTCAGCGACTTTGAAGACGCCAGCCCCGCAGCCCTCAAGGCGTACGCCGCCCAGGGCCTGCCGGACAACATCGCCGCGCTGCGCGCCGACCCCGCCGTGATGCAGCGTTGGACCCGCTTCAAGAGCCGCTACCTGATCGACTTCACCCACGAGTTGACCGGTAAGTTCCGCGCCATACGCGGCCCGCAGATCTTGACCGCGCGCAATATCTTCGCCGAACCGATGCTCAACCCGGCCAGCGAAGCCTGGTTCGCGCAGAACCTCGATGACTTCCTGCAGGCCTACGACTGGACCGCGCCGATGGCCATGCCGCTGATGGAAGGCCAATCGCTGCAAGACTCCAACGCCTGGCTGGAAAAACTGGTGGCCACGGTCAAGGCACGCCCCGGCGCTATGGAAAAAACCGTTTTCGAGCTGCAAGCCAAAGATTGGCGCACCAAAGCCGCACCGGATATCAGCGCAGAGCAACTGGCGCAATGGATGGGCGTGCTCAAACGCCAGGGGGTCAAGAGCTTTGGCTATTACCCGGACAACTTCCTGGAAAACTCCCCGGACTTGAAGACGATACGTCCGGCCCTTTCCAACCAGTGGAACCCTTGATCATGTTCGACAGAATCCTGGCTATATTCGTGCTGGCACTGGTATTGGGTGTGCCCCTGGGCCTGATCTTCCTGGTCACCGGGCAGTTCCTGATGGACTTCGTGTTTTTCTACCCGCTGTTCATGTCCGCGCTGTGGATCGCCGGCGGCCTGTACTTCTGGCTGCACTGGGAACGCCACTGGCCATGGCAGGAAGACACGCCGGCGCCGACCCTGGCCGGCAACCCGCTGATCTCGATCATCATCCCTTGCTACAACGAAGGCGATAACGTCGCCGACACCATGGCGGCCGCCCTGGCCCAGGTGTACACGAACATCGAAGTGATCGCGGTCAACGATGGCTCCAGCGACAACACCGCCGCAGTACTCGACGCGCTGGCGCTGCAACACCCACGCCTGCGCGTGCTGCACCTGGCGCAGAACCAGGGCAAGGCCGTGGCCCTGCGCATGGGCGCGGTGGCGGCGCGCAGCGAATACCTGGTGTGCATCGACGGTGATGCGTTGCTCGACAAAAACGCGGCGGCCTATATGGTCGCGCCGATGCTCGACAACCCGCGCCTGGGCGCCGTCACCGGCAACCCGCGTGTGCGCACACGCTCGACCCTGATCGGCCGGGTACAAGTGGGCGAGTTTTCCTCGATCATCGGCCTGATCAAGCGAACCCAGCGCGTGTTCGGGCGCATCTTCACGGTGTCGGGTGTGGTGGTGGCGTTCCGTAAGAAGGCGCTGGACCGCATCGACTACTGGAGCACCGACATGATCACCGAAGACATCGATGTCAGCTGGAAGCTGCAACTCGATCACTGGGCGATCTTCTACGAGCCGCGTGCGCTGTGCTGGATTCTCATGCCCGAAACCGTCGGCGGCCTGTGGAAACAGCGCCTGCGCTGGGCCCAGGGCGGCGCTGAAGTGCTGTTCAAGAATATCCGTGGCATCTGGCAATGGCGCCATCGCTACCTGTGGCCGCTGCTGTTCGAATACTGCCTGTCCACCGGCTGGGCCTTCACCTTCCTGCTCTCGGTGGTGTTCTGGGGCCTGGGCAAATTCATGGTGTTGCCGCAGGCGATTACCGTCGACTCCCTGGTGCCGCCGGCGTTTACCGGACTGGTGCTGGCGATGGTGTGCCTGCTGCAGTTCGCGGTGAGCATCCTGATTGACCGGCGCTACGAAAAAGACCTGTGGAAAACCCTGTTCTGGACCGTGTGGTACCCGATGGTGTTCTGGCTGGTGAGCCTGTTCACCACCCTGGTCAGCTTTCCCAAGGTGTTGTTCAACCAGCACCAGAAACGCGCCCGCTGGGTCAGCCCGGACCGTGGTATCAAACCTGCCCAAGAGGAGGCGTGACGATGAAACTGGTCAGAACCCGCCAGAACCTGGTGATGTGGATTATCGATGTGGTGCTCACCCTGCTGGCCTGGGCCGGCCTGGTCTGGCTGCTGGCCCGGGGCATGAACGCCATGCTCGAAACCCACGGCGGCCCGCGCCTGGAAGCGCCGATCTTCGCCGCGCTCAACACCTTGCAAACCTACCTGTGGATCGCGCTGTTCAACGCCGTGATCCTGATTGCCTGGGCACGCTACCAGCAACGCAAAGGGCGCAAATTCGCCCAGCGTCGCGCCGAGGCGAATGCCCTGAGCGACCAGCACTTGAGTGAAAGCTTCAAGCTGGGCGAGGGCGACCTGGAACAACTGCGCCGCCCCGGCGTGCTGGTGATTCACAACGACGAAGAGGGCGGCGTGGGGGAAGTGAAATCCCACGTGTCCCGCGATGTCGAACGCCCTGGCCTGGCCCTGGTGCCCGGCTCGGAAAAAGACAAAGGCCTTGGCTGATATCTTCAGTGCTGCACTACCCAATGTGGGAGGGGCTTGCCCCCGATAGCAGTGTGTCAGCTAAACATTGGCTGACTGATTCACCGCTATCGGGGGCTTGCCCCCTCCCACATTCAGATCTCCAGTGCTGTGAATGCGCACGGGTTCAAAAAAACTGATTGGATTTCCGATAAATGGGATCCAAATCACAAAACCGCCGCGAACTTTCCTCCCCTCCCCGGTACTAACCCTAACTCGATAACACCTGATGGCTAAATAATGGCGATCGCGGCTTGTTAGTCGAATCACGCTCGAAACAGTTGCCGCCGGTCGGATTAAACGTGTCAGTAGTCAGGCCGGAAACTGTTCGATAATTATTTTTTGTTACTAATCATTAGGTTGACCGCAAACACGCTCGAACACCCGACAGCCCCCGCGTCTTGGTCTGCTGAACGTTCGATGTTAGCTTGCCGGCCTTTGATTTTCGACGGATCGAACATGCCTCTGCCAATGCCACGGACTCGGTTTCTTCTATGCACTTTCCTGCTCGCTTGCCTGAGCCTGAACACTGCATTCGCTGCCCCCACGCCCGGGGACCAGGACCTGATCCGCGATCGGCAGAACCGCCTGCTCGAAGAGCAACAGCGGCGCCTTGAAGAACTCAAGGACCTGCCCGGCAAAGCGGCCAAACCCGAGGCGCCCACCGCGCCCGCCGACACCCGTTGCTTCCCGATCAAGGACATCGAACTCAAAGGCGCCGACAGCCTGCCGGCCTCCGAGCGCGAGCGCCTGCTCAAGCCCTACGTCGGCCAATGCCTGGGCGTGTCCCAGCTCAACGACCTGCTCAAGGCCATCACCGATTACTACCTCGGCAAAGGCCGCGTCACCAGCCGCGCCTACCTGCCGCAGCAAGACCTCTCCACCGGCCACCTGCAAGTGCTGGTGGTGGAAGGCAAGCTCGAAGCCTTGCGCAGCGCCGAAGGCAGCACCGTGACCGAACGCGAACTGGCCATGGCGTTTCCTGGCAAGGTCGGCGAAGCGCTGAACCTGCGTGAAATCGAGCAACTGGTGGACCAGCTCAACCGCCTGCCGTCCAAACAAGCGCAGATGGAACTGACCCCCGGCAGCCAGGTGGGCGGCAGCGACGTGGTGGTCAAGAACACCGCGCAAAAGCCCTGGCGCGCCAGCCTGTCGCGCAATAACGACGGCCAGAAAAGCACCGGCGAACAGCAATGGGGCGCCGGCCTTGAATGGGACAGCCCGCTGGGCCTGGGCGACCAGTTGATTCTGCGCGGCGGCCACGACGCCATCAGCGACCACCAGAAAACCTCGAAAAACACCATGCTCTATTACAACGTGCCGTGGGGTTGGTGGAACTTCAGCTACACCTACAGCGAGAGCGACTACCGCACCTTCGGCGTGACCGACGACTTCAAATACAAGCAGGACGGCGACAACCAGAACCACCAACTGCGCGCCGAACGGGTAATCCACCGCGATGACGTGAGCAAGACCTCGGTCAACGTCGGCCTGGCGCACCTGCGCACCAACAACTACATCCTCGACGTGCGCACCGCGCCCAGCAGCAACCGCCTCAGCGAACTGCAACTGGGCGTCAACCACGGGCGGCGTATCGGCACGGCCTTCGTCAACCTGGACCTGGGCATGCAAAGCGGTATCGGCCTGCTCGACGCCCAGTCGCAGGACGAGCGCGACGCCTTCGGCCGCCGCCAGCCGAACTCGCGCTACCGCAAATACACCGCCACCGTCAGCTACCTGCAACCGTTCAGCCTGTGGGGCGAGTCGTTCAGCTTCAGCAGCCTGGCCACCGGCCAGCGCAGTGAAGACCCGCTGTTCTCGCCCCAGCGCATGAGCCTCGGCGGCTCGGCTTCGGTGCGCGGTTTCAAGGATCAGTTGCTGACCGGCGACAGCGGCGGCTACTGGCGCAACGAAGTGCGCTGGGCGCGCCCGGTGACCCTCGACTGGATGCGCCCGGCCTTCTTCGAATACGGCGCCAGCGTCGGCTACGACCAGGGCGTGATCCGCAACGACCGCTACAACGACAACGTTCATGGCCGCGTGTCCAGCAACTCCCTGGAGCTGTTCGCCCGAGGCAAGAACGTCAGCACCAGCGTGACCTTTGCCCACTCGCTGGAAAGACCCGGCGTCGTCACCGAGCGCGAAGCGCCGATCTACTTCCGCCTGGATTTGTTCCTGTAATTCAACGTTGCGCCGCAGCGAGAAACTGAAAATGGACGTTCGACAATTTGCCTTCCTGGCCCGCCAACCTTCCGCCACCCTGAAGCCGCGAAACGCGTTCTTCGGCCTGCCCAAACGCGGGCTGGCGTTGATCCTCGCCAACGCGCTGTTCTGGCAACCGCTGCTGGCCCAGGCCGAGGGCATCGTGGTCAGTGCGCCGGGTACCACGGTGGGCGCGGCGGGCAATGGCGTGCCGGTGGTGAACATCGCCACGCCCAACGGCGCAGGCTTGTCCCATAACCAGTTCCAGCAGTACAACGTCGGCCCCAACGGCGTGATCCTCAACAACGCCAACGGCGCGCTGCAAAACACCCAACTGGGCGGGATCATCGTCGGCAACCCCAACCTCAAGGGCGGCGCGGCCAGCGTCATTCTCAACGAAGTCAACGGCGGCAGCGCCAGCCAGTTGCGCGGCTATACCGAAGTGGCGGGGCAGTCGGCCAAAGTTATCGTCGCCAACCCGTACGGCGTGACCTGCGCCGGTTGCGGTTTCATCAACACGCCCAACGTCACCCTCACCACCGGCAAACCCATCATCGACCCGACCGGCCAGCTGAAAAGCTACCAGGTCGAGGGCGGCGCGGTGACCATCGATGGCGAAGGCCTGAACGCCAGCAACATCGACCGTTTCGACATCATCACCCGCTCGGCCAAGATCAACGCACAAATCAACGCCCGCGAACTCAACGTGATCGCCGGGCGCAACGACGTCGATGCACAAAGCCTGAAAACCACCGCCCGCGCCGATGACGGCAGCGCCAAACCCGAGCTGGCGATTGACTCGTCGGCCCTGGGTGGCATGTATGCCGGCGCGATCAAACTGGTAGGCACCGAAGCCGGCGTGGGCGTGAAGCTCGACGGCACCCTGGCGGCCAGTGGTGGTGATATCCAGCTCGATGCCAATGGGCGCTTGAGCCTGGCGCAGACCGCTGCCAGCGGCGCGATCAATGTCAAAGCCGCCAGCCTTGACGCCCAGGGACCGATGTATGCCGGTACCGCGCTGGAGGTGCAAACCCAGGGCGATCTCAACAGTCGCAAAAGCCTGGCCGCACGCGACCGCATTGCACTGTCCAGCGGCGGCACGCTGACCAACGCAGACATCATCGAAGCCGGCGTCAACGCCGATAACACCCGCAACTCCACAGGTGATGTCAGCCTGCGCGGCCAGGCCGTCAACAACAATGGCGCCAGCGTGATCGCCAGCCGCAGCTTGAGCGTCGATTCCCAGGCCTTGAACAACCAGGGCGGCACCCTCAGCGCCCGGCAAGGCACTCGCGTCACGGCGGCTGCCCTCGATAACCGCAACAACGGACGAGTCCTCAGCAACACCGCGCTGGCTATCGACGCCGGCGCGCTGCAGAACGGCCAGGGCGGATTGATCGCCAGTAACGGCCCGCTGACTGCCACGCTGGGCACGGTGCAAAATACCGGCGGCGAAATCTCCAGCCTGGACACTGCCAACCTGACGGTGACCACCCTGGACAACGTCGCGGGCCTGGTCACGGCGGGCAACGCGTTGAGCCTCAGCGCCGGCACGCTCGACAACCAGAACGGGCGCGTCACCAGCCAGGGCGTTCTTCACCTCACCGGTAATCGCCTCGACAACCGCCAGAAAGGCCTGGTCGCCAGCACCGGCGGCGTGCAGGTCGACGTCGCCAACATCGACAACCGCAACGGCGAGCTGTCCAGCCGTGCGGGCGTGGCGGTGAACGGCACGCAATTGGATAACAGCGATGGCGGCCTGGTAGTGGCTGGCACTGGCCTGAACCTGAACGTCGATCAATTGCTCAACCGCAACCTAGGCCTGATCAGCAGCGAAGGGCTGCTCACCGTGACCACGGGCACCCTGGTCAACCGTGGTGGCGCGCTCTCCAGCGCCGGCCCGCTGAGCATCGCCGCCCGTGACGCGGTGGACAACCAGGGCGGCCGCCTGGTGACGGACGGCACCCTGACCTTGACCAGCGCAGCCGTCGACAACAGCCAGCAGGGCACCCTCAGCGCGCGTAATGCGCTGCGCATCGACACTCGCGACCTGAACAATCAGCAAGGTGGTCAGGTGACCAGCGCCACCGGCCTGACCCTTGAACTCAATCGCGGCCAATTCAACAACCAGGGCGGGCTGATCAACGGCCCGCTCTTGATGCTCAACAACCTCAAGGACGTTAATAACCAGGGCGGCGAGATTTCCAGCAGCCAGGCCTTCACACTCACCGCCGACAACCTCGATAACAGCAGCGGCAAACTGCTGAGCAACGCCGCCCTGACCCTGCGCATCGGCCAGGCCCTGGCCAACGTCAAGGGCATGATTGCCGCCGCTGCGGTTGACGCAAGCGCTGCCAGCCTGGACAACAGCGGCGGCACCCTCACCAGCCGTGGCGACACCCTGCTCAACGTGAGCGGCCCATTGACCAACCAGGCCCAGGGCCTGATCAACGCGGCCAACCTTCTGAGCATCAATACCGCGAGCCTGGATAACCAGGGCGGCTCCTTGCTGGGCAGCGCGATTGCCGTGGACTTCGGCAGTGCCACCGGCGACCTCAATAACACCGGTGGCCTGATCACCACCGCCGGCAACCTGAGCATCAATCACCTGCGTGACCTCAGCAACCAGGGCGGCGAACTCTCCAGCGCGCAGACCCTGACCCTCAGTGGTCGTACCCTCGACAACAGCGCGGGCAAGCTGATCAGCAATAACCTGCTGGTGCTCAACGCCGAGACGCTGATCAACCAGAACGGGCTGATGTCCGGCTGGCAAGGCCTGGACGCCACTGCCGCAAGCCTGGACAACCGCAACGGCGGCACCCTCTCGAGCCGCTACGGCGACCTCAATGCCACGCTCACCGGCCGCCTGCTCAACAGCGGCGCGGGTGCGCTGGTCAGCCAGAAAGCGCTGACGGTCAGTGCCGCCGAGCTGGATAACAGCGACAAAGGCGCGCTTTCCAGCGCTGCCGAGCAAACCCTCAACGTCACCGGGCTGCTGAACAATGCCAACGGCGGCGCCATCGACAGCGGCACGGCCTTGAACCTGACCGCGCAGAACCTGGACAACACTGCCGGCACCATCAGCGGCGGCGCTGCCACTCGCTTGGACCTGCTGGCGACCCTGACCAACACCAACGGCAAGTTGGCCAGCGCTGGCCCGTTGCTGATCAGCCGTGCCGCGCAGATCGACAACCAGGGTGGGCAACTCGCCAGCCAAGGCCTGTTGACGCTGCTGACCGGCGGCCTGGATAACCGCAATCGCGGCACGCTGGCGGCCAACGAGCGCCTGAGCATCACCGCCAGCGGTCTGGTACAGAACGGCAACGACGGCTTGATCTACAGCCAGAACGCTGACCTCACGCTCAGCGCCAACCGTCTCGACAACGCCAGAGGCGCGGTGCAAAGCCAGGGCGGCCTGACCCTCGATGTGGTCGATGCGGTCGATAACCAGAGCGGCAAACTGATCGCCCAGGCCGGCAACCTCAAGGCCGGCGCGGCCAGCCTCGACAACCGGGGCGGCACCCTCGCCAGCCTCCAGGCCTTGCTGCAGACCCGAGTGGTCGGTGTGCTGCGCAACGGCTATGACCTCACCAACAATCGCCAGGGCGGCGTGATGCAGGGCCAGACCCTGGACCTGCAGGCCGGTGGCGTAGACAACTACGGCGGACGCATTTCCGCCCAGGCCGGCGACGGCCTGGTCACCACCGGCAACTTCGACAACCGCAACGGCGGGCTCTATGCCAAAGGCCTGATGCGCGTGGTCGGTCACGATTTCGATAACAGCGGCGACAACGATGGCCAGATTGCCGCCCGCCAGATCGACCTGGACCTCAGCGGCGCGTTGAATAACCGCCTGGGCATCATCGAAAGCGAATCCACCCTCAAGGTCCGCGCCGCCAGCCTGGACAACCAGACCGGCCGCCTGCGCGCACTGGGTAACAGCGGCACCACCGAGTTCGCCATTGGCGGGCTGTTCGACAACCGCGACGGCGTGCTGGAAACAGCCAACACCAACCTGAGCCTGGACGCCGACCGCCTGCAGAACCTCGGCGGCAATGTGCTGCATGTGGGCACCGGCACCTTCGGCATCGCGCCGCGCAATCTCAATGATGTAGGCGGCAGCCTGGTCACCCGTGGCGACCTGACCATCGCCCAGGACACCTGGACCAACAGCAGCGTGATCCAGGCCGGGCAACTGACCGTCAACGTCAACAGCCTCGAACAGACCGCGACCGGTCAATTGCTCGGCGCCCGGCGCTTTATCGGCAGCGGTGGCAACTGGTCCACCAACGGCCTGATCGCCAGCGACGGCGACCTTGACCTGAGCCTGAGCGGCGCGCTGAACAGCAGCGGGCGCATCAGCAGCCTGGGCAAACTGAACCTGACCGCCGCCCAGGCCAACTTGAGTGACACCGCCAGCATCGCCGGCGGTGGCGTGACCCGCGCCACCCTCAGCGGCACCCTGAACAACCGCGGCCGCCTGACCTCGGCCACCGACCTGCTGATCAACGCGGGCGCGCTCAACAACTACGCCACGCTCGGCAGCGGGCAAACGCTCACGGTCAACACCGGCGCATTGCTCAACGACCACGGCCTGATCTTCAGCGGCGCCGACATGAGCCTGCGCGTGGCGTCGCTGAACAACAGCTACGGCGACCTCTACAGCATGGGCAACCTGAGTGTCGATCGCGACGGCAAGGGCGGCCTGGCCGACAGCATTATCAACAGCTCATCGAGCATGCAGAGTGATGGTGACCTGACCCTCACCGCCGCCACGATCAAAAACGAACGTGCGGTACTGACCGTCAACGACGCGGGTGTCTACACCGCCTCGGCCACCGAGGGCGCGTGCATCAAGTACGTCAACGCCGGTGACTGCAAAGCAGGCGGCACCCCGCGCAACTACGTGTGGGAGTTGCTGACCCGCGACAAGCTGGAAGTGACCGCCGCCAGTGCCGGTTCGAGTATCACCGCCGGCGGCAACATGACCCTGGCGGGCGGCGACCTGCTCAACAGCAGCAGCTCGATCGCGGCCGGCGGTAACTTCACGGCGCGCCTGAACAACCTGGTCAACACCGGCATCGAAACCGGCGAGACCGAGACCTATCGTCTGTTCACGTCAGAGCGCACCAAGCACCCTGGACGCTGGTTCGATGCAGCCGCCGCACTCACCAACAAATACTGGTTCAAAAGCGCCGGTTACAACCCCAATGACCTCGGCGGCCTTGAGGCCACCGTGGCCAACTTCATCGGCATGATGGAGATCGAGCGCACGCAGTTCGGCAAGGTCACCAAAATCGCCAGCGATGATCAGCGTTATGCTGCCGTGATTCAGGCTGCCGGCGCGGTGGACGTCAAGGCGCAGGCCGGTATCGACAACAGCGTGGTGCGCCCGGGTTACACCTACATCGGGGCGGGTGCAAAAACCACCACCGGCGCGACCGGCGCCAGTGCCGCCAACGGTTACTCGACCCGCGTCACCCTCAACGCGCAATTGCCTCCGGACCTGGCCCAGCAGCAGATCAACCCGCTGAGCTTGCCCGGCTTTACCTTGCCCAGCGGCCAGGGCGGTCTGTTCCGCCTCAGCGGCCAAAGCGCCAGTGCGCCGGCCAGTACCGGCCCGCAAGGCTGGAGCCTGGGCGGCGGCAGCGTAGACCGAGCCCCGGCTTCCGGGCCGGTCGTACCCGCCGCAGGCACCTCGGCCGACGGTGTCACCATCAACCGCGTGCAAGGCCTGCCGGACAGCCAGTTCGTCTCCAACCCACAGAAATACCTGATCGAAACCAACCCGCAGCTGACCAATCTCGGCCAGTTCCTCAGTTCCGATTACATGCTGTCCAAGCTCGGCTACGACCCCGACCAGGCGCAAAAACGCCTGGGCGATGGCCTCTATGAACAGCGCCTGATTCAGCAAGCGGTCATTGCCCGCACCGGCCAGCGCTTCATCGACGGTCAAACCAGCGACACGGCGATGTTCAAGTACCTGATGGACAACGCCATCGGCAGCCGTCAGGCGCTCAATTTGTCGGTCGGTGTAAGCCTCACCGCCGAACAAGTCGCGGCCCTGACCCACGACATCGTGTGGATGGAAAACGCCACCGTCGCCGGCCAGCAAGTGCTGGTGCCGGTGCTCTACCTGGCCCAGGCCAACAACCGCCTGGCGCCCAATGGCGCGTTGATCACCGGCAGCGACCTGAGCCTGGTCAGCGGCACAGACCTGACCAACGTCGGCACCCTGCGCGCCACCAATAACCTGGCCGCCAGCGCCGGGCGCAACATGGTCAACAGTGGCCTCATCGCAGCGGGCAACCGTCTCGACCTGCTGGCCGGCAACAGCCTCACCAACCGCGCCGGCGGCATCATCAGCGGGCGCGACGTCAGCGCCGCTGCGGTAAATGGCGATGTGCTCAACGAACGCACCGTCACCAGCCACCAGAGCAGCAGCGGCTATCGCACCGAACGCACCGACTTCGTCGACAACGCCGCGCGCATCGAAGCCGCCAACAGCCTGACCCTGCAAGCCGGTCGCGACATCAACAGCACCGGCGGTGTACTCAAGAGCGGTACCGACACCCGTATCCAGGCCGGGCGTGACGTGAACCTCGTCACTGCCGAACAACGTAACGCCAATAGCGTCAGCACCTACTCACGCAGCAGCAACGTGACCCAGTACGGCACGGTGGTAGAAGCCGGGCGGGACTTCCAGATTGTGGCGGCACGGGACATCAGCGCCATCGGCAGCCAGTTGAATGCAACGCGTGATCTGGCGTTGGTGGCCAAGGGCAATGTGAACCTGGCTTCGGCGGCGAATGAACAGCATTCGGCGTTCAATTCCAAGAAGGTCACCAGCAAAGAGGATCACGTTCAGCAGGTAGGCACCTCATTGGTGGCCGGCGAAAACCTCTCCCTGAGTGCAGGCAACAACCTCGCCGTCAGCGCCAGTCGCGCGAGCGCGGGCAAGGAAGCCTTCCTCTATGCGGGCAATGATCTGACGCTGAAGGCCGCCCAAGACAGCGACTACAGCTATTACCGCAAGACCAAAACCAGCAAAGGGTTGCTGTCCAGCAGCCAGAAAACGCGCATCGACAGCAGTAACCAGATTACCCAACAGGGTTCATCCATCAGCGCCGACACGGTGGTCGTGCGTGCCGGTCGCGACATCGGCACGAGCGCCAGTGACGTGGTGTCCACGAACGCCACCAGCCTGATTGCCGGGCGTAATGTGGTGATTGATGGGGCAACGGAAACCTTTGAACAAAGCCATTCGTCCTCGACCAAAAAATCGGGCTTGATGAGCAGCGGCGGCATCGGCGTTACGTTGGGTTCAAGCAGCAATAAAAACACCCTCACCAGCAGCACCGAAACCACCCGGGCCAGCAACATCGGCAGCGTGCTGGGCAGCGTGGATATCCGGGCGGGCAAAGACCTCACCATCAAAGGCTCTGACGTGGTTGCCGGTAAAGACATCAGCCTGGTTGGGCAAAATGTCAGCATCCTGGCGTCCGAAAACAACAACCGCAGCGAACAGACGGCCAAAAGCAAAACCAGTGGTTTGACCCTGGCACTCTCCGGCACCGTGGGTAGCGCGGTGGACTCCGCTTACCGAACTGCCAAGCAAGCCAAAAGCGAGGACGACGGCCGCCTCTCGGCGCTGCAAGGTGTGAAGGCGGGTTTGACGGGGGTGCAGGCGTGGCAAGCGGCGCAGCAGGATGGCGGCATGACCGGCGCCAACGCTGGGCAGTTTGTAGGTATCAGCATCTCCCTGGGGTCGCAGAAGTCCGACTCCAGACAGACGCAGGAACAAACCCTCAGCCAGGGCAGCAACCTGACGGCGGGCAATAACCTCACCATCGTGGCGCAGGGGAATGGCACGCCGGGAGACGCCGGTGATATCCGCGTTCAAGGCAGCAAGCTCCAGGCCAGCAATGAAATGACGCTGGCTGCGGAGCGTGATATTCGCCTGGAGGCTGCGGCCAACAATCAAAAGCTCGATGGCAAAAACAGCAGCAGCGGTGGAGCGATTGGCATCAGTCTGGGCGTGGGTTCCGGAGAAAGTGGCCTGAGTATCTTCGCCAATGCGAACAAGGGCACCGGCAACGAGAAGGGCACCGGCACCACCTGGACGGAGACAACGCTGGACGCGGGCAAACAGGTCAGCCTGATCAGCGGACGAGACACCGCCCTCAAAGGCGCGCAAGTCAGCGCAGACAAAATCACCGCCACCGTGGGTCGCGACTTCACGCTGCAAAGCCTGCAGGACACCGATAACTACAAGTCCAAGCAAACGGATGTCAGTGGGGGCGTCAGTTTTGCCATCATCGGCAGCGGCGCCAGCGCCAACCTGAGCATCAGCAAAAGCAAGATCGACTCCAAATACCAGAGCGTGCAGGAGCAAACCGGCCTGTTCGGCGGCAAGGGCGGCTACCAGATCGATGTGGGCAACCATACCCAACTCGATGGCAGCGTGATCGCCAGCACGGCCACGCCGGACAAAAACCGCCTGAACACCGGCACCCTGGGCTGGAGCGTTTTAAAGAACAAGGCTGACTACACAAGCCAGTTGCAGAGCGCCAGCGTCAGCAGTGGCAGCGATGGCACCAACGCGTTCATCAGCAACATGCCCAGCGGCACCTTGATCGCGTTCAATCATGGCGACAGTGACAGCGGCACGACCTCATCGGCTATTTCCAATGGCAGTCTCGATATACGCGACCCTGCCAAACAGCAGCAGGACGTAGCAACGCTGAGTCACGATGTTGAACACGCCAACGGTGCCATCAGCCCCATCTTCGATAAGGAGAAAGAGCAGAAACGGCTGCGGCAGGTGCAGTTGATTGCGGATATTGGCACTCAGACGGTAGACATCGTTCGGACTCAGGGTCAGATCGATGCCGATAAAGAAGCGCGTGCTGAACTTGATAAGCGTGGCATCAAAGAGCCTGGAAAAGATGCCAAAAAAGAGGACGTCGACGCCTACAAGAAAAAACTGATCGCCACTGACGCTTATAAACGAATCATGGCCGACTACGGGGTCGGCGGTAATTACCCGCGTGTAGCACAGGCGGTGACAGCAGCATTGCAAGGGCTGGTGGGGGGCGATATTGGCTCCGCTATTGCGGGGGCGTCGTCTCCTTACTTGGCACAAGTGATCAAGAAAACCACCGGAGACAACGATGCGCTGAATACCATGGCGCATGCGGTATTGGGTGCCGTGGTGGCACAGGCCCAAGGCAACTCGGCGCTGGCAGGCGGTGCCGGGGCAGCGACGGGCGAATTGATCGCCCATCAACTGTACCCAAACACTAAAACGGCGGATCTGACGCAGGAGCAGAGAGAGACGGTGGTTGCGCTGTCCGGTTTGGCCGCTGGGCTGGCTGGGGGGATTGCGGGCGGTGACCTGAGTGGGGCAGTGACCGGCGCGCAAGCGGGCACTAATGCCGTCCAGAACAACTATCTGAGCAAGGCGCAGAAGGCTCAGAGAGACAAGGAAATGAGGGAGTGTCCGACGTTGGTCTGCAGTACAGGCACAGCTACGAAGTGGACAGCGATCGACATCGCACAGGATGCGAGTTTTACAGTCGGTGCTGCCGCTGGTGCTGTTCTGGGGCTGAACGACACTGTTGACGGTATCGTGCACACTGCAGGCAGCCTCAAGGAGACCTATGCGGCGCTCAAAGCTGTAGTGGAGAGCGGTGGTGTTTGGGACGCGGTCAAGCAGCCGTATATTGATCGCATAGACCGACTGCAAGCGCAGTATGAAGAAGCCGGGCCCAGTGGCTCCTTTAACGCCGGGGTTGAAACTGGAAGGCTGATCAGCGATATGGCTGCGGTCCTTTCAGTTGGCGGTGGGCTTGTGAAGGGTGGCGCCTTGTTGGCGGAGAAGGTTACGGCTAAGGTTGCTGCTCGAGTAGAGTTGGGTGGCGCGAAAGCAACTCCTTCAGGGCTGGTTTCTGGAGAAACTGGCTTTGTAGATGCTGGTAAGGCTGCTGCTAACGATGCGGATTTCGCGGGTGCAAAAGCAACTACTAGCGCTCCAAATACACCCAGGTTCATTACGGACTCTGCCGGTAATACTATTGATTTAGATTATACCAAGGGACTCAGGGAAACGAATGTGACGGTCACGGGAACGCGTGGTGGTGTTCAGTATCCGTTGCAAGGGCAAACTCCCGATTCTTATGCGAATCTTGGAAATGGGCATGTTGTTGTCTACGGTCCTGAGGGGCGTGCGCTATATGATGTGTCTAGCTCTCGGATTAAGGTAGTCGAATGGAACCAAGCTCCGAATGGAACATATTTCCCCAAGAAGGGAAGTGATACAAAAGCTTTTGAGGGAAATGTTCCTCAGTCGGTTCTTGATAGCTTAGGGTTGAAATGATGAAAGTTTATCAGGGTAATATTTCTAAAGAGTCGTTGAATCTGTTTGTTTCAGATATTGGCTCCGGGGAGTTTTTTTCATATGTAGGGCACTTGGTTTCATTAGAACAGGCAATTTCTGTTCTAGGTTTGCTCTCTCCTGATTTTATTGAGGTCAGTGGTCACATTTTCTGGCTGCCTAACGCTCAGCAACACGATCCGCAAAAATTTCATTTGAACGGGCTGGTTGAGACCGAATCTAGTATGTTGGAACAAAGTACATCGCGTAGAGACGTTGAACGATACAGAAATATTTTTTCAATAAATCAGTTCTTTTCAAAGTGGGAGGATGCACCGGGCCGACCCGTATTTAAAGTGGGCCTGTCGGAAGAAGATTATCGTCTTTGTCATTTATTTGCTGAACAGATCACTAGATATTGGAAGCGCGCGTTATCCGATGCCTTTCCAGAGAAGGTATTTCAGTTTGAAATTGCTGACGATCTTCTCGATGAATATGGCGTCTGTCTGACATTCTGGCAGCCGTAGTTTAAAGAGCGCACAGGATGTGTCCGCGCCATTAAAACCTCTGCCAGAGACTAAACAATAATTATGCGTTTAGAGATGGTGGAGAAATAGGGGTCAGACCACGGTTTGAAAAATAGTGGTCTGACCCCTATTTCCGCAGGCACACATTATGTCCCGCGGTAGAGTACTTTGGTGATGATGGGTTTTATAAAGACGGACCCTATGAATCGGGTGCTAAGGGCGAGGTGTGGCTGTTCGGCTGGGATAGCACCGGGACTGCTTTCGGCTTCGACAGTGGAGACAACTGGCGATTGTTGGAAATCGACAATATGCGTTGGATAACGCGACTTGACTTGTCGTTTCGTCAGTTCGTCGAAGGGGTGTTGGTATGTTATCCACAGCGGCCGATAAGCTTTGCGAATGGAGTTTGGCGCGACTCGGGAGATGTTTCTTACACCCTATCGGATTAGGCATAAAAGCGTGCTGAGCCTAAAAAAGTGGAAAAGGCGCGCATTTATCTGAGGGAAATAGGGGTCAGACCACGTTTTGCGTTTTTTAGAGTTCAGTGAGGTTGCTCTTTAAAAATATGGTTTATTTTTGGAGAAATAGGGTAGACCACGGTTTTGCGTTTTTAGAGTTTAGTAGAGTTGCTCTTTTAAATAGAAGAATAGTGGTCTGACCCCTATTTCCCCGAGCCTGATGACTTCTGAAGGCGTTCCTGCAAGTGCCTTTGGGAACAGAAATATTGCTGATTTGGCTAGGTACACCGGTGATGGAGCTCCGGTGGTTGTCCGCATTGTTGACAACACGAAAGGTACGGACTTTTCCCATTTTGTTGTGGTGGATGGGGTTACAACTAGAAATGGAATCTCCGTTGTAGCTATTCGCGATCCGCACGGGGCCCAATATTTCAGTCCCGTCAGTACCTTTCAAAGAAACTTTTCAGGTGAGGTTGTTGTTCCTCGGAGTGCACTTAAGTGAAATTAATTATCGACTTCCCTGAGAACATGATCACGAATGAATTACTCAGGCAGGAACGAATACCCTGCTTTTGCAAGGTCTCAAAAGAATTTGAAATTTCGTTTTCGGATACGGTTCCTGAGTCATCTGGGGTGGTATCAGAATGGGATCGTAGAGAGCTGGAGTTAAGAGCCGTTGCGGGGGCGGGCGGTCGATATACGCATTTCGCTAATGGTTTGATTACATTGCATAAAATTAATGAAGGCGTTTACAAGATCCTTGATCTTGAGATGTTTTATAGAAGTTATGGCTGGTGCGCTGTCTTACGGGGTGGGGAGTATGCGCCTCCCGGAGATTTTTGGGATGAAGAGTAAAGACTTTCTGATGAGTGCTAGGCTGGGAGAAATAGGGGGCAGACCCTGAGCAATCCCCACAAATTTACCCTAAGCTCAGCGCTTGATGGCGCACCTCATCACGCAGTGGAGAAATAGGGGTCAGACCACGGTTTGAAAAATAGTGGTATGACCCCTATTTCCGCTAGAACACTGCCTGATGGCCGTATTCGTTACTACACACAAGAGGTTCCTGCAAGGACAGAAGGACCTACTCGGGGTGCTTCTTTCGCCACGGAGTTTGATCCTAAAACGGGCAGTACGAGGCAATGGATGGAAAGCTATGACCATGCAGGAGAAGTAATCCGTGTCCACCCGAAAAGTATTAATGGGCAGCCGGTTGATGCTCAGCACTACCCTCCGACCGGAGCAGAGCTAAAGAGTTGGGGGCAGCAATGAGCATGGAAGACATAGTGGCTGACAGACTTGGAAGAGTGGTTGCTGATGGATTTGATATTTTTAAAATATCAAAAGAGGCACTTGATATTTACCAAGATCCAAACCTTTCTTTCACAAAAGATTTAGACATTGCGTTGTTGTCACTAATGGCAATGGTCGAAGGGCCAGAGTTTGAGATGACAGAAAAAGAATTTTATGATTTTTTATCTAATATTCGACAGATGTAGTTTCCAATATACCCAACTTGATCAGGCACTATCGACACCGGCCTTGCGCCGGTGTTTTGCACCCTATGTGCACCCTTTTTGCCGCCTTCCTGCACTCATCCTGTAGTCTTCTTGTACTCAAGCTGTACCCTTTTTGTAGTCCTTTTGTCTCCTTTTTGTCTACCAACCTGACGACCTACGGTCTACCTGCTCAATACGCCCTTTTTCAGCATGAATTTTCGCTCCTTAACAGGAGCAAAATCTCAATACACAACACGCATCTCTCGCGAGGTGGGTATTTTCTATATGTATCAATTAGTTATCCGGTTTCTGTCTTCTAGGTGCTGCTATACACTTGGGAACTAGGGGTCAGACCACGTTTTGCGTTTTTTAGAGTTCAGTGAAGTTGCTCTTTAAAAATATGGTTTATTTTTGGAAAGGGAATAGGGGTCAGACCACGGTTTTGTGTTTTAAAGTTCAGCAGAATTACCCTTTAGAAATATTATTTATTTTTTGTTATTATTTTATTCGGTTGGCTTGTTGATGTGCGGCTAAGCTGACTAAGAATAGTGGCCTGACCCTATTTTGTGACCCCTATTTTGTACTACCTTCTCCTCGCACCATTCCTGGAAAAGGTGATATTTATGTTGTTAGGGAAATAGGGGTCAGACAACGTTTTGCGTTTTTTTGAGTTCAGTGAAGTTGCTCTTTAAAAATATGGTTTATTTTTGGAGAAATAGGGTAGACCACGGTTTTGCGTTTTTAGAGTTTAGTGGAGTTGCTCTTTTAAATAGAAGAATAGTGGTCTGACCCCTATTTCCCCTCAATAAACACTGACGTATGGCGTATAGCTTTTGCTATACGCAGCAGCGAAGTATGGGGGGCCGGTTTACTCTTTCAGATCGGCCCTTTTTTCTGATTACGCACTGGGTGGTCGGCTGCTGTTATCCGCCTCCATGATTTTTGATGCCAGGTACTTAAGAACCATCCCGTCGAGCAGTGCCTTGATCACTGATTTCTTGGCTTCGGGCATATGGCTGACGGCCTCAAAGCGGAGGCGCAAATCGTCGGACGGCCCGCGTTCTCCTTCAGCGAACACCAAATCATCCAAACCGAGGATGTTCTGGGTCAGGCAGCTAGTCGACAAGGTCGTTACAAGATCATCAGCGTGGCAGAGCAGCAGCAGGCTAGGCAGATGCTTCGGGAGTTCAGGCGTGCCCCTGAAAATTTGAGTGGTAATTTGATCGGCGTTGACCTACAGGGTGAAGTATTGCGGGTCTCACCTTGGGCGCGTAATTGACTGATGGGGCGTACCAGAATGAAAAAAATAGAAGAAATCCTAGAGCAGCATCGGCACTGGCTGTCTCAGTCGGATGGGATGCTGGCTCAAGAGCTTGAGTACCTTGAAGAGGATCTTGCCTGTGACTCCTTGGAGGGGTTGGGCAATGTATCTGATTCATTGGGGATACTTGCAGTTTGTCACGGTATACAGGGAGAGGTTTCTATTTGTGCCGGTGATATTTCTGGCTGGGAGGAAGTATCCCGCGCGATGATTTACCGCTATTGGGTGCTAATGCTCAGAGCTAAGACCTTTTCTAATACGAGCTTTCTTCAAGGCATTAGAAACGCCCCGAATCTGACCAATCAGTTGAGCAATGCAGGTTGCTTACTTGCAGGTTTCATTGCTGCGGATAGGCATGATCTAGCGGAGTCGGTCGCCGATGTGCTTGTTGGGATGTTAACAGTTGATGGAGCTGTTGATCCCGGCTATCTCAAAGAGCGTCGATTCGAACCTTTCATGCTGTGGCTCTATTCTGTCTATTCGGGTGGGAATGCACCTGCCCTGATTGAGTCTATGGATCTCGGCATTTACAAGAAAGTGATAGACAGTTGGGCAGATGAGCAAAGGCTTGCCGGTGTACTGGACGAGGTATGCCAATATCACTTAGCTAACTCCGAAGATAAGGGCGGGGCTTGGGACCCGGAGTTCAAAAACCCACCTTTTGATTTGCTGCCTTTGGAGGTTTTCGCAATTTTTAAGGTTCGCCAACAGTGCGGGTTGAAGTCACTTGCAGTTGCGAATCCCTTGTTATCTATTGAAGTGGCTGCATTGGAGAATCTGGCTTTCACGCCTGATGACATTTCTGTAAGGGTTGAGACAGCCTATAGAAATTTCTTCAGCTAAAGCACAAATAGAACAATCGGGAACGACCCTGATAAGCGATAGGGGACAGACCACGTTTTTCGTAGATGTTGATGTGGCTGAATAGCAGTTCACTTGATGCAAAAGGTGCGCTCTTGATGCAAAAGCTACTGGCGGTGCTGCTGGAAAGGCAGATGATCTCGCCTCTACCGGGACAGCTGTTCGTCCTACACCCCAAAAATCTGAGATTGATGTTGGCGCTGATCTTGGTGCGGGAGCTCGCCCACAAGTCAGTTATAAAAATGGGCAAGAAGTCCCTTATGGCACTTCAGGTAGTGTCCGTCCAGACTGGTGTGTGGGTAACGTATGCAGCGTTGAAGTGAAAAACTACAAAATTGTAAAAAATCAAAGCGGATTGATTAGTAATGTTTCCAACCAAGCCCTCCAGCGAGCTGAAAATTTACCGCAAGGAATGCAGCAGCAAGTCGTTATTGATATTCGAGGGCAAGCTGTCACGCTTGTGCAGGAGAAATAGGGGTCAGACCACGGTTTGAAAAATAGTGGTCTGACCCCTATTTCCCCAGCTGGGGCCCAGTCCATGCCGGTGAGAAAATGATGATTGCACATATTAAAAAAAATGAAATATACATCAAGATGCTTTCTTTAGCGTTGTCTTATATAAGAAATACTCAGACTTTGGATGAAAGAATAAAGGGTAAAGATAGGTCTTGTTATTTTGAAGCAGAGTTAGTGCATAACCTTTCCAGTAGTTTTTTGAGTTCAGAGTTTTTCGAGCATGATATATGGTTTTTAAACCATCAGGCTAAGTATTACTTTGATAATTGTAGTGATGATATTTCACCAAATTACTGGGAGCATCTGAAATTAATTCGGGCTCTTTTTGAACTGGTTCCTGATACATTAAAAGCGAAATTATTATGGGTCGGACCCTGAGGGATCCCGACAAATTCATCCTAAGCTCTGCTTTTGATGGCGCACCTCGTCCTCCAAAATCTGTGCAGAATCGCCAGTATTCCAGGCCTGGTCGCCACAATGAGAGCACTCCAGTTTAGAGACGCCCGGCCCTGTCGCAGAAGTCCCATCGACTAGTTGCGCAAAACAATAGATATCCTCCCTGAGCTTCGGCCGCTTCTCCCGAGCTCAGGTAGGCCTCCACTGACGTGGCAGCAACTGAGTCAATCCCACTCGCCCGCTGCGCCAACGCTATTAAAACCAAACCCACCCCTAAATTCCGATAAGTGGGATCCAATTCACACATCCCTCGCGAACTTTTCCCCCGTTCCTTGTACTAACTTATTCGGCGATCTGATGGCTAAGTAATGGCATTTTCCCGATATGGCAATAAGAGCTGACGTTCTATCTCCAGCCAGCCTGACGATCGCATGTCGACAGTAATGAGCGAGCCCCCAGCGCAGGTTACTGCCGCATGTCCTTAATGCCCGCTGCAACGAGACTACGAAAATGGATGTTCGACAATTCGCCTTCCTGGCCCGCCAACCTTCTGCTGTCCTGAAGCCGCGAAACGCATTCTTCGGCCTGCCCAAGCGCGGGCTGGCGTTGATCCTCGCCAACGCGCTGTTCTGGCAGCCGTTGCTGGCCCAGGCCGAGGGCATCGTGGTCAGTGCGCCGGGTACCACGGTGGGCGCGGCGGGCAATGGCGTGCCGGTGGTGAACATCGCCACGCCGAACGGCGCGGGTCTGTCTCATAACCAGTTCAAGGACTACAACGTCGGCCCCAACGGCGTGATCCTTAACAATGGCAACGGCCCTATGGTCAACACCCAACTGGGCGGGATCATTGTCGGCAACCCCAACCTCAAGGGCGGCGCGGCCAACGTCATCCTCAACGAAGTCAACGGCGGCAGCGCCAGTCAGTTGCGCGGTTATACCGAAGTGGCGGGGCAGTCGGCCAAGGTCATCGTGGCCAACCCGTACGGTGTGACGTGCAGCGGTTGCGGCTTTATCAATACGCCCAACGTGACCCTGACCACGGGTAAGCCGGTCATCGACCCGACCGGCCAGTTGAAAAGCTACCAGGTCGATGGCGGTGCCGTGACCATCGACGGCGAAGGCTTGAACGCCAGCAACGTCGAACGCTTCGACATCATCACCCGCTCGGCCAAAATCAACGCACAAATCAACGCCCGCGAACTCAACGTCATCGCCGGGCGTAACGACGTCGATGCGCAAAGCCTGAAAACCACCGTGCGCGCCGATGACGGCAGCGCCAAACCCGAGCTGGCGATCGACTCGTCGGCCCTGGGCGGCATGTACGCCGGCGCGATCAAGCTGGTGGGCACCGAGGCCGGTGTGGGCGTGAAGCTCGACGGTACGCTCGCAGCCAGTGGTGGCGATATCCAGCTCGACGCCAACGGCCGCCTGAGCATGGCGCAGGCGGCGGCCACCGGTAACGTCAAGGTCAGCGCACAGACCGTCGACCTCACCGACAAGGTCTACGCCAACGGCAACGTGCGACTGAGCAGCGCCCAGGACCTGGTCAACCGCAAGAGCATTGCCGCCGGCCAGCGCATCGAGATCAACGCGGCCAGCGTGAACAACCCCGGCATCATCGAAGCCGGCGTCGCTGCCGATAACACCCGCAACACCACCGGCGATCTGGTGGTGAGCGCGCAAACCGTCACCACCAGCGGCGACCTGCTGGCCAGCCGAGGCCTGGCGATTACCGCCGCGCAAGCGCTGACCAACCAGGGCGCGATCATCCAGGCCAAGAACATCGAGGTCAGCAGCGCCAAGCTCGCCAACCAGGGCGCCACCGCGCGCCTGTTCGGCGAGCAGAGCCTGGTGATCAGCTCGCCGGCCATCGTCAACCTCGGTGGCCTGATCCGCTTCGGCGAAGGCCAGGCCGCCACGCTCAACAGCGCCTCCCTGGACAACCGCCAGGGCCGTATCGAAATGGCTGGCGGCAGCCTCGCGCTGACCAGCGCTGACCTGAACAACAGCGGCGGGCAAGTCATCGCCAACGACCTGAGCGTCAACGCCGGCAACCTGAACAACCAGAACGGCGTACTGGTAGCCAAAACCGCGACCGTCAATGCCAGCGACCTCGACAACAGCCTCAAGGGCCTGATCCAGGCCGACGGCGGCGCGCTCAACCTGGCCATCGCCAACACCTTCAACAACAACCAGGGTTTCGCCCAGGCCAGCACCGACCTAAACGTTACGGCCGGCACCCTCAGCAGCAACGCAGACGGCGTACTGAGCGCCGACACCGGCAAGCTCACGCTGGCCGCCGCGCAACAGCTCAACAACGCCCAGGGCCGCTTGCAGGCCGGGCAGGGCGATATCGAACTGCACGCCGCCCACCTGGATAACCAGAGCGGCGTGATTGTCGGCAAGCAACTGCTGCTCGACGTGGCTGGTGGCGACATCGACAACCGTGCCGGGCGCGTGTTGGGCGACCGCCTCGACCTACGCGCTTCCGGCCTCGACAACCGCAATGCCGGCCTGCTCGCCGGTGGCGCCCAGGGCGTAAGCCTGCTGCTCAAAGGCCCGGGCCAGTTGCTCAATGCCCAGGGCCGCATCCAGAGCGAAGGCCTGCTGCAACTGCATGGCGAGCGCTTGGACAACAGCGCCGGCATCCTGCTGGGCCAGACCGTCGACGTCACCGCGCAGACCTTCACCAACAGCAACAAAGGCGCGCTGGTCAGCGATGGCGGCGACGTGGTGCTCAAGGTCAGCGACCTGCTCACCAACGCCGGCGGCCAGATCGACGCGGGCGAACGCAGCGTGCTGGTCAAGCAACTCACCACCCTCAACAACGACGGCGGCACCCTGCGCGGCAAGCGCCTGGACATCGCCGCGCAGCAGCTGAACAACGACAACGGCCAACTGCTGGCCGGTGCCGAAGGCGTGACCTACAGCGGCCAGGACCTGAGCAACCGCAAGGGCCTGATCCTCAGCAGCGGCGCCCCCACCGTGCTCACCACCGCCAGCCTGCACAACCAGGGCGGCACCGTGCAGGGCGACAGCCTGAGCGTCACGGCCAACAGCGTCGATAACGGCAGCGGCGGCCTGATGGCAAGCCTGGTCGGCAACCTGCAATTGACTGTCGAAGCCCTAGCCAACCGTGGCGGCAAACTGTTCGGCAAAGAACACGTGACCGTCAGCGGCGCGACCCTCGACAACAGCGCGGGCGGCCAGGTCAGCGGCAATCAGATCAGCCTGACCTCGCGTGACACCCTCACCAACCAGGGCGGCCTGATCGAAGCCAACCAGGGCCTGACCCTCACCGGCGGCAACCTGGATAACAGCGCCAGCGGGCAACTGCGTGCGCTGGGCGGCGCCAGCAGCAGCATCAACCTCAGCGGTGCGTTGAACAACCAGAACGGCACCCTCGAATTCGGCAGCCAGGCCTTCAGCCTTGACGCCGCCAGCCTCAACAACCAGAACGGCATGCTGCAACACGCCGGCACCGGCCTGTTCCACCTCAACACTGCCAGCCTCTCCGGCAGCCAGGGCAATATCCAGGGCATGGGCAGCGCCGACTGGGCCTTCGGCAACGTCGACGGCCTGGGCCGCGTGCAACTCAACGACGTGCTCACCTACAACAGCGACCAGGCGCTGGCCCTCAAGGCCGGTGACCGCATGGCCAGCGCCAAGGGCTTGTTCCTCAACGTGGCCAGCCTGAACAACGGCGGCGAACTGCTCAGCGACGGTGACATCAGCATCACCACCGGCGATATGAACAACAGCGGCCGCGTCTCGGCCCTGCAAACACTCACGGTCGCCGCCAACAACCTCAGCCAGAACGGCGGCCGCCTGGCCGCCACCAATACCCGCCTGACCCTGGGCGGCACCCTGGACAACCTCGGCTTCCTCACCGCCCGCCAGCAACTGGATATCGCCGCCGCGCAAATCAACAACCGTGGCACCCTCGGTGCCCAGGGCGCGGTGAACCTCACGGCGGTCAACGGCATCACCAATGCCGCCGATTCGCTGCTGTTCAGCGGCGGCGACATGACCTTGCGCAGTAACAGCTTCAGCAACCTTTACGGTGATGCCTACAGCAAGGGCAGCCTGACCTTTTCCGCCGTCAATGGCGGGCGCGCGGCAGGTTTCAGTAACCTTTCGGGTACTGTGGAAAGCGAAGGCAATATCGGCATCAATGCCGCATTCGTGGAAAACGCCAAGGCAGCGTTCGAACTGGGCCAGACACTGACCACTGGTCGTATAGAGTGGGTGTGTGGCCAGCATTGCGGCGGCCATGACTCGTTCAAGCGCGGACAAATCAACATCTACCAGACCTACCTTGAGTCGGCGATCAAGGACTCGGCGCCTGCTCGCCTGGTCTCCGGCAAAGACCTGGTCATCCAGGGCGACAACGTTCAGAACCGCTACAGCCTGTTGGCTGCCAATGGCAACCTGAGCATCAGCGCCAATGACCTGCTCAATCAAGGCGCGGGCAGCCGCACCGGCCAAAACACCATCGTCGTGGGGACTCCCAAAAGGATCGACATCGACTACTGGGACCAGATGGAGTTTCGCGACATCCCAGCGTTCAACGCCGCCGTCGCTGCGGGCAACTTCGATCTGGCGCGGTTTGAAGCGCTCAAGGCGCGGTCTTCCGATGACCGTTTTGCCGAGGTCAGTAATGTCACCACTTGGACTGACAACGGTGGCCCAGGCTACGCGGCCACGCTGCAAGCCGGCGGCACGGTCAACCTCAACGTTGCTCGCACCCTGCAAAACGGCACCCTGCACGAAAACACCTTGGCGCAACTCACCGGCCGACTCGGCGACGACCAGACCGGCATCCCCGTCGGCGGCATCAGCATCAACCTGAGCAAACACGCCAACGACCCGAGCGCCCAGGCCCCCGGCAGCGTCTTGCCCGTCGTGGGCGTGGCCCCCGGCGGCGGCTTCGTGCCGGTGGATTACACCGGCACCGCCTTCGCCCCGGTCGACCCCACCACCTCGCCCACCTTCCAACTGCCCAAGGGCGAGTACGGCCTGTTCGTCAAGAACGCCGACCCCACCAGCCACTACCTGATCGAGACCAACCCCGAATTCACCTCGGTGTCCGGTTTCTTCAGCTCCGACTACATGCTCGGCAAACTCGGCTTCAACGCCGACAACGCCTGGCGCCGCCTCGGTGACGGCCAGTACGAAACCCGCCTGATCCGCGACGCCGTCCTCGCGCAAACCGGCCAACGCTTCCTCGCCGGCGGCCTGTACAGCGACGCCGACCAGTTCCGCTACCTGATGGACAACGCGCTGGCCAGCAAAGACGCCCTGCGCCTGAGCCTCGGCGTGGCCCTCACCGGCCAGCAAGTCGGCGCCCTGACCCACGACATCGTGTGGATGGAAAACCGCGTCATCGACGGCCAGACCGTGCTCGTCCCGGTGCTCTACCTGGCCCAGGCCGACTCGCGCAACGTGCGCGGCAACAGCCTGATCCAGGGCCGCGACCTCAACCTCGTCACCGGCGGCGACCTGATCAACGTCGGCACCCTGCGCGCCAGCAACAACCTTTCCGCCATCAGCAGCGGCAGTATCTACACCGGCGGCCTAGTCGAAGCCGGCAACAACCTGAGCCTGCTGGCCCAGGACAGCATCCGCAACGCCATGGCCGGCGAAATTCGCGGCAAGCAAGTCAGCCTCACGGCCCTCAAAGGCGACGTCACCAACGACACCACCGCCATCCAGGTGCGTGACGGCGTCGGCATGCGCACCCTCACTGACACCAGCGCCGGCACCATCGTCGCCCGCGAAAACCTCGCCATCGACGCCGGCCGCGACCTCACCAACCGAGGCGCGCTGGTAGCGGGCAACGACGCCAACCTCACCGCCGGCCGCGACCTCAATTTAGTCGCCGCCAGTGATACTCGCGTGAAGCACGAATTCAGCGACGGCGGGCACAAATCCAGCATCACCACCGACGTCAAAAACCTCGCCGCCAGCGTCACGGCGGGCGGCAACCTGAACATGAAGGCCGGGCAAGACGTCAACATCATCGGCAGCAATGCCACGGCGGGTAAGGACATCAACATCCAGACTGCTCGCGATTTCAACGTTGCGTCCGTTGGGGAGGCGCATAAGGTTGAGGGCAGAGAAAAGGACGGTAAGAAACGCATCAAAACGTCGGACGAGCAGACAACGCAAGCGGCTAGTGTATTGACGGCAGGGAGGGACTTCACCAGTCAGGCCGGACGTGACACGACACTGGTGGCGAGCAAAATCAGCGCGGGAAATGAGGCGTACCTGTACAGCGACCGCCGGCTGGGTCTGCTGGCTGGGCAAAATAGCGCCTATACCCTCTATGACATGAAGAAGAATAGTGGTTGGGGCAATAAACAGACCCGTCGTGATGAGGTGACGCAGGTTACGCACGTTGGCACTCAAATCACAGCCGGTGGCGACATAGGCTTGATCAGCGGCAGTGACCAGCTATACCAGCGCGCCAATATAACCAGCGGCAAGGATGTCAACATCCTCAGTGGGGGATCTGTGACATTCGAGGCGGTAAAAGACCTGCATCAGGAAAGTCACACCAAAAGCAAGAACGATTTGGCCTGGACGAGTTCTTCCGGGCGAGGAAGCACCGATGAAACTCTCCGCCAGACTCAGGTTGTTGCACAGGGCAAGTTCGCGATCCAAGCCGTCAATGGTCTGAAGGTAGACCTCCACCATATCGACCAAAAAACTGTTGCTCAAACCATTGATGTAATGGTCCAAGCGGACCCGCAGCTGGCTTGGTTGAAGGACGCCGAGAAGCGTGGTGATGTTGATTGGCGTCAGGTTCAGGAGGTCCACGATTCCTTCAAATACAGCCACTCGGGCCTCGGGCAGGGCGCGATGCTGGCTATCATTATCGTCGTGACGGCACTGACGGCAGGCGCAGCAAGCGGTCCACTAGGCGCAGCGGCGGGCGCCAGTGCGGGCTCCGGTACTGCCATGGCGGCGGCTGGTAGTTCGGCGATGGTGACGGCGGGCACAGCGACGGGCGTGGCCGCAGCAGGTTGGGGCAACGTCATGGTCACAACCGCGCTTTCTTCAATGGCCGGCACTGCAGCTGCCAGCACAATCAATAACAAGGGCAACCTTGGGAAGGTATTGGAAGATGTAACCAGTGCTGATGCATTGAAAGGCTATGCAACGGGAGCGGCAATTGCAGGTTTTGGTGCGGCATTTACCAATGGCTGGGGACGTGAGTTGACGTCCGACGGTAACTACAAAACTGTGAGCTACGCTGAACGAGTCAAGGCATATACCGCGAATACCGCGTTGAAAGGTGTGTTGAGCGGTTCAGATAAAAAGTCGTGGCTGACAATCGCGGGTACGGGGGCGATGACCGAGGTCTATGAGTTTTCTGCTGGTCGTGGGCCTGATGTAAGACCAGGAGTGGACAGAGACGGAGGGGCAAAATATGAACCGCTTGACGGCGGCTATGTTCCACAAATTGATGAGGATGGCGTTATAAGGGAAGGGAAAAATATTGGTCTTAACCGTACGACAGACTGTGATAGCTTTTATTCTGTCTGTCACGGTACTCCAGTCAGCAATATATTAAACCAAATTCCAGGGTTTAATGGGTTTGCTACATTGCACGATGGTTGGATGATTAACTTGGAAGCTTACAAACAAGCTGATATGTCGCTTTTTGAAAATTTGGGCAGCATGCCGCCTGCTCTGCTTGTAAATTATGGAGCACTGTACGATAAGTACCGCCCAGCAATTGAGTCGGAGAAAAAGCGTGAAAATTAATAAATGGCTTTTGGTAGTGTTATTGTCGGCCTTGGCTGGCTGCGCACCTTCCCATTCCAATTGGGAAAATGGAATGAATCTATGGGTAGGTACTCATTTCGATTCCCACCTTTACAAAGACTGCACTCGAGGATGTGGCGACTCATATTGGTCGCCTGTAAATAAGAATAAGACCTTTGATAAGGTTGTTGATGAAAACGGAGGCAGGCGGTATTACATAACTTGGATTAGAGATTGCCGATATTCGGTTTTTGTCGCTGCGGATCGGCTAATAAAGTCATGGAGATACGAAACTTCTAATGTAAAAGGATGTTATGTCTTTTAACTGCTGTTTTAAGGAAAAAGAAAAGAGAGAAAAGGGGACGAGAGAGAAAAGGAAGAGAAAAGGGGGCGGATTTATTTAAATGGCTAAGTAAAAAATAAATCTGTTTCGAATGGAGCTGCGATCTAAGTGGGCAGATCCATTTGCATGGAGCCGTTTCGGTGAAGAGTCGAATATAGGATATATTTTTGTTTTTAGAGTTTATAAGGCTGGTATGAAAGAGCTCTTTAAAAATTTAGTTTTTATTTTTGATGTGTTAAGTAGGGCGGTTATCGATTAACCGCCCCCATTTTTACAGAATGTGTGTATTCAACTTTCTTCCAACCACATCCAGCAAATCACACCCGTCCCGCAGCGGAATAGCCAGCAAAAGCGCAAAATCATGCAGCACAATCGCATCACTGCTAATTTCTTCCCGAAACGCCAGATTCTCCAAAAACTGCGTCACCGCACGAATACGATACGCGGCGGCTTCATAGAGGACATCGAGGGGCGCCTGTGTGTCGATCACCAGCGCGGGAATGGTTGAGTCGTGACCTGTTAATGGCATGTATCGGTTCATGTTTAAGCTCTCTACTTAAGTGATGAATGCCATCACTCAAACGTCGCCAAACGCATGGGTGACAGCTGTACGCGGGTTGGCGAACCGGCAGTAGAGAAAACCGGCAGACCCGAAGGTCTCCCGCGCACAGCCGTCATAAAACGACTTTGCAGGCGCGCAAGTGGCTGCAAAAAAGCCACCAGCTTGCGCATTCTCTACCGTCAGGTCGCCAAACCTGAATCGCCATGGGGGCGACCGGCGGACTATAAGTCCTTCGCACAAAAACGCGCAAGGCATCAAAAGGCCAACGCTTCCTCGCCGGCGGCCTGTACAGCGACGCCGACCAGTTCCGCTACCTGATGGACAACGCGCTGGCCAGCAAAGACGCCCTGCGCCTGAGCCTCGGCGTGGCCCTCACCGGCCAGCAAGTCGGCGCCCTGACCCACGACATCGTGTGGATGGAAAACCGCGTCATCGACGGCCAGACCGTGCTCGTCCCGGTGCTCTACCTGGCCCAGGCCGACTCGCGCAACGTGCGCGGCAACAGCCTGATCCAGGGCCGCGACCTCAACCTCGTCACCGGCGGCGACCTGATCAACGTCGGCACCCTGCGCGCCAGCAACAACCTTACCGCCATCAGCAGCGGCAGTATCTACACCGGCGGCCTGGTCGAGGCCGGCAACAACCTGAGCCTGCTGGCCCAGGACAGCATCCGCAACGCCATGGCCGGCGAAATTCGCGGCAAGCAAGTCAGCCTCACGGCCCTCAAAGGCGACGTCACCAACGACACCACCGCCATCCAGGTGCGTGACGGCGTCGGCATGCGCACCCTCACCGACACCAGCGCCGGCNCCGGCCGCGACCTCACCAACCGAGGTGCGCTGGTAGCGGGCAACGACGCCAACCTCACCGCCGGCCGCGACCTCAATTTAGTCGCCGCCAGTGATACTCGCGTGAAGCACGAATTCAGCGACGGCGGGCACAAATCCAGCATCACCACCGACGTCAAAAACCTCGCCGCCAGCGTCACGGCGGGCGGCAACCTCAACCTGCAGGCCGGGCAAGACGTCAACATCATCGGCAGCACCGCCACCGCCGGCAAAGACCTCAACATCGCCGCCGGCCGCGACCTCAACGTTGCCTCGGTCAGCGACATGCACAACGTCGAAGGCAAGGAAAAACACGGCAAAAAACGCATCAAGACCTCGGACGACCAGACCACCCAAGTGGCAAGCGTGCTGACGGCGGGTGGGGATTTTGTCAGCCAGGCTGGGCGTGATACCACGATTGTGGCGAGCAGGATCAGTGCGGGGAATGAGGCTTATCTGTATAGCGGGGATAAGTTGAGTTTGTTGGCGGCTGAGAACAGTACGCATACGTTGTATGACATGAAGAAAAACAGCGGCTGGGGTTCCAAGAAAACCC
This sequence comes from Pseudomonas sp. CFBP13528, assembly GCF_005233615.1. NCBI lineage: Bacteria > Pseudomonadati > Pseudomonadota > Gammaproteobacteria > Pseudomonadales > Pseudomonadaceae > Pseudomonas > Pseudomonas sp. CFBP13528. Next base: position 67,121 of record NZ_QGAJ01000003.1, read on the forward strand.
AGCGCGACGAGGTCACTCGTATTACTAACGTCGGTACTGAAATCAAGACCGGCGGCGACCTGATACTCAAGAGTGAAGGAGATCAGACCTATCAACTTGCCAAGCTTCAAAGCGGCAATGACATCACTCTGGACAGTGGTGGCGCGATTACTTTTGAAGCGGTCAAAGACCTGCATCAGGAGAGCCATGAGAAGAGCAATAACAACGCGTTTTGGGTTTCTTCCAAGGGCAAGGGCAACACCGACGAGACCGTCCGCCAGAGTCAGCTGATCGCCGAAGGCAATGTGGCAATCAAAGCTGTCGCCGGTTTGAAGATCGACATTAACCAAGTCAATCAGGAGACAGTCAGCCAGTCCATTGATGCGATGGTTAAGGCCGATCCACAGTTGGCTTGGATCAAGGATGCCGAGAAGCGTGGCGATGTGGACTGGAGGCAGGTCAAGGAAATCCACGACAGCTTCAAGTACAGCAACTCGGGCCTGGGGCCTGCTTCGCAGATCATTATTGCGATTGTGATGGCGGCAGTGGTTGGGCCTCTAGCGGCAGTCGCGGCAGGTGGTGGCACTGTGGGCGCTGTCGCTGGTGCTGTAGCGGCGGGCGCGTCTACGAACGCGACTGTCAGCGTAGTCAACAATCGGGGCAACCTTGGCGCTGTGCTCAAGGATGTTACTTCTTCGGATGCTATGAAGGGGTATGTCATTGCCGGCGCTACAGCAGGTCTGACGGCGGAATATTTTGGTGATTGGACTGGAACCGAGACAAACACGGCAACTGGGAAAATCACAACGCCAGGAATACTGAATAGCTGGCGGGGTGTCGGCCAATTTGCGGCTAACCAAACGCTGCAAAGTGGTACTTCCATGTTGTTGAGCAAAGCGCTCGGGCAAGGTGGTAGTGCCAGCGATGCGCTTAAAAATGCGTTGTTTAATACTTTGGCGGCAGCCAGTTTCAATTTGTTGGGTAATTACACGAAAAATGTGTTCGCAGATGGTTCGGCACCAAAGGTCGCGATTCATGCCATGGTAGGCGGGCTGTTAGCGGAGGCCACTGGTGGAGACTTTAAAACCGGCGCATTGGCAGCAGGTGCGAGTGAGGCTCTAGTCACTCATCTCGATTCCTTGGTCAAAGGCGACGATGACTTGCTTACGATGAGTTCGCAAATCGTCGGTGTGCTAGCTGCTGCAGCGCAAGGGGATGTCGATGCGTCCAAGCTGGAGAAGGGCAGTTGGGTCGCTCAGAACGGAACGCAATACAACTATCTAAACCACAATCAGCTTGAAAGAGCCGCCAAGAAAATAGCCGCGTGCACGGATACCTCCTGCATTGAAGACACCACTCGTAAATTTAAAGAGTTGAGTCTTCAGCAGGATATTGAAGCGATAGCGGGCTGTAAGGCTGATCCTTCGACTTGCGCGGCACGGTCGAAAGAAGTCGCCAATACCATGGCAGACCTGAACCCCATCAAAGATATTGTGGAATATGGCTCGCCGAAGGCTCGAGAAGCAGTACAGAACCTAATTAATTCAAACTTTGAATTCCAGGAGATGTTAGCAACAGCGACGACTGAGCATACTGTAGGAGCTATGGTCGATACGCTTAAAGCGAAATGGAACCTTAGTGATGCGCAGGCGCAAGAGATCACCAACGATTTGAAAATCGCTCTTGCGGTTGGCTTAGGTACAGCCGCTGGAGCCTTGGCATACAAACGCGCGGTTGCTAGCGCAGGAAAAGATGCTCCGACGAAAAATCATAATCCTACGAGTGCCAAGACAGACTCTGAACCAACGCAGAGCGAATTGCCGAAAATTTGGGATGTTCCAGACACCACGATTGCCAAATTTCCAGATACTTGGGCAGTAACGCCAAATAAGAAGGGGGTAGGATTTAGATGGCAAGATCCAAAAAATCAAGGTAATGGCGTACGGATAGATAAGGGCGAACCTGATATTAGCCAGCCTACTCAGCAAGTGGATCATGTTATTGTGAGGTCCAATGGCCGGGTGATAGGTAGGGACGGCAAGCCTGTTAGTGGATCGATTAAGGAACATGCGGAACAAGTCCATATACCTCTGAGCGAATATAAGAAATGGAAAAATTGGAACTCTCCGAACTGAAATTTCCTAGTATGAGAGAGGAGCTTATCTCATACTTGAGTGGGTTGTCTGACCTTGACTATCAGTACCAGGCTTGGGTAGAGAGGTCATCGCCGAGTTTAGATTATGACGAGTTTAATTACACAGTACATTTTTTATACGATGATACGAGTTTGGCTGAAAACGCTTCCGACTGGATAGGTTTGGTCCTCAGGGATGAAAAAGAAGCAAGGTCCATTGAAAACGTGGTAAGTGCTCTTAATGTGATTTTTGATAAATATGGCACTGAACTTTCTGATAGGGAATATTTGGAGAAAAATGAGTGGTTGTGGGTGGTTAATGCATCTAAGGACGCTCTAAGTATGCTGCTTTCAAAGTAGATTTATCTTCCTCCTTATTTTATATCGCCCGTTCATCGCTAAACGCTTATAGACCGTGAAGCGTGGGGGCGTGGCAGTGTGGAGGAATTTCGAAACTATCACAGCTTTCACTGAGGGGAATACTCATGCGTATACACCTCAGGAAGAATAGTGGGCTGCCCCCTATTTTTCGCTGACAAAGGTGCAAAAAAATTGCCACTTGACGTGCCCAGTATTAGTGGTGGTGTAGATGTCTTGGATTATAAGTCTAGGGTTGAGTTTGGTTGTAAGTTACTAGGCTATGGTGTCAGTCAAGGGTGTAAACCATGACGTTGAATACATATCCCCGAATAAAAGTTTTTTTCGCATTCATGTTGTGCCCCTTTTTTTCGGGGGTGGCCGCTGTGCCCTTAATTTTGATTTCGATATTGATAACGGTGTTTAAGAACTCATCATTAATTGGGGAGGTGAGAGGGGGTGAGGTTTTTTCGTTATTTATTACCATTCCCTTAATGGCGCAGTTGATTTTTTTTCTTCCTGCATTAGTTTTTTCTCTAATGTTGGTTTTTGTAAAGCCTGTGGGCAGTTTTAAAGTGTACTTAATGATTTCAGTTGTCGGCGCAGTTGTTTCTACTGCATGGATGTTTGGTGTGGTTTTTTTCTTCATAAGTGAGGTTGAAAATTATCATGTGATGAGAAATATGTTTCCCGTGTTTTTGAGTTTTTTGTTAGGCGGAATCTCTACTTGGGCTGCTGCTTACTGGTGCCTCCCTAAAATAAAAAAATAACTAGAGTGGTTAATAAATGTCTTGGGGTTGAATGAATGGATGAGTCGTTGACAACTGTAACTAGAAGAATTAACTCTGAAGGAAAAGTCGAGTGTCATTTAGGCTTTTCTTCTGATTGGGATGGTTTTGACTCGATTGTAAAATATTTAAAAAAATATTGGCAGGCAAGCCCAGTTCAACTTGCTGATAATATTTATTCTCGACGTTGGGTATTGATATGTAATGGGGTCAAGTTAACTGTTTATCACGACAGTCAGATAGGGAATTATTTAGTTGTGGAAAATGGTGAAGATAAGGATAACTTGCTCGGTCAGATCGAGGCGGATTTGATTGAGCGGTTCCGTTGAATGCTAGCCAGTAATTTTTTCTACCTTTTCATCTCCATAGAAAATTACTTGAGAAGAGCGGGCGAGAGAGGGGGGCATTTTAATTCGAGATAGCAGTGAAAAGCCTATTAATAAATTTGTGCGCTTTTCTGTTGCAAAGCTCGAAAATTACTGTGGATGGTATCGTAGTGACGAAGATTCTGGATATCCGAGTTCAGCCTGGCGGGTTGTCTGATTCGAGTAAAATTATAGAGTATGGTAAGCAATGGAATATTGCTGTCATCATTAAAGAATTTGGCAGCTAATCATATGTTTGAGGTTGAAATTGTTTTTAGTGAGGGCTTGTACGATAGCTCTCAAGATGTATGGACGCGTTTAGAGCAACAGCTCAATGACTTTAAAGGCTCCGAGGTGAACGATGGATTCACCGGTGAAAAAATGTTGCTTGCCAAAGTTTCGCACTACTTGAAACAGAATAAGAGCAAGAGTTTTTTTGTTGAGTTAGCTGGTGGCTCTGTAGAATTTTCGCTTGTGGCGGATAAAGAACTGTGCCGATTAGATATAAAGAATATCGCAGATTCTCTTGAGATGGCGCACTCGTTGATTGCTGCATTAATAGATGAGCCAGCTTTCGTTCAGGCTCGAGTTTACGATGCTGAATATGATCGGTGGCAAAATGCCGAGAATATCAAACTCTTTGAAGTGGCCCATGTTGAGCACTCCCATCTGCCTAAAAAAAGCAATGGATTACCCTTTCCGCTTACCCAAGAGATTGTAGATATATCAAATAATCCTGGGCGCTGGGTTTTGAGGAAAGGTTATATAGAGGCTGTCGGTTCGCCAATGTGGATTAGTAAGTCTTTGCTTAACTCATTAGGTGTTGACGAAAAAGAGTTAATGAATGTCGACGGTTTTTTCGTGGAAGATTTGGGTGATGTTTTGAAGATTGTTGCCTGCGAGCACTGTTTCACAGCTGATGTAGGAATCCAGGCTGAGAGGCAAGTCATGCTGAGAAAAATTTTATTTAAAGTGTGAGGGCTAGAGCCGCGCAATGAAAGCCGACTGAATAAGGGCCATAGAGGCAGTAGAGAAGCGAATCAAATAGTGATGGAAAGTTATATCGGATAAACATGTATACGAACTAACGATTGATGATCTTGATAGTTGTGGTGTTTGGTTTTTTCCGATGGGCGACACCGTGGAGGATGAATTAACTGTACGCCGCGCCGAACAGGAAACGTGCTCAGACTTTCAGATTATCGTTCGAGCTGATTTTTTTGGTGAAAGGGGCTCTGTGTATCGCGGTTATTTGTATTGGGACACCAATTCAGCAATTGAATACTTAAAGCCTGTTGTATTGTCTGATAAGGGAGATGCCGTAAGTTTTTGGAACGGGATAGTAACTCCTGCGTGGGAAAGTTCGGAGTTCGCCGGTTCGATTAGATCCGAGTTGCCTATTTCTTATGCCTCAGAACCGGTGTTTGGCCTTTCTTCCATTTGCGGAAAACTGCAGGGGCTTTATTATCTTTCTGGTGATCACGTTTGCTGCGTGAAATGACAAAAAAAGTGGACTGATTTATTTAGTTGGATTGCTCACGCACAAAGCTGGCGACACAAAGGCCGCCCAATTTTCACTCAGGACGGATCGGCATTAAGCCTGCGACTGATGACATCCAGCAAATCGCACCCATCGCGCAGCGGAATGGCCTAGCAAGTGGGCGAAGTCTGAAAGCACTACGGCATCGCTGCTGAGGTGTTCGCGAAAGGCCAGATTTTCCAGCAGTTGGGTGACGGCCCGAATGCGGTGCACGGCGGCGTCGTGAAGGACGTCGCGAGGTGCCTGGGTGTCGATGATCAAGGCTGGGATGGTGCAGTCGTGGCCGGTTAGGGGCATGAGAAGAATAGTCTGACCCCTATTTTTCAGGAAGCCACCAGGGTCGATGGTTTTATGAAATATATCCCTTTTGTGGAAACCCAGCGCATAGAGGGTAGTATTGATATCTTGGATTATAAGTCAAAAGTTAAGTTTGGATGTAAGTTGCTCGGTTATTCAGCAAGCCAAGGGTGCGCGCCATGAATGTCAAGAAATACCCGACAATAAAAATATTTTTCGTATTTTTATTTTGTCCTTTTCTCGCAGGTCTAATCATAGGGCCAATTTCTCTTATCATTATGCTGATAGGTCTGTTTAGTAATGCTCGTTTGCTGGGGCAAGTCAGAGGGGGAGAAGCGTTTTCAATCCTGTTGACTGCTCCGTTTTTTACGCAGTTAGTGTTTTTTATTCCATCCCTTGTATTTGCATGTTGTATCAGTTTTGTTAAGCCAACTAAAACGTTTAAAGCTTGCCGAAATGTTTCGATCTGCGGAGCTGTGGTTGCTTCGTTGTGGATGTTTTTGGCGGACTGTTATTTGCTTCGTAATAGTTCTGATTACAGCTTTGTGGACAGCATGCTTCCTGCTTCAATTGCTTTTTTTGGAGGCGCATTAATCACCGGGATGTTATCTTATTGGGCTTTTCCGAAATATTCTCATAGTTGAATTTGCAAAGGCAGTAAGGTTTATATGGTCGTGAGTGAAATCTGAGAAGAATAGTGGTCTGACCCCTATTTTGCCTATTTTGACGGGATCGCCTAATCAAATTCCTAGGAAGTAATATGTCTCCTTTTAATATATTGATGGATTTGAGGCTGGTTTGTTGGTCAATCCTATTGGTCGGTTTTGAAAGATGTTGGGTTGATCGGCGGGATATTTTTAATTTTGCTCTTGAACAGCTTTTGGTGGACCCGAAAAACGAGAGTGTCGCAGTTTTAGCGGGAGGTGAGTATTTAAGCGACGAAGAATTGATTGATATTGTATCGAAGCAAGTTAAGCAATTCGATTTAGTCGCTGATATTGATAAGTGGCGCTTGGCGTTTCTATTTTGTATAGAGAGTTCAGATACGAGCGACGAGAGTAAAACGAAGGCGCTTCAAGAGGTTTATGCAAACTTTGATTATCCCGAAGATATGGCTTCGTGCAGTATATATTCACAGAGCACCATTCCTCCGCTTCTGGCTATGCGACAAGTTATCGAAGCGCTGAAGCAACGTTTTTTGCCAAAAACAGGAAAATAGACGCTAGGGTATTTTGGGTAATTGCGAAGGACTAAAACAGGACCGAGAAATGGGGGCAGTTTTATTTGAACTCGACGCGGAAGCGAAAAGCCATTTAAATAAATCTGTCCCCATCGTTAAAATTATAAGGCGCAATAGTAATGTCAGATAAGCAAGCGTATGAACTGACAAGGGAAGATCTCATTAATTTTAGCGCTTGGTTTTTTCCGATGGACGCGACCGTTGAGGATGAGTTAACAGTCCGGCCGCTTACTGAAAAAGAAGCCTGCACGGCTTTTCAAGTTCTTGTGAGAACCAGTTTTGTTGGAGCGCGCGGCTCTGTATATCTAGGGTTTTTGTATTGGAACTCTATTGCCCTGGTTGAATATGTTAAGCCAGTTATTTTGTCGGAAGGCGGCGAAGCTATCAGTTTTTGGAATGGAATAATAAAGCCTCAATGGAATGGTTCGGAGTTTTCCGCTTCGCTTAGAGCGGACTTGCCGATTTCTTATATGTCGGAGCCATTTGTTAATCTTCCTTCACTTCGCGGAAAACTCGAAGGGCTTTATTATCTCGCCGAGGATCAGGTGTGCTGCATTAAGTGATGAAGGAGCGCGACCCACAGATTCATTTAGCCCTACAGTTAGCGCACAAAGCGGGCGACACCAAAGCCGCGCGATTTTCACTCAGGACGGATCGGCATTAAGCCTGCGACTGATGACATCCAGCAAATCGCACCCATCGCGCAGCGGAATGGCCAGCAAGTGGGCGAAGTCTGAAAGCACTACGGCATCGCTGCTGAGGTGTTCGCGGAAGGCCAGGTTTTCCAGCAGTTGGGTGACTGCCCGAATGCGGTGCACGGCGGCGTCGTGAAGGACGTCGAGAGGTGCCTGGGTGTCGATGATCAGGGCTGGGATGGTGCAGTCGTGGCCGGTTAGGGGCATGTATCGATTCATCATTAAGCTCTCTGGATTATTGAGGGCTCGTTCTTCGGGTCGCCAAACCCGGTCGCCTTTTGGGCGACCGCCGGACTATAAGCCGCACCACCAAACCCACGCAAGGCATCAAAATGCCGCCCCGTCGAAGAGTGCCACCACGACTCCTAATGCCTTCCCACTCATTGCCGACATACTGCCGACGAGCAAACGCATCACTAATACGCCAATCCATAAGCCCCACCCCAAACATTAAAGGACCAATGTGAAAAACCTCCTCCTGATCCTCTTCACCACCCTCATCCTGGGCGGTTGCGTCAGCCACCCCCTCACTCCCGAAAACCGTGCGCAGATCAAGACCGTCAACGTCCTGCCCGTGAAGTGGGAAAAGAACATGGTGTATTTCGGCCGCGAACAGGCTTGGGGCGCTGCCCTGGGTGCCGGGCTGGGTGCGGGTGCCGGCATGGCCAGCGGGGCGTCCAAGGTCGGCACTGCGGCGTTGAGCGGTGCCGGGTTTGCGGCCGGGATGAAGCTTGGGCAGTTGGCCGAGATGCCGACGCCGGTGGCCATCCTGACGGTGATGGAGGCGGAAAAACTCGATGTAGGCGTGTTGCTCAAGCAGGGCTTTGTCGATGCGCTGGGCAAGACTTCGACGCTCAAGGTGGTCGGCGACGATGAACCGGCCGATGCGCAGATCCAGTTGACCGTGTCCGAGTGGGGCTTTCGCCTGACCCAGGGTTTCAGCAGCGTGATTTACCCGACCCTCAGCGTGGTGGCGCAGATGAATCGCGGCGATGAAATGATCTGGCGCACCTTTGAAACGGTGACGCCATTCAATGGCCAGAACGTTTATGGCTATACGCCGCTCACCTATCGCACAGACCCGGAGGCATTGCGTCGGGCGTTGACCGGGATTACGCAGATTTCGGCGCAGTATCTGGTGAGGGAGCTCAAGTAAGTCTGTGCAAAGGCTTGCCGCTTTCGCAGGCAAGCCAGCTCCCACATTTGATCTTCGTTGCGTTGAGTATTGCGTTCGTTATTTCCCTTACTGTTTCCCGCTGAGCGCCTCAGGGCGTAACGGTGGAGTAGCGTCCGTGGCCGTCGGAGCGGCAGATGTTGGTTGAGACGGGGTGGGTTTCTTGTGGGGATCCGGTGCCGCTGAGTGCCACCAGATCGATAGAGCAATTGGAGGCGTAGAAGTACGGCTTGTGAAATTCAATGCTCGCTTCGTAATCCTTCCCTGCTTGCGGGACGAACTGGACGGTGGGTGGGTAGCAGTATCCTTTATCGGTCTTATAGTCGATTTCGACCAGCACTGGCTGGTTGGCGGGAATGACGAATTCGTCGTAGCCCAGCCGGTCGGTTTTCACTGCTTCTGTATGGGCTGTGGCGGGGATGCCGATCACGCGGTTCTGGTAATCCTCGGCCTTCATGTCGAGGACATTGGAGTTGCGCCAAAGGATGTAACGCTGTTTGGGATCGTAGGTACGTGTAGGAATATCACCCTGTAATCGACCATTTTCCGGATGGTTGTAGTAGGCCTCGCAGGTTTTGCCAGGTATATAGCGCGCATGCTTTTCCGGTGCGGAGTAGATGCGAATACGTGCGCTGGTAGCGGGGTCGTATTTGGCTGCTTCAGCTTCGTTACGCAGGGTGGCCTTGTCGTAGCTGCAGCCTATGAGAAGCAGTGCGCCTGCGGTGAGTATGAGCATTTTCATTGAATAACAACCCTCCCTGTCTTTTCTATCATCAGTACTGTTTGATGCGAAGACGCTTGAGCGTGCATCAATCATTTTGCTCCACTCTAAACTGCTTGCCTGCGTACTTGAGGATCAGATGCTTGCGCCAACAATGCGTCATTGCGCATTTGCGACTCAGCGCACATTTCATCTTGAACATTTTGTTTATCTCGATGTCTTTACCCCGCCCACCCGCAACCGGTCGGGCTGCATGGACTGCAGCGTTTTCAAATGACATTAAGGATTGATGTGAACCTCTCCCTATTACGGCCTCCTGTCTGCCACCGCCTGCGGTGCACTGGCTCGCGCCTGCGATTCCCAAGGACGTCGAGAGAGCCTCATTCGGATCGATTGATCCTTTCGTACAGCACACCTACTGCTGCCGGGCGTATTGGCGGCTTTGACTGTAGTTCATGGAGTTTGAAATGAAGCGCAAGCAGTTCCAGAAAAGTCTGTTGGCAATCATGGTCGGCGCAATCAGCACGCAGGTGCTGGCAGTCGAGTTCGACCTGGGTCAGGGCAAGAATATTTGGGCCAATGAGACGTTCAACGAGCCGGTCACCATTAACGGCAAGTTTTCCCGGGTGGTCGATTCCAACACCACTGATCCCGCCGGTCTCGGCTTTGTGAACACCAACATTCAAGGTTCGCTGATCAACCGCGCAGACATCACGCTGGACTCACAGGGCAAAACCATTCGTGCGATTGCCATCGACCCGATGTTCTGGTCTGGCCCTTCCAATCTGACACCCGGCACCATCACCGGGGATGTGGTTCAGGCGGGCAATATCCTGATGAACCATGGCGCCTACGAAGGGCTTGAAATCGGTGCCACGACCATCGGCGGCAGCGTTATCAACTCCGGCACCATCCGTTCCACGCCGCCGGTGAGCGCCGAGCCTTTTCCAGGCTATCTGGGCGGCGGCGAAGGCATTTACCTGCACGGCACCACCATTGCGGGCGACGTTTCCAACACCGGTGTGATCGACATGGCCGGTCCGGATGCGATTGGCTTGATCCTTGACGTCAGCGGCGACACGCCGACCACCATCGGCGGCAAGCTGCTGAACTCGGGCTCGATTATCGCCACCGGTGAAGGCGCCTGGGGCATGGAAGTGGAAACCGACACCAACCCCCTGCGTATTGAAAACAGCGGCCTGATTTCCGCCAATGGCAATGAGTCGAAGGGGCTGTTTTTTTACTCCGGCACCGTCGATTACATTCTCAACACCGGCACCATTGAAGCCAAGGGCGCGTCGGCCAATGCCTTCGACCTTTCCGGCGCCAGCTTTGCGCAGAACAGCGCCACGGGCGCACGGGGTATCGTCAACCGTGGGCTCATCGCGGCGGACGGCACGGCGATCCAGGTGGATGCGGCCAGGCAGGTCGCAGCGTTTGAAATCAACCAGCAAGCCGGCGAAATTCGCAGCAACAGCGGTATCGCCGTCGACGCCAACAACCTCGCCAGCCTGAACTGGACCGGCGGCAAAATCACCGGCGACCTGCTCAACCTCAGCGCCGTCAACATCGGCGGTCAGGCGGGTTTCAGCGGTAGCCGTATCATCGCGCCGGTGTCGGTCAACTCGGGTTCGCTGAACCTCTCGGCGCCCGGCACTGCTATCACCGGCGACCTCAATGTGGCCAGCGGTGCGGGCATTGATATGCACCTGACCGACAGTGTGGTGCCGACCACGCCGTACCTCACCGTCAACGGCACGGCCAATCTGGCTCAAGCTTCCAAGCTGACGGTCAGCGCCAACCCGGGCGACTTCGCGGCGCCTAAAGCCGGCACGCAATACACCTTGCTGCAAGCCACCAACGTGCAGAACAACGGCGTGGCCGTCGCCAGCGCCTCGTCGTTGCTCAACGTGCTCAGCTACTCGGCCGATGCGCAGACGGTCAAGGCCGTGGTGGCGGTGAAAAGCGACCAGCAAGTTCAGCAGGAACTGGCGGGTGTGAGCGCGGGTGCGTCGGCGGCGACCGCCGTCAATGTGGTGAAAAACGATGTGCTCGGCGGGCTCAACCAGAACGACCCGGTGTTCCAGAGCCTGGCCAACGCCGGGACTGCCCAGCAACTGGCGCAGCTCGCCGATCAACTCACCCCGGACGTCAACCGTGGCGCCCTCGACGTGGCGCTGTCGGGGCAAACCGTGGTCAACGGCGCGATCTTCAATCGCCTCACCGACCAGCGTGAAAGTCACCAGGTCGGCGGCGTGTGGGTGCAGGGCCTGAGCAGCAACATGGACCAGGATGGCCGTGGCGGCAACAACGGTTACTCGGCCAACAGCAGCGGCATGGCGGTGGGCGTGGACGGTCGTGTGAACGACACCACCACCTTGGGCGTGGCCTACAGCTACCTCAATTCCAACATCCATTCCGACCTGGGCAACAAGACCGACGTCGAGGGCCACGCGCTGTCGCTGTACGGCAACTGGGCGCTGCAGAACTGGTTCGTGGATGGCAGCCTCAGCTACGGCCATAACGACAATGACAGCAAACGCCACGTCGCGGGCACCACGGCCAAGGGCAGTTACGACAGCAATGTGCTGTCTGCCAGCGTGATCGGCGGCTACAGCTTCAAGCCGACCCAGGCGGTGGTGATCGAGCCGCGTGTGGCCGCGCGCTATGCCAACGTGCGCATGGATGGCTACACCGAGAAAGGTTCGTCGGCGGCCTTGAGCACGTCTTCGCAGCGTTATGAAGTGGGTGAGTTGGGTGCTGGTGTGCGTTTGGCGGGCAACTTGCCGATGGGCGCGGGCAGCCTGCAACCGGAAGCGACCTTGATGGCCTACCACGACCTGATGGGCGATCGCGTGGCGCAAACCTCCAGCTTCGTGGCTGGCGGTTCGGCGTTTACCGTGACCGGCGCATCGGTGGCGCGTGACAGCTACGAGGCCAGCGTGGGCGTGAACTACCAAGTGTCTGACTTCACCGTCGGCGCCAGCTACACCCGCCAGGCGCGCAGCGGTTTTGACGCCGACGGCGTGATGCTCAAGGCCCGCTACGCCTTCTAAGCAACACCGCAAAACAACTGTGGGAGGGGGCTTGCTCCCGATAGCGGTGGGTCAGTCAATGATGTGTTGGCTGGCTCGCCGCCATCGGGGGCAAGCCCCCTCCCACATTGGGTTTGCGTGAATCCGGAGCATCGGGGCCGGGGCAGCTTGCACTGTCTCAACCTGCTTACGCAGAGGGTGATGCCGCTGATACCCGTGTGGGAGGGGGCTTGCCCCCGATTGCGGAGGGTCAGTCAATGATGTGTTGGCTGGCTCGCCGCCATCGGGGGCAAGCCCCCTCCCACATTGGGTTTGCGTGGATCCGGAGCAGCGGGGCCGGGGCAGCTTGCACTGTCTCAACCTGCTCACGTAGAGGGTGATGCCTCTGATACCCGTGTGGGAGGGGGCTTGCCCCCGATAGCGGTGGGTCAGTCTATGGATATGTTGGCTGGCCCGCCGCCATCGGGGGCAAGCCCCCTCCCACATTGGGTTTGCGTGAATCCGGAGCAGCGGGGCCGGGGCAGCTTGCACTGTCTCAACCTGCTTACGCAGAGGGTGATGCCTCTGATACCGGTGTGGGAGGGGGCTTGCTCCCGATAGCAGTAGACCAGTCAGTGATAGGGTTGACTGACCACATCGGATCTCCATGTTCTAAAGGTTTGTGTTGGATTTCACTACTCGGGGCGAAACACCTTGAGAACGGCTCTCAACCCCGTAAAATGCCGCAGCCGTTGCATCACAGTCTTTCAGGGAAGAATTCAGGCCTGCGTGTTTTCCAGCGGCCTATCTCCTTGGAAAACGCAGCAACGCTGATTTCCTCACCCAAGGAGCACCCTGTGAAGACACTGTCCAAAATCCTGCTGTCGGGCCTCACCGCCGCGGCGCTGTTGACCGTGGCCGGTTGCGCCACCGAGAGCAACCGCGCAATGCCGGTGGAGCAAGTCGCCAGCGCCCATGTCGCCTATTCCGGCGTGCGTGTGCCGATTGCCGTGGGCAAGTTCGATAACCGCTCCAGCTACATGCGCGGCATCTTCTCCGATGGCGTTGACCGTCTCGGCGGCCAGGCCAAGACCATCCTCATCACCCACTTGCAGCAGACCAACCGCTTCAGCGTGCTGGACCGCGACAACATGGGCGAAACCTCCCAGGAAGCCAAGATCAAGGGCACCGTGCAGAAGCTCAAGGGCGCTGACTACGTGGTGACCGGCGATGTGACCGAGTTCGGCCGCAAGGAAACCGGCGACCGCCAGCTGTTCGGCATCCTCGGCCGTGGCAAGACCCAAGTGGCCTACGCCAAGGTCGCGTTGAATATCGTCAACATCAACACCTCCGAAGTGGTGTATTCCACCCAGGGCGCCGGTGAATACGCGCTGTCCAACCGTGAAGTGGTCGGCTTCGGTGGCACCGCCAGCTACGACTCCACCCTCAATGGCAAGGTGCTCGACCTGGCCATGCGCGAAGCGATCAACCGCCTGGTCGACGGCATCAACGCCGGCGCCTGGAACCCGCGTAACTGATCAGCCACACCACAAGGAGCAGTACACGGATGAGCAAGGCAGTGAAGTTGGCGCTGATGCTGACAGCAATCGCGACGGTAGCCGGGTGCCAGACGGCGCCCCAGCCCCTGTATCAATGGGAGAGCTACCAGCCGCAGGTTTACGAATACTTCAAGGGCGAGCCCAAGGAAGCGCAGGTGGAAGCACTGGAGCGCGATCTGCAGAAGATCAACGCCAGTGGCCGCAAGGCGCCGCCGGGTTACCACGCGCACCTGGGCATGCTGTACATGAACATGGGCAAGGATGATCAGATGGTGCAGGAGTTTCGCACCGAGAAAGCCCTGTTCCCCGAGTCCGCTGCGTACATGGACTTTCTGCTGAAAAACGCCAAGACCGGAGTCGCCACCAAATGAGCCTGTTAAAACTCACCGGCGCCTTGCTGGCCCTGGCGTTGCTCGGCGGTTGCGCGGCGCCCAAGACAGTCGACTACTCGGCGTACAAACAGGCGCGGCCCAAGTCGATCCTGGTACTGCCGCCGATCAATGAATCGCCGGAAGTGCAGGCGTCCTACAGCCTGGTGTCGCAAGTCACCTACCCGCTGGCCGAAGCCGGCTACTACGTGTTGCCGATTGCCCTAGTGGACGAAACCTTCCGCCAGAACGGCCTGACCACCGCCAACGATATCCAGGCGGTACTGCCGGCCAAGCTGCATGACATCTTTGGTGCGGACGCGGCGTTGTACATCACGGTCAGTGAATACGGCACCAAGTACATGCTGATCTCCAGCGACACCTCAGTGACGGCCTCGGCCAAGCTGGTGGACCTGCGCACCGGCACCACCCTGTGGACCGGCGCGGCGCGGGCGTCCAGCGAGGAAGGCAACAACAACGGCGGCGGCCTGGTGGGCATGCTGATCACGGCGGCGGTCAAGCAGGTGATCAACAGCTCCACCGATGCCGCGCACCCGATTGCCGGTATCACCAGTGCGCGCCTGCTGTCGGCAGGGCAACGCACCGGCATCCTGTACGGCCCGCGTAACCCCAAGTACGGCACAGACTGACATTCTTCAAACACTGAAGATCAACTGTGGGAGGGGGCTTGCCCCCGATAGCGGTCTATCAGTATCAAATGTGCTGACTGACCCACAGCTATCGGGGGCAAGCCCCCTCCCACATTGTTTTCTGCTGTCAGATAAATTGGGTTTAACCCGAACCTCGCCCACCTCGCGTCTGACCTTGTGAACGGCTCATTCATTCACGAGGCCCAGCCCATGTCCCGCCCTCTGCTCTCCCTGCGTCCTGCTGCCCAAGGCTTCACCGTTACCCTGCTGGTAGCGCTGGCCGGATGCGGGCTGTCGTCGTCCCCCGACCTGGCGAAACCAGCGGAGCCCATCGCAACGCTTCAACGCGCGCCGGCCCAGGGCGCAGTGGTCAAACGCATGGTCATGCCTGCCCCAATGATGATGCGGGAGACGGCGACCCTGGCTGAGCGCAGCGAACCCCGCGAGCAATACGCCAACCTGCCCGACAACCCCGTGCATCGCGTCGCCGAAACCCCGGTCTCCACCTTCAGCGTGGATGTCGACACCGGCAGCTACGCCAACGTACGACGCTTCCTCAACCAGGGCCGCCTGCCGCCCGAAGGCGCTGTAAGGCTGGAGGAAATGGTCAACTATTTCCCTTACGACTACGCGCTGGCTACCGATGGCTCACCCTTTGGCGTCACCACTGAAGTCGCCGCCACGCCGTGGAACCCGCGCACGAAACTCTTGCGCATCGGCATCAAGGCCTGCGACAAAACCGTGGCAGAACTGGCCCCGGCCAATCTGGTGTTCCTGGTGGATGTGTCCGGCTCCATGGACCGTCGCGAAGGCTTGCCGCTGGTCAAAAGCACCCTGAAATTACTGGTGGATCAACTGCGTGATCAGGACCGGGTGTCATTGGTGGTCTACGCCGGTGAGTCCCGCGTGGTGCTCAAGCCCACCTCCGGCCGTGACAAAACCACAATCCGCAACGCCATCGACCAACTCACCGCCGGTGGCGCCACCGCTGGCGCGTCCGGTATCGAACTGGCCTACCAGATGGCCCGCGAAGGCTTCATCGACCAGGGCATCAACCGCATCCTGCTGGCCACCGACGGCGACTTCAACGTGGGCATCAGCGACTTCGACAGCCTCAAGCAAATGGCGGTCGACCAGCGTAAAAGCCGCATATCGCTGACCACCTTGGGGTTCGGTGTGGACAACTACAACGAACACCTGATGGAACAACTGGCTGACGCCGGTGACGGCAACTACGCCTACATCGACAACTTGCGTGAGGCACGCAAGGTGCTGGTGGAGCAACTCAGTTCGACCCTGGCGGTGGTGGCGCGGGATGTGAAATTGCAGGTGGAATTCAACCCGGCCCAGGTCAGCGAATACCGCCTGCTCGGCTATGAAAACCGCGCCTTGAAACGTGAGGACTTCAACAACGATAAAGTCGATGCCGGCGAAATCGGCGCAGGGCACACGGTGACTGCGTTGTATGAAATCGTGCCGAAGGGCGAGAAGGGCTGGCTGGAGCCGTTGCGCTATGCCAGAGCGCCTGCGGCTGAATCCACCTCGGCCGAACTGGCGACGGTGCGCGTACGCTATAAACCGGCTGCGGGCGGTGACAGCCAGTTGATCGAACGGGCCGTCGGTAAAACGTCCACCGAGCCCAGCGACGACCTGCGCTTCAGTGCCGCCGTAGCCGCCTTCGCCCAACAGCTCAAGGGCGAAGGCCGCTACACTGGCAACATGAGCTTGCAGGACACCGCCGCCCTGGCCCGCTCGGCCCGAGGCGACGACCCGTTCGGCCTGCGCAATGAATTCGTGCAACTGGTCGAACTGGCCCAAAGCCTAAAACCCTGATCCCGAGCACAATGAGGATCAAATGTGGGAGGGGGCTTGCCCCCGATAGCGGCCTATCATTACCAAATGTGCTGACTGACCCACCGCCATCGGGAGCAAGCCCCCTCCCACACTTAGATCTGCTTCGATCTGACAGAAGGAGTTCGCCCACTACATGGCCGTTCCAGACGATCCACCCAGCGACGAATCGCTGCTGGCCCGCTACCGCACCGGCGACGCTGCTGCGTTCGAAGCCTTGTACGCCCGGCACCGCCAGGGCCTGTATCGCTTCCTCGTATCCCTGTGCAACAAACCCGAACTGGCCGAAGAAATCTACCAGGACACCTGGCTCAGCCTGATCCGCAGCACCACCCAGCCACAAGGCCGGGCGAGTTTTCGCACCTGGCTGTTCCAGATTGCGCGCAACCGCCTGATCGACCACTGGCGCAAGCACGGCCTGCACAACCCGCTGCATGACAGCTACGACGAGTTGCTGCACGCCCAGCCCGACGACAGCGCTGGCCCCGAACAGCAACTGAGCCTGAACCGCGACCAGGCGCGCCTCGACGCCGCCGTGCAAGCCTTGCCCGAAGACCAGCGCGAAGTCTTCCTGCTGCGCCTGCACGGCGACCTCGAAGTCCCGCAAATCGCCACCCTCACCGGTGCCCCGCTGGAAACCGTTAAAAGCCGCTTGCGCTATGCCCTGCAGAAATTGCGGCGCTTGCTGGCTGACGAGGTAACTGTATGACCGACGCCCGAGACCCGAACGATCCGCGCGACGAAGCGCTGATCCAACACTATCGCCAGAACAGCGCCGGCGAACCGCCCGCATTCCTGGACGCATTCATTCTGAACGCCGCCCGCCGCGAAGCGCCTGCCCCCAAGCTCAGCCTGTGGCAACGCTGGCTGCGGCTGTGCCAGCAACCGCGTTGGCAGATGGCGTTTGCCAGCGTGGCCGGTGTGGCGCTGCTGGCGGGCGTGATCACGCGCAGCCCCGAGCTTGCCCCGGTACAAAACACGCGCCTCGCCGCCCCGGCAACTTTATCCGCGCCTGCGCCCATGAGCGCGCCGCCGCGGGTCGAGTCGTTCAGCGCCGAAATGAACAGTGATGCCTTGCCCCAAGGCAAGCTGGCCAAGCGCGCAGTGCCTGACCCGCTGGAGCAGGGCTTGCAGGAAGTGTTGCGCCTGCGCGCGGCAGGCGATGAGGGTGCCGCGACGGTGAAACTGGCCGAGTTGCAAAAACGCTTTCCTGCGCAAAATCTTGAGGAGCGGCTCAAGGCATTGCAGCCTCACTGACCCCGTGGCGATGGTATCGCGCGATACCATCGCCCCTGTTCACTCATCTTGCACTGAACCTATTACGCAATAGCCCAATGCCATGGATGCTATTTGCTATCATTCGTCGAGCATGGTAGCCCAGAAGTTTAAAGTGAATTTAAAGTACGAGTTGATATGAGTAAAAAATATCTTATTGAGAATTTTATGATCTCCATTTTCATATTTGTTCTCTTCTTTACCGACATTTTTGGAGAGAGCACTTTTCTGGAGGATATTAGCTTCACTGCTCTGATGTTAGGAGCAGGCAGTATTTTCCTGTTTCCGTTCTCTCGGTTTATAATCGAGCAGACAGCGCTTCGATTCACACGTCGTGAATTCTGGACGACCGGCTTATTGACGGAGTCGTCTGGGAAAAACGGGCTGTATGTGATTTTTTATATGGTTTGCATCGCTTTTGCTATTCCGGCCGTGCTTGGGTATCTATTCTATTCAGCACTAAAAAAAGTGGCCTGAAAAGGCCACTTCGTGTTTTTAGAAAGGAAGCACCGCGTCGAGTGCATCGTTAAATTGCTTAACACGTTTATCGTCAATAAATGCACTGACAAATGCCATGATCAGCGCAAACGCTACAATCCCGACGGGTGACGAAACAGTCACGCCGAACGCGAAAGCAATCAGGCCTGTTGCTGCAGCACCTGCAAACAGTGTTTCCACTTTCAGTGCAGTGTTATTCCAATCGCCTGTCGCGTAGCTTTTACTCACTTCATTATGCAAGTCATAGGCATCAACGGCTTTGCCCACATAGCCAAAGCCTTTGGCAAACCTGTTCAGGTTTTTTCCCAGTTCAGCGCTATCAAGCGAATCCAGGGCATTGACGATGGCCGCGCGGTCAGCCGCACTGAATTTCTTATCCAGAGCGCCCTTGTATTGCTCAAAGGCATTCAGGGCCTCTTGTGCGCTGCGAAGCTTTTTGCCCTTCGCACTTTCGGCCAATTCTGCTGAGAGCGTAGACATTTGCTGCCCAAATTTTCCTCCGATCTCCTTGTAAAAATCAGCAGTGAATTTAATGGCATCTTTGATTTGCGCATCGGCCTTTGCCTGCTCTTCGGCAAGACGCTCCGCTTCAGCTTTTGCTGCGGCTTCGGCAGCCAGGCGTTCAGCCTCTGCCTGCGCCGCAAGACGTGCATCTTCCTCTGCTTGAGCGGTAGCGATCAAACCCGTCAAGGCGTTAGATTTTTCAGTCAACAATCGAATCTTTTCAGACAGGTATCTGCTTTTATAGGCCGCGCTATAGGAGTCGGCAAGTGCCTGATACGCGTGTTTGAAGCCCAACCGATCTTTATATTCAAGATTGACGAAATCTACCGCATTGTGCGGTATATCTTTTAGTAGAGGATCCCTGCCGAAGTAAGCGTTGGCCGCCGCAAGACTGGCAGTAAGGTCAGCCTGTGAGGTGTTGATTAGAGCATCAACGACGGCTTTTTCTTTCCTGGATTTTTCCAGTGCCGAAAGAGCATCCGCCCCAACGGCTGCGGCAACCTCCGAGTCGATCTCGGCCAGCAGGTTTGGCAGGTTGGCAGCGTAAGAATCTGCAATCTGCTTTTGCGCCCTGACCGCCAGCGCCACCTTCGTCATCGTACTGTCAGGATGGCTGAAGTTCATCTTTCGCATGAGCGCATCGATGTCTGAAAAATCAACGATTTTCCCATCCCACGGCAAAGGCTTGGCAATAAAACCTCCCCCTGGCAGCGGCCCAGGAGGAAGGGGCAGTGGCGGCTCTGGCGTTACGATAATTGGGGGTAGAGTAATGTCTGTCATGAAATATCTCCTTGATATTTAGCTTCCTTGAGAATGCCCACCTTCCTGACGATTGCAGGGGAGGGCAAACGGTGTGAGGCAGAAGCCATCACACCCACACTGTACATAAACACAGCATTAAGGCAAAGAAAAATATGCATTTGTGCATATTTCTGGAGGGGCTTCATCTGGCAAACCTAGAGAACAAAAAAGCCCCAGGTCTTTCGACCTGGGGCTTTTTCGTTCGTATATGGCCCGGCGCCGTTTGAACCTGGAGGTGATGTTCCCGTTTTTAGAGGGCTTGGTCTTCTGCGCGTTCCCAAGGGATACACCAGGGGATACACGGCGCTTGCTGCTGGGATGTTTTTGGCCCTCACACCGGCTGAAAAGCCGTCGAGGTTCGTTGCTCTATCCCCGACGAACGGTAATGCCAGCTTGATAAGCCCGTCCCAAGTGCAAAGGTGTGGTCATCACCACCACTCCGTTGATGGATCAGTTCGTAAGTGGCCCGATTATCTCGTTCCTCACTTTTGAGGAGCCATCGCCACTTTTGCGGCGATGGTGCTGGCGTCGCGTAGTACTTCCACCACACTGAGGTGTTCTTGCCATTCCCCCGCCCCAGCACCACCCCGGATCAGGGTAGTGGTCATTCGGGTGCTTTCATTTTACGTATCATCCCGACCAGATGAGTATTACCGGAACAGACTTTCTCGATGCTAGGGTTTGGCTCCTGCTGAGGCGCGATAAGATTTGGTGATGCTATAGGTCCTCGGCTTGGAAGGGGGCCGTCATCCTCTCGTCGAGCACCCTTCAGATCTACTGTGAAGACTTCAAAATCGAAGGCTATAATCGCTTCATGCTAAATCCAACCGAAATACGACCTCTCCTTAAGCAGTGGATCACGAGAGTGATGCCCCATGATGCTCAGGATGTCTTCATTGAAGAGCTTTGCTTTATTGATAAGGCTCGTCGGGCTGACCTCGTTCATGCCAACGGGAAGTTGAGCGCATTTGAGATAAAGTCTCACGCGGATACTTTGAGTAGGTGGGGAGGTCAGCAAGAAGCTTATTTAGCCTGTTTTGATGAGGTATGGCTTTGCTGTCATTCGAAACACTTAATTAAGGCGCTTGAAGTCTCTATCCCCACTGTAGGAATACTGGTAGTAGACGATTATTCAGGGATGGCGATGGTAAGAAGCGCCAAGTCGAATAGATCGCAGGATAAATTCCATTTGACTGGTTTTTTATGGCGGGACGAGCTCGATTCTCTGGCTAAGAGCTTCGGTATCAATGTCCGTGGGAAGGACCTGATTAAGGATGTGCGCCGTAAAGTTAGCGACGCACTTCCTCTGGCAGATATTAGAGCTTGCGTTTTGCGAACTCTTAAGAGTCGATATTCTTAGACGAGATCGTCAAAATCTAATTCGTCAAACTCTTCATTAGCATCGTCGGTTATAGATAAAATCATTGCGCAGATATGCTGATTGATTCTATAACCGTTCCATGTTCCATTGTTGCCGTATCCAGTAGAGGTTGCGACAATTCGGGAGTACTCACGAGTGGCCCAACAGAAATTATCACCATGATAACCTGGTAGGTTTCTAACCTCTTGTGCTATTTCGATATAGTTTACAAATTCTTTATTTCCTCCTTTCCGTCTTTGCCACCATTCCGCTGGAGTGTAATAACAGCCGAATGGTAGCACTGGCATCCCTGGAATGTACTCCATAGGTGCGGTCGGGTTGGTTGCCGCGTAGTCGCCGTATGTGGGGCTAGGATTTATGCCGTTGCGGTCAATGTTTGACTGCCAAGCGACGTCATAACAAGCAGAAGATCGAGAGGTATTAGACGCTGGTTTGTCGATAGGGAATGAAGTGCTAAGCAGTACTACGCTTTGTAAGTTGTAAGCATTAAGCTGTTTCAAAAAATGGTTGAATTCAGAGCCTGCAGCCGTACTTGCTGGTGAGGTTGCCCCGAAATCCAGTATCACATGCGCGAAGTTAGGCAGATTTAGAGAGTCTAGGATTGATAACAGTCTGGCCCAAGATGCAGAGGTCGGTTTTTCAGGGCAAAAAACTCGAATTGCAATTTGGTTGAAATTTCGCTCTGTAGAAAGAGCCAGCTGAATAACTTCTCTTTGCGGATCATCGTCGGTCCATGATATTACTGGGATTATATGGTTATTTGTTTGTTGGGTGTTTAGAAAAAACTGCTGCTTATTTTCAAATGCCTCACTAGCGTTGTGAAGGTCGTTGTCTCCAACGAAGTCCTCTCCGACATCTTTTCTTACTCTAGATACATCTAGGAAAAACGGGTGATCAGTCCAGTTTGCCAAAAATGTCTGTAAGTGTCGGTCGTCATCTCCTCTCATATCCAAGAGAGGAGTAAATACATCTCTCCTTTCAGGCTCCAGATTGATGAGAGCTTTTATATCGTTTTGCCCTACCCTTAAGCATGCTACGTATTGCATGTCGCGCTCCTTGCATTTTATTAGGAAAATTGGACTATCGGAGGCATTAATTAAAATTCCAGCGTGCCCCAATGGATGCTGAGAGGTGTTTGTTTTTTTTGAATAACTTGTTTTATCGTTACGCCCTGCGTGGCAATCATTGATGCTAGCCCATGGGTGGCAAAAAGCCAGTCTGGCTGGGTTTTGCAACCGGCAGTTTGGCGAGGTGGCAAGGCGAACAGTTTCTGGTCCAGAGTTACCTAGTCGTCCGCTCTGGTAAATATTTGACGAGCATCAGTCGTCAGCACGCAGCCTTTTACGCTGGGGGCAGCGTATTGCTTGCGCTGGGGGAAATTCAGACGAGACCCATCGGCGAAAATCCGTCTAGGGCCTGTCTAGTATTGCCTGGCGCACTAAGGATTTGTCTGGCCCGGTATTTCACCACCCCATCCCGCCAGGATATTGATCGAGCATCCACCTTGACGGCCGCTTCTCGAATTTTAGACGGGGCGGATGCTGGTCAGGCAGCCCGAATGCTCGCAAAGCCTTGACCTGCTTGGCTTTCAACGCTCCAACCGCTGATGGCGCCGGATAAATCCGTCAAGACCTGTCAAGAATTTCGTCAAGGCTGGTCAAGGATTATGGCCGCGTTTGGCTGGTTCCACTGTGAGCCACTTGTTCCGCAATTGACTGTCGCGGCTGGCACCTGTTTCTGGACGAAGTAGCTATCCAGCCGTATGTCCGATCTGCCGCGAGCCTTTGCTGGCTTTGGCGCGCGGGCCGGGCTGGATGAGCAGCGGCCGCTCCAGCCGTCCAGAATTAGTCCAGAATCCTACAATGCGTCACCGCTGCCCCAGACTGCCGGCGACAGTCAGCTCAGCAATGCGCTGGCGAATGAACACCAGGTTCTCATCGAGCGTTTTCAGCGCGCCTCGCACGTTGTCGGCAATGTCCGCCGATCCGCGCTGTTCGACCCAGTTGGAAAGCTCCTCCACCGCGGCGCCCAGGGCGAACTGGTTTTGATTGAGGCGGTTGAACAGGTTGGCGATCAGTTTGGTATCCGTCATGTTGGCTCTCCGTGTTTCGAGAAAGCGTAGCATCGGCGCCGTGAATGCCCGGAATCACCTTTACGTGGTTGCGTCTGCCGGCGGCAAAGTGTCCTGGCGATGTGATACGGGATTTCCCCGCATCTAAGCGTGAGCCTCGCCCGCATTGGCCGATGCGCGTTCTCAGGTGGCCACGCTCGCCGAATCCGTCTCATGCCCGTCTCACATTCGCCAGCGATTCGGTAAAGGCCAGGTAAAAGTGGAAGGTCCGAAAGCGCCGTATCCGTCTGGGGTCTGTCAGGGGTATCAGTGGCCACGGTGCGCTTGTTTGACGGGCGGGTCACGCAATAAGCCTCCGACACCCACCCGGCATGGTTTTGGTCTGATGCCTGTCTCGCAATCCGTCAAAGTGTGGTCAAAGTGCGGCAGGATCGATCAGATCGTGGGTAGGCCTCACAGCATAGCTAAGATCGGGTACAGCTCCCGATAGCAGAGAATCCATAAGCGCTTTGATCGACACGCGCTGAAGGCATAGATCCCCATCGTCTCCGTACTTAGCTAGCGCCCACATATCTCCCTGCCCCAAATCAAAGACAACAGTGCGCCGGGACAAAAGCCACCCTTCCCGGGGATTCTTCCAAGACCACGCATGTTGGCCTCGGTACGAATTAGCTACGACACTTTCGAACGCCTTGCCGTGATGCAACTCATACATTGCACCGCGCGACGGGTCTGCGGCGATATCGCTTTTAAGAAAGTATCCAAAGGCGCTGCCGTCGTGACATGGTTGCCTAACGTGCTTGGCCCATTTTGTATAGGTCGGTATTCCCAGTTTAAAATCACGCATTCGCTCATGATGTGGATCAGGCAACGAATCACTGATCCGGATGTGGTTCTTGAACTTCTCCCCGTTTACGATCCAGATCATACGCTCCCCGTAGAACGCCTCGCGGCTGTTCATCTCCTCAATGCTCATCGGAGAGTTCTGGAGCTCAATCACTGTGCCGTCTGGGCGCTTCACATCAGCGATATGCTTCTCGCCAGCACGGTCGTAGGCCACAACCTCTTGCCACTCGAACGGAAACATAGCTTTCCAGGCGCGATGCCAGGGGCCTTCGTTCTCCATCCATGGGTCGCAGTGCCTTCGGCCAGCGTGTGCCCAGTGCCAACGAATAATTGGCCCGCATTTCGCCTGAGCGGGTTTTCCGCATAACGGACACTCGCCTTTAAGGCCTGGCGCTGGCGCAGCTCGCTCTCCGCTCACAAGAGCTACTTCCATTGATGGCATAGCCTTCTCCCTTCCGGTGATGCGAATGAATGTAGCTGAATAGACGGGGCGTGTTCGTGTGCAGCGTGTTTCCCCAATGGGGGGAGGACGCTTACCGCGAGTGCCTCCAGACAATGTGCCGCTATTTTCCGAGGTTGCCAGTCAGAACGCCTTCTTTTGGTGGAAACAAAAGTGGAAACCGGCATATGAAAACCATGGCTTTTGATAACAGGCTGCGGCTCTGGTTCGCACCAGGCTCGCGTAAGAGGTTGCGAACCAGAAGTGCGAACCTACTGCCGGTACGCACTCAGAATGCGTACGCAACCGTGCGTACTGAGCGTTGTACTTCCTGTGCGTATTCTGCGCAGTCACTGCGCAACCAAGTAGGCGATAGTTGGCATTAGATCATCTACATAGCGCCGGTCTTCAAGCGGCCCCAATTCATGGGTATACGGTGTGAAACCTTCCGAGGAAGGCTTTGCAAATTGGCGCGCGCGGGATTTTTCTGATGGGGCAGCGAGCTGCTCCAGAGCTCGTATCATCAACTGGTAGCGTGCTGTGTAGTTATATGATCAATTGGAAGCAGGTCAGCACGGCATATCGCCAGTGCATACGAGCAAAATTTGCAGGGAGCAGTCATGAGAATGAAGATAGCCGTAGCGGGCTGTGTTTTAGCACTTTTGTCGTTTAGCGCATCTGCCTTAAATGTGGCGATGAGTGTGAGTTCTGACGGTGGCGGAAAGCCAACTATCTCCGGGCAAACTAACCTGCCTGATGAGACTGAATTGATAGTTGGTATTCAGCTGGTTGATGGGGAGTACTTCGCGCAATCTGACGCAACCGTTAAGGGCGGCAAGTTTTCGGCCGGAAAATTCTCTGATGCTGATGCCGCCTTAACTCCAGGCCTTTACACAATCGAGGTGAGTGCAGGGATGGCGGCAGTTCAGCCAGAAAGCGTTCAATCGGTTATTGGTAGCGAGGGCCAGAATCTCAAAGGGCGATATGTGAAAACCCTTGGTGTAGGTGGTTCCTACGTAAACTTCAGCACCAAGATGAAGTTGCCTTAGACCGCATCAGTACCGGCTTGAATTCGAGATCAGTTGCACGTCCATTATTGGGGCCTACCGAGGTGTGTAGAGCATTGGGCCAGTGCCAACCCGTGGATACCTGGGTGGATACTGGCAGCTTTTGACCCATGACGGTTACCCCCTGCAGCCATAAAATAGCGTTGAACCCTACCAACCAGCCACATGGATATTCATAGAGAGCCGCGACCTCCTAGGTTGTAAAAACTGGGGTCAGACCACAATAGGAAATAGTGGCCCGTGATCTGGTCCGATCTTTCTATACTGGCCCTCCCAGGAGGGTACGTAGAGCGCCAAAATACGCCGGTTACGCTTAATCAAAACTCCCCAGTAATGTCAAACCGCACCTGACAAAGTGACCAGGACGATCTTTTCGCTATCCGAATCGAAGCCCTGCGCGAAAGTCTCGAGCACGGGCGATTTGATCCAGTACGGGGCGCGCGAGCGGTTTGTTAGCGGTTTTGAAGTCCATAACACCCATTACTTTGAGGTATCTGGAGACAGGTTTGGCTTTGTAGTGATCAAGCATCACCCGATGAACTCGTGCTCGACCACTTATACGTGAGGCCCAGCGCGCAAGGTTCAGGGATCGGCGCTGCCGTACTCACTCAGATTTTCAAAGCGGCGAATGCGGCTGCGCTCCCGCTTAAAGTAAGTGCCCTCAAAGAAAAAGTGCCTCCAACCGTTTTTACACCCGCCATGGCTTCCAGTTCGTCGAAAGCAGTGAGTTCGACAATTATTATTTCCGTCAGCACCTTACGACGGGCAACGCACCTTGCCAGCCCGGTTAAATGATTTGAATCCATCTCGCTCCTTCTAGACAATGCCCGCCTTTGGCTCGAAAGGATGCGTGCAATGAAGTTCGACGGGACTTTCCAATACATGGGTAGCCATGGGATCGTGTTCAACGTCTCGCAGATCACCCTCACCGACAGCGAACGCGGGCGCCTCAGCGAGTTGCATTTTGGCGAAGCGAAAAGCGCCCACTACGAGGTCAACCGCAAGGTCGTCGAGGTGTACGACAAGATGCTGGCCAAGAACCTGCCGTGCCTGATGATGATCGGCATCTCCAAGCCGCTGACCCGGCAACAGGGCGATGTGCTCAACGCCCAACGCACCAGAATCGCTAACCTCGCGGCCTCGGCCTTCGCTGGTGCCACCTCTTATGTCGCCTCCCCCTACGTGGGTGCCCCTGTCGGCGCCGGTGTGCGCATGTATGTGAACGAAACCCTGCCCACCTATCATGCAGGCGATGTACTGGTCGGCATCGAGGCGCAGGTGAATGGCGGCATCGGCCCGCAACGTACTGCCTCGACACTGATCATCAAGACCTGACGGGAGAAACACATGGCTGACATTACCCAGCTGGTCATTGCCCTGGTGCTGTTCTTTTTGCTCGACCGGTTTGTTAAGTCGTACCCGCTTCGCAAATGGCTCGGGGTGGTGCTGATAGCGATGGGTGCGGTCGGCTGCGTGGCTGCGAGCCAAATCCGCTTGTTTGGGCTTGACCTGGGGCTGCTGTCGATCTTTGCCGTCGCACTGGGGGTGGGGTTGTTCCTGAAGCGGCGGCGGTTCGAGCAGATGGGTTGAAGGGATGCAGGGATTCCAATCCTTGGCCAGAAGCCGCAGTAAAAAGGGCACGGATTCATTTGAAAATGGTTCCGTTCCCTTTCCGTTCTGGAAAATGGGGACAGATTTATTTACGTGTCAATCCAGCGCCCATTTACTGTATGCCACCGCGCCTCACGAAGGAGTGGGCAGTTTGCAGCCTAAGTGTGGACCCAGCCATCGCCTTGAGATCCAAGACCCTGTGAGACAACGATCTGGCAATTTCCAATAGTTGAACCCAGGGCTTACAAAAATCACCCACAAAAAAGCCCCAGGTCTTTCGGCCTGGGGCTTTTTCGTTCGTATATGGTGCACCCGGCGGGATTCGAACCCACGACCCCTGCCTTCGGAGGGCAGTACTCTATCCAGCTGAGCTACGGATGCTTGTGCGGGCGACATCATACCCATGTCGACCTTGGGCGTCCATGCCGGTCTTTGGGCCTTTAAGTGTAGGAGTCTGCCGTGCGCAGGCTCTGGGCCGGGTACCACCGATCAGTGCGGTGAAACCCAGCGCAACTACCCTGATCAGAAAACTCTGACAGATGCGTCGATTTTGTTCTTTTTTTCGAACATCCTATTGCCCTGTACCCCCATTGATCCTAGGATTCGTTTGAGATTTCAAACGCTCTGTCTCCCGCGTGCTCTTTCATTTCTCATGCGCGCTGGGGCTGATTTCCCTGACGGCAGCCCACCAGGCGCCTTTCAACAACTCTAATTTGCTCCGCGTGCGCGCGGTGCTGTTAAGGAAAGCCGACATGCAGCTCAAAGATACCCAGTTGTTCCGCCAACAAGCCTTTATCGATGGCGCTTGGGTCGATGCGGACAATGGTCAGACCATCAAGGTCAACAACCCGGCCACGGGCGAGATTCTCGGTACCGTGCCAAAGATGGGCGCTGCGGAAACCCGCCGTGCCATCGAAGCGGCCGACAAGGCTCTGCCGGCCTGGCGTGCACTCACCGCCAAGGAACGCGCCAACAAGCTGCGTCGTTGGTTCGAACTGCTGATCGAAAACCAGGACGACCTCGGCCGCCTGATGACTCTCGAACAAGGCAAGCCGCTGGCCGAAGCCAAGGGCGAAATCGTCTACGCCGCGTCCTTTATCGAGTGGTTTGCCGAAGAAGCCAAGCGCATCTACGGTGACGTGATTCCCGGCCACCAGCCCGACAAGCGCCTGATCGTGATCAAGCAGCCGATCGGCGTGACTGCTGCCATTACCCCGTGGAACTTCCCTGCGGCGATGATTACCCGTAAAGCCGGGCCGGCCCTGGCTGCCGGCTGCACCATGGTGATCAAGCCCGCGTCGCAAACCCCGTTTTCGGCCCTGGCCCTGGTCGAGCTGGCGCACCGCGCCGGTATCCCCAAAGGCGTGCTGAGCGTGGTCACCGGCAGCGCCGGCGATATCGGCGGCGAGCTGACCAGCAACCCGATCGTGCGTAAATTGTCCTTCACCGGCTCCACCGAGATCGGTCGCCAGCTGATGGCCGAATGCGCCAAGGACATCAAGAAGGTCTCCCTGGAACTGGGCGGCAACGCGCCGTTCATCGTGTTCGATGACGCCGACCTGGATAAGGCCGTCGAAGGCGCGATCATTTCCAAGTACCGCAACAACGGCCAAACCTGCGTGTGCGCCAACCGCCTGTATATCCAGGATTCGGTGTACGACGCGTTTGCCGAAAAACTCAAGGTGGCCGTGGCCAAGCTCAAGATCGGCAACGGTCTGGAGGAGGGCACCACCACTGGCCCGCTGATCGACGAAAAAGCCGTGGCCAAGGTCCAGGAGCACATTGCCGACGCCTTGAGCAAAGGCGCCAAGCTGCTGGCCGGCGGCAAGGCGATGGAAGGCAATTTCTTCGAGCCGACCATCCTCACCGACGTGCCGAAAAACGCCGCCGTGGCCAAGGAAGAAACCTTCGGCCCACTGGCGCCGTTGTTCCGTTTCAAAGACGAAGCCGACGTGATCGCGATGGCCAACGACACCGAGTTCGGCCTGGCCTCGTACTTCTATGCGCGTGACCTGGGCCGTGTGTTCCGCGTGGCTGAAGCGCTGGAATACGGCATGGTCGGCGTCAATACCGGGTTGATCTCCAACGAAGTGGCGCCGTTCGGCGGCATCAAGGCCTCGGGCCTGGGTCGTGAAGGGTCCAAGTACGGGATCGAGGACTACCTGGAAATCAAATACCTCTGCCTGGGCATCTGACCGGCACGCGATTGCAGCAAACGCAGAGGGCACGAGAGCGCTGTCCCTTTGCGTGTTTCACACCGTTATTCGCAGTGGCCGGGAAAGCTGTGGCAGTCGATCATCGCATGCTGCCGTAGTTGCCTCTCCGCCACCTATCCTTGAGCCACGCCGCCCGATGAGCGGCGAATGAGGACTTTATGAGCAAGACCAACGCATCCCTGATGAAACGCCGCGAAGCCGCTGTACCGCGCGGTGTCGGCCAGATTCACCCGATCTTCGCCGAATCGGCGAAGAACGCCACCGTGACCGACGTTGAAGGTCGCGAGTTCATCGACTTCGCCGGCGGTATCGCCGTGCTCAACACCGGCCACGTGCACCCGAAAATCATCGCGGCGGTGACCGAGCAACTGAACAAACTGACCCACACCTGCTTTCAGGTACTGGCTTACGAGCCCTATGTGGAAGTGTGCGAGAAAGTCGCGGCCAAGGTGCCAGGTGATTTCGCCAAGAAAACCCTGCTGGTCACCACCGGTTCCGAAGCGGTGGAAAACGCCGTGAAAATCGCCCGCGCCGCCACTGGCCGTGCTGGTGTGATCGCCTTCACCGGCGCTTACCACGGCCGCACCATGATGACCCTGGGCCTCACCGGCAAAGTCGTGCCGTACTCGGCCGGCATGGGCCTGATGCCGGGCGGCGTGTTCCGTGCGCTGTATCCGAACGAACTGCACGGTGTGAGCGACGACGACGCCATCGCCAGCATCGAGCGCATCTTCAAGAACGATGCCGAGCCGCGTGATATCGCTGCGATCATCATCGAGCCGGTGCAGGGCGAGGGCGGTTTCTACGTCGCGCCTAAATCGTTCATGAAGCGCCTGCGCGAACTGTGCGACAAGCACGGCATCCTGCTGATCGCCGACGAAGTGCAAACCGGTGCCGGCCGTACCGGCACGTTCTTCGCCATGGAACAGATGGGCGTTGCCGCCGACCTGACCACTTTTGCCAAATCCATCGCCGGCGGCTTCCCGCTGGCCGGTGTGTGCGGCAAGGCCGAGTACATGGACGCCATCGCCCCGGGCGGCCTGGGCGGCACCTATGCCGGCAGCCCGATCGCTTGCGCCGCCGCATTGGCGGTGATGGAAGTGTTCGAAGAAGAGCACCTGCTGGACCGCTGCAAGGCCGTCGGCGAGCGCCTGGTGACCGGCCTCAAGGCCATCCAGGCCAAATACCCGGTGATCGGCGAAGTGCGTGCCCTGGGCGCGATGATCGCGGTGGAGCTGTTTGAAGATGGCGACAGCCACAAGCCGAACGCCGCTGCCGTTGCCGCGGTGGTGGCCAAGGCGCGTGACAAGGGCCTGATCCTGCTGTCCTGTGGCACCTACGGCAATGTGTTGCGCGTACTGGTGCCGTTGACCTCGCCGGACGAGCAGTTGGACAAGGGCCTGGCAATCATTGAAGAGTGCTTTGCCGAGCTTTAAGCGCTGAACCCCTGTGGGAGGGGGCTTGCCCCCGATAGCGGTGTGTCAGTTGATGAATATATCGGCTGACCCACCGCCATCGGGAGCAAGCCCCCTCCCACATTTCGAACGGTGTCAGGCTGCAATCACGCGGTTCTTGCCCTGGCGCTTGGCCTCATACATCGCCGCATCGGCGCGACCGAACAGTCTGTCGAGCGTTGAGTCATCTTCGCGCAGGCTGGTCAAACCCTGGCTGACCGTCACGGTAAACCCGTGGCCTTCGACGCTGAAACTCAGCGCCTGGATTTCCCTGCCCAGCCGCTTGGCCACCTGCAGGGCCATCTCCGGGGCGCAGCCGGGCAGTACGGCGGCAAACTCTTCTCCACCGATACGCCCGAACAGGTCGCCACGGCGCAACACCCCACGCCCGCTTTCGGCGATACGTCGCAGCACCTGGTCGCCTTCCAGATGGCCGTAGGTGTCGTTGATGTCTTTGAAGTCATCGATGTCCAGCAGCAGGAACGCCAGCGGCGTGCCCTGCGCACAGGCGCTCTCAAAGGCCTGATTGGCGAGCTCGAAGAAGTGCCGGCGGTTGCTGCTCTGGGTCAGCACATCGGTGGTGGCCAGGCGATGCAGTTCCAGCTCCAGGTGCTTTTTTTCGGTAATGTCCTCGGCCATGCCCACGACGATCATCGGCTTGCCCGGCTCGGCCTGCTGGTTGATATAGCATTTGTCGCTGAGCCAGCGAATCTGCCCGTCGAGGGTGACGATGCGGTATTCGCGGTCTTCCACGGCGCCCTGGTCCAATACACGGGCCAGGCTGTGTTCGGCATAGTCGAGGTCTTCGGGGTGGATGCTGTTGCGCCACTCCCGATGGTCGGCCAGCAGCAAACCGGCGCTGCGGCCGAATATGCGTTCGTAGGCGGGGCTGACGTACAGCACGCGACGGGTTTCCCAATCGATGGCCCACAGCACGGCATTCACGCTCACCAGCAGCGAGCTGAGCAGATGCTCACGCTCACTCAGGCGCTCGACCTCACCCTGGGCATGCATCAGCGCCAACAGCGTCGACGCCGCCGCCGGGCGCGGTGGCTGGGCAGAGGACACATCAGGCGTGCAGGGCTTTTCGTGAACCATCGGAACAACTCTCTCTGGGCGCGCCGCAGGATGGAACAGCGGTCACTACAAGGGGTCACCATGATGGCGAAGTGTTCTTTGAGAGAGGGGAATTGCAGTGAAGTTCCGTGATCGGGCTGGATTGGCGGTGCCCGTAAAATGGCGTCAGAAAGCCAGTGTGCGGGAGGGCGAGCCCTCCCGCAGTCGTGTCAGACCCCTGCGGGGCGCAGTGAATAGGTCTTCAATTGATGGGCAAAATCGCGCAGGGATTGGATACCGCTGGCTTCGGCTTCGTGTACCCATTCCTTGATCGCCGCCAGCATGTCGTGGCCATTGGTGCTGGTCTTGAGCCAGATCTGCTGCAGCGCCAGACGCTTCTCGTAAATCACGCTCAGCGCTTGGCTGTGCTCCAGCATGCTTTGAATGCGCACGTGGTGGCGATCGCTCAGCAGGCTGGTTTCCCGCGACAGCAGACGCTTGGCGCGGTGGAACTGGTGGCGGACCGAGTGATCGACTTTCTCCAGCTCCTGCTTGACCAGCGGGCCGATCACCAATTTGCGGTATTGGGCCATGATCTGGAAGCGGTTGTTGAGGATCGCCATGGCGGTGTCCATGTCCAGGTGACCCTTGCCTTCGACGCGGTGGGCGATCGGCGCGACGCGCTGCACCTTGGCCAGGCGCAGGAAGCTGAACACCTTGATCCAGGCCCAGCCCAGGTCGAACTCCCATTTCTTGACCGACAACTTGGCCGAGTTGGGGTAGGTGTGGTGGTTGTTGTGCAGCTCTTCGCCCCCCACGATGATGCCCCACGGCACCAGGTTGGTCGCCGCATCGCGGCATTCGAAGTTGCGATAGCCCACGGCATGGCCCAGGCCGTTGATCACACCGGCGGCCCAGAATGGAATCCACATCATCTGGATCGCCCAGATGGTGATGCCGATGGTGCCGAACAGCAGCAGGTCGATCACGCCCATGAGCGCCACGCCCAGCAGCGGGAAGCGCGTGTAGAGGTTGCGTTCGATCCAGTCGTCCGGGCAGTTCTTGCCGTAGATGCGCAGGGTCTCGGGGTTTTCCGCCTCGGCGCGGTACAGCTCGGCGCCTTTGCGCAGCACGGTGGACAGGCCCTTGATCACCGGGCTGTGCGGGTCATCGACGGTTTCGCATTTGGCGTGGTGCTTGCGGTGGATAGCGGTCCACTCGCGGGTGTTCTGCGCCGTGGTCAGCCACAGCCAGAAGCGGAAGAAGTGTTTCAGGCCGGCATTGAGCTCGAGCGAGCGATGGGCTGAATAACGGTGCAGATAGACCGTGACCCCAATAATGGTCACGTGGGTCATCAACAGCGTGACTGCCACCAGTTGCCAGGCTGACAGGTCAAGAAAACCGTTGTACCACATAGGCTGTATGGCCCTCAGATAAAGTAAAGAACAGCTCATGCATTATCACTAAGCCTACAGAGAAAACCAGCCACCCTTTCAGATAGGAGTGACTGGATGTTTCTTATTCTATAATCCTCAGCCTTCGTAGGGCGATTCTGTTTTTTTGGTAAGGATTACTGA
The DNA here is from genome assembly GCF_005233615.1 of Pseudomonas sp. CFBP13528. Taxonomy (NCBI): domain Bacteria; kingdom Pseudomonadati; phylum Pseudomonadota; class Gammaproteobacteria; order Pseudomonadales; family Pseudomonadaceae; genus Pseudomonas; species Pseudomonas sp. CFBP13528. Next base: position 100,649 of record NZ_QGAJ01000003.1, read on the forward strand.
CCATATGCTGTTTTCATACCGAGGAGCCCTACGTACGGGGCTGGTATACCTGCTGATTTCCATTGTATGGCTCAGGCTCAGCCACCACTTATTGATCAACTTTATCGATGAACCCCAGGCGTTGGCGCATTGGCTGCAACTGCGCGGCTATGTCTGGGTGGGCCTGAGCGCGCTGGCTATCTACGTGATGGGCGTGCGTTTCGCCCGGGCCCACCAGCTGCAATTGCCCATTAAGGAAAACCGTGAGCGCCTGCAACAAGCCGCTGCGGTCTTTGATTGCACCCGCGAAGGGGTGCTGGTCACCGATGCCCGGGGCCTGATCGTGCACGTCAATCGGGCATTCATGGAGATCACCGGCTATCGGCGCGAAGACGTCATGGGCAAGCCACCCAGCCTGTTCAAGTCCGGGCGCCATTCGTCGCGTTTTTATCAGCAGATGTTCCAGACCCTCGAACGCAGCGGTGAGTGGAGCGGCGAAATCTGGAACCGACGCCAGAGCGGAGAAGTTTACCCACAGTGGCAGACCATCCGCGTCATCCGCGATGAGCAAGGCCACATCAGCCACTATGTCGCGGTGTTTTCGGACATCAGCGCCATCAAGGACTCCGAACACGAACTGGCGCACCTGGCTCATCACGACCCGCTGACCGACCTGCCCAACCGTCTGCTGTTCACCGACCGCGCCGAGCAGGCGCTGGCCTCGGCACAAGTGCACAAACGTGGCTGTGCATTGCTGCTGCTGGACCTGGATCACTTCAAGATCATCAATGACAGCCTGGGCCACAATGTGGGCGATCAACTGCTCAAGCTGGTGGCCGTGCGTCTGACGGGGCTGTTCGGGCCTGGGGTGACCCTGGCGCGCCTGGGCGGCGACGAATTCGCCGTGCTGGCGGAGAGTTGCCCCCAGGTGATGCAGGCTGCGGCCCTGGCGCAGCGCATGCTCGATGCCATGAAGGAGCCGTTTGTGTTTGACGGCAACCAGCTGTTTATCAGCGCCAGCATCGGCATCAGCCTGTTCCCCAGCGATGCGCTGAGCGCCGAGCAGTTGTTGCGCAACGCCGACTCGGCCCTGTTCAAGGCCAAGCACGCGGGCCGTGAGGGCTACGCCTTGTACACCGAGGAACTGACGGCTCACGCGCAGAACCGTGTGGAAATCGCCAGCGAACTGCGTCGCGCCCTCGACCAGCAGGAGCTGCGCGTCTACTACCAGCCGGTGCACGGCCTGCAGGACAGCCGCCTGATTGGCGTCGAAGCGCTGGTGCGCTGGCAGCACCCGGAACGCGGCCTGGTGCCGCCGGGCGAATTTATCCCCATCGCCGAGCGCACCGGGTTGATCGCCGACATCGACGCCTGGGTGATGAACCAGGCCTGCCGCCAGATGTGCCAATGGCTGGCGGACGGCGCGCCGTTGGGGTTTATCGCGGTCAACGTGTCCAGCCGGCTGTTTGCCCGGCGCGAACTCTACGACCACGTGGGCCAGGTGCTTCACGATACAGGGCTGGATCCAGCCTTCCTTGAGCTGGAAGTCACCGAAAGCGCGGTGATGGACGACCCGGAAGTCGCCCTTGAACAACTGCACCGCCTGCGCGAGCTGGGTTTGCGCCTGGCCATCGACGACTTCGGCACTGGCTATTCCTCGCTGTTGCGCCTCAAGCGCCTGCCGGTGCAGAAACTCAAGATCGACCAGGGCTTTGTCGCCGGCTTGCCGTGGGATGAAGACGACGCCGCCATCGTGCGCGTGGTCATCGCCCTGGCCAAAAGCATGGGCATGCAGGTGCATGCCGAAGGGATCGAGCAGGTGGAGCAGGCCCGCTTCCTGCTGGACCAGGAATGCGACATGGGGCAGGGGTACTGGTTTGGAAAGCCGGTGCCGGCTGACGAGATCAATTGGGCACAAGCACCCGCCATCCGAGCTTGAAATGCAGTCCAGGTGTGGGAGGGGGCTTGCCCCCGATGGCAGTGGGTCAGCCAAGAGTCACTAACCTGACACACCGCTATCGGGGGCAAGCCCCCTCCCACATTGGAACTGCACAAGGCTTTATTTCAGTGCTGTGGTTCAAAACCCACGCGCAACCCCACGCCCCAGCAGAAAATTCTTTCTGGTTATATAAACATTCTTAAATAGTATTTTTAAGAATATCCCCGCTTATCTACTATCGCTCTCACGCCGCAAGCAGTGCCGCCACTGCCAGGCACTATTCATTTCAGGAGCGAGACCATGAGCGCATCTCTACGTAGCGTCGACGGCCAGGACGAAGCAGCCATTTTGCGTGAGATCCAGAGCGCCCTGCGCGATCTGCGGTTTGGCGCGGTGGAAATCACCGTACACAACGCTCAAGTGGTGCAGATCGAACGCAAGGAAAAATTCCGCCTGCAGAACCCGGGTAACAAACCCGCCTAAGAATAAGCCACGAGTAGGAGCGAGCTTGCTCGCGAAAAACGCCAACGATAACGCAGCGCATCAGGTTTAACGCGGTGCTCCTGGTTTTTTCGCGAGCAAGCTCGCTCCTGCAAGGTTGCGCCAACATAAGAATTTCAGGAGCTTCTATGTCGTCGATTCGCCGTTATGCCCTGGCCGCGCTGGCCAGTGCCGTGTTTGCCGGTACCGCCGTTGCCAAGGACTACGAGTTGCTCAACGTCTCCTACGACCCGACCCGTGAGCTGTACCAGGACTACAACGCTGAGTTCACCACCTTCTGGAAGCAGTCCCACCCGGGCGACAACGTCAAGATCCAGCAATCCCACGGTGGTTCGGGCAAGCAAGGTCGCGCGGTGATCGACGGCCTGCGCGCCGACGTAGTGACCCTGGCCCTGGCCGGTGACATCGACGAAATCGCCAAGCTGGGCAAGACCCTGCCGGAAAACTGGCAAACCCGCCTGCCGGACGCCAGCACCCCGTACACCTCGACCATCGTGTTCCTGGTGCGCAAGGGCAACCCCAAAGGCATCAAGGACTGGGGCGACCTGATCAAGAAAGACGTATCGGTGATCACGCCTAACCCGAAAACCTCCGGCGGTGCGCGCTGGAACTTCCTCGCCGCTTGGGCCTACGGCCTGAAGACCGGCGGCAGCGAAGCCAAGGCTCAGGAATACGTTCAAGCGTTGTTCAAGCACGTGCCGATCCTCGACACCGGCGCACGCGGTTCCACCATCACCTTCGTCAACAACGGTCAGGGCGACGTGCTGCTGGCCTGGGAAAACGAAGCGTTCCTGGCGCTCAAGGAAGACGGCGGCGCCGACAAGTTCGACATCGTCGTGCCGTCCCTGTCGATCCTCGCGGAGCCGCCGGTGGCCGTGGTCGACAAGAACGCCGAGAAAAAGGGCAATACCGAGATCGCTACCGAATACCTCAAGCACCTGTACAGCCCGGCTGGCCAGGAGATTGCGGCGAAAAACTTCTACCGCCCACGCGATGAGAAAGTCGCCGCCAAATACGCCCAACAGTTCCCTGAACTGGACCTGGTCACCATCGACAAAGACTTCGGCGGCTGGAAAACTGCCCAACCGAAATTCTTTAACGACGGTGGCGTGTTCGACCAGATCTACACGGCGCAGTAAGCCAAAGTACCTGTAGGAGCGAGCTTGCTCGCGAAGGTCGTCAACGATAACGCGTACATTCTGAATGAGCGCGGTGCCCTTGATTCTTTCGCGAGCAAGCTCGCTCCTACAGTGGTTTCTACCCTTTAACCAAGGACTCTTATGTCGCGTCGTATTTCCCCCGTCATACCCGGCTTCGGGCTGACGCTGGGCTACACCGTGGTGTACCTCAGCCTGATCGTACTCATCCCCCTGGCGGCGATGTTTGTACACGCCGCTCAACTCACCTGGGATCAGTTCTGGAACATCATCTCCGCACCCCGCGTGCTGGCGGCGTTGAAACTGAGCTTCAGCACCGCGTTGTACGCCGCGCTGATCAACGGCGTGATCGGCACGCTGCTGGCCTGGGTGTTGGTGCGCTACACCTTCCCCGGCCGCAAGATCATCGATGCGATGATCGACTTGCCGTTCGCCTTGCCCACCGCTGTGGCCGGTATCGCGCTGACCGCGCTGTATGCGCCCAACGGTCTGGTGGGCCAGTTCGCCGCCGACCTGGGCTTCAAGATCGCCTACACCCCGCTGGGCATTACCCTGGCGCTGACCTTCGTGACCTTGCCCTTCGTGGTGCGCACGGTGCAGCCGGTACTGGCCGATATCCCCCGGGAAGTCGAAGAAGCCGCCGCCTGCCTGGGCGCCAAGCCTTTGCAAGTGTTCCGCCACATCCTCGTGCCGGCCCTGTTGCCGGCCTGGCTGACCGGTTTCGCGCTGGCCTTCGCCCGTGGCGTCGGTGAGTACGGCTCGGTGATTTTCATCGCCGGCAACATGCCGATGAAAACCGAAATCCTGCCGTTGCTGATCATGGTCAAGCTCGACCAGTACGACTACCGCGGCGCCACCTCTATCGGTGTGCTGATGCTGGTGGTTTCCTTTGTCCTGCTGCTGCTGATCAACTTGTTGCAGCGGCGCATCGAACGTCCATAAGGAGGCGCGGAACATGTCCCAATCGTCTATCTCCGCCGCGTCCTCGGCCAACGCCGCCCGGCGTGGCAGCGCCACCTCGCGCCGTATCCTGATTGGCCTCGGCTGGCTGGTGTTCGCCCTGTTCCTGCTACTGCCGTTGTTGATCGTGGTGTCCCAGGGCCTGAAGAATGGCCTCGGCGCGTTCTTCACCGCGATCCTTGAACCGGACGCGCTGTCGGCGCTGAAACTCACGGTGATCGCCGTGGTGATCTCGGTGCCGCTCAACCTGGTGTTTGGCGTCAGCGCCGCGTGGTGCGTGAGCAAATATTCATTCCGTGGCAAAAGCATCCTGGTAACGCTGATCGACCTGCCGTTCTCGGTGTCCCCGGTGATCGCAGGCCTGGTCTACGTGCTGATGTTCGGCGCCCAGGGCTTTTTCGGCCCCTGGCTGCAGGAACATGACATCCAGATCGTGTTCGCCTTGCCCGGTATCGTGCTGGCGACCATCTTCGTCACCGTGCCGTTCGTGGCCCGTGAGCTGATCCCGCTGATGCAGGAGCAGGGCACCCAGGAAGAAGAAGCCGCGCGCCTGCTCGGGGCCAACGGCTGGCAGATGTTCTGGCATGTCACCGTACCGAACATCAAGTGGGGCCTGATCTACGGCGTGGTGCTCTGTACGGCGCGGGCCATGGGGGAGTTCGGCGCAGTGTCGGTGGTGTCCGGCCATATTCGCGGCGTGACCAACACGCTGCCGCTGCACGTCGAGATTCTCTACAACGAATACAACCACGTCGCCGCCTTTGCGGTGGCCAGCCTGTTGCTGATCCTGGCGCTCTTCATCCTGCTGCTCAAGCAGTGGAGCGAGAACCGAATCAACCGCCTGCGCAACAGCGCCGGTGAGGAATAAGTCATGTCGATCGAAGTCCGTAATGTCAGCAAGAACTTCAACGCCTTCAAGGCCCTGGACAGCATCAACCTGGATATCCAGAGTGGCGAGCTGGTGGCGTTGCTGGGCCCCTCCGGCTGCGGCAAGACCACCTTGCTGCGCATCATTGCAGGCCTGGAAACCCCGGACGCCGGCAGCATCGTGTTCCACGGCGAGGACGTCTCCGGTCACGATGTGCGTGATCGCAATGTGGGCTTTGTGTTCCAGCACTACGCGCTGTTCCGCCATATGACCGTGTTCGACAACGTTGCTTTCGGCCTGCGCATGAAGCCGAAAAACCAGCGCCCGACTGAAAGCCAGATCGCGAGCAAGGTTCACGAACTGCTGAACATGGTGCAGCTCGACTGGCTCTCCGATCGCTACCCGGAACAACTCTCCGGCGGCCAGCGCCAGCGTATCGCCCTGGCCCGGGCCCTGGCGGTGGAGCCCAAGGTGCTGCTGCTGGACGAGCCCTTCGGCGCCCTCGATGCCAAGGTGCGCAAAGAACTGCGGCGCTGGCTGGCGCGCTTGCACGAGGATATCAACCTGACCTCGGTGTTCGTGACCCATGACCAGGAGGAAGCCATGGAAGTCGCCGACCGTATCGTGGTGATGAACAAGGGCGTGATCGAGCAGATCGGTTCACCGGGCGACGTCTACGAAAACCCGGCCAGCGATTTTGTGTACCACTTTCTGGGTGACTCCAACCGCTTGCACCTGGGCGAGGACAAACACCTGCTGTTCCGCCCGCATGAGGTGTCGCTGTCGCGGCATGAGCTGGAGGATCACCACGCGGCTGAGGTGCGGGACATCCGGCCGCTGGGTGCGACTACTCGCGTGACCCTGAAGGTCGAAGGCCAGCCCGAGCTGATCGAAGCCGAAGTGGTGAAGGACCACGACAGCCTGACCGGCCTGGCCCGTGGCGAGACCCTGTTCTTCAAACCCAAGGTCTGGCAAAAAGCCTGAGCACGCCCCAGAACCCCATGTGAAAACGGGACCAATGTGGGAGGGGGCTTGCCCCCGATAGCGGTGTGTCAGTCACACATATTCTGACTGATCCACCGCGATCGGGAGCAAGCCCCCTCCCACATTTAGATTCCACTGGGCTTGAGATCGCGGCGCGCCACCGGGCCTGAGCGGTGCTCAATCTGCTGCTTCAGCGCCTGCCGCAACCCCAGCAGAAACGCCAACTCCGCCACCACAAACAACGGCCCCACAATCAGCCCCGACACATCATCCACAAACGCCGGCTTTCGGCCTTCGTAGTAATGCCCGACAAACTGAATCACCCAGCCCACCACAAACATCCCGATACCGCTGCTCAACCACACCATCGTGCTCTGCGCCGCCAGCACGTGCCCGGCCCATACCGACAAGCCCATCAACAGCGTCATCAACAATCCCAGGGCCAGTTCCAGGCGCAAGTAAAACCACGCCGAAAACAGCGCCAGCACTACCGCCGGAGAAACCCACAGCGCGCCCGCCGCCCATTCGGGACGTGACAGCAGCACGGCGACCGCCACCACGATCAAGGGAATGCCGATGAAATGACTGGCGATATTGCGTGGGTCGCGGTGGTAGGCGGCGTATTGACTGAGGCGGTCGACGAGGCTTTTCATTGTTGTTCCTCCTGTAGGATGTTTGATCATGCCCTGTCAGTCGGCGCCTAACTGTCAACTGGGCGACAATCTTCGGAGTTCCCATGGACACAGGCAAATGGCACGCGCATCTGCTCAGCGGCCACTGGTTTGGCCATCTGCCAGCAGACTTGCAGCATAGCCTGCTGGCGGCGGCGCGGGTGCGCGCGCTGACGGCGGGGCAGTTTCTGTTCAAGCGCGGCGATCCGCCGTGTGGCCTGTATGCGGTGCTGGAAGGGGCGGTGCGCATCAGCGCGGTGAATGCCCAGGGCAAGGAGGCGGTGCTGAGCCTGGTGGAGACGCCTTACTGGTTCGGCGAGATCTGCCTGTTCGACAACCTGCCGCGCACCCACGATGCGCTCGCCACGGGCCCTTGCACGCTGGCGCAGGTGCCGCAGGCGGCGATGCTCGGCATGCTCGAGCGGCATCCGGCGTATTGGCGCGATGTGGCCCTGTTGATGAGCCACAAGCTGCGCCTGTCGTTGATCAATATCGAACAGATGAGCCTGATGCCCGCGTCGGCGCGGCTGGCCCATCGGCTGCTGATGATTGCTCAAGGCTACGGTGAGCGAACGCAAGCACGCCGGGTGTTGCAACTGCCGCAGGAGGACCTGGCGGCGATGCTCGGCCTGTCGCGCCAGACCACCAACAGCCTGCTCAGGGCGCTGGAGCAACAGGGCGTCCTTGGCCTGAGCTACGGGGCCATCGAGATTCTCGACCTCAATGGCCTGCGGCTGGCTGCCGGCCTATGAACCGCGATAGGTGGAGAAGCCGTAAGGGCTGAGCAGCAGCGGGATGTGGTAGTGCTGGTCGGCCTGCTTGACCTGGAAAATCACCGGCACTTCGGGGAAGAAGGTTTCGCGGTTGGCTTTCTTGTAATAGTCGCCAGTCTTGAACACCACGCGGTACTCGCCCGGTTTCATGCTGCGATCAGCGGGAAACAGTTCGGCGATGCGCCCCTGTTCATTGGTCACGCCCCGGGACAGCGATTGCCATTGGTCGCCCACGTGTTCTTCCAGGGTGACGTTGACGCCGGCGCTGGGCAGGCCGTTTTCCAGGTTGAGCACATGCACGCTCAGCGGGTTGCCGGCGGCCATGGCCAGGGTGCACAGGCCGCTCAGGCTGAGGGCGGCGAGGGTCATGCTGAGGGTTTTCATCGAGAATTCCTTTTTGACAGGGGTGGAATCAAGGGGTGATTTTCAGGCCCAGTTGCTCGGCCGCCTGTACCGCGCAGGCTTCGTCCTGCGCGGCGCCGCCGGCACCGGCAATGCCCAGCGCGCCGACCAGCTCGGCGTCGGCAAACAGCGGCACGCCACCGCCGAGCAACAGCAACTCGGGCAAGCTGTTAAGGTTGGCGGCCTCGGGGTTGTTGCGCGCGCGCTCGGCGAACAGTCGGGTCGGGGTTTTGCTCGACAACGCCGTGTAGGCCTTGCGCTGGCTGGCGAGGCTGTTGTGTGGGCCGACGCCGTCGGCGCGCAGGCTCAGCAACAGGTTGCCGCCACGGTCGAGTACGGTCAGCGCGGCGGTGCAGTGCGCCAGGCCGGCATCGGCCAATTGGCGCGCGGTACGCAGATCCAGCTCGGCGTGGCGTGGCAGTTGCGGCGTGGCCTGGGCGGCAGTCGCCACGGCGAGGCTCAGGAACAAGGCAGTGCGAAACATGGTGAGGGCTCCAGATGGCAGGCCGTCACGGTAGCCAGTGGACGTGGTCAAAAGCCGCACAATTTGATGACAGGTTTGTAATCAAACCCAGAGGTAAGGCATGCAGGTGTTGTTAGTGGAAGACCAGCCGCAACTGGCGCAACGCATGGCCCAGGGCCTGAGCGAAGCCGGTTTCGGCGTGGAAGTCGCGGCCAACGGCATGGCGGCGCAGCGCTTTGTGGAAAGCACCGAGTACGACCTGGTGATCCTGGACGTGATGCTGCCGGGCCTGAATGCGTGGAAGTTGCAGCAGGCGATTCGCCAGCGAGGAGAAACGCCCGTGCTGTTCCTGACCACACCGGATGGCATTGAAGATCGGCTGCGAGGGTTGGAATTGCATGAGGATGATTACTTGCTCAAGCCGTTTGACGCCAAGGCGTTGGTGGCGCGGGTGAGGAAATTGTTGCGGCGTGATCGGGGGCGGTGATTGCCAGTGACACCGCTATCGGGGGCAAGCCCCCTCCCACATTTGAACTGTGAATACCTTCAAGTGTGGGAGGGGGCTTGCCCCCGATGAGGCCCTCAAAAACACCCCCATTCACCTAGCGCAACCCCTCCCTGAACTGCCCCGGCGTCATCCCCGTCCAGCGCTTGAACGCCCGGTTGAAACTGCTGGTATCGGCAAACCCCAGCAAATGACTGATCTCGGCCAATGAACACTGCGGGTCGCGCAGGTGCAACAGCGCCAGGTTCTGCCGGCATTCATTGAGCAACGCATCAAACCGACACCCTTCATCCGCCAGGTGCCGCTGCAGGCTGCGCAGACTCAAATGCAACGCCTGGGCGATCCGCTCCGCGCCGGGTTCGCCGTCGGGCAGTTGCGCCTCGATGGCGGCGCGCACCTTGCGCTCCCAGGTTAGCGGTTGCAGTTGCGCCAGGGTGCGCTTGAGCACGGTTTCATTGTGTTCGGCCAACTCCGGGTTGGCATCGTCCAGGTGGCTGTCGAAGTCGCGGGCGGCGAACTCCAGGCGGTCTTCCTCGGCGCCAAAGAATACCGGTGCGCGAAACACCCTGTGCCAGGGCGCGGGGTCGGCCGGCGCCGGGCGCCGCAGGTAAACCGCCAGCGGTGCGTAGTCGCGCCCCAGGCGATTGCGGCAGGTACGCACATAGATCGCCGCAAATGCATCGATGGCTTCCAGCGCCGGTGCCGGGCTGCCTTCGGGTTGCAGCAGGCGAAAACGGTAGCAGTCGCCGTGTCGGCTCAACTCCAGGCTCAGCGCATCACTGACCACCTGGTGATAGCGCACGATTCGTTCGAACACTTCGCGCAAACTGCCGCTGGCCACCAGCGCATAACCCAACGCATGAAAGGTCGTGGGGCTGACAAACCGCGACACCCGCAAACCAATCGCCGGATCGCCACTGGCCTGCACCGCCAGTGCCCACAGGCGTGTGGTGGCCGACAACGGGTAGCGTGCGTTCGGGTCGTCCATCAGCAGCGGGTCGAGCCCGGCCTCAAGGCACAGCGCGGCGCTGTCCAGGCCCAGGGCATCGAGTTGTTTGCGCAGGGCGCGGGTCCAGCTGGCGAGGGAGGTGGGTTCAGTCATGGCGATTGGCGCTTGCGGTCAACAGGTTGGCGTGCGGAGCTAGCGGCCTGCGCCAGGGTTGGGTGCAGGATGCAGGCATCACTCCACAAGAGAATGGAAGCATGGACGGTACTTGTGCAAGTCCCCAGCAGATGAACGCGCAACAGCGTTCGGCGCATATCCGCGAGGTGGTGCTGGCCGAGGGCGCGCGCCTGCGCCGACGGCACCCCTGGCTGCTGCATCAGGATGCGCTGGGCGCGGGCATCCTGGCGCTCGCGTTGGTCGGCATGATCGGTTCGGCGGCGCTCTATATCAGCGGTCACATGGCCTGGTGGGTGTGCCTGCTGCTCAATGCCTTCTTCGCCTCACTCACCCATGAGCTGGAGCACGACCTGATCCACAGCATGTACTTTCGCAAGCAGCGCGTGCCCCACAACCTGATGATGGGCCTGGTGTGGCTGGCGCGGCCGAGCACGATCAACCCGTGGATTCGCCGGCACCTGCACCTCAATCATCACAAGGTCTCCGGCACCGAGGCCGATATGGAAGAGCGTGCGATCACCAACGGCGAGCCCTGGGGCATCGCGCGGTTGCTGATGGTGGGGGACAACATGATGTCGGCCATGATCCGCCTGCTGCGCGCCAGGACCTGGCCGCACAAGTTCAGCATCCTCAAGCGCGTGTTGCTGGTGTACGCACCGCTGGCGCTGCTGCATTGGGGCGCGTGGTACATCTTCCTCGGCTTTCATGCCGCCAACGGCATCGCCGGCCTGGTGGGCGCGCCTATCGACTGGTCAGCCGGGACGCTGCAGATGATGCAGGTGATCGATATCGCGGCGGTGGTGATCATCGGCCCCAACGTGCTGCGCACCTTTTGCCTGCACTTCGTCAGCTCCAACATGCATTACTACGGCGATGTGGAACCGGGCAATGTGATCCAGCAGACCCAGGTGCTCAACCCCTGGTGGATGTGGCCGTTGCAGGCGTTTTGTTTCAATTTCGGCAGCACCCACGGCATCCACCATTTTGTGGTGAAGGAGCCGTTCTATATCCGCCAGATGACGGTCAGGGTGGCGCATAAGGTCATGGCCGAGATGGGCGTGCGCTTCAATGATTTCGGCACCTTTGCGCGGGCCAATCGGTTTGAACGCGAGGAGCAACCGGACAGCGAACTCGCGTTCAGCAAGCAATGAATGCCAGCGGCAGGTCGCGGATCTGTTCGCGCACCGGCGGCTGGTAGTGATCGTCGCTGATCAGTTCATGCAGCAGTTCTTCGCGCAATTGGTGGAATTCAAAGCTGCTGCGCTGGCGCGGGTGGGGCAGGGCGATCTCGACCACCTGCTTGATCCGCCCGGGCCGGGGCTCCATCACCACCACGCGGTCGGCGAGGAAGATCGCCTCTTCCACATCGTGGGTCACCAGCACCGTGGTGATTTTGGCGCGGGCGCGAATCGCCAGCAGTTCGTCCTGCATCTGCTGGCGGGTCAGCGCATCCAGTGCGCCGAACGGCTCGTCCAGCAGCAGAATCCGTGGGCTGGCCACCAGGCCACGGGCGATCGCTACCCGTTGCGCCATACCGCCGGACAGTTGGTGGGGATAGGCGCGGGTGAAGTCGGCGAGGCCCACCAGTTCGATAAAGTCGCCAATGCGTCGGCTGCGCTCGGCCTCGCTCAAGGGCTCATTGACCAGGCCCAGGCCGATGTTCTGCGCCACCGTCAGCCAGGGGAACAAGCGGTGTTCCTGGAACACGATGCCGCGTTCGCTGCCGATGCCGCTCACGGCTTTGCCATCGACCTGAATCTGCCCGCGAAACTGCGTATCCAGCCCCACCAGCAAGCGTAAAAGCGTGGACTTGCCGCAGCCGCTCGAACCGACAATCGCCACAAATTCGCCCTCGGCAATCTCCAGGTTGAATTCGCGGATGGCTTCCAGCTCGACGCCATCCACATCGAAGGACTTGCCCACATGGTTGAAGCTGACAATCGGTGCGTTCATGCGTGTCTCCAGCCGGTGACGCGGCTTTCAAGGCGTTGGCCGATAAGGTTGAGGGTGGCGCCGGTGAGGCCGACCAGCAGCATGCCGCTCATGATCAAATCCATGCGCAGCAACTGCTGGGCGCCGATCATGAGGCTGCCGATGCCGCCATTGGACGGCATGAAGTATTCCGCGCCGATGGTGCCCAGCCAGGCGTAGATCAGGCTCAGGCGCAGCCCGGCGAAAATGCCCGGTGCCGCGCCCGGCAGTATCAGGCGGCGCAGCCGTTGGAACAGGTTCAGGCGCAGCACCTGCGCGGCTTCGTTCAGTTGCGGTGACAGGTTCAACACGCTGCGCTGGGTGGCGATAAACAGCGGGAAAAACGCCGCCAGGCCAATGAACACCCACTTGGCCAATTCCCCCAGGCCAAACCAGGCCGTGAGCAACGGCACCCAGGCAAAGATTGCGATCTGGCGCAAAGCCGCCAGGGTAGGGCCGAGCACCCGCTCGCTGCGCGGTGACAAGCCCAGCCATAAGCCGATGGCAAACCCCAGGCTGGCGCCCAATGCCAGGCCACCCAGGGTGCGCCCCAGGCTTTTGCCCAGCGCGCCCGACAGCGTGCCATCCACGACGCCCGTGGCGGTGGTCTGCAGCACAGTCCATGGGCTCACCAGGATATTCGCGTCGACCCAGCCCTGCTGCGTCGCCACTTGCCACAGCGCCAGCAACCCCAGCGGCAGCAGCCACGGCTGCAGGCGCTGCCAGCCCTGGTAACGCGGGCCGCGCCGGATGTGCGCGGTGGCCGGATGCGGCCAGTGCACCCATTTGCGGTCCAGCCAGCCGACGCCACGGTCCATCACCACGCCCAGCACGCCGATGACCACGATGCACACAAAGACAATATCGAGCATGAACAACTGGCGTGCCCACACCATCAGGTAGCCGATGCCTTCACTGGAGGCCAGCAACTCCACCGCCAGCAGCGACGTCCAACCGGCCGCCAGGGCCAGGCGCACACCGGCCATGAACGCCGGCAGTGCGGCGGGCAGGATCAGTCGGCGAATCAGCAGGTGGGTGGGCAGGCGCAGCACGCGCGCGGCCTCACGCAACTGCGGCTGGGCATCGCGCACGCCGACCAGCGTATGCAAGGTCACGGGTACCACGATGGCCTTGACCAGCACCACCAGTTTCAGGGTTTCGCCGATGCCGAAAAACACCATGAACAACGGGATCCACGCCAGGGTCGGCACTTGCGCCAGCGCGCTGAACGTGGGAAACACCAGGCGCTCGGCGCGCGCACTGAAGCCCAGCCAGGCGCCCAGCAACGCACCGGCGCCGATTCCCGCCAGCAAGCCCCAGAACAAGCGCTGCACACTGATCGCCAGATGGCTCCATAGCTCGCCGCCCGCCAATTCCACGGCGCTGCTCCACACCAGTGCAGGCGGCGGCAGGATTTGTTCGCTCATCCACTGATGACGGCTGGCCAGCCACCACAAGGTTAATAGCGTCAGCGGTAACAGCCAGGGGCTGAGCGCCGGCCAACGCAGTGTGGGGGTGGTCAGAGGCGGGCTTAACCGTGCGGTCCGGGCCATCGGGGACCTTCCTTTCGTTATGTGATTCCGATCTTATAAAAACGTAATAAAGATGATTGTGCGATAAGAGAGTCCATTTAAAGCCCGTGCCCGGCACGCATCCAATGCATTCGGAGAATATTTTCGATGCTGTTTATGCATAGCCCGCTGCAGCCTGCGGTTTGTCTCGCATAGTTCAAAAGGTTATTAAATTGTGAATTTATAGTATTTAAAGTTTCTATCTGCCTATGTCTACTTTCAGCTCCCCAGGCGACCGTCGCCCACCAGGAGCTGCCCTTATGAAACTGCCCTTCAAACGTCTGATCACGCTGTTCGCCGCTACCGCGCTGGCGGGTCTGGTGCAGGCCGCCGAGCTCAAGGAAATCCGCATTGCCGTGCCAGACCTCAGCGCCGGGAGCCAACACAGCGGCGGCGGCATCACCGATGTATTACGCCAACAGCAGATCTTCGAAAAGGCCTTTGCCGACCAGGGCATCACGATTCAATGGAATTACTTCAAGGGCGCGGGCCCGGTGATCAATGAAGCCTTCGCCAATGGCCAGGTGGACCTCGCTTATCTCGGCGACCTGGCGGCCATCATCGGCCGTTCCAATGGGCTGGATACCCGCCTGCTCAGCGCTACCGCGCGTGACATCAAGCAGTATCTGGGCGTGGTGCCGGGCTCGGGCATCAAGACCCTGCACGACCTCAAGGGCAAGCGCGTCGCGGTGTTTCGCGGCACGGCCAGCCAATTGTCATTCGACAGCGCATTGGCCAGCCAGGGCCTGAGTGAAAAGGACCTGAAAGTCATCAACCTGGATTACAACGCTGCCGGTGCGGCGTTGGCCGCCAAGCAGATCGACGCGACCTGGGGCGGCTCCAACCTCACGGCGCTGCAAGCCAAGGGGCTGGCCGAGATCGCCCTGACCACCAAGGACCTGAACGGCGCCGGCAGCATCCAGGCGGTATTGGTGGGTAGCAAACAGTTTGTCGACGGGCATCCCGACGCGGTGGCCAAGTTGCTCAAGGCCCAGCAGCAGGCGGTGCAATGGTTGACCGATGACAACAACAAACAGGCCTACATCGAGCTGGTGTCGGGGCTGGCCAGTTATCCGCCAGTGATCCTGGGCAATGATTTGAAGGACCAGCAGCTCAGCCAGATTTTCCCGGCGACGCTGGACCCGGTGTTCCTGGGCAAATTGCAGGATGCGGTGGATCTGGCTTCCAGGGAGAAGTTGATTCGCCGCTCGTTTCAGGTGAGTGATTGGGTGGCGCCTGGGTTGGCGGCGGCGGGGCTTTGAGTCTGGTGGTGCCTGGGCTATAGCTATCGGGGGCAAGCCCCCTCCCACACTTTGAAGGTATTCACAGTTCAAATGTGGGAGGGGGCTTGCCCCCGATGAGGCCGTTCAGACCGCCACACTCACCTCCTGCCTGTCGACCTCCACCAACACCTCAATCATCGCTTTGGCCGCCGGCGACAACCGCGCCCCCGTGCGGCTGACGATTCCGCACCGCGCACTCAGGGTCTCCATGTTCTGCGGCAGATTGCGCCAGTGCAGCAGCACCAGCGCGCCGCTGGCGATGTCCTCGGCGAACGCTTCCTCGGTGCCCACGCCGATGGCGTTGGACTGCAGCACGATTTTCACCAGCGCCGGGAAGTGTTCGGTCTGGATGCTCGGCGAAAAATCCATGCGCCCGCTCAGGTTTGCCAGCAGTTTGCGAATGCCCTGGGAGATCAGCGGCGCCGCCAGCGGGTAGTCGAACATGTCATTGGTCGACAGGCTGTCCTTGGCCAGCAGCGGGTGCCCCGGGCGGCAGAAAAACACGCCGCGCTTGGCGGTCAGCGCACGGGTCTGGAAGTTCGGGTCGGCTTCGAACTGGCGGATGTCGGCAATGAAGAATTCGATCTCCTCGCGGCTCAGGGCGCGGCTGAGTTTTTCCCAGTTATCCACCTGGAAACTGGTGCGGATTTTCGGGTGCGCGCTGATAAACCGCGCCACCGCATCCGGCACCAGTTTCACCGCCGGCGCCGGGCCGCAGCCGAAGCGCAGGTCCCCGGCATCGAGTTTGGTCATGCGCGTGACTTCACTGCTCAGCAAGGCGGCGCCGTGCACCAGGCTCAGGGCGTGTTGCAACACCACCTGGCCTTCGGGTGTGGGGCGCAGGTCCTTGTGGCCACGGTCGACCAGCACGCAGCCGAACTCCTGTTCCAGCCCCTGGATACTGCGGCTGAACGCCGGTTGAGTGATGCCCATGGCGTCCGCCGCGCGTACGAAACTGCGGTGTTCGTTGAGGGCAATGAAGTAGCGCAGTTGACGCAGATCCATATGCATTCCCGGCATTTGAAAAATAGGTCGAAGGCATTTGCGAGCGACGGAGCTGAGGTTTTAAATGCAAGCTCTTATTCCGTCAACGAATCATTAGTTCATTTGCTAGATCTAAAATGCATATGAATAGAGCGTTGCCGGCGAGCGTTCCACCATCCGCAGGCACATGAGGGTCACCACAATGAGCAACGCCGCATTAGCTGTTCAACCCATCGCCCAGGCACTGGACATTCATCCGGTTGCCGGCCGCATCGGCGCCGAGATCCGTGGCATCAAGCTGTCGGGTCATCTCGATGCCGCCACTGTCGACGCCATCCAGCAAGCGCTGGTGCAGTACAAGGTGATCTTCTTTCGCGAACAGTCCCACCTCGACGACCAGAGCCAGGAAGCCTTTGCCCACCTGCTCGGCGAACCGATTGCCCACCCGACCGTGCCGGTGCGTGACGGCACGCGTTTCCTGATGGAGCTGGACGGCACGCGCGGCCAGCGCGCCAACTCCTGGCACACCGACGTGACCTTCGTCGATGCCTACCCCAAAGCCTCGATCCTGCGTTCGGTGCTGGCGCCCGCATCCGGTGGCGACACCGTGTGGGCCAACACCTCGGCGGCCTACAACGACCTCAGCGTCGAGCTACGCGCCCTGGCGGATAACCTCTGGGCCATCCACAGCAACGAATACGACTACGCCGCGCTCAAGCCGGATGTGGCGGCGGAGCGGCTCGAGGAGTACCGCAAGGTGTTCACCTCGACGGTGTATGAAACCGAGCATCCGGTGGTGCGCGTGCACCCGGTCAGCGGTGAGAAAACCCTGCTGCTGGGGCACTTCGTCAAGCGCCTCAAAGGCTATTCCCAGGCCGACTCGACGCAACTGTTCAACCTGTTGCAAAGCCACGTCACCCGCCTGGAAAACACCGTGCGCTGGCGCTGGAACAGCGGCGACGTAGCGATCTGGGACAACCGCGCCACCCAGCATTACGCGGTGGACGACTACGGCACCCAGGAGCGTATCGTGCGCCGGGTGACGCTCAAGGGCGATGTGCCGGTGGGTGTGCACGGACAATCCAGCAAAACCACCAAAGGCCGCTAAGCAAACACAAATCCAAATGTGGGAGGGGGCTTGCCCCCGATAGCTGAGTGTCAGTCAACCTTTCGGTGGCTGACACACCGCCATCGGGGGCAAGCCCCCTCCCACAGTGATTTGCATCGTCTACCAGACGCCGATCTGCACCACCTTCTCCGCCTCCGGCTCACCGTAGCGAAACCACTGGCCACGCACTTCGATCTCGGTGTGGCTGATGGTGGTTCGCCGCTTCAACCCGCGCAGCCAGTCGAACAGATAACCCAGGTGCACCTCGCGCACGTCGGCATAGGCCGGGTCGGCGCCCAGGTCGTGTACTTCCTGCGGGTCGTTGTGCAGGTCGAACAGCTGCGGGCGGAAGCCATCATACGCCAGGTATTTCCAGCGCTCGCTGCGCACCATGGTCATGCGGCAACGGTCGATCGGCTGGCCCAGGCGCTCGCGGGCGGGGGCCTGGAAGGCGTAGTCGTACTCGGCAATCGCATAGTCACGCCAAGGGGTCGGTTCACCGTGCAGCAGCGGGATCAGCGAGCGGCCTTCCAGGCGGTGCTCGGCGGCGGGCAGGCCCAGGGCGTCGAGGAAGGTCGGCAGTGCGTCGATGGTCTCTACCAGGCGCGCATCCACCGAGCCACGGCTGATATCGGCACTGGCACGCGGGTCGCGCACGATCAGGGGAATGCCCACGGCAGGTTCGAGCAGGAATTCCTTTTCACCGAGGAAGTGGTCGCCGAGGAAGTCGCCGTGGTCGCTGGTGAACACAATCAGCGTGTCATTCCAGCGCCCGTTGCTTTGCAGGAAATCGAACAGCCGCCCGAGCTGGTCGTCGATCTGTTTGATCAGCCCCATGTAGGTTGGAATCACCGTGAGCCGCACCTCGTCGCGGGAGAAGTTCAGGCTCTCCTGGTGTTGACGAAACGCCTGGTACACCGGGTGATCGCTGGTGTGCGCCGGTTGAATCGGCGCCTTGATATGCTCGGCGCCATACAGCGCGTGGTAAGGCGCCGGGGCGATATAGGGCCAGTGCGGCTTGATGTAGGACAGGTGCAGGCACCAGGGTTGTTCGGCCTGCTCCTGGATAAAGTCGATGGCGCGGTCGGTGGTGTAGACGGTTTCCGAGTGCTGCTCGGCAACCCGCGCCGGCAACCCGGCGTTGCGCATGTGCCAGCCGCTGAGCACTTCGCCGTTTTCACCTTGCGCGGCATTGGCCCATTCATGCCACGGGTTGCTGCCGCTGTAGCCCTGCTCGCGCAGGTAATGGGTGTAGGGTGCGGACTCGCGTTTGTCCTCGAACAGCGGGCTGTCGGGGTAGATGCCGTCGTGACGGAAATAGGTGTCGAAGCCCACTTCGTTCAGCACCTCGGCCTGGGCGCTTTCAGGGTCGATATTCAAGCGCTGCAGGGCGTCCAGGTTTGGCGTGGCGTGGGTCTTGCCCACCAGCGCGGTGCGGATGCCGTGGGGACGCAGGTAGTCGCCGATGGTCAGCTCTTCCAGGGGCAGCGGTACGGCGTTCCACGCCACCTGATGGCTGCTGACATAGCGCCCGGTGTAGGCCGACATCCGCGACGGGCCGCAGATGGTGCCCTGGGTGTAGGCGCGGCTGAAACGCACGCCGGCTGCGGCGAGGCGGTCGATGTTCGGGGTGTGCAAGTGGGCGTGGCCGTAGCACGACAGGTAATCGCGGCGCAGTTGGTCGCACATGATGTAGAGCACGTTGCGTACGGGTTGGGGTTGGGACATGGAGGCTCACCGGATGGAAGATAGGTGAGGTTTTTTCGCTGTTTGGGTGGGGCGCTGGCAAGTGCATTTGGGGACTGGGTTTCATGCAGTGAATGCATGGGTGTTGCCATCGGGGGCAAGCCCCCTCCCACACTTCAAATGCCTTCCAAATGTGGGAGGGGGCTTGCCCCCGATGGCGCCGGTTCAGACCGCGATATTCTCAAGCGTACAAATATCTTCATCCAACTCATCTACTTCCTTGATCTGCTCAATCATCGCCTCCGCCAACGGCGACAGCCGATACCCCGCACGGCTGACAATCCCGTAGCGGGTGTAGCGCTCCTCCAGATTTTCATCCAGTCCTTCGATCTTCAAACACACCAACTCGCCCCGGGCCATGTGCAGCACGTCGCTGTTGGCGCTGACGATGCCGATGGCGTCCGAACGCAGTACCACGCCCAGCAGGCTGTAGCCGTTTTCGCATTCGACGTTGGGCTGGTAATCCGGTCGGCCGCTGAGGTCGACGATGACTTTGCGCAGGTTCGGCGGGCGGATGGTCACGGCCAGGGGGTAGCTCATCAGTTCGGCGGGGCTGACGCTGTCGTGGGTGGCGAGGGGGTGCCCGATGCGGCAGCAGAAATACCAGCGGCGCGGGCGCAGGCGGTGGGTGTGGTAGTCGGGGTTGGCTTCGAAGTGGCGGGTGTCGGCGACGAAAAACTCGAACTCTTCACTGAGCAGGCGTTTGCTCAGGCTTTCCCAGTCGTCCACCTGGAACTGCACGCGTGCCTTGGGGTAGCGCCCGATAAAACTGCCGATGGCGCGGGGGATCAAGCCACCGGCCGGCGCCGGGCCGCAACCGAAGCGCAACTCGCCGGCCTCCAGGCCGTTGAACTGGCTGATCTCATTGGCCAGTTGCTGCGCGCCGCTGACCAGGCGCCGGGCATGTTCGAGCAGCACCTGGCCTTGTTTGGTCGGCGCCAGGTCTTTGCGCCCACGGTCGACCAACTGGCAGCCGGTGCTGTGTTCCAGCGCCTGGATGCTGCGGCTGAAGGCCGATTGCGACAGGTTCACCGTCAACGCCGCCGCGACGAAACTGCGCTGTTCGGCGAGGGCGATGAAGTGGCGAAGTTGGCGCAGGTCGATATGCATTTTTCACATCAAAAATATCCGGGAAATGCATTGGCTATGCATTAGGTCGACTCCTTATAAAGGCTATCTCTTATGCAGTAAATGTTCTTAAAACCATAAATAAATAACCTTAAGGAATATGCCTTGCTGGATATTCCTGGGTTCCGGAGCCGCCCATGAGTCTGTTCAAGCCCGTTGTACCCTTCAAGCGCCTGCCCCTGGCGATGCTGCTGGCGGGCAGTGCCAGTTGGACCCCCAGTCATGCTGCCGAGCCGGCTCCGGCAGGCGAGAGCGCCAGTGGCCAGTTGGAAACCGTCACGGTCACCGCGCGGCGGCGCACCGAGAGCGCCCAGGCGGTACCGACGCCCATGAGCGTGGTCGGCGGCCAGGCGCTGGAGAGCCAGCGGGTGTATCGCATTCAGGACCTGCAGCAGCTGGTGCCCAGCGTCAACGTCGCCTATATGCATGCGCGCCAGTCCAGCGTGTCGATTCGCGGCCTGGGCAACAACCCGGCCAGCGACGGCCTGGAGGGCAGCGTGGGGTTGTATATCGACAACGTCTACCTCGGGCGCCCCGGCATGGCGGTGTTCGACCTGATGGACATCGAGCAGCTTGAGGTATTGCGCGGCCCGCAGGGCACCCTGTTCGGCAAGAACACCACGGCGGGGGTGATCAATATCAGCACCCGCGCGCCGAGTTTCACCCCGGAGCGCAGCATCGAAACCTCGTTGGGCGAGGACGGTTATTTCCAGACCAAGGGCACGATTTCCGGGCCGCTTACCGATGAATTGGCCGGGCGTTTTTCGGCCTATCGCACGCGCAGCGACGGCGACATCAAGAATGAACATGACGGCCACGACCTCAATGGCGGTTCGCGCCAGGGCTTTCGCGGGCAACTGCTGTACAAGCCCAATGAGGCCTTCAACCTGCGCTGGATCGGCGACTACAACGAGGAGGACTCCAGCGCCGGTACGCGCGTGCTCTACAGCACCGGGCCGACCATCAACGGCACCAACCTCTATCAGTCCCGGGCCAACGCCGCGGGTGCGACCCTGGTCGATGGCACACACCGCAAGGTCAACCTGGACAACGACCAGCACGTCACCGTGTTCCAGGGCGGCACCTCGCTGGAGGCCAACTGGACCTTGCCGAGCGATTTCACCCTGACGTCGGTCATTGCCTATCGCTGGTGGAATTTCACCCCGCGCAACGATGACGGTCTTAACGTGCCGGCCTCGTATAACGCCGGCGTATCGGTGGAGGACAAGCAGTGGTCCCAGGAATTTCGCCTGGCTTCACCCCAGGGCGGGTTTTTCGATTACGTGCTCGGCGCCTACTACTTCGGCTCTGACCTGGATAACAAGTCCTTCGCCTATTACGGCCCCCAGGCCGACATCTGGAACGGCACGCCGAGCGGCGCGTTGAGCAACGTGAGCAGCATCGGCAACGGGCATATCCGCACCGACAGTTTTGCGCTGTTCGCCCAAGGCACCTGGCACCTGACCGAACGCCTGGATTTCACCGCCGGCCTGCGCGGCACCTATGAAGAAAAAAGTGCCTGGGTGACACGCAATGCGCCGCTTGGCGGCGCTGCGGTCAGCGGCGCCGCAGCCACGGCGCGACGCGGGCGTACCGGGGCGTATGACTCGGGTGACCTGACGCAGTACAGCGCCACCCCGTCGGGGCTGCTCAACCTCAGTTATCACTTCAATGACAACCTGCTGGGCTACGCCACGCTGTCCCACGGCGAGAAGTCCGGCGGCGTCAACCTGGCGGTGGGCTCGGCGCCGACGGCGGGGGCCGACTCGCTGTTGATCGGCACCGAGCGCGCCAACAACGCCGAGTTGGGTTTCAAGAGCACGTTGTGGGATCGCCGCCTGCAGCTCAATGCCAACCTGTTCTGGACCCAGGTCAATGGCTACCAGACCAACGCCTACGACCAGGACAACCGTGTGCAGTACCTCACCAACGCCGGCTCCGTGCGCTCGCGGGGGGTGGAAGTGGAAAGTACGCTGGTGCCGATCAAGGGCCTGACGCTGAACCTCAACGGCTCCTTCAACGATGTGAGTTACCAGTCTTACAAGGACGCGCCATGCCCGCCGGAAGTCAGCCTGCGCCCCGGCGCACCGACGTCCTGCGACCTCACCGGCCACCAGGTGGTGGGCGCGTCGAAATGGATCGCCAACGCCAACGGCGAGTACAAGTGGAACCTGGATAACGGTTTTGAACCCTACGTCACCGCCAGTTATGCCTTCCGCTCCAAGGCAGTGGGCACCGTGGAGGACTCCGACTACGGGCAGATCCCGGCCTATGCGCTGGTCAACCTCTCCACCGGCCTGCGCGGCAACTACCAACAGGGCCAGTGGGACGTGTCGCTGTGGCTGAAAAACGCCTTCGACAAAACCTACTACACCACCCTGTGGACCGGCGGCAACGGCGGATACGAAGGCCTGCTGGGCGCCCCGCGTACCCTAGGCGTGACCGGGCGCTACGACTTCTAGCCCGCTGCGGTAGGTGGCCGGGCTGAACACCCGCGTCACCAGCAGCATGGCCAGCACGGTCAGTGTCAGCACGATCCAGGCGCTGACAAAGTTGCCGGTCAGTTCGCGCAGCCAACCGGTCAGCCACGGCGAAACGGCGTTGATCAAAAAGCCCACGCCCTGGACAAAGGCGGCAAGTTGCCCGGCCTGGCGCGGGTCGCGGTGATGGTCGAGGGTCAGCAGCAGGCTCAGGGCGAAGCACGCGCCCAGGCCGAAGCCGCACAGGGCCACCCACACGTGGGGAAAGGCCTGCGGCGCGATGATCAGGCCGAGGTAGCCGAGGGTTTGCGCCACCAGGCTGATGCCGAGCAGCGGTCGACGGTCGATGCCGCGTTGCGCCAGCACCGGCATCAGCAGCGCAGCGATCACCTGGAAAATGGTCATGAACGCCAACAGCGAGCCGCTGGGCAGCACGCCCCACCCGAGCTGCTGATAGTAGGCGGGCAGCCAGGCCACCATGCTCATATAGCCGCAGTTGACCAGGCCGAAATACAGCGCAAGCAACCACGCGCGGCGGTTGCGCAAACCCTTGAAGGCGGGGGCGACGTGTGGGTTCCTCGCGGCGCCCAGCGGCAACCACGCCCAGAGCAACAAGGCGCCAAGGGCCGGCAACAGCCACACACCCAACCCGGCCTGCCACTGCTGGAAGTGCGTCGCCACCACCGGGCTGAGCAGCGCGGCCAGCCCGCCGCCGGCCATCAGTGAGGCCGAATACACGCCCATCGCCACCGGTACGCGGTGATGAAACTCGCGCTTGATCATCGCCGGCACCAGCGCCTGGATCAGCGCCACGCCCGCGCCGCCGAGCAACGCGGTGACCAGCAGCGCCGACGCCTGGCCCATCAGCCAGCGCGCCAGGCACGCCAGCAGAATCATCACCAGGCCCAGGGCGATGCCGCGTCGTTCACCGAGCCGCGCTTCCACGCGCACGCCCACCAGCGCCACCAACCCCATGCAGATCACCGGCAGGCTGGTCAGCAGGGCGCTGCTCTGGAAGCTCAGGCCGGTGGCCTGGCGGATTTCACCGAGCAATGGGCTGATGGAACTGAGGATCGGCCGCAGGTTGAGGCCGAGCACTACGAGCAGGCCCCAGCCGGCAAAGGATTTATTGAGGGTCATGCAGCGCCTGTGCACTCGGTAAAAGAGGCGTGAGTATGGCCAGCGTCCCGAGTATTCTGAAATTAAATATAACCATGCCTATCAGTGGCAAAGAGAATGATCATGTTCGATCCGGTATTGCTGCGCAGCTTTGTCGCCGTGGTGGACTGCGGCAACTTCACCCGCGCCGCCGAGCGCCTGCATTTGACCCAGTCCACCGTCAGCCAGCAGATCCGCCGCCTGGAAGATGCCGTGGCGTGTCAGTTGCTGGACCGCGATCAACGGCGTGTCGTCGCCACTGCCGAAGGCGAGCGCTTGCTGGCCTATGCGCGACGCATCCTGGCGCTGCATGAAGAGGCCGCCGATGTGATGATCAGCCAGCAAAGTGACGGGGTGCTGCGCCTGGGTGTGCCGGAAGATTTTGCGGCGCAGCGGTTGATGCCGCTGCTGTCGGCGTTTGTGCTGGCCTATCCACGGGTGCGCCTGGAGGTCACCAGCGGCCTGGGCCCCGAGTTGCAGCACCAATACCGTAGCGGTGAGTTCGACGTGTTGCTGGTCAAGCAGATGGGCAGCAGCGATGACTGCCTGGCCTCGTGGCCCGAGCCGCTGTGCTGGGTGGACAGCCGCAGCACGCCGTGCCTGGGACGCGATCCGTTGCCACTGGTGGCGTTTCCCGTGGGCGGCCTGTACCGCAATGAAATGCTGCACCACCTTGAAGTGGGCGGCTGGCGCTGGCGTATCGGCTATTCCAGCGCAAGCCTGGCCAGCGTGTGTTCGGCCGTGGCGGCGGGGTTGGGCGTGAGTCTGTTGCCGCTGAGGGTGGTGCAGGCCGGGCATGTGGTGTTGGGCGCGGAAAGCGGTTTGCCCGTGGTGCAAGGCGTGCGCCTGGCGTTGTATGCCCGCAGCGGCCTGAGTGCGGCAGGGCAGTGTTTGCAGGCTGAACTGTTCGATTTGTGCGCAAACAGCCCCGTTGGGCCATGCCTCTACTGAATATTTTGCATGCCTGAAACGCATTGGAAAATTCGACCTCGGCGCCAGGCCGCGCAGACCGTGGCTTTGGCGCATGAGTCAGTTTTATTTATTCAAATTAGGCATAAGCATAACTTTAAAGATTACTTTAAGAGATAAGCGCCCAGCCCGATGATTCAACCCTGGACGGCCTGCCACGCAGGTCCGCCGGTTTTTTGGTTGAAGACCGTAGGGAGTGAATCAATGGGCAATGTCCAGACCGCCGCCCGTGCCTCCGAGGCGCAAGGGCGCCTGGCACCGAGCGGTGAGTTGGTCGACCTTGGCCGGCCGCACCGCGCGCCGTTGGGGCAGTCGCGCCTGCAGCAGACCCCCAAGCGTTTTTCCAGCCGGCGCGAAGGCGTGCTGTTGGGATTGTTGGTGCTGGCCTTGCACGGCGCGGTGATCTACTGGGTGAGCCAGAAGCCCACCCCGGTGCTGCCGGTGGTGCCGCCGGAAATCCCGCCGATGACCATCGAGTTTTCCCGGCCGGCGCCGCCGGTGGTTGAACC
This sequence comes from Pseudomonas sp. CFBP13528, assembly GCF_005233615.1. NCBI lineage: Bacteria > Pseudomonadati > Pseudomonadota > Gammaproteobacteria > Pseudomonadales > Pseudomonadaceae > Pseudomonas > Pseudomonas sp. CFBP13528. The sequence goes on from NZ_QGAJ01000003.1 coordinate 125,881, forward strand.
ACCGCCGCCGGTGCCGCCGCCACCTCCGGTGCTCGAGCCACCGCCGCCGGTGGTGGATGAGTTGGCCGCCAAGCCGGCGCCGCCCAAACCGGTGGTCAAGCCCAAACCCAAGCCGCTGCCAAAACCTGAGCCCAAGCCAGCACCCAAGGCCATCGAACAGCCGCCCGCGCCGCCTGTACCGGCGCCCCCGGCACCGGTTGCTGCACCCGCGCCGGCGCCGGTGACGCCCGCTTCGGCCAACGCCGCGTACCTGAAGAATCCGGCGCCGGAATACCCGTCACTGGCTCAGCGGCGTGGTTGGGAGGGCACCGTGTTGCTGCGGGTACACGTATTGGCCAGCGGCAAACCCGGTGAGATCCAGCTCCAGAAAAGCAGCGGTCGCCAGCAACTCGATGACGCCGCATTGGCCGCCGTGAAGCGTTGGAGCTTCGTGCCGGCCAAGCAGGGTGAGGTGGCCCAGGACGGTTGGGTCAGCGTACCGATCGATTTCAAGATTCATTAATTATTCAGCGGCACAGAGGGAAAACATCATGGCTTTGGCATCTCCACTTGAATCCATCGAAAGCGCGGTGATCTGGTTGCTGGTGGTCTTTTCAGTCGCCACCTGGGGCTTGGCATTGTTGAAGGGCGTGCAGTTCGGGCGTCTCAAGGCCCAGGATCGCAAGTTTCACAAACAGTTCTGGGCCGCATCGAGCCTCGACGCCGCCGCCGAGTTGGCCGACACCCAGCCGGGTGCGGCGGCACGGGTGGCCCAGGCCGGGTATGCCGCGATCCAGGTGGGCGATACCCCGCACGCGGCTGACCTGAGCCAGGCCATCAATCATCAGGACCGCCTCGAGCGCGCCTTGCGCCAGCAGATCGTGCGTGAGCGCCGCTCCCTGGAAACCGGCTTGGCGGTGGTCGCCAGTATCGGCAGTACCTCGCCGTTTATCGGCCTGTTCGGCACCGTGTGGGGCATCATGGAGGCGCTCAAGGGCATCAGCGCCGCCGGTTCAGCCAGCCTGGAAACCGTGGCGGGGCCCATCGGTGCAGCACTGGTCGCGACGGGGGTGGGGATTGCCGTCGCGGTGCCGGCGGTGCTGGTCTACAACTATTTCCTGCGCCGCCTGAAGCTGACGGCTGCCGACCTTGACGACTTTGCCCACGACTTCTACAGCCTGGCGCAAAAGAACGCCTTCCGCGTGCTGCTGCATCCGGCGCTGAACAAGGCCAGTGTCGGCAACCCGCAGAAAGTGAAGGAGGCGTCCTGAGATGGCCTTTTCCACGCAAGACAGTGATGAGGTGCTGAGCGAGATCAACGTCACGCCGCTGGTGGACGTGATGCTGGTGTTGCTGGTGGTGTTTATCGTCACCGCGCCGCTGCTGACCAACTCGATCCCGATCAACCTGCCCAAGACCGAGGCCGTGGCGCCGGTCGAGCAGAAAGACCCGCTGGTGGTGAGCATCGACGGTGCCGGCAAACTGTTTATCAACAAGGACGAAATCCAGCCGGACCTGCTGGAATTCAACCTGCAGGCGGCCAAGGCCAAGGACCCCGATGTGCGGGTGCAACTGCAAGCTGACGATGGAGTGAATTACGGCGAAGTGGCGCGCGCCATGGCGTCTATCGAGCGCGCGGGGATTACCAGGCTGTCGGTGATAACGGCGCGGTAGGGCGCAGCGGCAAGTTTCAAGCTGCAAGTAAAAGCAGGTTTGTTTGCAACGCATAGCGCGATGCCGTTTTTCAGGCCGTCTCCTTGGCAGGGTGCGGCCTTTTTTTTGCCTCTAACTTGCAGCTTGCAGCTAACCACGTGAATCTTTTTTTGGTTATTAATAAATAGCTTCTTATTCCTTAACGAATATAAACCGCATCCCTATACTGATCAGCAACGTTAAACGCTGCAGGAGGGCACACCCATGCACAGCGAGTCGATTCGTTACCTGATCGTGCCGGGCTGGCAAGGATCGCCAGAAGAACATTGGCAAAGTCACTGGCAGAACAGCCTGCCCAACAGTGCGCGCGTGGAGCAGGACGATTGGCTGACCCCGCGCCGCGAAGACTGGGTGGCCGCGTTGGCTGAGGCCATCGCCGCCGACAGCACGCCGGTGATCCTGATCGCCCACAGCCTGGGTTGCATCACCGTGGCGCACTGGGCGGCCACTGCGCCTGTGCATTTCCTGCGCCAGGTACGTGGTGCGTTGCTGGTGGCTCCGGCGGATGTCGAACGTCCGGCCTGTGCCCCTGCCCTGCGCAACTTTGCGCCGATTCCTACCGACCTGCTGCCGTTTCCCAGCCAGGTGGTCAGTTCCGACAACGACAGTGCCGTCAGTGCGCCACGGGCATTGGAGCTGGCGCGTCATTGGGGCGCCGAAGCCGGAATATTGTCGGGCGCCGGGCACATCAATGTGAAGTCCGGCCACCAGCGCTGGGAGCAAGGCTTCGCCTACCTCTATCGCCTGCAAAGCCGCCTTGAGCATCACGCGCGACGCCGCGCATAAAATATTTCAACGCCCCGTCCCTTGAGTGGATGGGGCGGGAGCCTGCCATGAGTCTGCATGAAACCTACGGCCAGCCGTTGCTGACCTTCCCCGACGCCGAAAAAAGCCCGCTGAGCATCCGCGCCAAAGCGTTGGTGTTCGTCGACCCACGTTCGCGGCAGCTGCGCGAGGACCTGGAAAACCTGGCACCGCGTGCGTTGCCCGTGTTGATTCGTGGCGAGACGGGGAGCGGCAAGGAGCTGCTGGCGCGGCATATCCACCGGGGCAGTGACCGCACGGGCCTGTTTGTGTCGGTCAACTGCGGTGCGATCAGCCCGACGTACGCTGACGCGGAATTGTTCGGCTATGCCGCCGGCAGCCACAGCGGCGCGGCGAGCAGCCGGGCCGGGTGGTTCGGTTCGGCCAATGGCGGCACCTTGTACCTGGATGAAATCGGCGATTTGCCGTTGCCGATCCAGGTCAAGTTACTCGCCGCCCTGGAAAACCACGAAGTCACCCGTGTCGGTGCCCAGCAGCCAAGCCCGGTGGACGTGCGCCTGGTGGCAGCCACCAGTATCGACCTGGCCCAGGCAGTGGCGGCGGGCAAGTTTCATGAGCGCCTGTTCCATTACTTGAGCGAAGGTCAATTGGACCTGCCGGCGCTGCGCGAGCGGGTCGGCGACATCCTGTCCCTGGCCGAATACTTCCTGGGTATCTACAGCCAGCGCCTGGACCTGCCGGTGCCGCTGATCAGCGACGCCGCCCAGCGCGTGCTGGAGCACCACAGCTGGCCGGGCAATACCCGCGAGCTGGAAAACGTCATTCACTTTGCGCTGTTGGTGAGCAGCGGCGATGAAATTCTGCCGGAGCATCTGAACCTGCCCAGCGCCGGTTCGCCGCTGGAGCAGGTGCGGCGGATTTTCGCGAGCGCCAGTCCCGCGGAACAGGAGGCCCTGCGAAAATTCCTGTATGAGCAAAATGGAATATCAACGTGAATAAAAGATATTGTTCGGGAATAAAAAATCTAGGTATTGTCCACCCCACGCCGCGATAGCACTTCGCTGGCACCTCACATAAAAACGGTCGTTAGAAGGACATTGCATGAAAAAGGTTCTGTTGTTTACCGCACTGGCGGCTGCCCTGACGGCCAGCTTCGCCCAGGCCAACGAGAAACTGGTGGTGGCCGCCACCCCGATCCCCCACGCCGAAATCCTCGAGCTGATCAAGCCAACCCTGGCCAAGGAAGGCGTGGACCTGCAGATCAAAGTCTTCACCGACTACGTACAACCGAACGTGCAAGTGGCCGAGAAGCGCCTGGACGCCAACTACTTCCAGACCCTGCCGTACCTGGAAAACTTCAACAAAGGTAAAGGCACCAACCTGGTGACGGTGGTCGGCGTGCACGTCGAGCCTATCGGTGGTTACTCGAAAAAAATCAAAAATATTTCCGAGCTCAAAGATGGCGCCACCGTGGCCATTCCGAACGAAGGCTCCAACAGTGGCCGCGCCCTGTTGCTGCTGCAGAAGAGCGGTTTGATCACCCTGAAAGATCCGACCAACGCGCTGTCCACGCCGAAGGACATCAAGGACAACCCGAAAAACCTCAAATTCAAAGAGCTGGAATCGGCTCTGCTGCCGCGCGTACTCGACCAGGTTGACCTGGACGTGATCAATACCAACTACGCACTGGAAGCCGGCCTGAACCCGGCCAAGGATGCGCTGATCATCGAAGACGCCAAATCCCCCTACGTGAACTTCCTGGTTGCTCGCCCGGACAACAAGGACAGCGACGCTATCCAGAAGCTGTCCAAGGCGTTGACCAGCCCGGAAGTCAAAGCTTTCATCGAGAAGAAATACAACGGCGCGGTGGTGCCGGCGTTCTGATGTAAGCCAACACTCCCTTCAAGGTTTCAACGCCGACGGCTACTACAGCGTCGGCGTTTTTTTTGCCGGAGATTTGTAACACAACCAGAAATGTGGGAGGGGGCTTGCCCCCGATAGCGGTGTGTCAGCCGGCATATCTGTCACTGACACTCTGCCATCGGGGGCAAGCCCCCTCCCACATTGGGTGCGCTGCGAACCAGAAATCCACAGGTTAGCTTTTTGAGTGATATCTATATGTAATTTCGGTATTTAAATTTTACTTTTTATACCTTTAAAGTTCGCGCTACCCGACGTTATCCACGCCGGAACGGACTGCGCTCGCGGCATTACCCATGCGGCGATATGGACTGCACATGACCTTCGATTTGGCTTTTATCCTCAGCACCTTGCCCGCGTTTCTCAAGGCGGTCGGGGTAACGCTGCAAGTCGGCTTGATTGCGATTGCCAGCTCCATGCTGGTGGCGCTGATCAATGCGGCGCTGCTGGTGTTTCGCACACCCTTTCTGTCGCCGCTGGTCGCTCTGTACGTGGAGCTGGCGCGTAACACCCCGCTGCTGATCCAACTGTTCTTCGTGTACTTCGCGCTGCCGGCCCTGGGCGTGAATATCTCCGGGTTCTGGGCGGCGATCATCACCATGACCTTTCTCGGCGGCGCGTATCTCACCGAGGTGCTGCGCGCCGGCGTGGAGGCGGTACCACAGGCGCAGATCGAGTCGGGCAAGTCCATCGGCCTGTCCGACTGGCAACTGCTGCGCCATGTGATTTTGCCCCAGGCAGGCATTCTCAGCCTGCCGGCGTTGTTCGCCAATTTCATCTTTCTGCTCAAGGAGACCACGGTGGTTTCCGCCGTGGCGGTGCCGGAGATTCTCTACACCACCAAGAGCTACATCGCGCTCTACTACAAGACCTACGAAATGCTCGCCGTGCTGACACTGATTTGCGTGCTGCTGTTCCTGCCGTTGTCGCTGCTGCTCAGCCGCCTGGAACGGAGGCTCCAGCATGGCCAGTTCGGGTCTTGAGTTGTTGTGGGTGTCGTTGCCGCAACTGGGCAAGGGCGCTGCGCAAACCCTGTCGATTTCATTTTTGAGCATCGCCTTCAGTACGGTCGGCGGCGTGCTGTATGGCGTGCTGCGGACTCTGAACAACACGGTGATCAACGCTGTGCTGCGGGTGTACCTGGAGCTGTTCCGGGCGATACCGGTGCTGGTGTGGTTGTACCTGCTGTTCTTCGGCCTGCCGATCTTCTTTGGTTTGAGCCTGCCGAGTTTCTGGTGCGCGGTATGGGTGTTGTCGCTGTGGGGTGCCAGTGAGGTCGGTGAAGTGGTGCGTGGCGCATTGCATTCACTGCCGCGTGGCCAGCGTGAAGCGGGCTTGTCGATCGGGCTGTCCGCCCCGCAGTTGTACGGCTATGTACTGCTGCCCCAAGCCCTTAAACGCATGACGCCGCCGACCATCAACGTCTACACGCGCATCATCAAGACCAGTTCGCTGGCGGTGCTGATCGGTGTGGTGGATGTGATCAAGGTCGGCCAGCAAATCATCGAGCGCACCTACGAGTCGGTATTGATCTACGGCGCGCTGTTCCTGTTTTTCTTCTTTATCTGCTACCCGTTGTCGGCCGCCTCCAAGGTGCTGGAACGGCGCTGGGCCCAAGCATGAGCGCATTGATCGAGTTTCAGGGTTTCAACAAATTCTTCGGCCAGGCGCAGGTGCTCAAGGGTATCGACCTGAGTGTGCAAAGCGGCGAAGTGGTGGTGATCCTAGGCCCCAGCGGTTGCGGCAAAAGCACCTTGCTGCGCTGCCTCAATGGCTTGGAAGTGGCTCACAGCGGGCACTTGCGATTCGCCGGCAGGGAGCTTCTGGACAAGCACACCGACTGGCGCCAGGTGCGCCAGGACATTGGCATGGTGTTCCAGAGCTACCACCTGTTCCCGCACATGAGCGTGCTCGACAATATTCTGCTCGGCCCGCTCAAGGTGCAAAAACGCGACCCGCGTGAAGCCCGCGCGCAAGCTGAAAAGTTGCTCGAGCGCGTGGGCCTGGCCGACAAGCGCGATGCCTTCCCACGCCAGCTTTCCGGCGGTCAGCAGCAACGCATCGCCATCGTCCGTTCGTTGTGCATGAACCCACAGGTCATGCTGTTTGATGAAGTCACTGCCGCCCTCGACCCGGAGATGGTCAAGGAAGTGCTGGAAGTCATCCAGGGCCTGGCCCGCGATGGCATGACCCTGCTGATTGTCACCCACGAAATGGCCTTCGCCCGCGCCGTCGCCGACCGCGTGGTGTTCATGGAGGCCGGTCGCATCCTCGAACACAACACCCCCGAGGCATTCTTTACGAACCCGCAAACCGCACGCGCGCAGCAGTTCCTGGAGAAGTTCTCCTTTGTTTCAACACTGCCCAAAAAGCGCAAGGAACCGGAGCTGATATGAAAAAGTTACTGCTGCCACTGTTGGCCGTCGCGTTACTGGCCGGCTGCGATAAAAAGGCCGAAGAGCCCACCAAACCTGCGGCTGTCAGCTACATCGACAAAATCAAGGCGCGGGACAAGCTGATCGTCGGCGTCTTCACCGACAAGCCGCCGTTCGGTTTTGTGGATGAGGCCGGGCGTTACGTCGGCTTCGATACCGACCTCGGCCGCCAATTTGCCAAGGACCTGTTGGGCGATGAAAACAAAGTCGAATTCGTCGCCGTGGAGCCCGCCAGCCGCATCCCGTTCCTGCAGAGCGACAAGGTCGACCTGATCCTCGCCAACATGACGGTCACGCCGGAGCGCAAGGAAGCGGTGGACTTCACCAATCCCAACCTGAAAGTCGCGGTACAGGCATTGGTGCCGAACGACAGCGCGGTAAAGAGCCTGGATGATTTGGCGACCCGCACCACCATCGTCACCACTGGCACTACCGCCGATATCTGGCTGACCAAGAACCACCCGGACTGGAAACTGCTCAAGTTCGAGAAAAACTCCGAGTCGCTGCAGGCGCTGTCGGCCGGCCGTGGCGATGCCTACGCGCAGGACAACCTGGTGCTGTTCAGCTGGGCCAAGCAGAACCCCGGCTACCGTGTGCTGGAGCAGAAACTCGGTGATGAAGCACCGATTGCCCCGGCGGTGAAGAAGGGCAATATCGAACTGCGCGACTGGGTGAATGCGGAGTTGGCGAAGTTGGGTGAGGAGAAATTTTTGCTCAAGCTGTATGACCACTATGTGCGTAAAGAGCTGAGCGATGACACCAAGCCTGAGAGTGTGATTGTTGAAGGCGGGAAGTGGCAGGGCTGAAACCTGATTTTTGTGCTGACTGTACTGGCCTCATCGGGGGCAAGCTCCCTCCCACACTGCATCGGATTCACAAATTCTGACGTGTGAATACAGTCCAATGTGGGAGGGGGCAAGCCCCCGATAGGGCCGGTACAGCTACCACCTACTCCGGCCAATGCCACGCCGGCGCATCCAGCATCCCTTGCCCGACAATCCGCGTCTCCCCCAGCACCTTCTCCAGCACAATCGAATTGCACCCTTCATCCTGCTGCAACGCCGCAATCAAGCGGCTGGCATGGGACACCACCCACACCTGGCACTGCTTCGACGCTTCGATGATCAAGCGCGCCAACGCGGGCAACAGGTCCGGATGCAGGCTGGTTTCCGGTTCGTTCAGCACCATCATGGTGGGCGGCCGTGGTGTCAGCAGCGCGGCAATCAGCAGCAGGTAGCGCAAGGTGCCGTCCGACAATTCGGCCGCCGACAACGGCCGCAGCAAGCCTTCCTGATAGAACTCAATCGCAAAGCGCCCGCCCTGCAGCGGCTGGATATTCAGGCGCGCGCCGGGGAACGCATCGCTGACCGCGCGCTGTAACGCCTCGGGGTCGCCAATCTCGCGAATGGTCTGCAGGGCCGCCGCCAAATCACGCCCGTCGTGGTGCAGCACGGGTGTGCGGGTGCCCAACTGTGGCTGGCGCACGGGCGCGTCGACGTCGATGCGAAAGTGATCGTAAAAGCGCCAGCCACGAATGCTCTCGCGCAGCAGCAGCACTTCCGGCGAGCCACGCAGGCTGCCGACCTGGTCGAACAGGCTGTGGTAATTGGGCGTGTGCTGGGCCAGCACATCCCAGGCGCGGCCTTCGCGGGCGCGCACCATCGGCCCGCAACGTTGCACCAGCAGGCTGGCCGGGCGGTAGAGGTGCCCGGCCCATATGCACTCCTTCTTCACTTGCGGATCAAGGCTGAAAAACGACTTGGAGGGTTCCGGCAATCCCAGGGAAATGGCGTAGCTGAAATCTTCGGCGGCAAACCCCAGGCGCAGGCGCTTGACGCCCTGGCGCACGGTGGACTCGATCGGCACTTCGCCGCTGCGCATACGCCGACTGATGGTTTCCGGCCCGGCCCAGAAGGTCGAGTCCAGCCCGCCTTCGCGGGCCAGGGCGTTGATCACCCCGCCCTGGGCGGTTTCGGCGAGCAGGCGCAGGGCGCGGTACAGGTTGGACTTGCCGCTGCCATTGGGACCGGTGATCAGATTCAGCCGGTCCAGGGGCACCACCAATTTATTGATCGAGCGGTAATTGGCCACCGCGAGGGTTTTGAGCATATGCATTTAGTCGGCATGGGAACCATTGGAGTATGGGATCCTCCATGCAGATAAGGAACCCTGAACTACGCTCACAGTCGCATACACACTGGCAAGTCGGCATCACGCAAAAGGAGCCTGCATGGGCGGTCGCATTTCGACATTTTTACTCGGATTTGGCTTACTGACGCTGCTTGGCGGCTGTGGTCAGGAAAAGACCGAGCCCAAAGCCCATTCCCGGGTGTTTGTGCAAACCGTGCAGCCAGCGGATTTCGCCGCGGCGGTCACGCTGACGGGGGATATCCAGGCGCGGGTGCAAACCGATTTGTCCTTTCGCGTGGGTGGCAAGATCATCCAGCGCATGGTCGATGTGGGCGACCGGGTGACGGCCAGGCAAGTGCTGGCCAGGCTCGACCCCAAGGACCTGCAGACCAACGTCGACTCCGCCCAGGCCCAGGTCGTGGCCGAGCAGGCACGGGTCAAGCAGACCGCCGCTGCGTTCGTGCGCCAGGAAAAACTCTTGCCCAAGGGCTACACCAGCCGCAGCGAATACGATTCCGCCCAGGCCGCGCTGCGCGGCAGCCAGAGCGCCCTCGCCGCCGCCCAGGCCCAGTTGGCCAACGCCCGTGAACAACTGGGCTACACCGCGCTGATCGCCGACGCGCCGGGCATTATCACGGCGCGCCAGGCCGAAGTCGGCCAGGTGGTACAAGCCACCATGCCGATCTTCAGCCTGGCCCGTGACGGCGAACGCGATGCGGTGTTCAACGTCTATGAATCCCTGCTGGTGGAACCGCCGTCGGATGCGCCGATTACCGTCAGCCTGCTGGACAACCCGAGCATCAAGGCCGTGGGCAAGGTCCGTGAAGTCACCCCGGCCGTGGCCGCCAATACCGGCACCGTGCAGGTGAAGATCGCCCTGCAAAGCCTGCCCAATGGCATGGAGTTGGGCTCGGTGGTCAGCGCCACCGCCAATGGCCCGGCCAGGGCCAGCATCGAGTTGCCGTGGTCGGCCTTGACCAAAGACCTCAGTGAACCCGCCGTGTGGCTGGTGGACGGTGACGGCAAGGCGCACTTGCATAAGGTCACGGTGGCGCGTTACCTCACCGGCAAAGTGATCATCGGCGATGGCCTCAAAGGCGGCGAAAAAGTCGTGGTGGCCGGTGGGCAACTGCTGCACCCCGGCATGCCTGTTGAAATCGCCGAGCAAGGAGCCCAACCATGAAGCAACTGACGGTCATCGTCGCCGCCAGCCTGTTGCTGATGGCCTGCTCCAAAGAAGAAGCACCGCCCGAACCGGTGCGCCCGGTACTGTCCATGGAGGTTAAGGCCGAAGACCAGGAAAACCTCGGTCGCTTTGCCGGCACCATTCAGGCGCGCTACGAAAGTAACCTGGGTTTCCGTGTACCTGGCCGTATTGCACGTCGCGCCGTGGACGTGGGCGCTGAGGTGGAGAAGGGCGCCTTGCTTGCCGTGCTCGACCCCACCGACCAGCAGAACCAATTGCGCGCCGCCCAGGGCGACCTGGCACGCGTGCAGGCGCAGTTCATCAATGCCCAGGCCAATGCCCGCCGCCAGCAGGAACTGTTCAACCGTGGCGTCGGTGCCCAGGCTCAGCTCGACGTGGCCCAGACTGACCTGAAAACCACCCAGGCCACCCTCGATCAGGCGCGCGCCTCGGTCAACCAGGCCAAGGACCAGCTCAACTACGCCGAATTGCGCACCGACCACGCCGGCATCGTCACCGCCTGGAATGCCGAGGCCGGTCAAGTGGTCAGCGCCGGCCAGCAAGTGGTGACCCTGGCTCGCCCGGATATCAAGGAAGCGGTGATCGACCTGCCCGCCGGGCTAGCCGAGCGCTTGCCCGCAGATGTGGTGTTCCTTGTCGCCGGGCAACTGGACCCCAGCGTGCAGACCACCGCCATCGTGCGCGAGATCGAGCCCCAGGCCCAAAGCGCCACGCGCACCCGTCGCGCACGCCTGAGCCTGACCGAAACCCCCGCCGCGTTCCGCCTGGGCACCGCCATCAGCGTCACCCTGAGCAGCGCCATCGCGCCGCGCATCGAACTGCCCCTGAGCGCGTTGCAGGACGTCGACGGCAAGACCCGCATCTGGCTGCTCGACACCCAGAGCCAGACGGTGCAACCGCGTGACGTCACAGTCGTCAGCCGGGATGCCGACAGCGCCGTGCTCAACGGCAGCGTCAAACCTGGCGAACGCATTGTCACCGCCGGTGTGAACAGCCTGAAACCCGGGCAAAAAGTCAAAATCGACGAGGACAGCCCGCGATGAAAGGGAGCTTCAACTTATCCGACTGGGCCCTCAAGCATCAGTCCTTCGTGTGGTACCTGATGTTCGTCGCGCTTTTGATGGGCGTGTTTTCGTACATGAACCTGGGGCGCGAGGAAGACCCCTCGTTCACCATCAAGACCATGGTGATCCAGACCCGCTGGCCGGGCGCGACCCAGGAAGAAACCCTCAAGCAGGTCACTGACCGCATCGAGAAAAAACTCGAGGAACTCGACTCCCTCGACTACGTGAAAAGCTATACCCGGCCGGGCGAGTCCACGGTGTTCGTGTTCCTCAAGGACACCACCAGCGCCAAGGCTATCCCGGAGATCTGGTACCAGGTTCGCAAGAAGATCGACGATATTCGCGGCACCTTCCCCCAAGGCTTGCAGGGGCCGTCCTTCAACGACGAATTCGGTGATGTGTTCGGCTCGGTATACGCCTTTACCGGCGACGGCCTGTCGATGCGCCAGTTGCGCGACTACGTGGAGCAGGTGCGCGCCGAGATCCGCTCGGTGCCGGGGCTGGGCAAGGTCGAGATGATCGGCCAGCAGGACGAAGTGATTTACCTGAATTTTTCCACGCGCAAACTGGCGGCACTGGGCATTGATCAGCGCCAGGTCGTGCAAAGCCTGCAGTCGCAGAACGCAGTCACGCCCGCCGGGGTGATCGAGGCCGGGCCGGAGCGGATTTCGGTGCGCACCTCCGGGCAGTTCGCCTCGGAGAAGGACCTGGCCAACGTCAACCTGCGCCTCAATGACCGCTTCTATCGCCTGGCTGACATTGCCGACATCAGCCGTGGCTACGTCGACCCGGCGCGGCCGATGTTCCGTTTCAACGGCAAGCCGGCGATCGGCCTGGCGATTGCGATGCAGAAGGGCGGCAATATCCAGTCGTTCGGCAAGGCGCTGCACGGGCGCATGGATGAGCTGACCGCCGACCTGCCGGTGGGCGTTGGTGTGCACAAAGTCTCGGACCAGGCCGAAGTGGTGGAAGAGGCCGTCGGCGGCTTTACCAGTGCGCTGTTCGAAGCGGTGATCATCGTGCTGGTGGTGAGCTTTATCAGCCTGGGCATGCGCGCCGGGCTGGTGGTGGCTTGCTCGATTCCGCTGGTGCTGGCGTTGGTGTTCGTGTTTATGGAATACAGCGGTATCACCATGCAGCGGGTGTCATTGGGCGCCTTGATCATCGCCCTCGGCCTGCTGGTGGACGATGCGATGATTACCGTGGAGATGATGATCACACGCCTGGAAAAAGGCGAAACCAAGGAGCAGGCCGCGACCTACGCCTATACCTCCACGGCGTTTCCGATGCTCACCGGCACGCTGGTGACCGTGGCCGGTTTTGTGCCGATTGGTCTTAACGCCAGTTCGGCGGGCGAGTACACCTTCACGCTGTTCGCGGTCATCGCCGTGGCCATGTTGGTGTCGTGGGTCGTGGCGGTGCTGTTTGCGCCGGTGATCGGCGTGCATATCCTCAGCGCCAAGGTGAAGCCGCACGACGCCGAACCGGGGCGCATTGGTCGCGCCTTCAACGGTGGCATGCTCTGGGCCATGCGCAACCGCTGGTGGGCGATTGGCATCACGGTGGCGCTGTTCGTGGCCTCGGTATTTTCCATGCAGTTCGTGCAGAACCAGTTCTTCCCGTCGTCGGATCGCCCGGAAATCCTGGTTGACCTGAACCTGCCGCAGAACGCCTCGATCAACGAGACGCGCAAGGCGGTCGACCGCCTCGAAGCCATCATCAAGGACGACCCGGACATCGCGCGCTGGAGCACCTACATCGGCCAGGGCGCGATCCGTTTCTACCTGCCGCTGGACCAGCAGCTGGAGAACCCCTACTACGCGCAGCTTGTGATTGTGAGTAAAGGCCTGGAAGAGCGCGGCGAGTTGATTACGCGTCTGCAGAAGCGCCTGCGCGATGACTTCGTCGGCATCGGCAGCTTTGTACAGCCGCTGGAAATGGGCCCGCCGGTGGGCCGGCCGATCCAGTACCGCGTGTCCGGCAAAGACACCGACCAGGTGCGCAAGCACGCCATCGAACTGGCAACCTTGCTCGATCAGAACACCCACTTGGGCGAAATCATCTACGACTGGAACGAGCCGGGCAAAGTCTTGCGCATCGACATCGCCCAGGACAAGGCGCGGCAACTGGGGCTGTCGTCCGAAGACGTGGCGCAGTTGATGAACAGCGTGGTCAGCGGCGCGTCGGTCACTCAGGTGCATGACGATATTTACCTGATCAATGTGGTCGGCCGCGCCGAAGACGCCGAGCGCGGTACGCCGGAAACCCTACAGAACCTGCAGATCGTCACACCCAACGGCACCTCGATTCCGTTGCTGGCCTTCGCCACGGTGCGTTACGAACTGGAGCAACCGCTGGTGTGGCGTCGTGATCGCAAGCCGACGATTACCATCAAGGCTGCGGTGCGTGACGAGATGCAGCCGACCGACCTGGTCAAGCAGCTGGCGCCGACTATCCAGAAGTTCAACGACGGCCTGCCGGTGGGCTACAAAGTCGCCACCGGCGGTACCGTGGAAGAAAGCGGCAAGGCCCAGGGCCCGATTGCCAGCGTGGTGCCGTTGATGCTGTTCCTGATGGCGACCTTCCTGATGATCCAGTTGCACAGCGTGCAGAAGATGTTCCTGGTGGCCAGCGTTGCGCCGCTGGGGCTGATCGGCGTGGTGCTGGCGCTGATTCCCACGGGCACGCCCATGGGCTTCGTGGCGATCCTGGGTATCCTCGCGCTGATCGGCATCATCATCCGCAACTCGGTGATTCTGGTGACGCAGATCCATGAGTACGAAGTGGCCGGTTATACGCCGTGGGATGCGGTGGTGGAAGCCACCGAGCATCGGCGCCGGCCGATCCTGCTCACGGCTGCGGCAGCCAGCCTGGGCATGATCCCGATTGCCCGGGAAGTGTTCTGGGGGCCGATGGCTTACGCGATGATTGGCGGGATCATTATCGCTACGTTGCTGACGCTGTTGTTCCTGCCGGCGCTGTACGTGGCCTGGTACAAAATCCGCGAACCCAAGCAGGATCAACAGGAACAACGCAGTTAAAAACTGTGGGAGGGGGCTTGCCCCCGATAGCGGTATGTCAGCCAAGCATCAGGTGACTGAACCACCGCCATCGGGAGCAAGCCCCCTCCCACATTTGGGTCTTCATCTCGATTGAGGCTGTGGGAAGCTTCCTAAACCGCCGCTTGCCGTCCCGGCGAGACTGCGCATGTTTTACTCTTTCGGCCTTCTTCTCATTCAGGTCGATTCCCATGCAGTGCCTGCGTCCGCTCTTTTTACTCGGCGCGCTTCTCCTCGCGCCCTCAGTCTTGGCCTCCACCGTGCTGGAAAATGCCCTGTGGCGGGTTGACCTCGACCCCGCCACCCTGGCGCTGCGCGTCACCCCCGCGGGCGAGGCCTCGGTACAAGCTTCCAGCGGTGTCACCGCGCATGCGGTCAACGCGCTGCAGGCCGACGCCGAACAGGTTTCCTGGCAGTGGGACAGCGGCGCCTATCGCCTGACGGCCCGGCTTGAGCAGCGCGAATTGACCCTGACAATCAATGCCCGTGAAGCGGGTGAGCTGGCCCTGCTGCGCCAGCCGGCCAGGGCCATGGGTCAAGGGCTGATCTGGCCGTTGGCCGAGGGGCATTACGTGCCGGCCGATAATGCCGTGTGGAAAGATTTTCTGATCGGGCGGGGCGAGCTCAATACGACCCAGGACCTCAGCTTGCCGCTATGGGGGCTGGATCACGGGCGCTTCACGCTCAACTGGCTGCTGACCAACCCCTATCACAATCGCCTCCAATGGCAAGCGGACGGCCAGGGCGTGGCGCTGTCCGTGTCCCATGAATTCACCTCGCTCGAGCCGCAGGCGCCGATGACGCTGCTGTTGCACCTGGGCGATGCCGACCCGTTGGCCGGCGCCAAACACTATCGTCAGTGGCTGGTCGAGCAGGGCCGTTACGAGTCGCTGGCGGACAAGCTGCGGCAAACGCCGGAGGCGGTAAAATTGCTCGGTGCCAGTCACGTTTACCTCTGGGGCAACGGCTTGCTGAAGCTCGATGATGTGGTTGATTGGCCCGCGTTGATCAAACGGTTGCGCACGCATGAGCTCAGTGGGCTGATGGACAAGGAGCCTGCGCAGGTGCTCGCGCAGACACGTGCATTGAATCGCTATGAGCAAACCCTGCTGTTGCGTGGCTTCAATGCGGCCATCAACACGAAGGTTCGGCAGGCTTGGCAGGTAGAAGAGCCCGACATGAATCGCCTTGCCGCTCGCTACGGCGAGTTGCGTCGCGAGCTGGCCCTGGATTTCGCCGGGGCCTTGGGGGATCGCCCCGAAACCTGGGGTCATTCGAGCATCCAGGCCTTGCGCGACGCTGGGCTCAAGCGTCTGCTGCTGACACTGGGCGAAGGTTGGGAAGGCGGCCTGTGGCATCCCGAGGCGATTCGTGCGGGGGTGGATGCCGGTTATCTGGTGGCGCCTTATGATTCGTATGAAACGGCTTTGTCCGCAGCTGAAAACGCCGATTGGACCACTGCTCATCTGGGCGGCAAGGCCTATCGCGACTGCGCAATCATGTTGAAAGGCGGCGCGCTCAAGGTCGGCTTCCAGCAATCCGGCCACTACACCGATCCACGCTGTGTGCGACCTTTGTTGCAGACACGGGTGAAAGCGGTACAGGCCGCAGCCGGTTTCAACGCCTGGTTTCTCGATGCCTATGCCGCCGGAATGGTTTTTGACAGTTACCGCGACAGTGCGCCAATGACCCAGGCGCAAAACGCCCAAGGCAGTATCGACGCGTCGCGCTGGATCAACACCTCGCTCAAACTGCCCGCAGGCTCCGAGGACGGCAACGCCATCACTGCCCAGGGCATCCTGTTCGCCCATGGCATGCAAACACCGGTGATGGGCTGGGGGGACCGCGACATGACCCAGGACCCACAGTCAGCCTACTACGTCGGCAACTGGTACCCGCCGGAGCAACCGGCCGTGTTCTTCAAACCGGTGCCCTTGAAAGCGTCGCTGCGCACGGTGTATCTCGATCCGACAATGCGCCTGCCGCTGTATCAGACGGTGTTCCATGGCTCGGTGATTACCACCCATCACTGGTTGTTCGACAGCCTGAAGTTAAGCAATGTGCAGGCGGAGAATGAGCTGGCCCAACTGCTCTACAACGTGCCGCCGCTGTATCACGTGAGTGCAGCAACGCTCAAGGAACGGCTGCCGGTGATTCAGCGCCAGGAGCGGTTTTTCCGCCCGCTGCATGAGCGCTTGGCGACTCAGGCGATGACGGGTTTTCGCTGGCTGACGGTGGACAAACTGTTGCAGCAAACGACGTTCGCCGATGGGACGCGGTTGGTGGCGAATTTTTCGCGCGCGCAAAAAGAAGGGTATGCCGGACGCAGTGTGACGGCGCTGGTGGAGGGTGAGAAACCGGTGGTGTATCAGGTGGATCGACGTCGCCCTTGAGATCATCGGGGGACAAGTCGAATCGTCGCACCGCCCCTCCCACATTTGGAATGCGTTCCCCTGTGGGAGGGGGCTTGCCCCCGATAGCTTCAGCCCAGGCGATAAATCACTCAAACCTTGCGCCATACACTGGCCAACCAAGGCTGCTGCTCGCGAGGCAACCCGGCCGGTCGATAATAATGCTCCAGCTCTTCAAACCCGGCCTCAACCAGCAACCCCCGCCATGCCTCCAGATCGTGATAAGACCCATACCGCGGCCCGTTCCAACCTTCCCGGTTGTCACCCCGAGGATTGGAGCTGAACAGCACTCCGCCAGCTTTCAACGTTCCATGCAGCTCTTTGAGCACCCGTGGCAATTCCTGCTTGGGTATGTGAAACAGCACCGCATTGGCGAAGATCCCGTCAAAGCGCTCGGCAGGCAGGTCCAGTTTCAGGAAGTCTTGCTGCAACACCTCGCAACCGCTGTCTTCGCGCGCCATCTGCGCAAACCGCTCGGAACCGTCGAGCCCCACGGCGATATGCCCCATGCGTGTAAACGTCTGCAAATCGCGCCCCGGCCCGCAGCCGAAATCCAGCACGGTAAACGGCGCCGCGCCCTGGATATGCCGCAGCAGCGCGTCGATGTTCTGGCTCACATCGTGATCGCGGGTGCCTTCACGGAAGTCTTCGGCCACGTTGTTGTAATGGCCGAGGGTGGTGGCGGTGATCTGGTTGAGGTCGTCGGGCTTGAGGGTCATGACAGGCAATACCGGGCGCTGAAATGCCTGACTATACCTCACCGCTTGTTCAGTACCCGCGCCAACCGATCCCCGCCCAGTTGAATCACCGCCACCAGCACCACCAACAGCACAATCACCGTCAGCATGATCTGCGTATCGAAACGCTGGTAGCCATAGCGGTACGCAATGTCGCCCAAGCCACCGGCGCCAATCGCACCGGCCATGGCCGATGAGTTGATCATGGTCACCAGGGTGATGGTGAACCCGCCGACGATCCCCGGCAGCGCTTCCGGCAACAGCACGTGCCAGATGATGTGCCAGCGGCGGCAACCCATGGCCTGCGCCGCTTCGATCAGTCCATGGTCGACCTCGCGCAGGCTGACTTCGGCGATACGCGCAAAGAACGGCGTGGCTGCAATGGTCAGCGGGACGACTGCCGCCCACACGCCATAGGTGGTGCCCACGATCAGGCGGGTGAACGGGATCAGCGCCACCATCAGGATCAGAAAGGGAATGGAGCGGAACAGATTGACGAAGGCGCCCAGCACCCGATTCAGCGTCGGCGCCTGGTAGATGCCGCCTTTGTCGCTGGTGACGAGAAACACGGCCAGCGGAATCCCCACCAGCAGGGCGATCAACGACGACACGCCCACCATCAACAACGTGTCGATGGCGCCCTGTACTAAACGATCAAACCACATGGCCCAGCACCTCCACCTGTTGCGCCCAGTTCGCGGCGCGGTTGCGCAGTTCTTCGGCGCTGTGCGGCGATCCATTCACCGCCAGCAGTAATTGCCCCAGGGCATGGCCCTGGATGCGTTCCACCCCGCCTTGGAGCAAGCGCACGCGGCCGCCGAGGGCCTTGAACAGGGCGGCCAGGTCGGGCTCATCGGCGTCGCTGCCGGTGAACTGCAAGCGCAGCACCAGCGCGGCGTCGGCCGATGGGGGAGTGGGTTGCAGGCGGCTTTGCAATTCAGGCGGTAGCCCGTGTTGCAAGGGGGCGAGCAGGGTTTTGCTGACGTCATGCTGCGGATTGCCGAACACGTGCCACACCGGGCCTTGCTCGACGATACGCCCGTGTTCCAGCACCACCACGCGGTCGCAGATGTCGCGGATCACCGCCATCTCATGGGTGATCAACACGATGGTCAGGCCCAGGCGCTGGTTGATCTCGCGCAGCAGGCCGAGGATCGATTGGGTGGTCTCCGGGTCCAGGGCCGATGTGGCCTCGTCGCACAGCAGAATTTCGGGGTCGTGCACCAGCGAACGGGCGATGCCCACGCGCTGTTTCTGCCCCCCGGAAAGCTGCGCCGGATACGCTGTGTGCTTGTCCTGCAAACCCACCAGTTCCAGCAGCTCGCGCACCTTTTGTTCACGCTGCGGCTTGGGCACGCCGGCGACCCTGAGGGGCAGCTCGACGTTCTGCCACACGGTCTTGGCCGACATCAGGTTGAAGTGCTGGAAGATCATGCCGATGCGTCGGCGCAGTACGACCAGGCGGTCCTCGTCGAAGCCGCCGATATCCACCTGATCGATCAGCACCCGCCCGCTGCTGGGTTGTTCCAGGCGATTGATGGTGCGAATCAGCGACGACTTGCCGGCGCCGCTGCGGCCAATGATGCCGAACACTTCGCCACGCTGGATCGCCAGGTCGATGCCGTGCAAGGCATGCACCGTGCCGTCATAGGTTTTACCCAGGTTGATGAACCGCACGTGGGCTCGGTGCAAATCCGCATGCAGTTCGGTCTGCCAGGCGTCCCTGGGCGGTGTGTCCAGGTCGCGCAGTCGGGCATTGGTCGCGGTCATTTTTTAGCTTCCCAGCCGACTTGGTAAAGCGTACCGAGGGATTTATCCAGGGCGGCGCGTACCACTGGCGAGTGCTGGTAGATGTCGACGAACTTGATCAGCCGTGGGTCGGTTTTGCTCTTGGGCTGAATCACGAACTGGATCACGTATTCCGGGTGGTCCAGGCCGTCGAACAGCAGCGCCGATTGCGCATCGAAGGTCTTGGACAGGCGGATATACGCGGGGTAGCCCTGCACCAGGTCGGCGTCGTCATAGGCGCGCACCAGTTGCACGGCTTCCACTTGCAGAATTTTGATTTTTTTCGGATTGCTGACGATGTCTTCTTCGGTGGCCTTGTAGCCCACGCCCGGCTTGAGGCTGATCAGCCCGGCCTTGGCCAGCAGCTGCAGGCCGCGACCGCTGTTGATCGGGTCGTTGGCGATGGCCACGCTGGCGCCTTCGGGCAGGTCGTTGAAGCTTTTGTACTTTTTCGAATACAGCCCGACGTTGTTGATGATGCCCGGCGCGTAAGGCACCAGGTCAAACCCGGCAGCGGCCTTGGCGTTTTCCAGGAACGGAATGTGCTGGAAGTAGTTCACGTCGATATCGCCGGCGGCGAGGCTGACGTTGGGGGCGATCCAGTCGGTGAATTCCACCAGCTCGACGTTCAGGCCTTGTTTGCCGGCCTCTTCAACTGCCGCTTCCAGCGGGATGGCGAAGGCGGCGGTGGTGCCGACTTTCAACGGCGCATCGGCGGCGAATACGGCTGTGCTGAATAATCCGAAGGCCAGGGCCAGTGCTTTGACTGGGTGGGTGAGCAGTATTTTTTTCATCATCAATTTCCAGTCATAAGGTATTAGGACAAACAATGCAGATCCATGTGGGAGGGGGCTTGCCCCCGATAGCGGTGTGTCAGCGAACCAATCCGGTGACTGATTCACCGCCATCGGGGGCACGCCCCCTCCCACACTTTTTGGTTCAGTGTCGGTAGGTAGAGCCGGTGTGTTGTTCGGGTAGGCGAGCGGAGCCGTGGAAGACTTTTTCGCGCAGCGTGCCCTGCTCATACTCAGTCTTGTACGAGCCGCGTCGTTGTAATTCCGGTATCACCCAGTCGATGAAATCCACGTAGCTTTCCGGCGTGACGATGCGCGTCAGGTTGAACCCATCAAGCCCGGTTTCGCTGATCCAGGATTCCAGCTCATCCGCAACCTGCTCAGGCGAGCCCACCAGCGTGATATAGCGCCCGCCGAGGGCGTGCTGCTCCAGCAATTTGCGCCGGGTCCAGTCGTTGTTCTGCAGGTTTTTGGTGGCCGACTGGATCGCATTGCTCTTCACATACTGGATCGGCTCGTCCAGTTCGTACTCGGAAAAATCGATTGCCGTGGACGCCGCAAAGTGCGCCACGCCGGCCTCGGCGCTGGCATAGCTGAGGTACTCGGCGTGCTTGGCCCAGGCCAGTTCTTCGGTCGCGCCGACGATGACGTTGAGGCCCATGAACACTTTGATGTCATGCGGATTACGCCCGGCCGCCACTGCGCTGGCACGCACCTTGTCCACCTGGATCCTGGTCGAGGCCTTGTTCTGCCCGCTGATGAATACGCACTCGGCATGACGTCCGGCGAACTGCAGGCCGCGGTCCGAACTGCCGGCCTGGAACAGCACCGGCGTGCGCTGCGGCGAGGGTTCGCACAGGTGATAACCCTGGACCTGGTAGAACTCGCCGTGATGCTCGACCTTGTGCACCTTGGCTGGCTGCGCATACACCCGCGCCTTGGGATCGTTGACGACCGCGTCATCTTCCCAGCTGCCTTCCCAGAGCTTGTACAGCACCTGCAGGTATTCATCGGCCTGGTCGTAGCGGCGATCATGCTCGACCTGTTCGTTCAGGCCCATGGCCTTGGCGGCGCTGTCGAGGTAGCCGGTGACGATGTTCCAGCCCACTCGGCCGCGGCTCAAGTGGTCGAGGGTGGACATGCGCCGGGCGAACAGATAGGGCGGCTCGTAGGTCAGGTTGGCGGTGAGGCCGAAGCCGAGGTTGCGGGTGACGGCCGCCATGGCCGAGACCAGCAGGAGCGGGTCGTTGACCGGCAACTGGATCGATTCCCTGAGCGGCACGTCGACAGACTTCTGGTACACGTCATACACGCCGACGATATCGGCGATAAACAAGCCGTCGAACAGCCCGCGCTCCAGGGTTTGCGCCAATTCGGTCCAATACTCGAGGGTCTTGTACTGGGTGGACGTGTCCCGTGGGTGGGTCCATAAGCCGTGGTTGATGTGCCCGATGCAGTTCATGTTGAACGCATTGAGCAGGATCTTTTTCTTGCTCATCAGATCGTCCCCCGCAGCGGCGGGTTTTCGGCGTTGAGGTAGTAATTGCCCACGGCGTGATATTTCCAGCGCACCGGGTCGTGCAGGGTGTGAACCCGTGCGTTGCGCCAGTGGCGGTCCAGCCCGTGCTCGGCCAGGGTCGCCTGGCTGCCGGCCAGTTCGAACAGCGTGCTGCCGGCGGCGAGGGAGATTTCGGTGCTCAGGGCGCGCACTTCGGCGACGGTGATGGAGGCGGCCGCGACGGTCTGGGCCGTGCTGTCGGCCTGGGCGCGATCAAGGAATTCGCCCGAGCGCTCCAGCAACGCCTCGGCGGCGTGCAGGCGGATACTCAGGTGGCCGAAGCTTTTCAAGGTCAACGGGTCATCGGTGGCCTTGTCGCTGCCTGAGTCGATCCAGGGGCGGGTCTTGGTGCGCACAAAATGCAGCGCATCTTCGAAGGCGGCGCGGGCGATGCCGGTGTCGATGGCGGCGTGAAGAATCTGCGCCAGGGGGCCGACGGTGGTCGGGCGTTCGAAGGCGCTCTGGAACGGGATCACGTCCCGGGCGTCCACCCAGACGTTGTCGAACACCACAGAACCGCTGCCGGTGGTGCGCTGGCCAAAGCCGCTCCAGTCGTCGATCACCGTCAGGCCGGCGCTGTCGCGGGGCACGAAGGCCAGTTGCTGGACACCGTGTTCATCCACCACCGATGTGGGGATGCGCTGGGCATAGATCGCGCCGGTGGCGTAGAACTTGCGCCCGCTGATGCGAAAACCCTCGCCGTCGCGGCTGAGGCGGGTGACGCGGTCGTGGGCGGTCTTGGTGCCCAGTTCCGCCAAGGCGTTGCCATAGCGCTGGCCGGCCAGCACTTCTGCGTACAGGCGCTGCTGTTGTTCGGGGTTGCCGTTGACGCGCAGCACTTCAAGGGCATAGAAATGGTTTTGCGGAATCTGGCCCAGGGAGGCGTCGGCCTGGGCAATCAGCGCAATGACCTTGGCCAGGGTGACGTTGGACACGCCGGCACCGCCGTAGGCCTTGGGCACGCTGATGCCCCACAGGCCGGAGCGGGAAAAGACATCCAGCTCGGGCAACGGCAGGCGGCGTTCGCGGTCGCGTTGGGCGCTGTCGCGGCGCAGGTCTTCGGCCAGGTCGCTGGCGACAATAAGGGCTTGTTCATCGCTGGTAATGACCGCGACGTGATTGGAAAGCGTCATGTGTTCTCCAGAAGCTCGTGGAAAAAGTGTTCTGGGCGGTCAGATCCAGGAATGTCGAGCCGGCAACGTGCCGTTCAAGCGGTACGCACCGATGGCGTGATACTTCCAGCGCACCGGGTCATGCAGCGTGTGGACCCGCGCATTGCGCCAGTGCCGGTCAAGGTTGAATTCGGCGAGGGTGGCGCGGCTGCCGGCCAACTCGAAGAGCTTTTCGCTGACCAGCAATGACACCTCGGTGGTGAGGACCTTGGCCTCGGCGACTGCGATCGACGCGCGCGCGGCAGACTGCGCGGTGATCGGTGCGGCGCTGACCTGGTCCAGTACCTGGCCGGCCTTGCGCAGCAGCGCCTGCGCGGCATGCAGCTCAATCTTCAACTTGCCGATATCGGCGATGACATACAGGTCGTCGCTGGCCCGTTCGACCTTGGCATCGATCCAGGGGCGTGAACGTTCACGGACAAAGGCGATGGTTTCTTCCAGGGCGCCCTGGGCGATGCCGGCGTCGATGGCGGCCTGGATCAGTTGCGATACGGCACCCTGGATATTCGGGCTTTCGCCCAGGCGCCAGTTGTCCACTACCCACTGCGCGTCCACCGGTACCCGGTCGAGCAGTACGGTGCCGCTGGCGGTGGTGCGTTGGCCAAAGCCCGACCAGTCATCCACGATGCGCAGCCCCTCGCTGCCACGGCGCACAAACGCCATGACTTGCTTGCCGTCCTCATTGAGGGCCTTGATGGCCACCCAATGGGCGAACAGCGCGCCGGTGGAGTAGAACTTCTGGCCGCTGACCACATAGCCGTCGCCCTCGGCGGTGATCCGTGCCTTGAGTTCCAGGGTGTTTTTCGTGCCGCGTTCCGGGCCGCCATTGCCGATGCGCCAACCCTCGAGCACGCTTTGGAACAGGTGTTTTTTCTGGCGCTCGCTGGCGGTGCTCTGCAGCAGGTGCAGGATGCCGAAATGGTTCTGCGGGATTTGTCCGAGAGCCGGGTCGGCCGCGCTGATGATGGCGAAGACCTCGGCCAGGGTCACGAACGAAACCTGTGGACCGCCGTATTCTCGAGGAATGGAAATACTGCCCAACCCGCTGCGGGTGAACTGTTCGATCTGCGCCCATGGCAATTGCCGTTGCTGGTCGCGCCTGGCGGCTTGCAGGCGCGCGGCGTCAGCCAGTTCATGGGCGGCGCTCAACGCCTGGGCGTCGTTGCGCAGCACGGTGGCCGGCAACAACAGTGGTGCCACGTCCAGATCACTCTGGGGGGGTGTTAGAGCCAAATTAGACATCAGCGCCGCTCCTTGGCTGCACGTAATGCCCTGGCGTTATGCACCGGGGTAATTCTGACCATACCGACCTCGCATTCAATGAAATGAAAACAGAAAATTCAGGAATGTCCGGTGGTCCGGTGCATATACCCTAAGCGTGTTTATTTTTTAAATAAACTAACTTTTAGGAATATGCATAGAAGGGTCGTCACCCCGGTTCGCAGGGGGAGCCGAACGGGCGAGGTTGATACGTGGCCTTGGCCGCGTCCGAGCCCATGGGAATCCAGGCGGCAATGCGCAAGGTACGGGCCGGTGCCCAGCGCGAATTGTTACCGACGCGATCCAGGATGCAGTACGTCACCTCCAGGCGGCAGTCGTCACCGCCTTCGATAATGACCGCCGAAGGCACCCAGACCTGAACGGGCATGCCCACGCTCCCGGCCTGGATTTTCGGCAGATCCATGCGTACGTCACCCCAGCGCAGCGTGATGGCGTCGCCGCTGGCCATGTTCGCGTAAGGCTCGATGGACAGCGGAATACCGCGTTGCACCTGGCGACTGTTGACGCCGTGGCGGCGGATGGTCTCGGGCAGGCTGACGGGTGCCAGGTTCTGGTTCTCGTCGCTGTACAGATTCGACGGCTGCCCGCCAGGGTAGTTGGTCTTGACCCGTACCTGGGTGGTGGCAGAGCGCGCGGGGCCGTGACCGATCTGCATGATCTGGTAGTGAACCCGGGCCGGGCCATCCTGTACAAAGCTTTCCGGCACCCGCAGGTGGGTCGGGGTACCGATTTTGCCGGCCGTCACCCGGCGTGAAGCGGCAAAGCAGTTGTTCCAGAACAGCTCGATCAGGTCGCCTTCCTCCATGCCGGGGTAAGGTGCGATGTCGACCTGCAGTTGAGCGGCCGCGTGGGCACTGATGCCGTTTCGAACGGCCTGGGGCAGGGTGGGTGCGGTCAGCATGGCTGGGATAGTAGTGTGCGTCATATGTGATCTCCTTGATGCAGCCAGCAGCAATCGTTCCGGGCCTTGGGCGCGGGTGCGCAAAGGGGCCGAAAGAACGATTCAGTGAGTAGCCGGGATAGGATCCAATCCTCTGGACGCTAGATAAGAGGGTTGCGCCGGGGGCGTCAATGGCGGCAAAGGGCTAAACGGCGGGTTGGAGTAGATTCAGAAGGGTCTGACTGGAAGGGGTATTGCAGGAGGGGCCTGGCAGAGTGTTTTACAAGCAGCAGCGGCGATTCTTTGTAGGAACCGCTTCTGTGGCGAGCGAGCGTGTGCGCCGGCCACAGAAGACCGATTCAATGGGCGAGAAATTTGCTCAGGAACTGCCGGGTGCGCTCTTCCCTGGGGTTGGCGAACAGCGCCTTGGCTTCACCCTGCTCAACGATCACGCCCTTGTCGAAAAAGATCACGCGGTTGGCTACATCCCGGGCAAAGCTCATCTCGTGGGTGACGATCACCATGGTGCGGTTTTCTTCGGCCAGGCTGCGGATGGTCGCCAGCACTTCACCGACCAGTTCCGGGTCGAGGGCCGAGGTGGGTTCGTCGAACAGAATCACCTCAGGCTCCATGGCCAGGGCCCGAGCGATCGCCACACGCTGTTGCTGGCCGCCGGACAAGCGCCGTGGATAAGCCGCCTCCTTGCCTGCCAGGCCGACCTTGGCCAGTAACTTGCGACCCAGATCGGTCGCCGCGTCGCGTGGCATCTTCTTGACCACGATCGGACCTTCGATGACGTTTTCGAGTGCGGTGCGGTGGGGGAACAGGTTGAAGTTCTGGAATACAAAACCCACGTGCTGGCGCAGACGTCGCACCAGGCTTTGTTGCTGGTTGAGCGGCTTGTTGCTGTCGATTTCGATATCGCCCACCTTGATACGGCCGCTGGTGGGTTCTTCGAGAAAATTCAGGCAGCGCAGGAAGGTGGTCTTGCCGGAGCCGCTGGGACCGATAATGGCCACGACTTCGCCGGCCTTGACCTCAAGGTCGATGCCGTTGAGCACCACCTGACCGTTGAATTTTTTGGTCAGTTTTTCAACCACGATCATGCTTCAAGACTCCAGGTCATGCCGGTTGACCCGGTCTTCCAGACGATTTTGCAGATGCGCCAGGATGCTCGCCAGGATCCAGTAGATCAGGGCGGCGGACAGATACATGGTGAAAATTTCGAAGGTGCGCGCCGAGACCAGTTGGGCCTGCCGGAACAGCTCGGGCACCTGGATGGTGGCGGCCAGCGCCGTGTCCTTGACCAGCGAAATAAAACTGTTGCCCAGCGGCGGCAGTGCGGTGCGCATTGCCTGCGGCAGGATGGCGCGGCGCAGTGTCTGCGCGCGGGTCATGCCGATACTCGCGGCGGCTTCCCACTGGCCCCGCTCGATGGACGCGATGGCGGCCCGCAGGATTTCACAGGCGTAGGCGGCCATGTTCAGCGAAAAGCCGATCATGGCGGCCGGGATCGGGTCCAGCTCGATACCCACTTGCGGCAAGCCGTAGTAGATCAGGAACAACTGCACCAGCAAGGGCGTGCCGCGAAAGAACGACACGTAGACCCGCGCCGTCCAACTCAGCAGCTTGAAGCGCGACAGGCGCATCAATGCCAGGCCGAAACCCAGCAGCAGGCCGAAGAACATCCCGCCCAGGCTGAGGATCACCGTGTAATACGCGCCCTTGAGCAGAAAGGGCGCGGAGTCCAGTGCGAGTTGCAAACCTGCTTCCATTATTGAGTGACGTCAGCGTTGAAGTACTTCTCGGACAGCTTCTTCAAGGTGCCGTCGGCGCGCAGCTTGTCGAGGGCCTTGTTCACCGCGTCGAGCAGCTCGGGTTCGCCTTTGCGCAGGGCAATACCCGATTCCTGGCGAGAGAACGCCTCGCCCGCAGCGGCGGTGTCCTTGGCTTTTTTGGCGTATTCCAGAGCGGCCAGGCGGTCGATCAGGATCGCGTCGATGCGGCCGATGCGCAGGTCCTGGAATTTGGTCGGGTCGTCGTTGTAGGTCTTGATGATGGCTTTGGGTTGGTTGTCCTTGAGCCATTGTTCGTAGTTGGTGCCCAGGCCCACACCGACTTTCTTGTCGGCCAGGTCGCCGGCGGTCTTGATGGTGTCGACGTTCTTCTCAAGGGTCAGCGCCTGGATACCGGAGATGGTGTAGGGCTTGGAGAAGTCATACTTCTTTTTGCGCTCTTCGGAGATCGTCACCTGGTTGACTACGGCGTCCAGGCGCTTGGAATCGAGGGCGGCGAGGATGCCGTCCCATGGCGTGGCCTGCAGCTTGACCTTGACGCCCAGCTCCTTGGCCAGCGCCTCGGACAGCTCCACCTCGAAGCCGCTGAGCTTGCCGCTTTCATCGACAAAGCTGAACGGTGGATAGGTGCCTTCCAGGCCGATCTTGATCTCGCCGGCTTTCTTGATGGCGTCCAGTTGTTCGCCGGCAACCGCCTGGCCGAGCATGCCTGCGCCGAGCGCCAGGCCCAATGTGCCGACCAGCAATGTGCGACGCAATACAGAAATAGTCATGAAGAGCCCCTATGGTTTTTTATGGTGAGCGAAGCCGGTGACGCAGTAGCCGTATCCTGCCTTAAAGCGAGAACCGCGTCTTCGCCTGCGGCGCGATGATAAGGCGGGTTTTTAAGACTTGAAAATAATAAAAATACAACTTCATATTCTATTTTTGAATATGAAAGAGGTCCGATGTGGGAGGGGGCTTGCCCCCGATGGCGCAGTGTCAGTCAATTCATCTGTGCCTGACCCACCGCTATCGCGGGCAAGCCCCCTCCCACAGTCAGTCCGCATTCAGTCAGCTGAATACTGAGTCATAGGCAAACAGCGCCGGTGCCCCGCCCGTATGCAGGAAAATAATCGGACCGTCCCCGAACCGCTGACGCCCGATGCCGTCCAGCAAGCCTGCCATGGCCTTGCCGGTGTAGACCGGGTCGAGCAACAGACCTTCCTGGCTGGCCAAAAGTTTGATCGCCGACAACGTGCCCGCGTTCGGTTCGCCATAACGCGGGCCGAAGTATTCGTCCCACAGGATCACTTTGAATGCCTCGGGCACCGCCACGCCGAGCAGCTCGGCGGTACGCTCGGCCAGGCCCTGGACTTTCGGGCGCTGGGCTTCGTCGGTGCGCGACACGGTGACGCCAATCACTGGCAGGTTCGGCAGCGCTTCGCTCAGCGCCAGCGCAAGGCCGCTGTGAGTGCCTGCGCTGCCGGAGGCCAGTACCACCGCCGCACAGTCGAGGCCGCTGTCTTCGATCTGCGCTGCCAGCTCCAGGCCTGCACGCACATAACCCAGCGCGCCGAGGGCATTCGAGCCGCCGATAGGCACCAGATAGGGCTTCTTGCCGTTGCTGCGCAGGCGGTCGGCGAGGGCGTTGAGCTGGTCGTCGGCATTATCGAGGTTCTCGACCCGCTCCACCTTGGCGTCGAACAGTTCGAGCAACAGACGGTTACCGTTGCCCAGGTAGTTGGGGTCGTCAGTGCCGGTAGGGTTTTCCAGCAGGGCGACGCAGCCCAGGCCGAGCCTGGCGGCCAGTGCGGCGGTCTGGCGCACATGGTTGGACTGGATAGCGCCGGCGGTGACGAGGGTGTCGGCGCCCTGGGCGATGGCGTCGGCGGCCAGGTATTCAAGTTTGCGCAATTTGTTGCCACCCATGGCCAGCGGGGTGGTGTCATCGCGCTTGACGTAGATGTCCCTGCCCAACCAGGCCGACAGCCGCTCGAGTTTTTCCAGGGCGGTGACGCCGCCCAACAGGTCCAGACGGTTAAAGCGGTCAAGTTGTTGTCTGATCATGGCTACGCACGGTGGCTGAGTAATCGGACGACTATAGGCAGGCACTTTTCATCGGGCAACGGCAAATCGCTTATGTCGGAAGGTTCTTAGCCTCATACCATTGGTTCTTAAGGGTTGCCGGGGCGCATACCGTAAAGTGATGGCCATTTCGTCAGGAGTGAATACCGTGAGTGAGCGTTCCAGCCATTGGCAATTGCAGACCATCGTCAGCCAACTGCGCAGCGCCCGGGACCAGTGGCGAACGCGCAACGGTCGCTTGAGCGGCGAGCATGGTGGTCGCGAATTACCGTCCCGCGAGGCCGTGGCGCAGATTCTCGAAGCGTTGTGCGGTGCACTGTTCCCGATGCGGCTGGGCCCGGTGGACCTGCGCGAAGAAAGTGAAGACTTTTACGTCGGGCATACCCTTGACGTCGCCCTCAACGCTCTGCTTGCCCAGGCCCGGCTGGAGCTGCGCTACGCCGCGCGTCAGGGCGGCCAGGATGACAGCCAGGTCGACGCCCATGCCATTCGCCTGATCCAGGATTTCGCCCTGGCATTGCCTGCCTTGCGCAGCCTGCTGGACACCGACGTACTGGCCGCCTACCACGGTGACCCGGCCGCGCGCAGCGTGGATGAGGTGCTGCTGTGCTACCCCGGCATCCTGGCGGTGATTCACCACCGCCTGGCCCACCACCTGTACCGCGCCGGTTTGCCGTTGTTGGCGCGGATCAGCGCGGAAATCGCCCACTCGGCTACGGGAATCGATATCCACCCCGGCGCGCAGATCGGCCCGAGTTTCTTTATCGACCACGGGACCGGTGTAGTGATTGGCGAGACGGCGATCATTGGTGAGCGGGTGCGCATCTACCAGGCCGTGACGCTGGGTGCCAAGCGCTTCCCGGCGGATGAGGATGGGCAGTTGCAAAAAGGACACCCGCGTCATCCTATTGTTGAGGATGACGTGGTGATTTACGCCGGCGCCACGATCCTGGGGCGGATTACCATCGGCAAGGGTTCGACCATCGGCGGCAACGTATGGCTGACCCGCAACGTGCCGGCGGGGGCAAATATTACCCAGGCGAATTTGCAGCACGATGATGGGGCGCAGAAGTAAAGCGTCTGCACAAATCCCCTGTGGGAGGGGGCTTGCCCCGATTAGGGTGTGTCAGCTACAGATAAGTTGACTGATCCACCGCTATCGGGGGCAAGCCCCCTCCCACATTTTGATTGCATTCCAGATTCCTACCGGATTTCTCCCTGCTAGCGCTGAACGATTTCCGATCTCCACCCGTCATACCAGTCCTTGAGCTAGTGTAAGAATTGTCTACCACTCAGCCCCGAAATTAGTCCCAGACCGCCCATTCATGTTTAACTTGAACGTTCGTTCAAGTTAAACCGGTGGTTCGCTGCCCGCTCACAACAGGAGGCTTACCTTTGCTGAGTCCGTTATTGACAGCCACATTTCACACCTCGGGGGTGCATCGTTCATGAGTGCATCGTCCACCCCACCCAGCGGTCTGGTGCGCATGAATGCGCCCGTTTTCTACTTTGCCGCCACGGCCATTCTGCTGTTCGGCATCACTGTCATCGCTATCCCGCAGCAGGCCGGTGCCTGGCTGCTGGCGGCGCAAAACTGGGCGGCCAATACGGTCGGCTGGTACTACATGCTGGCGATGACCCTGTATCTGGTCTTCGTGGTGGTCACCGCGCTATCGGGCTACGGCAAGATAAAACTCGGTGCCGACCACGACGAGCCCGAATTCAGTTACCTGTCCTGGGCCGGCATGCTGTTTGCCGCCGGGATCAGCATCACGCTGTTTTTCTTTTGTGTGTCCGAACCGCTGACTCACCTGGTGCAACCGCCCCAGGGCGAGGCGATGAACGCCGATGCGGCGCGCCAGGCCATGCAGATCCTGTTCCTGCACTGGGGCCTGCACGGCTGGGGCGTGTTCGCGTTTGTCGGCATGGCCCTGGCATATTTCGCCTACCGGCATAACCTGCCGCTGGCATTGCGCTCGGCGTTGTACCCGTTGATCGGCAAGCGCATCAATGGCCCGATCGGTTACGCGGTGGATGGCTTTGGCATCATTGCCACGGTGTTCGGCCTGGGCGCCGACATGGGCTTTGGCGTGCTGCACCTCAACTCCGGCCTGGATTACCTGTTCGGCATCGCCCATACGCAGTGGATCCAGGTGGGCTTGATCACCTTGATGATGGGCGCGGCGATCATCGTTGCGGTGGCCGGTGTCGACAAGGGTGTGCGGGTGATGTCCGACATCAACATGCTGCTGGCCTGCGCGCTGCTGCTGTTCGTGTTGTTTGCCGGGCCCACCCAGCACCTGCTCAATACCTTGATCCAGAACATCGGCGACTACCTCGGTGCGCTGCCGACCAAGAGTTTCGACGTATACGCCTACGACAAACCCAGTGACTGGCTGGGCGGTTGGACGGTGTTCTACTGGGCCTGGTGGATCGCATGGTCGCCGTTCGTGGGCCTGTTCATCGCGCGGATTTCCCGTGGTCGCACCATCCGCGAATTCGTGTTTGGCGTGCTGCTGATCCCGCTGGGTTTCACCCTGGCGTGGATGTCGATCTTCGGTAACAGCGCCATCGACCAGGTGCTTAACCATGGCATGACCGCCTTGGGCCAGTCGGCCATTGATGAACCGTCGATGAGCCTGTACCTGCTGCTGGAAACCTACCCGTGGAGTAAAACCGTGATTGCGGTCACGGTGTTTATCAGTTTTGTGTTCTTCGTGACCTCGGCGGACTCAGGCACGGTGGTGCTGTCGACCCTGTCGTCCAAAGGCGGCAACGCCGATGAAGACGGGCCGAAATGGCTGCGCGTGTTCTGGGGCGCGATGACCGCCCTGGTCACCAGCGCCTTGCTGTTTGCCGGCAGTATCGATTCGTTGAAATCAGCGGTCGTGCTGACCTCGCTGCCGTTCTCGCTGATCCTGTTGCTGATGATGTGGGGGCTGCACAAGGCGTTCTATCTCGAATCGCAAAAGCAGATCGCCCAGTTGCATTCGCTGGCGCCGATTTCAGCGTCGCGCAAAGGCCGTGGCGGCTGGCGACAGCGTTTGAGCCAGGCCGTGCACTTCCCCTCGCGGGATGAGGTGTACCGCTTCCTCGAGTCGACGGTGCGCCCGGCGATCGAAGAAGTGACGGCTGTGTTTGTCGAGAAGGGCCTGAACGTGGTCACCCAGCCGGACCCGGCCAACGACAGTGTCAGCCTGGAAATCGGCCATGGCGAGGAGCATCCGTTCATCTACCAGGTGCAGATGCGTGGCTATTTCACGCCGTCGTTCGCCCGTGGCGGCATGGGTTCCAAAGAGATCAACAACCGCCGTTACTATCGCGCCGAAGTGCACCTGCGTGAGGGCAGCCAGGATTACGACCTGGTGGGCTACACCAAGGAGCAGATCATCAACGACATTCTCGACCAGTACGAGCGGCACCTGCAGTTCCTGCATCTGGTGCGCTGATTCGGCTGAGCAAATGTAGGCAATAGCGTTCCTCTCAAGCAGGTCTTTGCTGTAAAAGGGAAAGGCAGACTTAAGCGATTAAGCGGGTTGAAAGGCCTGGGAATAACCTTATTCCCAGGCCTTATTTGCCCCAAGCCCAGAGAGGACTCGATGACGTACATTGCTGCCGAAAACCGTTATGAATCTATTCCTTATCGCCGCGTAGGCCGCAGTGGGCTGGTGCTGCCGGCACTGTCCCTGGGGCTGTGGCACAACTTTGGCGACAGCACCCCGATCGCCACCCAGCGCGCTCTGCTGCGCACCGCGTTCGACCTGGGCATCAATCACTTCGACCTGGCCAATAACTACGGCCCTCCCTACGGCAGCGCCGAGATCAACTTCGGCCGTTTGCTGCGCGAAGATTTCAAGCACTACCGCGATGAGCTGATCATCTCCAGCAAGGCCGGCTGGGACATGTGGCCCGGTCCTTATGGCCAGGGTGGCGGTTCGCGCAAATACGTGCTGGCCAGCCTGGACCAGAGCCTGCAGCGCCTTGGTGTCGATTATGTGGATATCTTCTACTCACACCGTTTCGACGCCGACACCCCATTGGAAGAGACCGCCAGTGCGCTGGCTACCGCTGTTCAGCAGGGCAAGGCGTTGTACATCGGTATTTCGTCATACTCCGGCGTAAAAACCCGTGAGATGGCAGCGCTGCTCAAAGAGTGGAAAGTGCCGCTGTTGATTCACCAGCCGGCCTACAACCTGCTCAACCGTTGGGTGGAAAAAGACCTGCTCGACACCACCGAAGAGCTCGGCGCCGGCGTGATTGCCTTCACGCCCCTGGCTCAGGGCTTGCTCACCGATAAATACCTCAACGGCATACCGGCCGATGCCCGGGTGAATCGGCCGGGGGGAGGCTCGCTGCAGGCCCAACACCTGTCCGAGGAGAACATTGCCCACGTTCGCGCCCTGAATGAGATCGCTCAGCGTCGCGGCCAGAGCCTGGCGCAATTGGCGTTGGCCTGGACCCTGCGGGATCCAAGGGTGACCAGCGCGCTGATCGGTGCCAGCCGGCCGGAGCAGATCATCGAGAACGTCGGCGCGTTGAAGAACCTGAGCTTCAGCGCTGAAGAGCTGGCGCAAATCGATCGGTTCGCCCAGGAAGGCGGGATCAATCTGTGGGAAAAACCGTCAATGGCTGAGTAATGGCAGCGTGCCTGCTCGCTAGGGGTGCTGACCTTTATCGTGGCAGGCACACTGCAGCTTTTCGCTCATCGCAGGGTTAGCACTCGCCGCGCATGTTGGAAGCCCGACTCAGACAACTTGACCTTATTTCCGTAAAGGTCTGCATAACCGTCAATCACGGCGACTGAATGTGTCGCGTCTGCTACGGTACCCAGGCCCCCTTTTGCCAGTTGAGCCGGGTTGGTCCAGCGCCGTTTGGCATTTAAGCCCAGGCGCATAGTGGCATCCCCCGGTATCTCGCCGTCATTCAATGAAGCCATTGCATCTTCGAAGCTGCGCCTGGCGGTGCCTTCGTGGTTTTTCATCTGAGCTCGCTTGGCGCTGGCGGCATACAGGAAAACTGCGTCCTTGAGTACGTCCGGGTCATCGCCCTCAAAGTTGCTGCCGTTCCTCGCCAGCTTTAACTCTTCGTGCGATATGTGCAGTTTGAACATGTCCTGCATGGTCACGTCGAACCCCGTTTTTGTAGGCGTTATCTGTTTGAAAATGCCCTGCGGGTTATGGCCGTATTTCATCATCGCCAGCTTGATCGCCGACACCGTGACACAATTGCCTTCGGCGCCCTGCCAGAAACCTCGCCAGATATCGTTGGGCTTGGTACCGATCGGCACCGAAGATATAAATGGGCTCTCGTCAGAGTGTGGCTTGTTCAGAGGGTTGATATTGGGAAAAGGGGCTGGCGAATCGCGATCAACCTGATGAGGCACTGCGTCAACCGCAGGCGCAACAGGGCTGGCGCGCTGTATGAGGGTGTTGAGAAGGGTGGTCAGTGAGTTCAGTTGTTGAACGATAGACGTGTATAGGTCTCGGTTGTTTTCCGGGCCGGCCGCGACGGGTGTTTCCATCGGTGCCTTGACGTTCGGCTTCACGCCTGCACCGGCGTAGAGACTGGAAGGTATTGAAGGATTAAGCGCTGCAGTGCCGCTGGCAGTGTTGAGTAACATAGGCCGCCTCGTATTCAGTCAGTGTGAGTGAGCGATTCAGTGATGGTCGAGTACGTAGCCGTGCCCGTCATAAGGCAGGTATTGATGCGCTTTTTCATTGCCCAGGACCAAGCCAAAACCGTACAGAAACCCGACGCTATCCTGGTCTTCCAGTTCGCTCACATGGACATGGCGCATATGGCCGATCATGCCGATATTTTCCAGGATAGGTTTGATATGCCGGCCATTCTGGACCGCATCACTGAGGGCCGTCTCGAAGTCGGACATTACCTCCGGATCTTCATGTTCCAACTGGTGACGTTTGGTAAAAGCCGCAAACATGAAGTTGGCGTCCTTTATCATCTCGCTGTCGTCACCTGACAGTTTCAAGGCTTGCCCGGCCCGCTGTATCTCCTGGCGAGAAACATGCACTTCATAACCATCTTTCATGGTCACGTCATAGCCGTCACCGGCAGCGGCAACCCGTTGAAAGCAATCGGTGGGGCTTTGTCCGAACTTCATCATCATCAGTTTTATTGCGTCAACATAGGCTGCCGTTTCGCGAAACTCGCCAAAGTCCCGGGGTGTGTCACTGAAGCCAGTCAATATATTGACTGGACGTTCACCGTTTCTCTTCGAAGAGATATCCGGCATCGCCTCAGGCGAGGGAGGGCCGGGCGGTGCCGCAAGGGGTTTGACGTTGGTTTGCGGGGGGGAAGGCGGAACCTGTGCAGGGCGTGAGTCAATGGATGGATCCTTCATGTCATCCCGTCTGTTGGTGACGGGTGAATCCGATAGCACGTAGGCCTGCTTTTTCAGCCTTAACCTGGAAGGTGTCCCGTGGAAATCCTCGTGACCATCGACAACCAGCATGGATTCCCCATTCGAGACAACCGTTACACCCAGTTTCTGACCCGTGCCAAGTGACTCAGACTTAACCTCTTTCATATGGTGTTCCAGGCCCATGAGCTTCAACACGCTGCTGGCATGTTCGCCCTTGTTTGTATTGCGCATGGCCATGGGATAACTCGCCTGTTCTGCGGGGTCACGACTTTCGAGCTGTTTTCGCTTGACCAGGGTCGCGTACAGAAAGTTGGCGTCTTTCAACATGTCCTCGTTGCCCAGCAGTTGTGAACCGGCCTTCGCAAGGTCCAGCTCTTTATGCGTGATGAATAATTTGAAGCCATCTTTCATCGTCACATTGAACCCGGTGTCCAGAGGGGTGACTTGAGCGTAAATATCGGTTGGACTTTGACCAAAGTGCTGCATGGCCAACTTGATCCCCGCGACATGGGAACTGTGTGGTGTGGTCAGTGAGCGGTAAGTAACATGGGGGGAGAAAAACAGGCCACCTAACACGTCGTCGGGTTTTTGTTTGTCCTTTTTATTTGAAAGGTACTCCGTGCTGTCAGTGCGCACCGTCGAGTGGGTCGTCGCTGCAACGGTTGCTGGCCTGTCAGGCTTGACGGGCTTGGCGTCCTGGGCGTCCTGGGCCTTCTGGAGCGTATTCATCAACTTTGTCAGCTCGCTTAACATGGCGAGCAAATCTTCACGTCGGTAGGGCGCGGCGGTGGACGGTGTCAGTGTTTCAAGTGTTGTGCCTGTGGCTGAAGGGGCGGGTTCAGCAGGTGGTTTATTTGTCGATTCATGAGGCTGTGGCGCAAAAGCTGTCAGCCACGGCGATAGGGTTGA
The DNA here is from genome assembly GCF_005233615.1 of Pseudomonas sp. CFBP13528. Classification (NCBI taxonomy): domain Bacteria; kingdom Pseudomonadati; phylum Pseudomonadota; class Gammaproteobacteria; order Pseudomonadales; family Pseudomonadaceae; genus Pseudomonas; species Pseudomonas sp. CFBP13528. Next base: position 161,928 of record NZ_QGAJ01000003.1, read on the forward strand.
GATATTCATTTAAGCACTCAATGGATTCACGTTAAGGGGTCACTGCGCAGGCGTTTTAGACGCATGATGTCAGTGGTGAGCCTTACCTTGTGCGTTCCTGAACGTGAGCGCTTGACGAGTTACAGAGCGTTTCGTGAGCCACGTTTTTCCATAGGAAAAATCTTGAAATTAACGAGGTTTTCGCCATTCGAACGCAACGGTGCAGGGGCGACGCGAATCGCCATCCGAGGCGGTTGGATTAAAACGGCGCATCGCCCAGGATGGTTGCCCGATGCATGACGCGGCGCTGTGGACGGTAGTCATCCACCGCGTAATGCTGGGTCACGCGATTGTCCCAGAACGCCACGTCATTTTCCTGCCAGCGCCAGCGAATGGTGAACTCTGGGCGGGTGGCGTGAGCAAACAGCAGCTTGAGAATCGCCTCGCTTTCGGCCGGTTCCAGTTCATTGATGCGGGTGGTGAAGCCGTCGTTGACGAACAGCGATTTGCGGCCGCTGACGGGGTGTGTGCGGATCACCGGGTGTGACAGCGGCGGGTTTTTCCGACGGGTTTCTTCCCAGCGCGCCAGATCGTCGGCGCTGTTGCCAAAACGCTCCAGCGGGAAGGACTTGGTGAAATCGTGGGTGGCGGTGAGCCCATTGAGCAACGCCTTGAGTGGCTCGGACAGCGCGTCATAGGCCGAAATCCCGCTGGCCCACAAGGTATCGCCACCAAACGCCGGCAACAGCTTGGCACTGAGCACCGCGCCGAGGGCAGGTGTGGGCAGGAAGGTCACGTCGGTGTGCCACACGGCGTTGTCGCGCACATCGGTCACGGCGGTGTCGAGGATCAGCACTTCGGGCTGTTCCGGCACGTTGGGGTAGATCGGGTGGATGTGCAGATCGCCGAAATTCGCCGCAAACCGTGCCTGCTGTTGCGGGGTGAGCGGCTGGTCGCGCAGGAACAGCACCGAATGCTTGAGGAGTGCTTGTTCGATCGCGTCGCGCTGTTCGGTGCTCAGCGCCCGGGTGATATCGACGCCACTGATCTGGGCGCCAAGCGCAGTGCTTAAAGGGGTAATGGTCAGGCTGCTCATTTGTTCATCACTCAGTGTGCCTGGCCATGCCACGGCACTAATTTACGCTGCAGGGCGCGCAGGCCCATTTCCATGGCGAAGGCGATCAGTGCGATCACCAGGATGCCCAGGACCACGACGTCGGTGACCAGGAACTGCGCCGCCGACTGCACCATGAAGCCCAGGCCGCTGGTGGCGGCAATCAATTCGGCGGCGACCAGGGTCGACCAGCCTACGCCCAGGCCGATACGTACCCCGGTGAGGATGTCGGGCAGGGCGCTTGGCAGGATCACATGACGAATCAGTTGGGCGCGGGTGGCGCCCAGCGACTGCGCGGCGCGCAACTTGGCCGGGTCGACAGTGCGTACGCCGGTCGCGGTGGCGATGGCAATCGGTGCAAAGATCGCCAGGTAAATCAGCAGCACTTTGGACAACTCGCCGATGCCGCACCAGATCACGATCAGCGGCAGATAGGCCAGCGGCGGGATTGGCCGGTAAAACTCGATCAGCGGGTCGAGAATGCCGCGGGCGATACGGTTGGCGCCGATGGCAATCCCTACTGGTACGGCCGTCAGCACCGCGAAACCCAGGCCCAGGCCGATGCGGCTGAGGCTCGCGCCCAGATGCTGCCAAAGGGTCGAATCCATGTAGCCGGATGTCGCCAGCAACCAGCCTTTTTGCAGCACGGCAGAGGGCGGCGGCAGGAACAGGGGCTCGATCAAGCCGGTGGCGGTTACCGCCCACCAGATAGCGAGCAAGGCCACCAGTGTCAGTACGCTGATCCACCGTGTGCCGAGGCTGCGGCGTGCCGGAATAGCCGCACGCGTCAGCGGCTTGGCCGCTGTGGCGGGAAGTTCATAGCTGCTCATGCGCACACCTGCCGTTGCGAGAACACTTTGCCCAGTACGTGTTCGCGGGTTTCGATAAAACGCGGGTCGGACTTGATCGCCCGTGCCGATTCGCCGGCCGCGTAGCGTTGGCCAAAATCCAGCTGCAGGCGCTCGACAATCTGGCCGGGGTTGGGCGCCAGCAGGATCAAGTCCGTGGCGAGGAACACCGCTTCTTCGATGTCATGGGTGATCAGAAACACCGGCTTGGCCGTGCGCCGCCAGACTTGCAGCAGCAGTTCCTGCATCTGTTCGCGGGTGAAGGCATCGAGGGCGCCGAACGGCTCGTCCATCAGCAGTACGCGAGGGTCGGCCGCCAGGGCGCGAGCGAGGCCGACGCGTTGCTTCTGGCCGCCGGAGAGTTGCCAGATGCGCCGGCTGTCGAAACCGCTCAGGTCCACCAGCGCGAGCATTTCCCGGGCGCGCGCTTCACGTTGCGCCTTCGGCACGCCGGCCAGTTCCAGGCCGAAGGCGACGTTGGCCAGCACGTCCTGCCAGGGCAGCAGGGCATCGTCCTGGAACACTACGCCACGTTCGGCGCCGGGACCTTTGACCGGCACGCCATCGAGGGTGATACGCCCGGCCGACGGTTCGACAAAGCCGGCAATCAGGTTCAACAGCGAAGTCTTGCCACTGCCGGAGGGGCCCAGGGCCACCAGCAATTGCCGGGGACCAAGCTCAAGTGAAATATCCGCCAGTACCGGTTCCGGGGCGCCTGGGTACTGTGCGCTGATGCGCTCCAGCTGTAGCAAGGCCATTGCGATGAACTCCTTGGATCAGTGGGTGATGAACTTGGCGCTGACGTAAGGGGCGTAGTCCGGCAGCACCGCGTCGACCTTGCCTTGCTCCTTGAGGAACGCTGCGGTATCGGTGACAGCCTGGGTGGTCGGTGCGCCCAGCAGGGTGACCTGGTCAGCGGCCAGCGGGTAGACATTGCCTTGCAGCAGCAGCGGGATGTCGCTGGCCTTGGCGCCGGAGAGCTTCACCAGCTTGTCGACGTTCGCGTTGTCGGCGAGCCAGGCTTGTGGGTCTTTACGGTAAGCGGCGTAGGCATCCAGCGTGACTTTGGCGAAGGCCGTGACGATTTCCGGATGCTTCTCGGCGAAGTCCTTACGCACAATCCAGGCATCGAAGGTCGGTGCACCGAACTTGGCCAGTTCGCCGGACGTGATCAACACCTTGCCGTTTTCCTTGGCCACGCCCAGGGCCGGGTCCCACACATAGGTGGCGTCGATATCACCGCGTTTCCAGGCGGCGATGATGGCCGGTGGTGCGAGGTTGAGGATGGTCACCTTCGAGGGGTCGATGTTCCAGTGCTTCAGCGCGGCTAGCAGGCTGTAGTGCCCCGTGGACACGAACGGTACGGCGATCTTCTTGCCGACCAGGTCCTGAGGGCTGTTGATCCCCGAACCATCGCGCGCCACCAGGGCTTCGGCGCCGCCGATCTGGGTGGCAACAAGGAAGGTTTGCACCGGCACCTTGCGCGTGATCGCAGCGGTCAACGGGCTGGAACCGAGGTAACCGATCTGCACGTCACCCGAGGCGATGGCGGCGATGATATCGGCGCCATTGTCGAATTTGCGCCAGTCGATCCTGGCGTGGGTGGCTTTTTCATAGGCGCCGTCGGCCTGGGCGACTTTTGCCGGGTCTACGGTGGTCTGGTAAGCGACGGTCACATCTGCCGCCTGGGCAAACAGGCTGGCACCGGCCAGGGATAACGCCGCCAGCAAGCGCAGTGGGGTAGGCAGTTTCAAAGGGAGGCTCCTCAATCAAGCAGCCAGGAGGGCGGCGTGTGAGGAGACTAAATGATCTAAGAATCCGAAAATAAATAACATTTTCGAATTAGCTTATGAGGAGAAGGGTTGCAGCGATTCCTGAGCCTGATGCAGGGCAAATGTGGGAGGGGGCTTGCCCCCGATGGCGGTGGTTCAGTCACTGACTGAGTGGCAGACACACTGCTATCGGGGGCAAGCCCCCTCCCACATAAGGTTTAGTTGCTGATGGCCAGGATGCTCGCCTGGTACGACCCGACGAACACATCGAAATCGCCCACTTCGTTCTGCTCAAGCTCGGCCTGCTGAGCCAGCGACGTACGCGCCAGTTCTTCAAAGCGCGCTTGTTCCTCGGCTGGCAGCGGTTCCTTGCGGAAGTACTCGGCATGCACCTCGCTCTGATGCAGCGAGAACTGCGCGAAACTTTCCTTACGCTCGGCCATCGCGGCCAGCACCTGGGCCGAGGGCGTCAGTGACGGGTCGTTGACCTTGGCCAATTGAGCGTCCAGCGCCTGGCTGTGTTCAGTGATGCCATGGCTCTCATCGAGCAGGGCGGCCAGAGGCGCAATCTGCTCCAGCAGCTCGGCGGCCCACTCTTTCATCTCCACCGTCTGGCCTTGACGCTGCAATTGCAGGCCCGGACGGCGACCTTCCTTGACCACGCTGAGGAAGTTGGACGTGGCGTTGCCGCACTCGTTATTGGCGAACAGCGGGCTGTCGTTCAGCGCGCAATACAGCAGGAACGCGTCGAGAAAACGCGACTCCGCAAGATCGATGCCCATCGGCAGGAACGGGTTGATGTCCAGGCAGCGCACTTCGATGTACTGGATGCCGCGCGCCATCAGCGCCTGGATCGGCCGCTCGCCGGTGTAGGTCACACGCTTGGGGCGGATGTTGGAGTAGTACTCGTTTTCGATCTGCAGGATATTGGTGTTGAGCTGCACCCACTCACCATCCTTGTGCGTGCCGACTTCGACATAGGGCGCGTAGGGCGTTGCCACCGCTTCGCGCAGGCTGTCGGTGTAGCTGGCCAGGTCGTTGTAGCACGGCGTGAGGCCGGCCTGGGCGTTGCTCTGGTAACCCAGGTCGCTCATGCGCAGGCTCGTGGCGTACGGCAGGTACAAGGTATCGGCGTCGAGCACTTCAAGCTGGTGCGAACGGCCGCGCAGGAAGCCTGCGTCCAGGGCCGGCGAGGCGCCAAACAGGTACATCAACAGCCAGCTGTAGCGGCGGAAGTTGCGAATCAGCGCGATATACGCGGTGGATTGATAGTCGCGGTCGGTGCCGACAAAGCCTTCGGCTTCCTTGAGCAACGGCCACAGCTGTTCCGGCAGCGAGAAGTTGTAATGGATGCCGGCAATGCATTGCATGGTCTTGCCATAACGCAGGGCCAGCCCCTTGCGGTAAACGTACTTGAGCTGCCCGATGTTGGAGGTGCCATAGTAGGCAATCGGAATATCTTCCTCGGCCGGCAACGGGCACGGCATCGAGGGGCTCCACAGGTATTCGCTGCCCAGTTTGGTGTAGGCAAAGCGATGGATCTTGTCCAGGCTGCTCAGGGTATCGGCCGGGTTGGGCAGCGCGGGAGTAATGAACTCCAGCAGCGACTCCGAGTAGTCGGTAGTGATCTGTTCGTGCGTCAACGCGGCGCCCAGGGCTTCCGGATGCGGCGTCTGGGCCAGGCGACCCTCACTGGTGACGCGCAGGCATTCACGCTCGATGCCATGCAGGCAGTGCTCTAGCAGGGAGAGGTGTTCGCGCTTGCCGAGCAGAGCCAGGCGGCGGTTGAGAAGTTCGCTCAAGTTGGATTCCTTCACGCGTCAGTCGCCCCAATATGGGGGTGGGCAAGACGGTCTACAAGGGTGAAGTTGAAACTGGCGTGATCGCCTGGTTCTGAGTCGATTTGACCCGCTCTGAATATGCCTACTTCACTCCATGAATTGGGCTACAGCGCAGCGAGAAAATTCCGACGCTGTTGTCACAGCGCCGAAATTAACTCAAATCAGGGGCAGGGAGCTATAGGACAGCGAACGTGCCCTGTGCTTTTGCGACAAGTCTTTCGTCCTGGTACACGTCGGCTTCGACCACCAGGGTGCGCCTGCCGGCGTGGATCACCCGGCTGGTGCACAGCACGTCACCCTCTTCAACGGCGCGGATATAGTTGATCTTGCACTCGATGGTCGCGCTCTGCTGGTCGAACCCGTGGGCGCTGGAACATGCCAGCCCCATGGTGATGTCCACCAGGCTGAAAATCGCCCCGCCGTGCAACTTGCCCCCGCGATTGCGTAAATGCGGCGCAAGGCTCAGGGCCACCTCGGCAACGCCTGCATCCAGGCGCTGCAGGCGGCAACCGATCAGTTCGCTGAACGCGCTCTGGGTCAAACCGGCCGGAATATCCATCAACGCTTCTTCAACTGCTTGGCGTTGGCGAACAGCGAGGCCATTGCGTTGTTGCTCGGTGCGGCTGTCGCGGTGTCCTTGCGCGGCGCAGTGTTCTGCGACGGACGCGGTGCCGACCCAGGGCGAGCGCCGCGGGCACCGTCGATTTTCTCGCCGGGGGTGTCGCTCATGCGCATCGACAGGCCAACGCGTTTGCGCGGGATGTCGACTTCCATCACCTTGACCTTGACCACGTCACCGGCCTTCACCGCTTCGCGCGGGTCCTTGATGAACTTCTCCGAAAGTGCGGAGATATGCACCAAACCGTCCTGATGCACGCCGATATCCACGAATGCGCCGAAGTTGGTCACGTTGGTCACCACGCCTTCGAGGATCATGCCCGGTTGCAGGTCCTTGAGGTCTTCGACGCCGTCCTGGAACTCGGCGGTCTTGAACTCGGGGCGCGGGTCGCGGCCGGGTTTTTCCAGCTCCTGCAGGATGTCGGTGATGGTAGGCACGCCGAAGGTTTCGTCGGTGTACTTTTTCGGGTCCAGGCGCTTGAGAAACGCGGCATCGCCGATCAGCGAGCGGATGTCGCGATCGGTTTCGGCGGCAATCCGCTGTACCAGCGGATACGCTTCCGGGTGAACCGCCGAGGCGTCCAGCGGGTTATCACCGTTCATTACGCGTAGGAAACCTGCGGCTTGCTCGAAGGTTTTTTCGCCCAGGCGCGCGACTTTTTTCAGCGCGGCGCGGGTTTTGAAGGCGCCGTTCTCGTCGCGGTGGTTGACGATATTCTGCGCGAGGGTAGCGTTCAGGCCGGAGATACGTGCCAGCAGCGCCACGGACGCGGTGTTCACGTCCACACCCACGGCGTTCACACAGTCTTCCACCACCGCATCCAGTCCACGCGCCAGCTTGAGCTGCGACACGTCGTGCTGGTATTGGCCGACGCCGATGGATTTGGGATCGATCTTCACCAGCTCGGCCAGCGGGTCCTGCAGGCGACGGGCAATGGACACGGCGCCGCGGATGGACACGTCGAGGTCCGGGAACTCCTTGGACGCCAGCTCCGAAGCCGAGTACACCGAAGCGCCCGCCTCGGAGACCATGACCTTGGTCATCTTCATCGCCGGGTACTTTTTGATCAGCTCGGCGGCCAGCTTATCGGTTTCGCGGCTGGCGGTACCGTTGCCGATGGCGATCAGGTCCACGGCGTGCTTGGCGCAGAGGGCGGCCAGGACAGCCAGGGTCTGGTCCCACTTGTTATGCGGCACGTGCGGGTAGACGGTGGCGTGGTCCAGCAGCTTGCCGGTGGCGTCGACCACCGCAACCTTGCACCCGGTGCGCAGCCCCGGATCCAGGCCCAGGGTCGCGCGTGGGCCCGCCGGTGCGGCCAGCAGCAGGTCATGCAGGTTGTGGGCGAATACGTTGATCGCCTCGGTTTCAGCGCCTTCACGCAGCTCGCCGAGCAGGTCGGTTTCCAGGTGGGTGTAGAGCTTGACCTTCCAGGTCCAGCGCACGACCTCACCGAGCCACTTGTCTGCAGGACGGTTCTGATTCTGAATGCCGAATTGTTGACCGATCATGCCTTCGCACGGATGCATGGTGCCCGGCAGCTCGTCACCGACTTTCAACGCGGAGCTGAGAATGCCCTCGTTGCGGCCACGGAATATCGCCAGTGCGCGGTGGGACGGCATGCTTTTGAGCGGTTCGTCGTGTTCGAAGTAATCGCGAAACTTGGCGCCCTCTTCCTCTTTGCCGGCGATGACGCGGGCGCTGAGAATGGCTTCCTGTTTCAGGTAGGTGCGCAGTTTTTCCAGCAGGCTGGCGTTTTCCGCGAAGCGCTCCATCAGGATGTACTTGGCGCCGTCGAGGGCGGCCTTGACATCGGCGACGCCTTTTTGCGCGTCGATAAAGCGCGCAGCTTCGGTTTCAGGCGTCAGCGACGGGTCGTTGAACAGGCCGTCGGCCAAGTCGCCCAGGCCGGCTTCCAGGGCAATCTGGCCCTTTGTACGACGTTTCTGTTTATACGGCAGGTAAAGGTCTTCGAGGCGGGTCTTGGTGTCGGCCAGCTTGATGTCGCGTTCCAGTTGCGGGGTCAACTTGCCCTGTTCCTCGATGCTGGCAAGGATGCTGATACGCCGCTCGTCGAGTTCTCTCAGGTAGCGCAGGCGCTCTTCCAGGTGCCGCAGTTGGGTATCGTCAAGGCTGCCGGTGACCTCTTTTCGGTAACGGGCGATGAAAGGCACCGTGGAGCCCTCATCCAGTAGCGCGACGGCCGCTTCGACCTGCTGTGGGCGTACACCGAGTTCCTCGGCGATGCGGCTGTTGATGCTGTCCATAAAACCACCTGAAATTCTGAAAAGCAGCTCGCAGGCCCGGAAAACAAGGCCTTGCGAGGCTGGTTGAGCGGCCCGACCGGCACCGCTGCCTGGGTCAAGAGGCAGCCTATTGACCCTCGAAATCGAAAAAACACGACAAGCGGGTAAAAAAAAGCCCGGCAGTAAACGGTAACGATCTGACGTTGCCCTGCACGAAGGCGCCGCATTATAACCAGCGTTCTGCCCTTGGGGGCTACTGCGCCGCTGGTTGTAGGACACGGCTTAGCTGGTAGTAGAGGAAAAATCTGCTAACAATGCACACGGTGCGTATAACGGCAGCTAGGCCATAATGCGCGCCGAGATAAGAGGAGCATCTAATGAGCAGCACTGCACAAACTGCTGAAGGCGAAAAAATTCTCATCGTTGACGACGATCCGGGGCTGAGCAGCCTGCTGGAGCGTTTTTTCAACTCCAAAGGCTACCGGGCGCGCGCGGTGCCGAACACCGAGCAGATGGACCGCCTGTTGGGGCGCGAAGTGTTCAATCTGGTCGTGCTCGACCTGATGTTGCCTGGCGAAGACGGCCTGACCGCCTGCAAGCGTCTGCGTGGCGCGAACAACCAGATCCCGATCATCATGCTCACTGCCAAGGGCGATGAGCTGAGTCGCATCAAGGGCCTCGAACTGGGCGCCGATGACTACCTGGCCAAGCCGTTCAACCCAGACGAGTTGATGGCGCGGGTCAAGGCCGTATTGCGTCGCCAGGCACCGCCGGTACCGGGTGCGCCAGGCAGCGAAGACGAAAGCGTGACCTTCGGCGACTACGAGTTGTCCCTGGCGACCCGCGAGCTCAAGCGTGGCGACGAAGTGCACATGCTCACCACCGGCGAATTCGCGGTGCTCAAGGCCCTGGTGATGAACGCTCGCCAGCCGCTGACCCGCGACAAGCTGATGAACCTGGCCCGTGGCCGCGAATGGGACGCCCTGGAGCGCTCCATTGACGTGCAGATCTCCCGACTGCGCCGGATGATCGAGCCGGACCCTTCCAAGCCGCGGTATATCCAGACGGTGTGGGGTGTGGGTTATGTGTTTGTGCCGGATGGCACCGCAACCAAGTGACCGATGATTTGCAGGGACGGGCATCCGGCGTTTGATTCCATGAGGGTCGACGGGGTGCTCGGCGTCTGCAATTCTGCGAGCGCCGCTCGTTCCTGCAAGGTGTCTAGCTGTCTCCTATGAAAACCCCGCTGTGGTTCCCGCAAAGTTTCTTTTCCCGCACCCTCTGGCTGGTGCTGATCGTCGTTCTGTTTTCCAAGGCACTCACCCTGGTTTATCTGTTGATGAACGAGGATGTGCTGGTGGATCGGCAGTACAGCCACGGCGTCGCCTTGACGTTGCGTGCCTACTGGGCCGTCGACCCCGAGAACCGTGAAAAGGTAGCCAAGGCCTCAACGCTGATCCGGGTCGATGGTGCCGGCGTGCCTGAGGGCGAGCAGCATTGGCCCTACAGTGAGATCTACCAGCGCCAGATGCAGGCGGAGCTGGGTGACGACACCGAGGTGCGGCTGCGCATGCACGTTTCGCCTGCGCTGTGGGTGAGGGCGCCCAGTCTGGGCGATGCCTGGATCAAGGTCCCGCTGTATCCGCATCCGTTGCGCGGGCAAAAAATCTGGAACGTATTGGGCTGGTTCCTCGCCATCGGCCTGCTTTCAACCGCGTCCGCATGGATTTTTGTGCGCCAGCTCAACCAACCGCTCAAGCGCCTGGTATTTGCCGCCCGCCAACTGGGCCAGGGGCGCAGCGTGCGCCTGCCGGTCAGCGATACACCCAGTGAGATGACCGAGGTTTACGGCGCATTCAACCAGATGGCGGAGGATGTCGAGCAGGCCGGACGCGAGCGCGAACTGATGCTGGCGGGGGTGTCCCATGACCTGCGCACGCCGTTGACGCGATTACGCTTGTCCCTGGAGTTGATGGGCAACCCTACCGACCTCACCGATGACATGGTGCGTGACATCGAGGATATGGACGCGATTCTTGACCAGTTCCTGGCGTTCATCCGTGATGGGCGTGATGAGGTTGTGGAGGAGGTTGACCTGACCGATCTGGTACGTGAAGTGGTCGCGCCCTACAACCAGAGCGGTGAGCAGGTGCGCATGCGCCTGGAGCCGATTCAGCCGTTTGCCTTGCGCAGGGTGTCGATGAAGCGCCTGTTGAACAACCTGATCGGCAACGCCTTGCATCATGCCGGTTCGGATGTGGAGGTGGCGGCGTACGTGTCGGGTGACAGCGCAGCGCCCTATGTCGTACTGAGCGTGATGGATCGCGGCACGGGTATCGACCCGGCTGAACTCGAAGCCATCTTCAACCCGTTTACCCGTGGCGACCGCGCCCGAGGCGGTAAAGGTACCGGTTTGGGGTTGGCGATTGTGCGGCGGATTGCTTCGATGCATGGCGGCAATGTTGAGTTGCGCAACCGTGAAGGGGGCGGGCTGGAAGCTCGGGTGCGCTTGCCGCTTGGGTTGATGTTGCCTAGAGATGCGGTATAGAGGCAGCCATAAGCTTCAAGCTTCAAGCTTCAAGCTAAAAGCTGCAAGAGTAAGGCAGGCTGTGTTTGCCCTTTCTTGCAGCTGATAGCTTGAAGCTCATAGCTGCTTTTTAGCCCTTGCCCTTGGTCCGAGTCATATTCGGCCCGCCATTTTTTTCCAGGTGCTGAATGATAATTCCCGCCACATCCTTGCCGGTGGTGGTCTCGATCCCTTCCAGGCCCGGCGATGAGTTGACCTCCATGACCAGGGGGCCATGATTGGAGCGCAGGATATCCACACCTGCCACGGCCAACCCCATGACCTTGGCCGCACGCAGTGCGGTCATGCGCTCCTCCGGGGTAATCTTGATCAGGCTGGCGCTGCCGCCACGGTGCAGGTTGGAGCGAAACTCGCCCGGCTTGGCCTGGCGTTTCATGGCGGCAATCACCTTGTCGCCCACCACGAAGCAGCGGATATCCGCACCACCCGCTTCCTTGATGTACTCCTGCACCATGATGTTCTGCTTGAGGCCCATGAACGCCTCGATCACCGACTCCGCGGCCGTTGCCGTTTCGCACAACACCACGCCGATGCCCTGGGTGCCTTCGAGCACCTTGATCACCAGCGGCGCGCCATTGACCATTTCGATCAGGTCGGGGATGTCATCCGGGGAGTGGGCGAAGCCGGTCACCGGCAGGCCAATACCCCGGCGCGACAGCAGTTGCAGCGAGCGCAGCTTGTCCCGCGAACGTGCGATGGCCACGGACTCGTTCAGCGGGAAAACGCCCATCATTTCAAACTGGCGCAGTACCGCACAGCCATAGAAGGTCACCGAGGCGCCGATGCGTGGGATCACCGCATCAAAGCCTTCCAGCGGTTTGCCACGGTAGTGGATCTGCGGCTTGTGGCTGGCAATGTTCATGTAGGCCCGCAACGTGTCGATCACCACCATTTCATGGCCACGTTCGGTGCCGGCCTCGACCAGGCGGCGGGTGGAATACAGACGCGGGTTTCGCGACAGCACAGCAATCTTCATGCAGCACCTGGGGCAGAAATAGTGGAGACCGGGAACACCGGCTTGTCTTGTACGTATTTTACGGCCGGGCTGACGACCAACTGGCCGTCAATCAGCGCCTTGGAGCCCAGCAACAGGCGGTAACGCATGGCTTTGCGGCAGGCCAGGGTGAATTCCACTCGCCATACCCGATCGCCCAACGCCAGGGTGGTGCTGATCACGTAGCGCACCTGCGCATGGCCGTTGGAGCTCTTGATGGTTTTCATCGTCACCAGGGGCGCTTCGCAACGCCGGTGGCGCAATTGCACCACGCTGCCCAGGTGCGCGGTAAAGCGCACCCACTTCTCGCCGTCGCGCTCGAACGGCTCGATCTCGGTGGCGTGCAGGCTCGAGGTGCTGGCACCGGTGTCGATCTTGGCGCGCAGGCCCGCCACTCCCAGGTCGGGAAGGGCCACCCACTCACGCAGACCCACAACGGTCAAATGGTCAAATGTCTTCAAATAGGGTTACCGTCATTTTGCCCAGGCTTGAGGTGCAACCTTGGCCAGGGCATTGAATGCGGGCTTGGCGAACCAGTAGCCTTGCATTAGAAATATTCCACAGTCGGAGAGGAAGTCTCGCTCGCCGGCACTTTCGATGCCTTCGGCGATGACAGTAACCCCCAACTGCTCACAGATTGTGACAATCCCCCGGACGATCACCTGGCGGACACGGTCTTGGTCGACATCGCGAATCAGCGCCATGTCGAGCTTGATCAGATCAGGTTGGAAATCGGCCAGCAGATTCAGCCCCGAATAGCCCGCGCCGAAATCGTCGATGGCGGTCTTGAAACCGAATTCGCGGTATTCACGCAGAATATTCGTCAAATGGCGATAGTTATCTACATGCTCGCTTTCCAGGGTCTCGAAAATAAGGCGGTCCAGCGGGAAATTGTGCGCGCGGGCGGCCTCGAGGGTGCTGCGGATACACAATTCGGGACGGTAGACGGCATTGGGCATGAAGTTAATGGAAAGATACGTTTGCATGCCCAAGGCGGCGGCGCCGGCAATGGCCTGGGTGCGGCAGCGCTGGTCGAAGCGGTAGCGATTGGTTTCGTTGACATGTGCCAGCACCGACAACGCGCCTTCTCCCTGAGTGCCGCGCACCAAGGCTTCATTGGCAAATATCGAACGGTCACGCAGGTCTACGATAGGCTGGTAGGCGAAAGCAAAATCGAACCCCAGCGGCTCGCTTTGCTGGCAACCCACGCACCGCTGGTTGGGCGAGGTGAGTGAAACGGGAAAGTCGGTCACGGCGTATCCTCGCGAAAACAGGGTGCTACCTGGCGTATCTTAGGTGAGCCTTGGGGTTAATGCGTCGAAGGGTTTCAACGGTAAGGTTGCGACATTTTTCAGAGCGAGGAATTCAAGTGGCTCAAAAGCAGGAAGAGGAAGAAAAAGTCCGTTTGGACAAGTGGCTGTGGGCCGCGCGTTTCTACAAGACCCGTGCCCTGGCCAAGGCCGCCATCGAGAGCGGCAAGGTGCACCATCGCGGCGAGCGCTGCAAGCCGGGGAAGGAACCGCGCGTCGGCGATGAGTTTCAGATTCGTACAGGGTTTGATGAAAAGACTGTCGTGGTGCAAGCGCTCTCTATCGTGCGCCGTGGCGCGCCTGAAGCGCAGACGTTGTACGCGGAAACCGAAGCCAGTATTGCCAAGCGTGAAAATGCCGCAGCCATGCGCAAGGCGGGGGCTTCAGGCCTGACCACCGACGGCAAGCCGAGCAAGAAGCAGCGTCGCGATCTGTTCAAATTCCGCGGCAGCGGCAATGATGATTGATTGCACAATCTCCATCCATAAGGAGATCAAAAATGTGGGAGGGGGCTTGCCCCCGATTGCGCAGTGTCAGCCACAGATCAGCTGATTGACCCACTGCTATCGGGAGCAAGCCCCCTCCCACATTTGGTCTGCGTCGTTAAGGATTCGTGCGCATGACGCTCAAGCGCCCGATCACCGGCAGTTTGCCAAGCAACCCGAACACCGGCGCTGTTACCCGCAACAGAAACCCCGACACCTTCGCCGCAAACGGCGTGTAGTAACCCCAGCCCAGGGCCAACAGCGCCAGCAATACCCCGCCGATGTAATCGTCCTGCCCCCAATGCGCGCCCGCCACCAGCCGCGGCATCATGAACAACAGCGCCAGGCCCCAGATCACCAGGATTTGCCCGATGCGTCTGGCGAAGACCGTCATGAACATCGCCCAGATCAACAACACCGAAGCATGATCGCCGGGGAAGCTCTGGCTCGAACGGTCTTTCAATTCCCAGGTTTTCTCCAGTCCGGGAAAAAAATCGCTCATCTGAATCGCGCCATCGATCACCATCGACGGGCTGCTGTGCTGCCAACCCATGTGCGCCGCGAGCTTGGAAAACAGCATCCGGATAAACAGCAACAGCAGCAGAATCCCGAGGAAACCAAAGAACGCCTGGCGCACCTGTACGGCCTTGAATACCCAGTCGCCGCGAATCAGCAGGGCCAGCAGAATCACCCCGACGATCGCGTCGAATGGCCGCAGGCTCGCCACAGCCCACACGTGCAGCCAGGTGGAGTTGCTGGCCAGCGGGCCATTGAGCAGGTGAAACAGCCACTCGTCGAAAATCACACACAGCATCTGGCCCGTGGGCCACAGCCAGAAACACAGCAGCCCGATAGCGACTAGATTGCAAAGAGCCCATCGCCGGAGGTTCCAGTTCGCTTGGAACAAACCCGGATTGTTCATAAACTGTCCCTCATCGCTCGTTGGCTCCTTGTTTCAGGAGAAACCGCACCAATGTGGTGCTAAAGCGTTTAATTTTATAAACGTTGTAATCATTTTGTCATCACTTCAGATACCCAGACCTATGACTGATCTACCGGACACCGACTTCACCCAACGCTTTATCTTTGATGAGAACGACGCCCGCGGCGAGCTGGTCTCGTTGGAGCTCAGCTATGCCGAAGTCCTTGCCAAACACGCGTATCCGGAGCCGGTCGCGCAATTGCTCGGTGAGTTGATGGCGGCGGCTGCGCTGCTGGTGGGCACGATGAAATTCGACGGCTTGCTGATCCTGCAGGCGCGTTCCGAAGGTCCGATCCCGATGCTGATGATCGAGTGTTCCAGCGAGCGCGAAATCCGTGGCCTGGCTCGCTATGACGTCGACCGGATCACCCCGGACGCGACATTTTCCGAGCTGATGGCCGATGGCGTGCTGGCGATCACCGTTGACCCGACCGAGGGCCAGCGCTACCAGGGCATCGTTGATCTGGACGGCGAGACCCTGTCGGACTGCTTTACCAACTATTTCGTCATGTCCCAGCAGGTCGGCACCAAGTTCTGGCTCAACGCCAACGGCAAGCGTGCTCGCGGCCTGTTGTTGCAGCAGTTGCCGGCTGACCGTATCAAGGACGAGGATGAGCGCACCGATAGCTGGCGCAAGCTGACCGCCCTGGCTGGCACCCTGACTGCTGAAGAATTGCTGGGCCTGGACAACGAGACCATCCTGCATCGCCTGTACCACGAAGAAGCGGTGCGCCTGTTCGACGAGCAGTCCCTGCGCTTCAATTGCAGCTGCTCCCGCGAGCGTTCCGCCAACGCCCTGGTCAGCCTTGGCCTGGAAGATGCGCAAAATCTGGTGGTGGAACACGGTGGCCATATCGAGATCGACTGCCAGTTCTGCAACGAGCGTTATCTGTTCGATGCCGCCGATGTTGCTCAATTATTCGCCGGTGCAGGCAGCGACACCCCTTCCGACACCCGTCACTAAAACGTTTAAGCACAGGTAAATCACCTGCCAAATGCCGGATTAGAGGCGTTCTGACGGGAGGGCCCTACTCTTTTTGGGCTTTTCTGGCATAATCCGGCCCACTTTTTTCGCGGTAGTAGTGCGCAACTTTCTACTACAAAACGTTTGGAGCACTCGGCCATAGGCCGACGGGGAACCTCATGACGCAAGCCAATAACGCCGTATACACCGATCTGAGTGTTGACGATCTGGTCAAAGAAGCCCTGCAGCGCGGTGAAGGCGTGCTTGCCGATACTGGCGCGCTGGTCGTAGAAACGGGTCACCGCACTGGCCGTTCGCCGGTCGACCGCTTCATCGTTGAAGAGCCTACTACCCAGGACGCAATCGCCTGGGGCCCGATCAACCGCAAGTTCCCGGCCGACAAGTTCGATGCCCTGTGGAACCGCGTAGAAGCCTTCAACAACGCGCAGGAACACTTTGTTTCCCACGTTCACGTAGGGGCTTCCGAAGACCACTACCTGGCCGTGAAAATGACCACCCAGACTGCCTGGCAGAACCTGTTCGGTCGTTGCCTGTTCATCAACCCGGCCCAGTACAACCCGGCCGGTCGTGACGAGTGGCAAGTGCTCAACGTGGCCAACTTCGAGTGCGTGCCAGAGCGTGACGGCACCAACTCCGATGGTTGCGTGATCCTCAATTTTGCCCAGAAAAAAGTGCTGATCGCCGGCATGCGTTACGCCGGTGAAATGAAGAAAGCCATGTTCTCGGTGCAGAACTTCCTGCTGCCGGCCTCCGACGTGTTGCCGATGCACTGCGCCGCCAACATCGGCGAAGCAGGCGACGTGACCCTGTTCTTCGGCCTGTCGGGTACCGGTAAAACCACCCTGTCCGCCGACGAAAGCCGCTACCTGATCGGTGACGACGAACACGGTTGGGGCGAAGGCGTGGTGTTCAACATCGAAGGCGGTTGCTATGCCAAGTGCATCGACCTGTCCGAGAAGAACGAGCCGGTTATCTGGAAGGCCATCAAGCACGGCGCCGTGCTGGAAAACGTCGTTATCGACGAAGCCGGGCATGCTGACTACACCAATGTCAGCCTGACCCAGAACAGCCGCGCCGCCTACCCGTTGGAGCACGTTGCCAAGCGTTCCGAGAAGAACCTGGGCGGCGAGCCCAACGCGGTGATCTTCCTGACCTGCGACCTGACCGGTGTACTGCCGCCCGTGTCGATCCTCAGCGAAGAACAAGCGGCCTACCACTTCCTGTCCGGCTACACCGCACTGGTGGGCTCGACCGAAATGGGTTCGGGCAGCGGCATCAAGTCGACCTTCTCCACCTGCTTCGGTGCACCGTTCTTCCCACGCCCGGCCGGTGAATACGCTGAGCTGTTGATCAAGCGCATCCGCGGCTTCGGCTCCAAGGTCTACCTGGTCAACACCGGCTGGACCGGCGGCGGCTACGGTGTCGGCAAACGCTTCAACATCCCGACCACTCGCGGCGTGATCGCAGCGATCCAGAGCGGCGCGTTGATCGGTGCCGAGACTGAGCACCTCGACACCATCAACCTCGACGTGCCATTGGCCGTACCGGGCGTTGAGACCGGCCTGTTGAACCCACGCAACACCTGGGCTGACCAGGCGGCCTACGATGAAGCAGCGAAGGCGCTGGCCGGGTTGTTCGTCGAGAACTTCAAGAAGTTTGAAGTGAGTGATGCGATCAAGGCTGCCGGGCCTAAGTTGTAAGATTCCTAAGTTGTGAAAACGCCGCCCCTCGTGGGCGGCTTTTTTGTGCGCGACAGGTTGTATCCCACTCGCCGGATTTGCGCAGATCCCATGTGGGAGGGGGCTTGCCCCCGATTGCGGTGTCCCAGTCAAAGGTGGGCCGCCTGACACACTGCTATCGGGGGCGAGCCCCCTCCCACACTTGATTCTCGGTGTACTTCAGGTCAGCTCAGGTTTTCCAGTGTTTGCGTATCCCAGCTATGGGTCTTGATCGCCAAATAAAGCATACCGATGGTCAGCGGTACTTTTTCGCCACGCCCCTTGGCTCGACGCTTGAGAAACACATCAAACACCGGCGGGTTGAAGTAGCGATAAGTGTCGAAGTCGCCCAGGTCGAGCGCAAACTCCTGCTCCAGCGCTTCCATCAGCTGCTTGGCCTCACTGCCATCACAGCCCAGGTCGAAGTTGAGTGAGGTTTGCAGGCGGATGGTCCTGTGCTTCGGCAGGCCAATTTCTTCGTGCAGCAATTGCAGGAGCTGCTGCATGACGGGGTCTTCGGGGAAGTCGGGGGCGAGGTTCATGGTTGCGGCTATGAATAAAGGGTGAGTGTTTTGTGCTTTGCAATAAAGATTCTGGGTGCTCAATAACCCGATTCCTGTCACAAGGGCAACTATCGGCAGGCTTTCCAGGTGCGTTTCTTTGATCCAATTGGTGGCATGGAACAGAAGCGCTGGTCCCGTTATAAGAAGGCAAAGTCCAAGCCATTTTCTGAGTACTGACAGCTTTATTGTCCTCTCAATTATTGCAGCGAGTACAAGGAGGAACAGCAGATTGATCCACTGGGTGTAATCGGTCATCGTATTAGCCACCCTGAAACTGTCGGACCATGGCCGACAGTGATCGCTGAGGGCCGATACCGCCGTTGACCTGCGCGTCGAGACCGATAATGACATCGCCGGCGTGATAGCTGCGAATGATCCCTTTGACTATCAGGCTGGCGGTCGTCCCTACGATGCCTCCGATGGGTCGAGATACCAAGCTGACAGGCGCTGCCAAAGCGCTGCCTATCAACCCTGCAAGGATTTCCCCTCGTGTGTTAAGCAAGTCTGCCTGCTGTCGACTCAGCGGCTTTGAAATCGCGACTGTTATTTTGCAGGGCAAGTCACGGGCAAGCATTTTTTCGTAAAGATCCCTGAGGTGATTGCGTACCTCGTTTGCGGAGTCTCCTGCTTCCAGCGGGCATAGGTCGACCAAGGCGTGGCGATTTTCAGGTAAAACAGTGAAGCGAATCACTGTGAAGATGACGCCATAGTGGCCAATGTGTTGAGTCCTTTCGATGTTCACGGGGTTCTGCCGAGCAGTTGAGACCGCGCTATTTTCATTCAGCTACGCGTAACTTCTATAGAGGGTTGGGCGGGTATTTGAAGCAGTTTGGGAAAGGGATGGCGCAACGTTTGGTGGTTTCCTACAGTGGACTCCGGCATTTATGGCTTGGCAGTGATTTAACAGGCGAAACTGCTCAATTGTATGAGCGAGCTTGCTCGCGAAAAACTCAAGGACGCCGCGTTCTTTCTGATTTACCGCGTCATCGTTGACGATTTTCGCGAGCAAGCTCGCCCCTACATAGGGCGTTGCTTAGATTTGCGCTTGTTCAGGTTGCAGTTGTACGTGTTGCGCGGCTTCCAGCAAATCACAGCCGTCCTGAACGAGCAGGTACAGGGCATTGATAATGTGTGAAATGTCTTTGAGGTCGGCGTGTTCGAAGGTCAGGCAGGAGAAAGTTTCGAGCAAGTCCGTGGCTGCGCGGATGCGTTGATGGGCGGCGGACTGGATGTCTTCGGCGTTGGCTTCGGTGTCGATAAGAAGTGGGTGGGTGTCGGTGAAGTTGGTGCGTAGCTGACGATAGCGCTCCATCGTTTCAGGTGTTTGCATTTGGAGGTACTCGGTTTGCTGTTAGGTAACCGACATCACCGTGGCCAAACGGTGGGTGGCGGACTGTGCGCGGGTTGGCCAACCGGAAACAGCACCGGCACGTCCGAAGACGTCCCCCACACAGCCGCCATAGCACTGCAATACGAGACGATAGACGTACGCAGAGCAGACAATGGCACTTATGTGTGCTGTTTTCTGGGTGACCAAACCCGGTCGCTGATTTGGCAGCGACGGAACGAACCTTAGAAGTGAGTGTGTTATTGGGCAATAAACAGATGGTTTAATCGTTCGTGATGCAATCACCCACTGACAGGCTTGCTGATACACCGCTCAAAAATCGCCTCCAACCCCCGATAATCACACGCCACCGCATCAATATTCGCGGGTACCCACGACGCGTGTTTCACCAGCCACCAGTTCACCGAAAATCCGGCATTTACGATGATTTGTTCAAACAAAATCCGTTGCGCTCTGCCGTTGCCTTCGCGGAAGGGGTGAATGACGTTGAGGTCGCCGTAAGCCTCGGCAACCTGCTTTACCAGTTCGGCCTGGCTAATGGCGATAAACCAGTTTGCTTCCTCCATACGCCGAATGATCTTCGCAGCTTCCGGCAGGATGCGTTCTGGGGTACAGAAAAGGGTGTCACCTTTCTGGAGGTTGACGCTGCGCAGTTCGCCGGCCCAGTCGTAAATGTCGCCGAACAGGATGCGGTGGATGTGTTGCAAGCGGTTGAGGTCATAAGGCGGCGGGAAGAGGGCGAGATTACCTGCGGCGATTTCAGATAATTCCCGCTCCGCCTCGTGCAGGCTGGTTTCGTCAAGCAAATCGAGGCGGTTGCACAGGACGCTGCTACCGGGGTAGCAGTATGGGTCCTGGCCCACCCCGTATTTGTCGAGCATCAGCGCGGGGTATTGCGGTACTTGGCAAGCACGGCTTCGCGGGTCGGCAAGGGTTTGTCGACGTCGGCCGGTTGGGTGTCGAACCCTTCCAGGCGCAGGCTGGCCAGGTAATTGGAACGGCGGATCTTGTGATAGTGATCCTGTTTTTGCTCAAAAGTCAGTTCGCTCATTGCAGCGTACTCCTGGTTAGCAAGGCTTTGATTGTAGCGCAATGCATCAAGGGAAAGGCAGGATAAAAACCACGTCACATTCCTTATAAAAAATCCGCCAGCGCGCTGAATTCAGCGTATGTTTCACCGCAAAATCTTGTAGGGCGATTCCGCCTTCTACTTAAAGGGAGTTAAGCATGGGTTTGCTTCGTGTCGCTTCGGCGATGTCATTGTGTGCGGTGGCTTTTTCGATCCAGGCCGAGCAGTTGCCGATCGAGGTGCTCAGCGCGGTGGTCAAGGACCAGAAGATCGCCGATGCCGAGGTGCTGTTGCAACGCAACGGTGCGCAGAACGTTGTAGGCCGCACCAACGCCCAGGGGCAGGTGACGCTGACCAGCGAGGCGGCTGACGACGCCAGCAATCTATTGATCATCAAGAAACCGGGCTACTCCAACCTGGTGGTGAAATGCCCGTGCAAGGGCATGACCTATGCCGTCAGCCCGGTCATGGAAAACCTCGATGGTCTGCGCGTGGTGCTGACCTGGGGCCAGACGCCGGACGATCTCGACTCCCATATGATCTTCCCCGGCAACAATATCTACTTCGAGAACAAGACTGGCACCGACGCCGAGCTGGACGTGGACGACACCGACAGCTACGGCCCGGAAACCATCACCCTGCAGAAGAAGCACTACGGCGAAAGCTACGTTTACGCCGTGCATGACTACAGCAACGGCGGCAATCCAGGTTCGCGCCAGTTGTCCAACAGTGAAGCCAAGGTGTTTGTGTACATGGGCCAATCCCTGGTGCGCACCTACTACGTGCCGAAAAACCGCAGCGGTAACCTGTGGACCGTGTTTCGCATGACCGGCAGCGGCGACTTCCAGGACATCAACACCTTCAACGGCGTGATGGTGGATGCTGCGAATGTGCTCAATGAAGTCAAACCGTTACTGGATGACAGTGTTGCGGTGGCGGCTGTCGCGGTCAGCTCTTCGGCCCAAACCGATGCCAAGCGTCTGAACGTTCAAGGCGAAGCGGCCTATCAGGCCGGGAACCTTGACCAGGCCATCGACCTGTTCCGCCAGGCCATCGAGTTGGACAATGGCTTCGGCAAGGCCTACGGCAATCTGGGCCTGGCATATCAGAAGGCAGGCAATACCGCGGAGTCGATCTGGGCCAACCGCAAGGCCATTGCCCTGGCGACGGGTGCCAATGCGGCAACCGTACGCGCGGGTGCCTACTACAACATTGCACGGATCTACGAAGCGGCAGGGCAGTTTGCCGATGCGTTGCGTCACTACCAGTTGGCCAAGGAACAGAAAGCCAATCCGGTGTACGACACGGCGATCGAGCGGGTGCAGAATCGCTGATCCTGCCTGAGTGAAGCTCTAAACTGTGGGAGCGGGCCTGCTCGCGAACGCGGTCCGTCAGTATCAAATATGCTGACTGATCACCGCCTTCGCGAGCAAGCCCGCTCCCACATTTGGATCTGTGTTTTCCTGCTATTACTTTGGAATATTCCTACTTCGGCCCTGGGCCATCTCCCAGCCTGTGTATCATCCTGTCTCTTTTTTCCATGCGACCTTTCTCGATCCGCTGAGCTTTCCGGGCTACGTTTTTAAGCCATGTTCAACGGTCAATGGAGTGACAGCCTATGCACGACACCCTCCAGCAGGTCTTCGGTTATCCGCAGTTTTGTCCGGGCCAGGAAGAAACGGTCAGCGCCGTATTGGCCGGTCGTTCGGCAGCGGCCATTTTCCCGACCGGGTCTGGCAAGTCGCTGTGTTATCAACTTTCGGCCGTACTGCTGCCGCACCTGACGCTGGTGGTGTCGCCGCTGTTGGCGTTGATGCAGGACCAGTTGGGTTTCCTGAAGCGCCACGGCATTTCAGCGGGCAGTATCGATTCGGCCCAGAGCCGCGATGATGCCAACGAGGTGATGGCCCGTGCGCGTTCGGGCGAACTGAAAATCCTGATGATTTCCGTGGAGCGTTTGAAGAACGAGCGCTTTCGCAACTTCCTGCAAAGCGTGCAGATCTCCTTGCTGGTGGTGGACGAGGCGCACTGCATTTCCGAATGGGGGCACAATTTCCGTCCGGACTATCTGAAGCTGCCGGACTACCAGCGCCAGTTCAAGATCCCGCAAGCGCTGCTGCTGACGGCTACGGCCACACCCAACGTGATTGCCGATATGCAGGCCAAGTTTGCGATTGCGCCGCAGGATGTGATTACCACCGGCTTTTACCGGCCCAACCTCAACTTGCTGGTGGGGCCGGTAAGCGGCGCGGACAAGCGCCGTCGCCTTGTGCAATGGATGAGCGAGCGGGCCGATCAGCCGAGCATCGTGTACGTCACCCTGCAGAAAACCGCCGAGCAGATTGCCGAGCACCTGAACCGCAATGGCATCCAGGCCGAGGCGTATCATGCCGGTCTGCCCCACGATAAACGCGAGGGCATCCAGCAGCGTTTCATGGGCGGGCGCTCCAATTGCATCGTCGCCACCATCGCGTTTGGCATGGGCATCGACAAAAGTGACATCCGCAACGTTGTGCACTTCGACCTGCCCAAATCCATCGAGAACTACAGCCAGGAAATCGGCCGGGCCGGTCGTGATGGGCGGCCCTCCGACTGCCTGGTGCTGGCCAACCGCGACAGCCTCAATGTGCTGGAGAACTTCGTGTACGGCGATACGCCGGAGCAGGAGGGTATCCGTCGAGTGCTGGAGGAGTTGCAAGCCGCACGGGGCGAGGGCCAGTGGGAGTTTTTGCTGAGGTCTTTGTCGGACCACAGCAATATTCGCGAGCTGCCGTTGAAGACGCTGCTGGTACAGCTGGAGCTCAAGAGCGTGATCGCGCCGCGCTACGCGTTTTATGCCGAATACCGTTTCAAGTACCTGATCGAACCCGAGGCCTTGCTCGCGCGTTTCTCCGGCGAGCGGCAGCAATTTGTCGCGGCGATCATCCAGGTGTGCAAGCGTGCAAAAACCTGGGCAACGGTGGATTTCGACGCGCTGTATCAGCAGCACAATGCCGAGCGCAACCGAGTGGTGAAGGCGCTGGATTACTTCCAGGAGCAGGGCCTGATCGAGCTGGAAAGCAAGCAGATGACCGAGGTTTACAGCTTGCTGAATACCGATTTCGACGCACAGGTGCTGAGCACCGCGTTATACACAGGCTTCAAGCAACACGAGGTGACGGAGGTGGCGCGAATTCACGCCATGCTCGATCTGTTCGCCACCGAGCGCTGCCTTGGGCAACGCCTGGCGCAGTATTTTGGCGATGAAAACGCGCCGCAGCGTTGTGGGCACTGCTCGGTGTGCCACGGGCATGTCGCGCACTTGCCGGCGCCGCCGAGCTTGCCGCCGCTTGTGGATAAAAACTTCATGGGCCTGTGCGATGATTTTATCCACAGGCATCATGAGCACACCGGCCAATTACCGGGTGCGGAACGGCTGACGCGCTTTCTGGGCGGGATCAGCGTGCCGTTGTTCACCAAGTTGAAGGCGCGGGGCATTCCCGGTTTCGCCGCACTGGAGGACTACCCCTACGCCGATGTACGCGAGTGGGCCGAGGCCCATTTGAATGAGCTGTAAACCCACTTTCACCCGAGGTGCCCATGCCTGACTCAGTGCCACAACGTGCCGATTACCCCCACTTCCAGCCGATCCTCACGCGCTGGCACGATAACGATGTGTATGGCCATGTAAACAATGTGACCTACTACAGCTTCTTCGACACGGCGGTGAATACCTACCTGATCGAACAAGGCGGGTTGGATATCCATGACGGTGAAGTGGTTGGGTTTGTGGTGAGTTCGGCGTGTGATTATTTTGCGTCGATCGCTTTTCCCGAGCGCGTCGAAATCGGCTTGCGGGTGGGCAAGCTGGGCAACAGTTCGGTGCAGTATGAGCTGGCGGTGTTCAAGGCTGGCGAGCAAGAGGCCTGCGCGGCGGGGCGCTTTGTGCATGTGTTTGTGGATAGAGCGTCGAACCAGCCGGTGACGATTCCGGGGCTGTTGCGCGAGGCGTTGCAGCGGTTGGTAGCCTGACTCGGTCCCGCAAACGCTGCAGAACCAAATGTGGGAGGGGGCAAGCCCCCTCCCACATGGGATTTTCGTCAGGCCTTAGTCATCATAGCGATGATGGCGCTTGTGCTTGTTCTTGCGATGACCATAGGCATGACCGCGGCCCGGGTGATCATCGCGGTAGTAGCGACGGTCGTCACGGCCACGGTAACGGCGGTCATCGTCATCGCTCTTGTTGCCCATGTAGTTGCCCAGCGCGCCACCTGCGCCACCGCCGGCCGCCGAACCGATCAGTGCACCGGTGCCGCCGCCGACACTGCGGCCGACCACGTTGCCGCCGGCTGCGCCCAGTGCGCCGCCAATGGCTGCTTCGCCACGGCTGCGCTTGTCGGCGCCGACCGCACTACCGCCCGCGCCGCCCAGCGCAGCGCCAATGGCCGAACCGGTGTTGCCGCCCAACTGCTGGCCGACGACCGAGCCTAGCACCCCGCCCAATGCGCCGCCCACACCGGCTTCGGTGGTGCCACCGGCCATGGCTGCGCCACTGACCAGGCCAAGGGACAACAAGAGAATCGAGGAGAACTTCATTCAGGGAAACCTCAAGGGGATGACGGCGCGATCCTGAGGTTGTATCGAGACGCTGACAATCGAAATCCGACCGGTGGCAGCAGTTGTATACAATTTGCTAAGTTGCTGTTTTGTATAGGGAACTTAAGTCGTTTTTACGAGTCTTTAGTTACTTAGCAATGGCCGCTTTTATGTAAAAGCGGCCTTTTTTTGTGCCCGTAAAATGTGTGTTGAGGATGCTGGCCTCTTCGCGGGCAAGCCGCTCCCACATTTGAAATGCATTTCAAGTATGGAAGGTGGCTTGTCTGCCGAACCGAATCAGGCCGAGCGCGCCATGATCAAGCCAGTGTCGCTCGCTGCTTCCAAACGAATCGCGACGAACTTCGACGTTGGCGTATGGCTCCCGTCGCCCGTGCTTTCCAATGGCACCAGAGGGTTCACTTCCGGATAGTAAGCCGCCGCCTGCCCAGCCGGAATATCAAACGCCAGCAGGGTAAAGCCTTTCACACGGCGTTCACGGCCGTCTTCCCACAACGAGATGATGTCTGCCTTTTGCCCCGGCTTGAAGCCCAGGCGGATGATGTCGGCTTCGTTGACGAACAGCACATCCCGTTGCCCCTTGACCCCACGATAACGGTCGTCCAGGCCATAGATCGTGGTGTTGTACTGATCGTGGGAGCGCATCGACTGCATGATCAGGTCCGGCACCCGCCCTGTGGCATGGGTGCGCTCGTGAATCAGGTCCTTGGGCAGGACGTTCGGCCGGAAGTTGGCGCGGCCCGATGGGGTGTTCCAGCGGCGTGCGCCAGCGGAATTACCCAGATAGAAGCCGCCGGGATGTTTGATCTTCTCGTTGAAGTCCTTGAAGCCTGGAATGGTATCGGCGATCAGGTCGCGGATGCGGCCGTAGTCGGCGACCAGCCAGTTCCAGTCCACGGGTTTGCTGCCCAGGGTCGCGGCCGCGATGCCGGCCAGGATCGCAGGCTCCGATTTCATCAGTTTCGACAGCGGCTGCAACTGGCCATTGGAGCCGTGGACCATGCTGAACGAGTCTTCCACCGTCACCGCTTGCGGGCCGTCGGCCTGAATGTCGATGTCGGTACGGCCCAGGCACGGCAGGATGAGGGCGTCTTTACCGTGCATCAGATGGCTGCGGTTGAGCTTGGTGCTGATCTGCACGGTCAGGTCGCAGTTGCGTAACGCCTCGAAGGTGCGGGTACTGTCGGGCGTGGCCTGGGCGAAGTTGCCGCCCAGGCCGATAAACACCTTGGCGCGACCTTCGAGCATTGCGTGGATGGCTTCGACCACGTTGTGCCCATTGGTACGCGGCACCTGGAACTGGAAGCGGCGCTCCAGTGAGTCGAGGAACGCCATCGGTGGGCGCTCGTTGATGCCCATGGTGCGGTCGCCCTGCACGTTGCTGTGGCCGCGTACCGGGCACAGGCCCGCACCTGGGCGGCCAATGTTGCCACGCAGCAACATCAGGTTGGCAATTTCCTGGATGGTCGGCACCGAGTGACGGTGCTGGGTGATGCCCATCGCCCAGCACATGATCACGTTCTTGCCTTTGGCATACATGCGCGCGGCTTGCTCGATCTCCACCAGTGTCAGGCCGGACTGCTCGACGATTTCCTCCCAGGAGGTGTCATCGATCTGGCCCAGATAGTCCAGTACGTTAACGGTGTGCTCATTGAGGAAGCCATGGTCGAACACGGCTTCCTTGCCTTCGGCCAGCGCTTGACGCTCCCACAGCAGCAGGAACTTGGCCATGCCGCGCAGGATGGCCATATCGCCGCCCAGCGCCGGGCGAAAATAGGCAGTATTGGTCGGCTTGTCGCCGTTAGTGAGCATTTCCAGCGGATGTTGCGGGTGCTGGAAGCGCTCCAGGCCACGTTCTTTCAGGGGGTTGATACACACCACCTGGGCGCCGCGTTTCACCGCTTCGCGCAGCGGCTCAAGCATGCGCGGGTGATTGGTACCGGGGTTCTGGCCCCAGACGAAAATCGCGTCGGCGTGTTCGAAGTCATCAAAGGTCACGGTGCCTTTGCCCACGCCCACACTCTGTGCCAGGGCGACGCCGCTGGCTTCGTGGCACATGTTCGAGCAGTCCGGGAAGTTATTGGTGCCGTAGGCGCGCACGAACAGCTGATACAGGTAGGCGGCTTCGTTGCTGGCGCGGCCCGAGGTGTAGAACTCGGCCATGTCCGGGCTGGGCAGGGCATTGAGGTGCTTGCCGACCAGGTCGAACGCGGCTTCCCAACTGATGGGCTGGTAGCGGTCGGTCTCGGCGTCGTAGCGCATGGGCTCGGTGAGACGGCCTTGGTATTCGAGCCAGTAATCGCTTTGTTCCAGCAGCGCGGTAACGCTGTGCTTGGCGAAGAAGGCCGCGTCCACGCGGCGCTTGGTAGCTTCCCAGTTGACGGCCTTGGCGCCGTTTTCGCAGAACTTGACCATGCCGCTTTCCGGCGAGTCGCCCCAGGCACAGCCCGGGCAGTCGAAGCCGCCGTTCTGGTTGGTCTTGAGCATCATGCGCAGGTTTTTCAGCGCGTTGTCGCTGGTCAGCCAGGCTTGCGCCACGCTGATCAACGCGCCCCAGCCGCCGGCCGGGCCCTTATAGGGCTTGTAGCGTGGGGTTGGGGTCTGGTCGGCTTGGTGGTGAAGGCTCATGGCTGGTACTCCATCGCAGGGCTGTAGACCCGCGGCGCGCTTTTCTGCGGCAGGTGGATGAGATTGAGGTTATGCCGGCGCGCCCATTGCAGGGCCAGGCCGGTGGGCGACGACAGGCTGACCAGGGTCTGGATGCCCGCGCGCAGGACTTTCTGGATCAATTCGAGACTGCAGCGGCTGGTGACGATCGCCAGGCCGCCGTCGGTCGGAATCTTTTGGCGGATCAAGGCACCAATCAATTTATCCAGAGCGTTATGCCGGCCGATGTCTTCGCGGCCCATCAGCAATTCGCCCTGATCATTCATAAACACCGCCGCATGCACCGCGCCGCTGTGCTGGCCCAGTGGCTGGAATGCACTGATGCGCTGGCGCAGGCCATCAAGCCATTCGGCCGGTGGCAAGGGCGCGCCGGGCAGCACCTGAAGGTCGGGCAAGGCCTGCTCCACCGCTTCGACACCGCACAGGCCGCAGCCGCTGGTACCAGCCAATTGGCGGCGCTGCTGCTTGAGGTTCCAGAATGCACGGCTGGAAATCTGTACCTGGGCATACTGGGCGGAGCCCGCGCCACTGAGCTTGAGGTCGTATATGTCGCTAACGTCGCTGATGATGCCGCTGCCAAGGCTGAAACCGACAATGAAATCTTCCAGGTCGGTCGGCGTTACCAGCATGACTGCCTGGCTGATGTCGTTATAGGCAATCGCCAACGCCACCTCTTCGGCCAGCGCAGTACGGCCGACGTCGGTGTGTTCGAGATTGCTGTACTGATAGCTCTGGCTGGCGGCGGGCGCTGGCGTTTCGAGGGCGGGCGCCGCGCAGGTGGGGCGCTTGGCGTTCATGAGGCAGTTACCACCGGCGGATTGATCAGTGTTCAGACTAGGCGCGACAAAGCGTCGCGTCTAATTGCCAGTATTGATGTATTGATAGATGGCGTCGATCAGGGCTCGGTTTGCGGGTAGGGATGGCCTGGAACCCAAATCCCTGGGACTGGTCTAGTCTTGGGCATCAGGCACTTAAACCCAAGGAGAGCGCACCATGAGTATTTTCAGTTTTGTTAAGGAAGCAGGCGAGAAATTGATTGATCTGCTGACGCCGGGTAATGCGAACGCGAGTGAGCAGTTGAAGGACCACATCTCCAAGGTCGGCCTTGGAAATCCGAATGTGCAGGCCACCGTTGAGGGTGACAAAGTCACCGTAACGGGCGAAGTCGCGACTCAGGAAGAGAAAGAAAAAATCATCCTGGCGGCCGGGAACATCGCAGGTGTCGGCAGTGTTGAAGACAAGATCACCGTCTCCGGCCCGGCGGTTGCCGCTGCGCGTTTCGTGGTGGTGAAGAAAGGCGACACCCTCAGCGCGATTTCCCTGACGGTGTACGGCAACGCCAATCAGTACAACAAGATTTTCGAGGCTAACAAGCCGATGTTGTCGCACCCGGACAAGATCTACCCAGGCCAGACGCTGCGTATCCCTGAGTAATACGCACAACAACCCTGTGGGAGGGGGCTTGCCCCCGATGGCAGTGTGTCAGTCACTGGATGTATTTCTGATGTACCGCTATCGAGGGCAAGCCCCCTCCCACATAGATTTAGATACCGACAATGAGATCGCGGTAATCCTCGACAGCCGCGAACTCTGCAGTGTCCTTTGGCCCCTTTTTGCTGTCAGGCTCTTTGACTGCCAGCAAATGGCCTACCCCGAAATCCCTGGCACTGCGCAGAATGGGCAAGGTGTCGTCGATAAACAGGCTACGGGCCGGGTCGAAGTCGATGTCTGCTTGCAGCGCTTCCCAGAACTGCGGGTTCTCCTTGGGAAAACCGTAATCGTGGGAGCTGATCAGTTGTTCGAAGTACGGTGCCAACTCGATGCGCTCCAACTTCAAGGACAACGAATCGCGATGAGCGTTGGTGATCATGATCACGCGTTTGCCGGCCTGTTTGATCGCTGCCAGAAAAGTATCGGCGTCCGGGCGCAGGGCAATCAGGTGGGCGGTTTCCAGCTTGAGTTCGCGCACCGGGATTGCAAGCTCGGCGCTCCAGAAATCCAGGCAATACCATTGCAACTGTCCGGCGTTACGCTCGAACAGCGGCTGCAATTCCATCTGCGCCATGGCCAGGCTCACGCCGTGCAGCTCGGCGTAGCGTTGCGGCAGGTGCTCCATCCAGAAGTGGTTGTCGTAATGCAGGTCGAGCAAGGTGCCGTCCATGTCCAGCAGGACGGTGTCGATGGCGTGCCAGGGCAAAGAGGGCATGGGGCGTTCTCATGTAAGTAAAGATATCCGACACAGACAATCGGAAAAGCCACGGTATAGTAACCCGATCACGTCAAGGAGCCGTTTATGCGCCAGAAACCCACCGTCCTCGCCCGCGAAATAGTCGCCAGTAGCCGTTTGTTCCGCGTGGAGGAAGTGCAATTGCGCTTTTCCAATGGCGTTGAGCGCACCTACGAACGTCTGGTGGGCCGTGGTGCCGGTTACGGCGCAGTGATGATCGTGGCGATGATCGACGAAGATCATGCATTGCTGGTGGAAGAGTACTGCGGTGGCACCGATGAATACGAGTTGTCCTTGCCCAAGGGCCTGATCGAGCCCGGCGAAGATGTGCTGGCGGCGGCGGACCGCGAGCTCAAGGAAGAGGCCGGCTATGGCGCACGCCAGTTGGAACATATCACCGAGCTGTCGCTGTCGCCCGGCTATATGAGCCAGAAAATCCAGGTGGTGCTGGCCACTGATCTGTACGAAGAGCGCCTGGAAGGCGATGAACCCGAGCCTATGCGCGTGGAGCGGGTCAACCTGCGTGAACTGTCGGCGCTGGCGCAGAACGAGCAGTTCAGCGAGGGCCGGGCGCTGGCCGCGCTGTATCTGGTACGAGACCTGCTGACCCAGCGTGGAGTGTTCACCTTATGAGCGAACTGTTCCTCGGCCATCCGTTTATCGCGCCTGTCATTGAATTGGCTCGCCAGGCTGGTGAAGCCATCCTGCCGTACTGGCGTGCCGATGTGGCAGTGACCTGCAAAGCGGATGATTCGCCGGTGACGGCCGCCGATCTGGCCGCGCACCATCTGATTCTTGCGGGTCTCACGGCGCTGGACCCGAGCATTCCGGTGCTGTCCGAAGAAGACGCCGACATCGACCAGAGCGTGCGCGCCGGCTGGCAGCGTTGGTGGCTGGTGGACCCACTGGATGGCACCAAGGAATTCATCAGTGGCAGTGAAGAGTTCACGGTCAATATTGCCTTGATCGAGCAGGGCCGTGTGGTCTTCGGCGTGGTCTCGATACCCACCAGCGGTCGTTGCTACTTCGGCGGCGCAGGCCTGGGCGCTTGGCGCTCGGATGTGAATGCCGCGCCCAGGCAGATCCAGGTGCGCCAGACTCCGGCTGCGGGTGAAGCCTTTACCGTGGTTGCCAGCCGTCGCCATACCAGCCCGGAGCAGGAGCGTCTGCTGGACGGGCTGAGCCAAGGCCTGGGGGAGTTGAAACTGGCGAATATCGGCAGCTCCTTGAAGTTCTGCCTGTTGGCCGAAGGCAGTGCCGACTGCTACCCGCGCCTGGCGCCGACGTCGCAGTGGGACACGGCGGCGGCGCAAGGTGTGTTGGAAGGGGCGGGGGGCGAGGTGCTGGAGTTGAGCGGCAAGCCGTTCAGCTACCCGGCGCGGGAATCGTTGTTGAACCCGTTCTTTCTGGCGCTGCCGGCCAAGGCTGCATGGCGTGAACGCTTGTTGAGCCTGGCCAGATCTTAAGCCCTGCGCAAATTAAAAATGTGCGAGGGGGCTTGCCCCCGATTGCGGTGTGACAGTCAGAAGTTGGTTGCCTGACACACTGCTATCGAGGGCGAGCCCCCTCCCACATTGGTTTTCGGTGATGGCGGTTAGCGGTGCAGGACGTACTGGCCGGTGAAGGTTACGGCGCGGTCTTCGCTGCCCTCATTCACCACCCACGTCTGCAGCGCCAACCGCGCCCGGCCATGGCGTTTGTAGGTCGCCACAAAGCGCTTCCACACCTTCTCTTCAGGCGCCGCGCACATCACCGTCGCATCCTGCGTCACCGGCAACGGATAACTGATCTGTCCTTCCTGAATCACGATGTGCCCGTCTTCAATGCCGTCTTCGCGCAGTCTCAGGTGCAACCAACCCCAGCCTGCCAGCACGGCGCCGCAGTAGAGGCTGCCGCCAAACATGGTGCTCTTGTGGTTGATATTGGCTTGCAAGGGCAGATGCAGTTGCAGCTGGTCGTGTTGCCAGTCGAGCACCCTGAGCCCCATTTCCCGAGTGAGGGGGATGTCGTGATGGAGGATGGATTCCAGGTAACGGCTGTCGCGGCTCATGGCGGTCTCTTGGCGGGTGGACAGGATCATTCGTCGTCTGCGCTGTGGCTGGCGCTGTCGGCGAAGTTCAGGCCGTGCTTGCGCAGTTTGTCGTGCAGTGTTTTGCGTGGCACGCCGAGGGCTTCGGCGAGGCTGCGCAGGGAGCTGTGGGGGCGGGTCAGTTCGGCGGCGATCAGGCTTTTTTCGAATTGTTCGACTTGCTCGCTCAAACCGCCAGGCGTGGAGGTCAGGGTGCTGGCGGATGGATCGTCCGGCGCACTGTCCAGGGCCAGTTCCAGGCCCAGGGCGAAGCGCTCGGCGGCGTTTTGCAGCTCGCGTACATTGCCCGGCCAACTGTGGCGCAACAGCAGGGCGCGTTGTCCCGGTTGCAGCTCGTGCAGCGGCAGGCCGTGGCGGCTGCTGGCTTCGTCGGCGAAGTGCTGGAACAGCATCAGCGCGTCTTCGCCACGTTCGCGCAGCGGTGGAATGCGCAGCGGCGCGACGTTGAGACGGTAATACAAGTCGGCACGGAAGCGGCCCTGGTCGGCGGCCTGGCGCAGGTCTTCCTTGGTGGCGGCGATGATGCGGATGTCCAGCGGGATCAGCTGGTTGCCGCCCAGGCGTTCCACCACGCGTTCCTGCAACAACCGTAGCAGCTTGACCTGCACGTCCAGGCTCATGCTTTCGATTTCATCGAGAAACAGCGTGCCGCCGTTGGCGAATTCGAACTTGCCGATACGGCGCTTCTGCGCGCCGGTAAACGCGCCGGGTTCATGGCCGAACAGTTCGCTTTCCACCACAGACTCGGCCAGTGCCCCGGCATTGATCGCCACGAACGGGCCGCTGCGACGGTTCGACAGATCATGCAGGGCGCGGGCGACCACTTCCTTGCCGGCGCCGGTTTCGCCGAGGATCAGCACATCGGCCCTGGTCGCCGCCAGCGCACCGATTTGCTCGCGCAGGCGCAGCATCTGCGGCGAATGCCCGACCAGGCGTGTGCTCAGTTGCTGCCGATCGCTGAGGGCCAGGCGCAGGCTGCGGTTGTCCAGCACCAGGCGGCGCAGGGCCAGGGCGCGGCGTACGCTGTCGAGCAAGGCGTCGCTGGCGAAGGGCTTTTCGAGGAAGTCGTAGGCGCCGGCGCGCATCGCCTGCACTGCCAGCGGCACGTCGCCGTGGCCGGTGATCAGCAGCACCGGCAGGTCGGGGTCCTGGCCGTGCAGTTCGGCGAGCAGCTCCAGGCCGTCCATGCCGGGCATGCGGATATCGCTGACCACTACGCCCGGCCAGTCCCGCGACAGGCGTGCGGTGAGGCCGCTGGCTTCGCCCAGGGGCAGCACTTTCAGTCCGGCCAGGTCCAGGGTCTGGCATAGCGCCTGACGCAAATGGGGATCATCGTCGATCAGCACCACCTGAATCTGGTTATCGATACTCATACACTGCGGTCCTCGGACGGTTGCACACTGACGCCCGGCGAGCCGGCACGCAATTTCAAGGTTAACAGCGCGCCGCCTTCCTTGTGGTTGGCGAACAGCAGTTCGCCGCCGAACGCACGCATCAGGGTGTCACAGATGGCCAGGCCCAGGCCCAGGCCCTGGGTGCGTGTCTTGGTGGTGTAGAACGGCTCGCTGGCGCGGCCCAGGGCTTCCATGCAAAAGCCCGGGCCGTTGTCGCGGATGTACAGGTTGACGCCCTGGTCGGTGGTTTGGGCACTCAGCCACAGTTTGCGTGGCGGGCCTTTTTCGGTGAGGGCGTCGAGGGCATTGGCCAGCAGGTTGCCCAGCACCTGGCGTAGACGGGTTTCACCGGCCTGTACCCATAAGGTCGCCTCGGGCAGGTCGCGGATCAATTCCACTTCCATCGAACGCCGCCGCTTGCCCAACAACGCCAGCGCATCGTCCAGCGCCGGTTGCAACGCCACGCTTTCCGGCGCGTGGCGGTCGCGGCGGGCGAACGCGCGCAAGTGGGCGATGATCGACGCCATGCGCCCGGTCAGTTCGCTGATCAACTTGAGGTTGCCGCGGGCATCGGCGGTGCGTTCATGGTCGAGCAGCACTTCAGCGTTTTCCGCGTAGCTGCGAATCGCCGCCAGGGGTTGGTTCAGTTCATGGCTGATGCTGGCCGACATGGTGCCCAGCGCCGAGAGTTTACCGGCCTGTACCAGATCGTCCTGGGCGCGTACCAGCTCCTGCTGGGCGTGTTCGCGCTCCAGCACTTCCTGTTTCAGGCGCCGGTTCAGGCCTTCCAGGTCGCTGGTCCGCTCGGCCACGCGCATTTCCAGCTCGCGGCGGGCCTTGGCTTCGAAGGCGATGCGCTCCAGGTAATGGCGACGGCGCTGCATCATCAAGCCAAGCAGCAGCATCAGCACCAGCAATGTCGCGCCGCCGACGGCCACCACGGTACGCACCGGGCGGTTGATCAAGGACTGGGGAGCGAGAATTTCCACGTTCCAGCCGGTTTCGGCGATCGCGGTGGATTGGCGCAGCCAGGCGCTGCTGCTGAGGTTCAGTGGCTGCGGATCACGGGTCGGGTAGGGCTGGATGGCAATAATGGCCTGGCGTTCTTCGGCGGTCAGCGGGCGTGTGGCGCGGAACCGCCATTGCGGGCGCGAGGTGAGGATCACCACGCCATTGTGGTCGGTCACCAGCAGTTGTTCAGGGGTGTTGCCCCACAGGCTCTCGGTGTGGTCCAGGTCGACCTTGACCACCAGTACGCCGATGATGTTCTCACCATCGCGCACGGCGGCGGCGAAGAAATAGCCGCGCTTGGCCGAGGTGGTGCCCAGCCCGAAAAAGCGCCCCAGGCGCCCGGCCATGGCTTCGCTGAAATAGGGGCGAAAGGAAAAATTGCGCCCGACAAAGCTGTCTTGTTTATCCCAGTTGGACGCGGCGAGGGTCTTGCCGGTGGTGTCCATCAGGTACATTACTTCCACCCCGGCCTGGGCGGCGACGTCCTTGAGCAGCAGGTTGGCGTTGACCAGGTGGGTGCTGATCTGCGGCGCATCCAGCGCGGTGCGCAGGGCCGGCAGGTCACCGAGGATCTGCGGTAGCACTTCATAGCGATGCAGGGTGCCCAACAGGTTGGCGACGTACAGGTCCAGGGTCTGACGGTTCTGCCCGGCCAGCTCGCTGCGGTAGTAGCGCTCGGCCAAGTGTTCCAGCGGCCATAGCAGCGGCGCCAGGCACAACGCCAACAGGGCCAGGCTACGCCAGCGGGGTCTTCGCGGAAGAGGTGGGGTCATGGGAATCGTGCGCCTGTGGGTACAGGCGCATTATGCCTAGTGCTGCCTGGCAAGACACTCGTGCAATGCGTCTTGCCATTGCGGCTGGCTGACGTGCCATTGCTGCTGCAGGTGGCTGCAATCGAGGCGTGAGTTCAGCGGGCGCCTGGCGGGTGTTGGATAGGCGCTCGACGGGATCGCTTCCAGTTCGGCGCAGGGTTTGCCTGCCACGCGCAGGGCTTCGCCAATGGCCTGGGCAAAGCCGAACCACGATGTTTCACCCTGGGCAGTCAGGTGATAAACACCCCAATCCCCGGCGTCACCGGCTTGCCAGCGCTCGATCAGTGCACGCGTACTGTCGGCGATGGTCCCGGCCCACGTCGGCGCGCCGATCTGGTCGGCGACGATACGCATCTGCGGTTTCTCCTGCAGCAGGCGCTGCATGGTCAGCAGGAAGTTCTTGCCGTGGCTCGAATACACCCAGCTGGTGCGCAGAATCAGGTACTTGCCGCCCACGGCCGCAATCGCCTGTTCACCCGCCAGTTTGCTCTGGCCGTAGACACCCAGTGGGTTGGGCGGGTCATTTTCGGTATAGGCGGCAGGTTTGCTGCCGTCGAACACGTAATCGGTGGAGTAATGAATCAGCGGGACGCCAAGGGCCTTGGCTTCTTCGGCGAGAATGCCGGGGGCGGTGGCGTTGATGGCGAAGGCTGCGTCCGGTTCGCTTTCGGCCTGATCGACCGCAGTGTGGGCGGCGGCGTTGATGATCAGGTCGGGACGGTGAGCGCGCACGTGTTGGCGAATCTGGTCGGCGTTAGCCAGATCAAGCTGGTCGCGGCCCAGTACGATGAGCTCGCCCAGGCCCTGGAGGCGCTGCTGCAGCGCCTGGGAGACCTGGCCGTGCTGACCGGTGATCAATATCTTCAGGGGCGCTGTCACGGGAACAGGTCCGCATCCCTCAGGCTTTTACCGACCTGATCCTTGGCGGACAGGGTCGGTGGGCCATCGAGCTGCCAATCGATATTGAGGTCCGGGTCGTCCCAGCGAATACAACGCTCTGCCGACGGCGTGTAGTACTCCGTCGTCTTGTAGAGGAATTCGGCGTAATCGCTCAGCACAAGGAAACCGTGGGCGAAGCCCGGCGGTATCCACAGCTGCCGATTGTTTTCGGCAGACAGGCGCACGCTGGCCCATTTACCGAAATGAGGAGAGCTGCGGCGGATATCCACCGCCACATCCAAGACTTCCCCAGCCGTCACACGCACCAGTTTGCCCTGGGCGTGTTCGACCTGGTAGTGCAGGCCACGCAGCACGCCTTTCAACGAGCGTGAGTGGTTGTCCTGCACAAACTGAAGTTTCAACCCGCTGGCATTTTCAAACTCGCGGGCGTTGAAACTCTCATAAAAAAAGCCGCGGTCATCGCCAAATACCTTCGGTTCGATGACCAATACACCAGGCAGCTCAGTGGCGCTCACATTCATTTAGGGGTCCCGGCCAGCATGTACAAATACTGACCATAGCCGGTTTTGCCGAAATATTTAGCGCGCTCCAGCAAATAGTCACGATCAATCCAGCCGTTGTCGTAGGCGATTTCTTCCAGGCAGGCGACTTTCAGGCCCTGGCGGTGCTCGATGGTCTGCACGTAAGTGGACGCTTCCAGCAGGCTGTCATGGGTGCCGGTGTCGAGCCAGGCGAAGCCGCGCCCAAAACGTTCAACGTGCAGGTCGCCGCGCTTGAGGTAGGCGTTGTTGACGTCGGTAATCTCCAGCTCGCCGCGTGGCGAAGGCTGGACGGCCTTGGCGATCTTGATCACGTCGTTGTCGTAGAAATACAGGCCGGTCACCGCATAGCTCGATTTAGGCTTTGCCGGTTTCTCTTCAATCGACAGGGCGCGGCCTTCTTTGTCGAAATCGATCACGCCGAAACGCTCCGGGTCTTTGACCCAGTAGCCGAACACCGTGGCGCCGGATGGGCGTTTCGCGGCGTTGCGCAATTGATCACCGAAGTGCTGACCGTGGAAGATGTTGTCCCCCAGGATCAGGCACACCGGGTCATCACCGATGAACTCCTCGCCAATGATGAACGCCTGGGCCAGGCCATCCGGCGAAGGCTGTTCCGCATAGCTGAAGCGCACGCCGAACTGGCTGCCGTCACCCAGGAGGTTGCGGTATTGCGGCAGGTCCACCGGCGTGGAAATCACCAGGATGTCCTTGATCCCCGCCAGCATCAGCACCGAGATCGGGTAGTAGATCATCGGTTTGTCATACACCGGCAACAGTTGTTTGGACACGCCCAGGGTAATGGGGTGCAAACGGGTGCCGGAACCGCCGGCCAATACAATTCCCTTCATCATGCGATCAGATCCTTTACGTCAGTGTTGCCAAGTCGTTCACCTTGATAGCTGCCATCCTGGACCCTGCGGCACCATTCCAGGTTATCGAGGTACCACTGCACGGTCTTGCGCAGTCCGGTCTCAAAGGTTTCTTCCGGGACCCAGCCCAGCTCGCGCTCGATTTTGCTGGCGTCGATCGCGTAGCGTTGGTCGTGGCCCGGACGATCCTTGACGAACGTGATCAGGTCGGTGAATTTTTCCACGCCGGCCGGACGCTGCGGCGCCAGCTCTTCCAACAGGGCGCAGATGCCGCGTACGACGTCGATATTCTTCTGTTCGTTGTGGCCGCCGATGTTGTAGGTCTCGCCCACCACCCCAGTCGTCACCACCTTGAGCAGCGCACGGGCGTGATCCTCGACGAACAGCCAGTCGCGCACTTGCAAGCCATCGCCATACACCGGCAGCGGTTTGCCTGCGAGGGCGTTGAGAATCACCAGTGGGATCAGCTTTTCAGGGAAGTGGAACGGCCCGTAGTTGTTCGAGCAGTTGGTCAACAGCACCGGCAGGCCGTAGGTACGCTGCCAGGCGCGGACCAGATGGTCGGAGGCTGCCTTGCTGGCCGAGTACGGCGAGCTGGGGGCGTAGGGCGTGGTTTCGGTGAACAGATCGTCCACGCCGTGCAGGTCGCCATACACCTCGTCGGTGGAGATGTGATGGAAACGGAACGCGCTTTTGGCCGGTTCAGCCAGCTTCTGCCAATAGGCACGGGTGGCTTCGAGCAGGCTGTAGGTGCCGACGATGTTGGTCTGGATAAAATCCGACGGGCCGTCGATGGAGCGGTCCACATGGGACTCGGCCGCCAGGTGCATGATCGCGTCTGGCTCAAAGCGCGCCAGTACGGCGCTGACGGTGGCCTGGTCGATGATGTCGGCCTGGACGAACTCGTAGCGGCTGTTGGACGCAATGCTGGCCAGCGACTCAAGGTTGCCGGCGTAAGTGAGCTTGTCCAGGTTGAGCACGTCGTGCTCAGTGTGCTGGATCAGATGCCGGATCAGGGCCGAGCCAATAAATCCGGCACCGCCGGTGATGAGAATGCGCATGTCGAGGGCCTTTTCCTTAGACGGACATTAAGCGAAAGAAGCATAGCTTGAGTTGTGAATCGAGCGGGCGCAAGCGCGGCGAGCAGGAGGGGTTGATTAACGCCCCCGAACAATGGCGATATAGACGTCTGATAAAACCGAGGTCGTCACAATGTTGCTCGCCACATTGATCCATCGTGCCAGCCTGCCGTGCCCCCAGTTGAGCCTGGAACAGGCGGCCCATCTGCTTGAGCAACATTACGGCCTTAGTGGCGCATTGCAGTCATTGGGCAGTCAACAAGACCTCAACTTCAGGATTGACAGCGCCCTGGGCCGCTTCGTTCTGAAAATCTGCCGGGGTGACTACGCTGCAATTGAGCTCCAGGCCCAGCATGCCGCCCTCAATGCGCTGCAGGCGCAGGCAGAGGTGCGTGTGCCCAAGGTGATCAAGGCCCTCAATGGCGATGAACTGCTGACCATCAGCGTCGATGGACAGACCCTGCACCTGCGGCTATTGGACTACATCGACGGCCAACCCCTGACCCGTTTGCCTCACCTGGGCCGCGACGTGATTGCAGGCTTTGGCGACCTGTGCGGGCGCATGAGCCTGGCGCTGGCCACGTTCACCCATCCCGGCCTGGACCGCACCCTGCAATGGGACCCGCGCCACGCGCAGGCGTTGATCAAGCATTTGCTGGCGGCCTTGCCCGACCTTGCCCATCGCGCCGCGCTGGAACAGGTCGCCGGGCAGATCGACGCGCATATCGGGCCTTTGGCTGCGCACTTGCCCTGGCAGGCCGTGCACATGGACATCACCGACGACAACGTGGTCTGGCTGCGTGATGCGGGGCGGCACTGGCAGGTCCAGGGCGTCATCGATTTCGGCGACCTGGTGCATACCTGGCGCATTGCCGACCTGTCCGTCACCTGCGCCGCGCTGCTGCACCACGCCGAGGGCGACCCGTTTGCCATCCTGCCGGCGATCCGGGCGTGTCACGCGGTTACGCCGTTGCAGCGTGAAGAGTTGCGCGCGCTGTGGCCGTTGATCGTCGCCCGCGCAGCGGTGTTGGTGCTGAGCAGCGAGCAGCAGCGACGCCTGGACCCTGATAACGCCTACCTGTTGAAGAACGCCGAACACGAGTGGGAAATTTTCCACGTTGCGACATCGGTGCCGTTCGAATTGATGGAGGCGGCAATCCTCAGTGCTGTCGGCGAGGCCTTGCCGGCCTTGGCCAGCCAGGATTTCGCCCCATTGCTGCCAGGGCTGGTCGGGCGGGAATTCGCATTGATCGACCTGGGCGTGCTCAGCCCGCATTTCGAGGCGGGCAACTGGGAGACGCCTGGCATCGATCGGCGATTGCTGGACGACGCCGCAGCGGTGCATGGGCAGGCGGCCAGCCGTTATGGGCAATATCGATTGTCGCGTACCCGTCCGGACAGCGCTGTGGAGCCGGACACTTTTCCCCTGCACGTCGAATTGCATCTGCCCCCTGGCACAGTGGTTGAAGCCCCTTTTGCCGGGACCCTGCGCGAGGGCGCTGACGGCGTGCTGTGTGTGCATGACGAGCGCCTGAGTCTGCGCGTATGGGGCGTGAAAACGCCGCACAATCCCGGTGCAGTGGTCGTGAAAGGGCAGGTACTCGGTGAGGTCCACGGGCCGTTGATCGTGCAACTGTGTCGTGCCGACCTTGAGCCGCCGTTGTTCTGTGCCCCCTCCAGGGCGGCGGCGTGGCGCGCGTTGTGCCCGTCACCGGCGGCGCTGCTCGGGTTGGCCTGCGACGCCGAACCGGAGCTGGACCCCGAGGCGCTGCTGGCCCGGCGCGACGCCAGCTTTGCCCGCTCGCAGAAGCATTATTACGTCGACCCGCCGCGTATCGAACGGGGCTGGCGCAACCACTTGATCGATATGCAGGGCCGCTCCTACCTGGACATGCTCAACAACGTGGCCGTGCTGGGCCACGGTCACCCGCGGATGGCGGCGGTGGCGGCGCGGCAATGGTCACTGCTCAACACCAACTCGCGATTTCACTACGCGGCGATTGCCGAGTTTTCCGAACGCCTGCTGGCGCTGGCGCCGCAGGGTATGGACCGGGTGTTCCTGGTCAACAGCGGCACCGAGGCCAATGACCTGGCGATTCGCCTGGCCTGGGCCTACAGCGGCGGGCGCGACATGCTCAGTGTGCTGGAGGCTTATCACGGCTGGTCGGTGGCGGCGGACGCGGTGTCGACCTCGATTGCCGACAATCCCCAGGCGCTGAGCAGCCGCCCGGACTGGGTGCACCCGGTGACGGCGCCGAATACCTACCGTGGTGAGTTTCGCGGGCCGGACAGTGCGCCTGACTATGTACGAAGCGTGGAACACAACCTGGCGAAAATCGCCGCGAGCCAACGTCAGCTGGCGGGTTTCATCTGCGAGCCGGTGTATGGCAACGCCGGTGGTATTTCGCTGCCGCCGGGCTACTTGCAGCAGGTCTATGGGTTGGTCCGCGCCCAGGGCGGCGTGTGTATCGCCGATGAGGTGCAGGTGGGCTATGGCCGCATGGGGCATTTTTTCTGGGGCTTTGAAGAGCAGGGCGTTGTGCCGGACATCATTACCATGGCCAAGGGCATGGGCAACGGGCAGCCGCTGGGTGCGGTGATCACCCGTCGCGAAATTGCCGAAGCCCTGGAAGCCGAGGGCTACTTCTTCTCCTCATCGGGCGGTAGCCCGGTCAGTTGCCGTATCGGCATGGCGGTACTGGATGTGATGGAGGAAGAAAACCTGTGGGAAAACGCCCAGGTAGTGGGGGGATATTTCAAGACACGCCTGCAAGCGCTGATCGAGCGTCATCCGTTAGTCGGCGCGGTACACGGTTCCGGCTTCTATCTGGGGCTGGAGCTGGTACGTGACCGACACACCCTGGAGCCCGCGACGCAGGAGACGGCGCTGTTATGTCACCGTCTGCGTGAGCTGGGCGTTTTCATGCAGCCGACCGGCGACTATCTGAACATCCTCAAGATCAAGCCGCCGATGGTCACTACCCGGCGCAGTGTGGATTTTTTCGTCGACATGCTGTCCAAAGTGCTCGACGAACAGTTGTAACAAGCCGATTGTTATCGGTTGTAATCGATTGAATTTATTGCACGTCCTGTTTTATAGCTACTAACGCCGATATTTATCCGTTATAAAGTCGGCTTTCACCCCATTCGGAGCCCTGATCGTCATGACCACCTTGCACAGCACGCCTCGCGCCGATGGCTTTCATATGCCCGCCGAATGGGCGCCACAGACCCAGACCTGGATGATCTGGCCCGAGCGCCCGGACAACTGGCGCCTGGGCGGCAAGCCGGCGCAGGCGGCCCACGTGGCCGTGGCCAAGGCCATTGCACGGTTTGAACCGGTGACCGTTGCGGTTTCCGCCGGCCAGTACGAAAACGCCCGCAGTCGCCTCGACGTGCCGAATATCCGCGTGGTGGAGATGTCCAGCGACGACGCCTGGGTACGGGACACCGGCCCGACGTTCGTGATCAACGACAGTGGCGAAGTGCGC
Source organism: Pseudomonas sp. CFBP13528 (assembly GCF_005233615.1). Classification (NCBI taxonomy): domain Bacteria; kingdom Pseudomonadati; phylum Pseudomonadota; class Gammaproteobacteria; order Pseudomonadales; family Pseudomonadaceae; genus Pseudomonas; species Pseudomonas sp. CFBP13528. Next base: position 204,059 of record NZ_QGAJ01000003.1, read on the forward strand.
GGTGTGAATTGGGATTTCAACGCCTGGGGCGGGTTTGACGGCGGTTTGTATGCGCCGTGGAACCGTGACTCACAAGTGGGCGGCAAGATTCTCGAGATCGAGCGCGCCTCACGTTATCGCACCGAAGGCTTTGTGCTGGAGGGCGGTTCGATTCACGTCGACGGCGAAGGCACCCTGATCACCACCGAAGAGTGCCTGTTGAATCGCAACCGCAATCCGCACCTGGACCGTGCGGCCATCGAAGCAGTCCTCAGCGCCAACCTGGCTGTGGACAAGATCATCTGGTTGCCGGATGGACTGTTCAACGATGAAACCGACGGCCATGTAGATAACTTCTGTTGCTACGTGCGCCCAGGTGAAGTGCTGCTGGCCTGGACCGATGACCCGCAAGACCCGAACTACGCGCGCTGCCATGCCGCCATGGACGTACTGCAAAGCAGCACTGACGCCCAGGGCCGCTCGTTCACGGTGCATAAGATGCCGATCCCAGGGCCGCTGTATGCCACCGAGGAAGAATGTGCCGGTGTCGATCCGGTGGACGGTAGCCAGGAACGTAATCCGAGCGTGCGGTTGGCCGGTTCCTACGTCAACTTCCTGATCGTCAACGGCGGCATCATCGCGCCGAGCTTCGATGACCCGCTGGATCACCAGGCCAAGCAGATCCTGCAGAACCTGTTCCCACAACACGAAGTGGTGATGGTGCCGGGCCGCGAACTGTTACTGGGGGGCGGCAATATTCACTGCCTGACCCAGCAGCAACCCGCCCCACAGAGAAATTGAGTGCAGTTGTAACAGCGCCTTGATGGCGAGTGAGTACTGCGCAATCGCAGCGTTCCAAGCAAGCCCGCGGCCCGGCAAGGTCGCGGGCTTTTTTGCGGCTCAATACCCGTAAATACGGGATATTGGCATAGCTCTTGTATCGCAGATAAACGACAGAGACTCAGCCCAAGACCGCATTGTTCTGTCACATACCTTGAGTAAGTTAGCCGCTCACGCAGCAGGAGAGAGCGCTGAAATGAATGCACAAATCAACCCGATGTTCACGCGCACGTTCCACCCGGTGCGGGTCGATGGCGATGCGATCCACGCGCTGGGGCTCTGGTTGAAGGAAAACGGCTCGCGACAAGTCAGGCAACAGCCTGACTTGCGCAGCGTGATGAGTGAACGCTACCCGGCGGGTTTGTTCACGGAGGATGAGGTGCGGGTATTGTGCGAGCTGATGAGTTACTAAAAAGCCGCCACGCCAACTGCGTTGCCCTGGAGAAACACTAGAAACTGTAGGTGCCTGTCACCACCACGCTACGCGGCTCACCCGGCTGAATCTGCGCGGCGCTGGTGGCTGAAGCGTAATAGTGTTTGTCGGCGATATTGTTCAGCGCTGCCCTCACGTCCCATTCTTTCTGACGGAACCCGGCCAGCGCGTCCCAGCGACCATAACCGGGTAACACCACGGTGTTGAGGTTGTCGGCATAGCGGTCACCGACCAGGGTCAGGCCGGTTTCCGCATACCAGCCCATCTCGGGTTTCCAGGTGATGAACATGCTGGCATTGCGCTTGGCCACGTCGCTGATGCGCTTGCCTTCGAAACCATTGTTGTCCTCCTCGACCTTGGCATCCTGCAGGCCGACGCCGCCGCGCACGTACCAATTGCCGACGACCTTGCCGGTGGCGGTCAGCTCGATGCCGCGCGAACGTTGCTTGCCCGTCAGCAGGGTAATGGTGCGGTCCAGCGGGTCGCTGGTGCGACGGTTGTAGAGTTCAAGTTCGTACACGGCCAGGGTGGTGCTCAAACGGTCGTCAAGCCAATCGCTTTTCACCCCGATTTCCTTCTGTTTGGTCAACTCGGGGCTCAGGTCGTTGACGCTGCCGGCAGCGTTCGGTGTGATGCCGATCAAACCGCCGCCTGCCGGGGAGAACGTCTTGCTCCACGAGGCATAGAAGGAGTGATGCTCCAGCGGCGTCCACACCAGGCCGACGCGGGGGCTGGTGCTGTGGCTTTTGACGTCCTGCTGAGTGTTGAGCAGCTTGTTGGTGGTGTCCACTTCGAAGCGGTCATAACGCAGCCCGCCCAACAGTTGCCACTGATCGTTCAGGCGCAATTGATCCTGCACGTACAAGGCGCGGCTTTCGACTTCAGTGTGGTTGTCGCTCGAAACGCTCATGCGCCCGGTGTGGCGCAGGTGACGGTTGGGCTGGGTGAGGTCCAGGCTCGGCACAGCCTGGCCGCCCCGATTGGGCGCGGTGGCCGAGTAGAGTTTCGGGTCGCGGCGCTGGCTGCCCAGTTCAATCCCGGTAAGCAGGCGGTGCTCCAGCCCGAAGGTATCGAACCCCCCTTCCAGTTCGAGGTTGTTGAACACGTTGCGGGTGGTCAGGTCCTGCTGCCAGTGCTGGCGGCTGACGGTGTTGGTTCTCGCGTCGTAGCCGGTCTGGTAGGTGTTGTCGAAATCGCTGTCGAGCTTGAACACGCCCAGGGTGTGGCGCAGTTGCCAGTTGTCGTTGAGCTCATAGGCAAGCTTTGAGCGCAGGGACTGGGAGGTGTCATCGATGTAATCGCCGCTGGAGAAATAGGTGGTGCTGCGACTCACATCCGCAGGGCGCCCATTGACGCCCGGAATGCCGCGGTCCGGCGTGCGGTTGTAGCGGCTGTATTCGTATTGCACCAGCCAGTTCAGCTCGGGCGTGAGTTGCCAGCTCATCGACGGCGCGAACAACTGGCGGTTGCCATTGACGCCATCGCGAAAGCTGTTGTTGTCCTGGTTGCCCATGTTCAGGCGCAGGCTGATGTTGTCGGTGGGATCGGTACTCAGGTCAGCGTACACGCTGCGCAGATCGTTGCTGCCACCCTGGGCTTCGAGGCTGGATACGCGGCCGGGGGTTGGCAGTTTGCTCACACGGTTGACGATCCCGCCCTGGCCGCCGCGCCCGTAGAGCACCGCTGCCGGGCCCTTTAGCACCTCGATACGCTCGATGTTATGCAGGTCGCGTACGTATTGGCTGTCGTCGCGGATGCCGTCCAGGTAGAAGTCATTGCTCGCATCGAAACCGCGGATACGCAGGCTGTCGAAGCGCGTGTCGGCGCCGCTGCTGACGTTGGGAATACCGCTCAACGCCTGGCCCAGATCGTTGGTGCCATAGGCGCGCAGGCTGTCGGTTTTCACCGAATCGATCGCCTGGGGTACGTAACGCACGGCAGTCGCAGTGCGCGTGGCGGTGTTGCTTTGCTGGGTGCGTGGGTCGTCTTCGTCGATTTCTGCGCTGATCGAGGTGGCGGGCAACACCGTGGTGGCACAGGCAAAACCGGCAGACAGCACAGTAGAAAGCCCAAGGAAAAACGGCATCAGGCGAGGGGCAGGCATGGGAAAATGTGTCCGAATTGTCAGGGAAGAGAAAGTGCGCGAATGGTAATGCTTTGCATTCGCTTGCGTGATCTATTCCCAAACGTATCGCCTACTAATTTGTTACATAGTGTGTTTTTTTGCGGGGGGCGATGGGGTTTTTGGACGTTTACCCAAGTGCAATAGGTCTGTGCTTAGAATTATTTAGCCTAAATACAGGTGGTTCACGAAATTGACACATAGTTCAACCCGCGCATAGGATTGCGTCCAACGCCTGTGGCTGACAGCCATGACTCATCCAATAAGAAAAGGCCCGCGGCAGTTCAGTCGTCCGCGGGCCTTGTTTTTTCTGGAGAAGGTCGACACCGGAAAGTGATAGGGGCCTGGTGTCATAGCGCGTACTCAACCAGTAATAAGGAATATAAAAAAATGTTGAAGCAACGGATGAGTCTGATCGCTCTGGGGATTTTGAGCGCATCGACAGCCATGGCGAACGACCAGGAGCAATCCAAGGGTTTCGTTGAAGACAGCCACCTGAACATTGCAGCACGCAACGCCTACATCAGCCGTGATTACAAAAACGGCAAGCAGGACAAAGCAGAGTGGGGCCAGGGCTTCATCGGCAAGTTCGAGTCCGGCTTCACCCAGGGCACTGTAGGGGTGGGTGTGGACGTGATCGGCCAATACGCCATCCGTCTGGACGGCGGTAAAGGTCGCAGCGGCGCCGGCGGTATCGACTTCTTCAAGCAAGGCGACAGCGGCGAAGCGGCCAACGACCTGGCCAAGGGCGGCGCAGCCGTCAAGGCGCGTATTTCCAACACCGTGATCAAATACGGTCAGCAGATGCCAGCCGTGCCGGTCCTGCAGTACGACAACTCGCGCCTGTTGTCGGAAACCTACGAGGGCACCTCGATCGTTTCCAAGGAAATCGCCGGCCTGCAACTGGACGCCGGTCACTTCACCAAGGAAGCGCGCAAGAGCGCCGAAGGCAGCGACAGCGGCCGCCTGAAGAGCATCAACTACATCGGTGGCAGCTACAAATTCACCGAAAGCCTGTCGGCTGCCTTGTACGCCTCCGATATGCAGGACGTGCTGAAGAAGCAATACGTCAACGTCAACTACGTGCTGGCGCTGCCAGAGAAACAGTCGCTGACCTTTGACTTCAACGGCTACAAAACCAAGCTGGACCGCAGCTTCGCCCTGGAAAACCAAGGTGATGCGGACGCCCGCGACAACAAAATCTGGAGCCTGGGCGCTACCTGGGCTGTTGGTCCGCACAGCTTCACCATCGCTCACCAGCGCAGCACCGGCGACACCGGCTACCTGTACGGCGGCTACCGCAACGCCGGCGGCATCGGCGATGGCGGCAATACCATCCTGCTGGCCAACTCCTACTGGTCCGACTTCAACGGCAAGGACGAGCGCTCCTGGCAGGCCGGCTACGGCATCGACTTCACTACCTTCGGCGTACCGGGCCTGACCTACAACGTTGCCTACGTGCGCGGTACCAACATCGACGACGGCACCGGCCGTGGCGATGGCACCGAGCGTGAAATCTGGAACCAGTTCAAGTACGTGGTCCAGAGCGGCCCGGCCAAAGACCTGAGCCTGCGTGCGCGTGCCTCGTGGTTGCGCGTTTCCAACAACGCCAGCAACTACAACGTAGGCGGTAACGAGCTGCGCCTGTTCGCCGACTACCCGATCAATGTTTTCTGATTGATCGCACGTCGTGCCTGATGCCAGGCAATAAAAACCCCGACTGGCTCGGGGTTTTTTTATGCTTGAAAAGCATGCTTATTGGAGGGTGATGGTGACTTTGCCTTTTGCCCTGCCTTGCTCGACGTACCGCAACGCCTCTGCGGTCGATTCGAAAGGGAAGGAGCGATCGATGACCGGTTTGATAACGCCCGCCTCGATCAGCGCAGTTATTTTCTGCAGTTGTATTCCATCGGCCTGCATGAACAAAAAGGCATAGCTCACCCCGCGCTTGCGGGCTTTCCTGCGAATGCCGCTGCTCAGCAGGCGCATGACCTGCCCCAGCACCCAGGGCAAGCCTTGCGCTTGGGCAAATTGCGCGGTCGGCGGTCCTGACAGAGAAATAAGCTGTCCGCCAGGCTTGAGCACCTTGAGTGATTTCTCCAATACATCGCTGCCGAGACTGTTCAATACCACGTCGAAATCGCGCAACTCGTTGGCAAAATCCTGCTGTTTGTAATCGATGACCACATCCGCCCCAAGTGCTTTCACCCATTCGACATTCGCGCTACTGGTGGTGGTCGCAACGAAGGCGCCGAGGTGTTTGGCGAGCTGGATGGCAAGCGTGCCGACGCCGCCGGAACCGGCGTGAATCAACACCTTCTGGCCTCTTTTTACCTGGGCGGTTTCAACCAGCACCTGCCAGGCCGTCAAGGCGGCCAAGGGCATGGCCGCCGCTTCGGCCATGCTCAGGTTCGAGGGTTTGAACGCCAGCGCGTTTTCATGCACGGCGATCAGCTCGGCAAAGGTCCCGATCCGTGACTCGGGAGGACGTGCATAGACCTCGTCTCCCGGCTTGAATCGCGTGACCGCCGCACCTGTGCGAACCACCACCCCGGCCAGATCATTGCCCAATATCAATGGAAACCTATAGGGCAGGATCAGTTTGAATTCCCCCGTGCTGATCTTCGCGTCCAGCGGGTTCACGCTCGCTGCATGTACCTGGATCAGCACGTCATGCACACCGACCACAGGGTCAGGCACTTGGCCAATCACTCCATTCTGCTTGCCGTAGCGATCGATAAAAAATGCCTTCATGGTAGATAGCGCTGCGCCACGGTGGATTGCTTGATCTGCGCCAACAGTCCCTGGCGCGCGGTTTGCAGCGCATCCCAACGCTCGCCTTCCTGCAGCGCAGGAATGGTCACCGGTTCGCGACGGTCGAAGCCAAGCAGTGCGGCATCCACCAGCTCACCCACTTCCATGATTTCGCTCAAGGTGTTGATGTCGATACCGGCGCGATCCCAGATCTCCGTGCGGGTCGCGGCGGGCAGCACGGCTTGCACGTAAACACCCTGAGGCGACAGTTCCAGGCTCAGGCCTTGGGACAGGAACAGCACAAACGCCTTGGTCGCGCCATACACCGACATGCCGAACTCAGGCGCCAGCCCCACCACCGAACCGATGTTGATGATTGCGCCTTCACCTGCCTTGGCCAGGCGCGGTGCAATGGCGCTTGCGAGCCGCACCAGCGCGGTGGTGTTGAGGGCCACCAGTTGCGCAACGCTGTCAGTGCTTTGCTCGATAAAAGTGCCCGATTGTGCGGCGCCGGCATTGTTGACGAGGATGCCGATGCGCGCATCATCGCGCAGGCGCGCTTCGACGGTGTGCAGGTCGCCGAGTTGCGTCAGGTCGGCCTGGAGCACTTCGATGGCGACGTTGTGTTCGCCACGCAAGGTGGCGGCAAGCGTTTCCAGACGTGAGTGATCGCGGGCGACCAACACCAGATCATGCCCGCGTTGGGCGAAACGCTCGGCATAAACCGCGCCGATGCCAGTGGAGGCGCCAGTGATGAGAACGGTAGGGCGAGTAGTCATGATGTCAGCTCTTTATCAGGAACAGGGAGTGGGATTGATGCGGATAAAACCAGGCTCTATCGGTTCTCGGCAGCGCTTGATTCGGCCAGCGTCGGGTAGTCGATGTAGCCCGTCGCACCGCCGCCGTAGAGCGTGGCGGGGTCGAAGGCGGACAGTGACGCACCGGCCTTGAACCGCTCCACCAGATCGGGGTTGGCGATAAAAGGGCGACCAAAGGCGATCAGGTCGGCCTTGTCATGCGCAAGGCGCGCCTCGGCCAGGTCCAGGTCATAGCCGTTGTTGGCGATGTAGGTGTTCCTGAAGCGCTGACGCAAGGCGTCGAAATTAAAGGGCGCCACGTCGCGTGGCCCACCGGTCGCGCCTTCGACGACGTGCAGATAAACGATGTCCAGCGCATTGAGTTGGTCGACGATGTAGTCGAACTGCGTTTGTGGGTCGCTGCTCGATACACCATTGGCCGGCGACACCGGCGAAAGGCGGATGCCCGTGCGATCGGCACCAACCTCGGCAACCACCGCAGCCGTCACTTCAAGCAACAGCCGCGCCCGGTTTGCGATCGAACCGCCGTAGGCATCCGTACGCTGGTTGGCGCCGTCCTTGATGAACTGATCCAGCAAATAGCCGTTCGCACCGTGGATCTCCACGCCATCGAAGCCTGCGGCAATCGCGTTTGCCGCTGCTTGGCGGAAATCATTGACGATGCCCGGCAGTTCGTCAGTCTCCAATGCTCGCGGCTCGGAAACGTCCTCGAAGCGATTATTGACGAACACTTTGGTCGCGGGCCGAAGCGCGGAAGGCGCGACCGGCGCCGCGCCTTGGGGTTGCAGATCCACATGGGAAACACGGCCCACATGCCACAGCTGCAGGAACATTTTCCCACCCTTGGCATGCACGGCATCGGTCACCTGGCGCCATCCTTCTATCTGCGCCTGCGTGTAAATGCCCGGCGTGTCTTGATAGCCCTGGCCCTGCTGCGAGATCTGCGAGGCTTCGGAAATCAGCAAGCCCGCGCTGGCCCGCTGGCTGTAATAGGCAGTTGCGAACTCACTCGGGGCAAGACCCTCGCCGGCGCGGTTGCGCGTCAGTGGCGCGAGAACCACACGGTTCGACAGCGTCAGGGTGCCCAGTGTGTAGGGAGTAAACAGATTCAGATCGCTCATGGGTGTTTGTTCCGTGCCCGTGGGTGAAAGTCATGACGCTTGTGATTAGGATGATGATCGAAATCTAAACTGTCAATGGTTTTGATTATGAACGACATCTATGTATCATTAGCCAATGAATTCAGCGGTAGCGAGGTAGCGAACATGCGCGTATCCAAGGCCCAGGCCCAGGCAAACCGGGAGCACATTGTCGAAGCGGCTTCAGTGGTGTTTCGCGAGCGCGGCTTTGACGGGGTCGGCGTGGCCGACCTGATGGCTGCCGCCGGCTTCACCCATGGCGGCTTCTACAAACATTTCGGTTCCAAGGCGGACCTGATGGCCGAAGCCTCGGCCAACAGCCTCGCGCAATCCTTGGCCAGCGCCGAAAAACTCAGCGTGAAGGACTTCATCGATCTATACGTATCCAGGGAACATCGCGACGGCCGCGCCACGGGTTGCCCCATGGCGGCGCTATGCGGCGACGCGGCGCGTCAGTCGGGGGAGTTGAAGTCGGCCTTTGCGCAGGGCATTGAGCACATGTTGCAGACGCTCGGCGAAAAATGCCCGACCGGTTCGGATGAGGCACCGGAAGAGGCGAGGGGGAAAATGATTGATCTGCTGGCGCGTGCGGTGGGCGCGATCATGTTGTCGCGCGCCTGTCCGGATGATTCGGCGTTGGCGGATGAGATTTTGGAGGTGTGCAGGGCGCGGATGGGGGGGGCGTTGTCAACTCCAGAGAAGGCCGTTCCTCAAAGGTAGCCAGCACTGCTGTTCGCATAGCGTCCCAACTGCTTATGGCATTGGCGAAGTCAGCAATATTCAACAAGCATCGACTTGCTGAGGTTATTTCTTCTTCGGATTCGTAGATGCCTGATGCAAGGATGGCAGGAAAATCCAGGGTGAAATCGTCAGATAAGTTTTGCGTCCAACCCAATAGGTGGTCCAGGTTGTCAACCCTGGCCCCATGTTTTCACCCGGATTTCTACACCCTTGCCTGGGGTGGCGTGGATGACGCGGAAAGGGCTGATAACCAATGCGACATGCGTGTACAACGCACGACTGTCTCGCGCCAGCGATTGATAGCCGAGGTTGAGGGGGCGACTTTTGCTTTTGCCGCAGAGCAGCAATATGTCACCGGGAGCGGCGGCCCGGCTCAAGGCGGCATCGTTACTCATTAGTTTGCGGGTTCTTCATGCCGACGCTACGTAGCAGGCTGAAAACGAAGTGTGGATGTTTTTTGGACGTTTTGAAGAAAACGGCTCATTAAAATTTTGAGATTTCCAAACCCCGGAAACCACAAAGCCCCGCATTGCGGGGCTTTGAGATATGGTGCGGCACCAGGAGTCGAAAAATATCATAAGCATATGAATTACAATGCTTTATTAATCTATGTGAATTCTCATATCTCTAATACTACCCTCAGGCATTCAGCCGATCCTTCACCGGCGCAGGAGCCACACAAGGTCGTAAACCGGCCTCGGATACGGTTTCAGAGGTGCTAAGCATGTGATCACGTAAGAGCTAGGCGCCGAGGAGATGCGTCGTCCGCACCAATGGCATGCGATGGTGGCAGTGTGGCTATGTCTGTATGATCCACTACCAACAACCGAGCCGAACGGACGAGTCAATGAAAGTGGACAAAATGAGCCGGGATATCAGATCTATCCCGTTAGATCTCATCAAACTTGATCAGGAAAATGTTCGGTTCGGTAACGACGTTGCGCAAAACCAGCGAGAAGCAATTGATCTCCTCATGGCTGATCCAGAGGACGCCAGGAAGCTGCTAAGGCTGGCGCAGCACATAGCTGAGAATGGGTTCGACCCTACTGAGCTTCAACTGGTCGCGCCAGACGGTACTGGTAGCTTTATCGTTCTCGAAGGGAACCGGCGCCTGACCGCTGTAAAACTGCTTCAAAAGCCGGATCTGTGCCCTGTGGAAAAGCTTTTCAAAGGTTTCATGGCTGCACATGAACAGCTAGGGTTTGACCTGCCTCAGGAGCTTCAGTGCAGCGTCGTGAATTCTCGCGCTGAAGGCGATATGTGGATTGAGCTGAAGCACACCGGCCAGAATAATGGCGTGGGCCGCGTTGGGTGGGACAGTGACATTCGAGACGAGCGTCGTGCCAGACAGACAGGGGTAGAGTCGATTGGCCGACAGGTAAGAAACCTAGTCAAGGACAACCCTCAGGTGTTCAGCTCGAAATCGATTACGGACGTCTACCAAATTCCAGTCACGACCTTGACTCGTTTGTTCTCCTCTGCCCCTGCGCAGAAAACCTTTCAGCTCAGGGTTGAAAACAAAGAGTTAACCCCGCTCCTGCCTCTTGAGTTTATTGCGCCTTCTGTCGAGTTTGCACTCGATATGTTCGTGAACGAGGGATACAACGTCAACGATATCCGTAGCGATGAAAATCGTACAAGGTTCGTGTCCCATATACCACCAGAGCTCTCGCCTCAAAGGCTATTTGGCGGAAGCATAAAACCGCCTACAGCTGCGCCTATTGCGGCTCCAATCAATCCTTTACCCCCTAATAGTCCCGTGGCGGGCACATCTCCGGGCCTTCCACAATTGCCAACGTCTCCTCCGGCGGGTGATGCAGGTACGTCTCCTGTGGGCGCGGCACCAGGTTCTCCGGCTCCTCCGGCTAAGCCAGAGCCTCAAGGAAAGCTTGGAATTAGGGCAAAGCCGTTGTCCAGAGCTCGTAAGTACCTAGTGCCTTGGACACTGGATATTTCAAACAACCGGATCAATGCCATATACCGCGATCTCCGGAAAACCTTGGTTGTCGACGAATGTCCTAACGCTGTTGCCGTGACTTTTCGCGTGTTCCTTGAGGTTAGCTGTGATGACTTTATCCTCCGACAGACTCAGCGAAATAATCCTGTATTGAGGGTAGATACCCAAAAGCCTGTCAGAGATGGGATGGGTGGTGATAAGCTCTCAATGAAGATTCAGTCTATTGCTAAGCACCTCGAATCGAACGGTGGCTTAGCTACCCCCGCTTCCAAAGCTATTTTCAAACGCGCGACATCGTTTGACTCCGTAGGCTCTGTTGACCATTTCAACCTATTCGTCCATAGCTCAGCGAGCGCGCCGGTGCCCTCGGAGCTCAAGGATATTGCAGACGAGTACAGGCCGTTGCTTGAGGCGATTTGGAATTGAGCATGCTGAGAATTCAGGTGTCGGTGCTGGCCTTGAGCATAAAGCCAATCCGGTAGGTATTTTTTAGATGGGCGTATCAAAAATTTTTTCCACTCCTCTGCGCTACCCTGGAGGTAAGGGAAAATTTTGCCACTTCATCAAGCAGGTGTTTGAGTCGAACGACCTCCTCGATGGGCATTATGCCGAGCCCTATGCGGGTGGAGCCGGCGTTGCTTTAGAGCTGCTTTTCCACGAGTACGCGTCTACGATCCATATCAACGACTTCGATCCAGCCGTACACGCGTTTTGGGACGCTGCTGTGAATCATACTGACAAACTCTGTCAGCTGATCTCGGAAACCGAAGTGAATATGGAAAATTGGCATCGGTATAAAGCGATTATGGATAATTCCCAAGAGTTTTCTACCTTAGAGTTGGCCATGGCGACCTTTTTCCTGAATAGAACCAACCGCTCAGGAATTCTGAAGGCGGGTGTTATTGGTGGTAAGAATCAAGAGGGAAAATGGAAGCTGGATGTTAGATTTAACAAAGTCGATTTGATTCGGCGTATAGATTTGATTGGTAGATTTAGGAATAGAATTAAAGTTTATAATAAGGATGCTAAGCTTTTTCTGGACGAGGTCGTGCCTGGCTTGCCACTCAAGTCCCTAGTATATCTTGACCCACCTTACTATGTTAAAGGCTCGGGCTTGTATCGAAATTTTTATAACCATGAAGACCATGTCCAAATCGCAGGCGCGCTCAGCTCCGTAAAGCATCCGTGGATCGTTTCATACGACAACGTTCCCGAGATTAAAGAAATATACTCTAGCTACCGGCAGGATGAGTATTTTCTTAGCTACACCGCGCAGCTGAAAAAGAAAGGCTCTGAGGTCATGATTTATGGCCCGAACATAGTCCCTCCTGCAAATGCTTTAGTGCGGAATACCGGCTGATGACGTCTCCCAATAGGTGATTGCAGATGGTATGTGTGAGCAGGTTTACCTCCTACTCACGTATATTGCTACAGCTCAAAATGCTTCAGGCACGCCTAGACCCGAATTTATCTTATTGATCGAAGCGATGAAGTTTGTCCTGAATCCATCACGGTCTGGGAGATAGTCGCAGTAATAGGTGACGTATTGGTTAAATTTTGCGCCCTGTTTAGTTGCCCAAGCTTTGCATTTCTTGATGTCTGTCAGTTTTTCATCAAATATTACGTCTGCTTTTAGCGACGTTATTCCAAAGCTTTTAAACGAATCTAAAAAGGCGGTGCGCTCTATTTTAAATTTTGTGAAAAACTTATCTGAATTTTTAAGATTCATTATAAATACAATGATCCTGCGCTCAAGAGCGACATTGTCCGGGTCGGGCAACGTCAAATATAAGTCGGATTGTTTTATTTTTTTTAAGGCTGAAGCCGGAATGTCCGCGTCGAAGACTACGATACAATTTTTCAGCAAAAGCGGAAACTTTGCGCATACAGAAGCAAGGCTTGTAAAAGAAGTGCCTGGGTTGTCAGAAGACGGGTCTAGTGAGCAGTGAAATTCTACGGCACGCAAAACGTCTTGCGTTCTGACAATTTTCTTTATGAAATGAATAGCAACTTTGTCTTCGCAGAAAACTTTGATTTTTCTCGCAGCCGCCGCCGCAATGGGGTCTTCAAATGTGAGCTCCTTATATGCCACGCTGAACGGCGGGTTGTGTAGGATAGGGTAGGCGCCATCATCAGCGCTTGAGCTGCTCACGAAATTAACTACAACATTTTCGCTGTTTTCTTGTTGAAGATACTTTAAGTAGACGTGAGAAATCAAATGCAGCGAATGAGTAGTAATAACTACCTGAATTTTATTTTTTCTGGCCCACTTGTAAAGGTAGTCAAATAGACGCAGTTGTGCGACTGGGTGTAACGTGCTCTCGAACTCATCAATGCAGAGTACGCCATTCCCTTCGCCGCTTTTTGAATTGTGAAGTGATCGCTCAAATCCAATCAGGCGATTATAAATAGAACCCAGGTTGTCCTCGCCAGAGGATATCGTTGACCAGTCATATTTTATGCTGCTGGTGGCTGGTCCAAAGGTCGTTTTGGTCGTTTTATTGTTTGACGTTGCGACGATAGGGGTGAAATCCTCATACTCAGTACTCGGGAACACCGTTTCATAAAAGTCCTTCAGTCCAGCAGCTTCATCGACTGTAAGAGTGACCTTTCGTGAGGAAGACTCCTTTGCATCGGTGTCGGCGAGGGGATACAGTCGCTGCAGATTAAGGAAGCTAGTATTGTAGTTAAATGTTCCGTCTCCTCTCGCTGAGCCTGACACTACGACGCGGTGTCGATTTGTATCTTGTGCAACGTAATAGAAGTTTACCGGCTCCCGCATGATGGATCCATCGCCTAGCTTCAGAACGATATCGTAGCGATATTTTTCGTTATCGTACTTGGGTGATAGTTTGAAGACTTCACTTAAAGTTGTTTTTAAGGGGCGATCAAATACGTCTTTAGCTGGGCTATCAAAAAGTTGTGCTACCAACCCCATCATTGAGGTTTTCATCGTTCCGTTCCTTCCGGCGAGAAGCGTCATGACACTGCCAAGCTGTAGGGATTGGTCTTTAATCGATCTGAAATGCTGGATGGAGATGCCAAGTATGGAACTGATTTTGGTTTGCTTGTTGTCGAGAAGCTTAAGCGTTTTTTTGCTGTTCCCTGCTGGCAAGATATCCATGGATGACCATCATTCTGAAGGACGAAAGGTACGCGTAATGTATCAAAACCTCGGGGTGGAGCGCTATCGTTGCGCCACTATATGCCATGGCTTGATTTTAGTCGGGTATGAAGCGGGTTGCGGTCTTAGGTCGAGTCTAGCGTTGCTGCCAAATACGAGGTTCCAACAGGCTCATGCCGACCCAGATTGCTTGGTGCGTCGAGCTATTTAACCTGTCAAATCTGTGGATGGCTCACAAACAGCTGATGGGTATGGGCGAGGCCCTTTTAGCTGGTCTGGCTAGGCCAGGCGTTTCCGAAGCATGAACTATCGTTCGCTTTTCGGCAGTCGCGGCGGTGACTCAGGAGGGGCTTGCCGCTGCCGCACGGCAAGTTGATCGAGGATCCTAGCTGACCGCTCAAAGTAAGCATCCAATAATACCGAGAAACACCCAGTCGACAGTGTTTAGCTGTTTCGTTCTGCTGCGTCCTAAGGCGGTTATGCGACAAAATTGGTTGATATCATAATGCCGCCATGGTATTAAATCAGTGCAAGGCATCAGATTTGGAAGAGATTATTTAAAAAAGGAATATAAAATATGCTAGATGTCGAAGAACAAATTATTGAGCTAAAAAAGACTGTTGCATATGACAGTAAAGATTTCACTATCGAGATCTTGGTAAAAAAATATATTGAAGGGATCGATGATGAAGAGAACGAAATGTTCGTTCCAGATTATCAGCGAGATTTTGTGTGGGACGAATCTCGCCAATCAAAACTAATTGAGTCAATAGTTCTTGGCTTGCCTATACCGCCAATATTTGTAGCGGAAAATACAGATGGTCGTTTAGAAATAGTTGATGGTTCTCAACGAGTTCGCACGTTGAGCGCCTTCTTGAATAATGATTTGAAACTGCATGGTCTTGAAAAAGTAACCCTGCTGAATGGTATGAAATTTGACGGTTTTGATGTTTCACGGAAAAGAAAATTCAATAATACTACACTCACTGTAATTGTACTTTCTGAAAGTGCTACAGATGAAGTAAAAAACGACCTTTTTGAGAGAATAAATAAGGGTAGTGACATTCTGAGAAATATGGAGACCCGAAAAGGTATCTATAGGGGGGCGTTCACTGATTTCATCTATAATGAGTGCGCTACTCATGTTGGATTCAGACAGTCGCTCAAGCTATCTAAAACAGTCCAAAAACGTCAAGAGTATGAAGAGCTTGTATTAAGATTTTTTGCTTTGATTGATACTTATCCTAAATACTCTGACTTCTCTCGTAGCGTAAGCAAGACCCTTGATCGCTACATGGTTGAAAAATTAGAAACTTTCACTGAGGAAGAAAAAAAGGTAAAGCTTCGCGAGTTCAATGCGATGGTCGAATTTGTTATGAATAATTTCGAGTATGGATTTCTTAAAGGGCCAAATAAAGATGCTTCTCGGATTTTCTTTGAAGCGATTGCAGTGGGATCTCATCTGGCTCTTGGGGAGTCCCCTGGTTTGGCTCTGAGGAAAAAAATTGACGTCCAATATTGGCTGCGGGATCGTGATTTTGGTAGGTCAGTGAATGGCGGTAATAGAACGCATGCCGCTGACAGTTTGCAGAAAAGAATTAACTATGTCAGAGACCACATTTTATCCTTGAGCGCTTAATCATGCGTGCGATTATCGCAGATCTTGAAGATAGAGAGTATTCAATTCGGCGCCTTCTTGATCATGTTGATGAGGTTTCGGAAGTCCGGGGGAAAATTGATGTTATAGTGGTTCTTAAGTCAACGGTTTTTATATCTCTGTACAATAATGTGGAAGCGACGGTGTATGCTGTTATTGAAAAAATACATGACCTTGCATCGTCTCTTGAGTACGATGAGCTTATACAGCCTTTGAAAACTAAAACTCTTCGGTATTCCTTTGGTAAAACAGCCGGTGCGTTTATGCTGGATCCCCAGAGGGTCGTTCTAGAGGAGCATGCCTTAAGATCTTCGAATGCGCGATTCCCAACGCTTTCAGACTATCTACGTCGGCAATCCTTGTTTTCTGGAAATGTCGACGCAAGAAAATTGAACGTAATAGGGATATCTTATGGTATGCCGAAGCTATTGTTTTCAAAATTCAACGCGGAACATATGTTGTGGGTTAAAAACAAGAGAAATAAGATTGCGCATGGAGAGCAATCTATGTCTGACGGAGGGCAGGGTTTGAAAACCCTTGACCTTCGGCGCGCATCGGATTCGGTAAGTATAATCCTTCGAGAGTTCATCGCTGCGTCGGATTTATATTTGAAGAACCGTGCGTATCATAAGGCGTCACTTTCTCATCAAGCAAGCGTGCGACAGGTAAGCAGTCAAGACCAGCTCGCGTAGTATTGATTTTAGGACCGGCCCATGTGTATACGATTGCTATAAGTCATATTTATTGTGGGGAGGTTTAAAACAAATACTAATAAAAATCTATGGATAAGTATATTTGCTGGATGATTTGCTATCGGATTGCAGAGGCAATGTTTGCGGAATAAAGCGATGAACATCCCTGCAGTTTTTTGAGGCTATTGAGCCGTGTTGAATGTATTAAGCCGCGTGCGCCCTATTGAGCGGTTGCTTCTGGCCGATTGTCGTCGGTCGTGATTATCAGCATCAGGTCCCACTCAGAGATTGAAAACCCATGACGTTTCTAACCGTCGAGTGAGCAGCCGCGCCGTCAGCAAGTAGTAATACCGCGCCGCTTCACTGTGCTGGCTCATGCGATGTTCGAGAAACCAAGCCACATGCTTTCGCTGCCAAGCCCACGGCGTCTCTCGCTGCCAACGCTTTGCAATTTCAGCTTGGATAAACTTCGCCTGCCGCAAATGGCGTTGCCTCGTCGCGTACGATCCGGTCAGCACGCCACCCAAAAACAGTTCCATATCGAATGGCTTGCTCATGTCCGCCCACCAATGTAGGCAGCTGTAACGTCGATCCGACCGTGCCCCAGCTCATAGCTGACTTGCCTTCGGGCCTCACGATCAAGGCGCCGATCTACATGGCAGCATTCACCACCGTTGATAGGTGCACGGTGCTGGGTGATCTGTTCATAGCGTTCGCAGGCGAACGCCGCCCTGAGCTCATGAAAGCCCTTGATATTAGAGGTATGAACGGTGTTCCGAGCAGGACGGACGACTTCCTGCAGGACGCTCCGGTAACTTTCGCTTGGCGCAATCAGGTTGCGGCTACCCGCAGGCGAAACCTGCTGTGCAAATTCAAGTGCGCTAAGAATATGCTCATTCACAACAATCCAACGTGGCGCCGAAGCGCCTGCCCGGCCACCTTTTGTGCCTTCCTGGATGTTGATCTTGCCGAGGTCTTTAGCCTCGTGGATGAGCCGTGGCAGATCAGCCAAGATCGCCTCCCGCAATCTCATGCCGGTAGCCCGTGTTAATTGAACAATCGCTGCGGCCCTCAACTGATCGCTGCCACACAGCGCATCGAAGATCTGCTTTACCTGTACGGGGTCTTGGCCTTCCGGCACCGAGCGACGAACACTGTTCCGCCGCATTCCTAGCGTTTTGCTCGGACTCGGCACTTTCACATACTGATCACCGCGAAGCGCGGCCATGGTCCGATTCACACTGGACAACCGGTTTTGCGCAGTGGCGATGGCGAGCTCACCTTGTTCAACTTGTTGGCGCAGATGTCCGGCATAGTCCAACAAAGTCTTCCGATCAATCTGCCGCGCATCGTTAAACCCCGGCCCATCCTTCGAGCGGCACCAACGTACAAATGCCTGCCATCGATCACTGTGCGCTTTGACCGTGCCGTAATGCCCGCCGCCAAACATGTCCCGCAACGCCTGGGGCCCGGCATAACTCAATTGGCGGCCATAGCCAAAATTCCGCCCATCCTGTCTGCCTACCAATGCCATGATCAAACTCCGCTCTAAGCCATAACGTTTCAAACCTTCCTCACGTCATCCCGCCAAGAATGTTGAGTGTTATCAGGGATCAAGGCCCCTGCGACCTGTGAGGGTTATCCACTAACGCGGGACTTGCGGCTCCTTACGACCAGGAGCTTGGGCATCTCATGATCTGGCCTCCTGAGCACTTCCGAAGAAGTGGGCGGGTGGAGGCTGCGCTGGCTGACGAGACCAGCGCCGCGAGATCCTGAGTCAGGTGAAGGCAGTGATGCGATGATTGGGGTATGCCTGACTGTCAGTCAGGTGCAGTCCATCCCATGGGCTGCGGCACCATCATCTGCATCGCTGTTGCTGGTGACTCCGGTGTTTGTCACGCCGATTGTCACGAGGGGGAATGCCGCAAAGCCTTGTACGAGCTGGGCTGCAGCAGCGGTAGGAGCGCCCGTCTCTTTCCGGGAGAAAGAGACGGGCGCAGGTTGGCTCAATGAAATGGCCAAAGCGGATACGTTGCTGCAGGGCAGCTATGAAAGGGGGAAGTTGCCGCAGTGGGCACACTGGTAAAAGTAGGCATCCATCACATCGCTGTGACCGTGCGAGCCGCCGGACGCTAATCGCACTTTGGGAGAACCACCACGGTGTGGCGTAGCCTTAAAGGTTCTGGCTACTTGGGTTGCTGTCAACGACAGCGCTTTGCCCGATCTTTTCTACGCCTGTGGATAATTCGGGTCAAGGCTCGAGTTGTCGGGGTTTCTGCGGCTGTGGATGAAATTATCCACCGGTGGAAATCAGTGGTTTTCCACAGACAGTTGTGTGGTCTTTAGATTTTTTAAGTGAGGTCCATCCAAGCAGGGCGGCTTTGCAGCCCTGTTTGGATGGACCCGCGTGGCAGAGCAGATTGCGAGAGTCTTACGGATGTACGCTTATTTTACTGCGGCACTTTAAAAGCCAAAGCAGTGTTAGCACCGTCGGCCAAAACAATGTGTTGAGAACGTCGTGAGCGCTTGCCTGCCAGCGCCAGTATCCGAAGCTTCCAATATCGTCTCGCCGATCTACCCACTCACCAGCGCACGCAATGATGAAAACAACCAGCCAGCCAATGTATGGCCTGAATCTTCGGGTACCAACGGTCAGCGTTAAATAGACCGCCATGCCCAAATAGATATGCAACGCGTCTTTTGACAGTCCGGTTGCCGACACAATGGCGAGCTTGATGCTTTGTGCGGTTGAGATATCCATATCAATTCCTCCTCTCTGCGCCAATGCCAGGCTTCGCCTTTATCCGAGTAACGTTATCTCCAATCTGGTTGGCGAATTCGTGTGGAGTGACATGCTCCTGCCGGTTGGCCTCCAAGTACCGGCTCCACCAGTTCATGATCAGCCTGCGCTCCTCGATGAACTCGGCCTTGTGGATGTAAGCGGCACGGACGTTATTGCGCTCCTTGTGGCTCATCTGCCTTTCAATGGCTGTCTCGGACCACAATCCTGACTCGATCAGTGCGCTGCAGGCCATCGAACGAAACCCATGTCCGCAGATATCGGTTTTGGTGTCGTATCCCATCGTCCGAAGCGCGTTGTTCACGGTATTTTCGGACATGGGCTTCCAGGGTTTGGCATCCCCTGCGAAGACCAATGCGAATTTGCCTGTGAGTGCATGGATTTTTTCGAGTAGCGCCACTGCTTGCGGCGATAAGGGTACTAAATGGATATCCCCTGCCATCTTCGTACCCCTTGTGGAAAAGGGTACTCCCTCCAACGCTGGCCGAGTGTCCGGGATTTCCCAGACGCCGCGCTTGAGGTCGAACTCGCTCCAGCGGGCGAAGCGCAGCTCGCTGGAGCGTACAAACACATGCAGCGACAGCATCACCGTCAGACGGGTAAGTGCCCGGCCTTTATAGGTGTCGATCCGCTCCTGCAGTTCCGGCAGTCGCGATAAGGGTAGAGCGGGGCGATGGACCACCCGCGGGGCCTTGATCGAGCCTTCGAGATCGTAAGCAGGGTTTACGGTGATAAGCCGGAGGCG
Source organism: Pseudomonas sp. CFBP13528 (assembly GCF_005233615.1). NCBI lineage: Bacteria > Pseudomonadati > Pseudomonadota > Gammaproteobacteria > Pseudomonadales > Pseudomonadaceae > Pseudomonas > Pseudomonas sp. CFBP13528. The sequence continues at coordinate 223,860 of NZ_QGAJ01000003.1, forward strand.
CTTTGCCTCGCGCATGATGCTCTGCAGGTAGTTTTGTACCCTTAAAGCAACGTCGATCGTTCCGCGCTTCTTGATCGCTTCCAAGGGCTGCATAAGGTCATGGGTGTCGAGATCAACAATGGCGCGTGCGCCAATCAGCGGGAATACGTGGGTTTTGAGGCGGCTCATCACAGTCTTGGAGTGGCCTGGTGCCCACTTGGCCGACATTTCCGTGTGCCAGTCCAGCGCAACGCTTTCAAAGGTTCTGCCTTTGATCACAGCTTCCGCCTTGGCTTGGTGCTTGGTCTCTATGGGATCAATGCCATCCGCCAGCATTCGCTTGACCTCCAAGCGCTTGCGGCGCGCATCGGCGAGGCCAATGACGGGGTAGTTGCCGAACGAGGTCAGTCCTTCCCGTCCGTCAGGTTTGACGTAACGGAGCCGCCAGCCTTTGCGGCCATTGGGTTGGACTAGGAGGTAGAGGCCATCGCCGTCGAAAAGCTTGTAGGCGCGGTCTGTAGGTTTTGCCAGGCGGCAAGCTGCGTCGGAGAGCGGAGCTGTGGTGCGCGACATAAGGGTACTCCCTTTTATCGAAGTGACCTGTATCCCAAACTCTACCCTTAAAACGGTTGGAATCCACCAGTTTCTGACGGAAACCGATGGAGCGCCAAAACGAAAAAACCCGCCATTAGGCGGGTTTTTCGGGGGTTCCAGAGATTTTGAAAGCCTTCTCTGGAACCTTGTATGGTGCCGGCACCAGGAGTCGAACCCGGGACCTACTGATTACAAGTCAGTTGCTCTACCAACTGAGCTATACCGGCGTGTTAGGGCGACGATTATAGCGACTGAAAAGGTTCTGTAAACCCCTGAATTCTGACTATTTTTGCAAACCCTGTGGTTTTTTGCGATCGCCGTGTTTTTTCCACATGTTCACCGCTCGAAAGCCCGTACAGATAACGCATCAAAGAGGGTCATAAAATTGACTACTTACCGTTCATCCAAAATTCGATCGCCAATAGCACCAAAATAATGACACTCGCCACCCTGTTGTCACAGAATGCCCCATACAAGGGCGCCTAATAATAAGACCTGCGGTAAGTACCCGCGCTTGCCGAGCTTCACGTCTTGAGTTGCGTCGTGAGGAGCAGGCTATGGGTCTTGGCAGGGAAATCCTGGCGTTATTCGGCAAGGACGTCACCCATGGTGCCGATGGCATCAATGCGCGAATGCGCTTTTTCGGCAGTATTCCTGAATCATCTCATCAATCTCTCCAGCCTGTGGAGACCCCTGTGTTGCGTCCAAAAATAGTGGCGCTGGTGTCTATCAATGGTGGTGTCGGTCGCAGCACGCTGGTGACGGCGTTGAGCAGCGGTTTGCAGCGCCATGGGGCGTCGGTGGTGGCGCTGGATCTGGACCCGCAGAATGCCTTGCATCACCACTTTGGCGTCAGTTGTACATTGCCGGGTATCGGGCGCACCAGCCTGGAGCATGGACAATGGGGCCCGCTGCAGCAGTCGGGTTTTGCCGGGTGTCGGGTGATTACCTTCGGTGATATCGATGTCCAGCAGCAGGAGAACCTGGAGCGTTGGCTCAAGCAGGAGCCCGATTGGCTGGCGCGACGTCTTGGGTCATTGGGCTTGAGCGAGCGGCAGACGGTGATTATCGATACGCCGGCCGGCAATAACGTGTATTGCCACCAGGCGCTGAACGTTGCCGATGTGGTGTTGGTCGTCGTGCAGCCGGACGCGGCGTGCCTTGGCACGCTGGATCATCTGAACGCGCTGCTCGCGCCGCATCTTGAGGGCCAGTGCCCACCTGCCGTGCACGTGGTGGTTAACCAGGTGGATGAAAGCAATGCGTTCAGCCTGGACATGGTCGAGGCGTTCAAACATCGGCTTGGCAAAGAGCCGCTTGAAGTTCATCGCGACATGGCGATCAACGAGGCGTTGGCCTTTGCGGCAGACCCGTTGGATAACGTGACGAAGCGTCTCACCAGTGACGATATCAATGCGCTGTGCCTGCTGCTGAAGGGGCTGAAAAAAACCGCGTGAAGCGCGGTTTATATGGTTTGGCTCAGATGCTTATGCACAATCCGTTAGTAACAGGCGTCACATAACAGCCATTTTGTGGAGGCGTTCTCAACACGCCGCAACTGCCTGTTTTGTGTGCGTTTTATTGTGTGAACAAAAAATGACCAGTGCTGCTTTTGGTCTGTAGCGCTGATGGTTACAGCCTCCGTAAAGAATTCATCAACAGAGTTATCCACAGGGCGCTGTAGGAATTTTCGCCCCTTAATCGCGCTGGGCCAGCACCATCAAGTTGCGTGGCGTGAGGGTCGGTTCACAGAAGCTGCCCAACTCGATGTTGTAGCCCTGCTCCATCAGGAACAGTGCCCGATCCAACACCAGCCACAATTCCAGCGGGCGACGAAACAGGCCTCTGACCAACTCCAGGTTTCGTACTTCGGCCAGTCGACGCCAGCCATGGGCTTCCAGGGCGAGCCAATCCTGTTCACCTGTGGCTAAGCCCTTGAGGCTTGCCAGCTCCCGGCAATATTCAGCGAAGGATTTATCCAGCCATTTGGTGGGCAGGGAGGGCGTGGGCAGGTAGTCGTCGCATCCGCGCAGTTGCCGTTGCAGGCGGTCGAAGCCCAGGCGCCGAGCCATGGACGTATCGCGTTGCTGGCGTACGCGTTTGCCGGCGGTGACGGTTTCGCTCAGCGGCAGGCCCAGGTCATCGATTGACAGGTGCAGGGGGGAGCCGCGCCCGGTCGCGGACAGCGCTGTATAGCGATCGGCGTTGATACGGTTATAGCAGCACGGCGCCAGCGCCAGTTGTTTGCAGCCGGCAGCGCTGGCCACTTGCAGCATGCGCACGTGGAGGTCGCCACAGGCGTGCAGGGCGACTGGGGTGTGCTCGGAGCTGATTGCTACGTCTGCCATCACGTCCTGCAGGCGATGGGTGACGGGCAAGCCGTGGTGATCGCTCAAGGCTTTGCCTGAGGCAATCAGGGCCGGGTCATATTCCAGGCAGGTCAGCTGTTGGCCGGGTTGCAGCAGGCGGCGGCCGAGGTGGCCTTTGCCGGCGCACCAGTCCAGCCAGTGGTGGGGCGTTGCGGCAAAATTCAGGGCGGCGCCGAAGGCTTCGATCTGTTGCCATTTACGGCCCGGAACGTCGACATTCAGGCGATGGTGAGCGGATGCAAGCGCGTGTGTCGGCAACTTACCCACAGTGCCCAGGCGCAGGGCCTGTGCCGCCAGTTGTGGAAAAGGCGCGGGCGCCGGCAGGTCGTGGGGGGCATTGTGACAGGCTTCGGCGTCGTCCAGCGAGCGCTGGCGTAGCCACTGCGATAACGCGCAATGCTCGGTTTCCCAGGGTAATCGCAGATGGGTAAAGGGCCGTGGTCGCCACAGCCCTTGGTGCTCGATCAGAAACGCATCCAGTGCCTGGAAGCGTGCCTCAACGTCCTTGGCACGCATCGACGCGCAGCCATTTCTCCAGCAGTTTGAAACCGCGCACCAGCACATAGGCCATCAACAGGTAGAACAGCCCAGCCGCGAAGAAGATTTCCACCGGCAGGTAGGTGCGGGCGATGATGGTCCGGGCCATGCCGGTCAGTTCCAGCAAGGTCACGGTACTGGCCAGGGCGCTGGCCTTGAGCATCAGGATCACTTCGTTGCTATAGGCCGGCAGGCCGATACGCGAGGCGCGGGGCAGGATGATGTAGAACAGTGTCTTGGGCCTGGACATACCCAGGGCGCGAGCGGCTTCGATCTCGCCCGGGGGAATGGCCTGGATCGCACCGCGCAGGATTTCAGCGATATAGGCGGCGGTGTGCAGGGTCATGGTGGCCGTGGCGCACCAGAACGGATCGCGCAGGTAGGGCCACATGAAGCTGTTGCGCACGGCGTCGAACTGCGCCAGGCCGTAATAGACCAGGAACAACTGCACCAGCAATGGCGTGCCACGGAAGAAGAAAATGTAGCCATAGGGCAGGGCGCTCACATACCAGCGGCGCGACGAGCGAGCGATACCGAGCGGGATCGCCAGTAACAGACCGGCAATCACGGCGATTGCCACCAACTCCAGGGTCAGGGTTGCGCCCTGGGCCAATTTGGGCAGCCACTTGATGATCACGGCCCAGTTCAGGCCCAGGTCGAAATGCGACAGCCAGCTGTAATCACCGCTCATTGGGCGCTCCTTGCAAAGCCGCGGGCGGCGCGTTTTTCCAGGAGGTGCATGCTGGTCATGGCCAGTACGGTCAGACCCAGGTACATGAATGCGGCGACCATGAAGAAGGTGAACGGCTGCTTGGTCACGGTTACGCCGATCTGCGCGTGGCGCATGATTTCTTCCAGGCCGATCACTGACACCAGCGCCGTGTCCTTCATCAGGATCATGAACAGGTTGCCCAGGCCGGGCAGGGCGATGCGCCACATCTGCGGCATGATCAGTCGCGTGAAAATCCGGAATCTCGACAGCCCCAATGCCACACCGGCTTCGCGGTGGCCCTTGGGAATGGCGAGGATCGCGCCGCGAAACACTTCCGTGGCGTAGGCGCCAAAGCACAGGCCCAGGGCGATGACCCCGGCGGCAAAGGCACTCAAGGAAAGGTCGGGGTTACCAAAGAACTCCCCGAGGGCACGCATCAGGTTGACGGTGCCGAAATAAATCAGCAGCACCCACAGCAATTCGGGAATGCCGCGAACGATGGTCGAATAGGCACCGCCCAGCCACTGCAACGGCTTGTACGGTGAAGTCTTGGCCAGGGCACCGGCCAGACCCAGCACCAGCCCCAGGCACAGGGCCGTGAGCGCCAGTTTGACGGTCATCAGCGCGCCGGCGGCAAGCGCCGGGCCGAATCCGTAGAGATCGAAATTCATGGTGTTTTCATATCGCGGCAGGCATTGCTGAAAGCCGACGCGCTCAGGTGAGCGCGCCGGGCAGGCCGTTCAGATCATTCGATGCTGAACGGGAAGTACTTGTCGTTGATCTTCTTGTAGGTGCCGTCTGCCTTGATCTCTGCCAGGGCTTTGTTCAGGCGCTCGCGCAGCGGGTCGCCTTTGCGGACGGCGATGCCGATCTTGTCGCTCTCTACAACCGGGTCGCCCTTGAACTCATAGGCCGAACCGTCTTTGCTCTTGAGCCACTCGTACTGCACGTACTTGTCGGCCAGGATGCCGTCGAGGCGGCCGGACGTCAGGTCGAGGTAGGCGTTTTCCTGGGTGTCATACAGCTTGGCCTCGGTGTCCGGCAGCTTGTCTTCCAGGTAGGTGCCAGCCAGGGTTGCACGTTGTGCACCGATCACCTTGCCTTTGAGGTAGGCGGCGTCGGGCTTGAAGTCGGCGGTGGCTTTTGGCGCGATGAACTGCAGCTTGTTGGAGTAGTACGGGTCGGTAAAGTCGACAGCCTGCTTGCGTTCATCGGTGATGGACAGCGAGGACACCAGGAAGTCGAACTTCTTGGCGTTCAGGGCCGGGATGATGCCGTCCCAGTCGGACACATACACTTCGCACTTCTCGACTTTCATCTTGGCGCACAGGGCGTCGCCGATGTCCTTGTCGAAACCGACGACATTGCCGCTGGCGTCTTTATTGTTGAAGGGCGGGTAGGCCGCTTCGATCCCCATCTTCAAGGTTTCTGCCATGGCCGTGGCGCTGAACGCCATCGAGACGGCCGCGGCCAGAAGGAATTTTTTATAGGTCTGCATGCATGTTGCTCCGTTAGCGGTTGCTGGACATGAATTGTTTGCAGCGCGCCGAAAGCGGGTTGTCGAACACCTGCTGTGGCGATCCTTGCTCTTCGACCAGGCCCTGGTGCAGGAACACCACTTCGCTGGACACTTGGCGGGCGAAGCCCATTTCGTGGGTGACCAGCAGCATGGTGCGGCCTTCTTCGGCCAGCGCGCGGATCACATTAAGTACTTCCTGGACCATTTCCGGGTCAAGCGCCGACGTCGGCTCATCGAACAGAATGACTTTAGGCTGCATTGCCAGCGTACGCGCAATGGCGGCGCGTTGTTGCTGGCCACCGGAGAGTTGGGCCGGGTAGGCGTGGCGCTTGTCAGCGATGCCGACCTTGGCCAGCAGGGCCTCGGCCACGTCTATCGCTTCGGCCTTGCTCTGGCCGAGTACACGGCGGGGCGCCTCGATGATGTTGTCGAGGATGCTCATGTGCGGCCACAGGTTAAAGTTTTGAAACACAAAACCGATTTCGCTGCGCAGGCGGTTGATCTGCTTACCGTCGGCGGCAAACAATTCGCCGTTTTTCGCAGCCTTGAGCTTGAGTTCTTCACCGGCCACCAGGATCTGCCCCTGGTGCGGGTTTTCGAGCAGGTTGATGCAGCGCAGGAAGGTGGACTTGCCGGAGCCGGAGGAACCCAGGATCGAGATCACATCGCCGTCGCGAGCGGTCAGCGAGATACCTTTGAGTACCTCCAGCTCACCATAGCGTTTATGCAAGTTGCGGATTTCAAGCGCGGGCGTGGCCTCGGCCATGTGCGGTCCTCATTGTGTTCGTTGCGATCTTCGCTGTTGGGCCGCCTTCCTGGCGAGGCGCCAAGCTAGCATAGCGTTTGGATGACAGCCAACAGCGCTGCGGACGGTTAACGGGTGGTCTGCGGCAGGGTGTCGCATCGGCGCAGCGGCGTGTCGCGCCATCTACAACCGAACAGACGTTTGAAACCGGAGCATCTACAGGCTTCGCGTAAAAAAAGGCGCGATGGTGCCAGCTTTGGGCAGGTGTTGGAAGGGTTAACCGGGCAAACGGCGCGTATCAGCGCTTTTATGGAGCGTCACGCACTTTTTGTGTGTGCTTTTGGTGCACCTGTTCGTCCGCAGGGTGAGTCGCTCGGTAACGCTATAGCGGAATGCCATTGTTCTCAAAGACTTGCGATCACTGCTGAACTTTCCTACAGCCCGCGTCAACTGTGCCTCTGTTACATTTTGGCGCAAATCTTGCGTAAAAAATAAAGAACGCCCTGTTGGTTTCTTTTCACGAGAAACACCGCAGGCCCGGCGAACCGTTTTCGCAATTCCTCGCAAAGGTGTGTCAATGAGTAGTACGCAAAGCTCCAATGACCTCGAACAGGGGCTCAAACCGCGGCATGTCACCATGCTGTCGATTGCCGGCGTGATCGGTGCCGGGTTGTTTGTCGGCTCCGGCCACGCGATTGCCGCCGCCGGCCCGGCCGTACTGCTGGCCTATGCGGCTGCCGGTACGCTGGTGGTACTGGTGATGCGCATGCTGGCCGAGATGGCGGTTGCGTCGCCTGATACGGGTTCGTTCTCGACTTACGCCGACCGAGCAATCGGCCACTGGGCCGGTTTCACCATCGGCTGGTTGTACTGGTGGTTCTGGGTGCTGGTGATTCCGCTGGAAGCCAATGCGGCGGCGACCATCCTGCATGCCTGGTTCCCCGATGTGGCGATCTGGGCCTTTACCTTGATCATTACCTTGCTGCTGACCGCGACCAATCTGTTCAGTGTGAAGAACTACGGTGAGTTCGAGTTCTGGTTTGCACTGATCAAAGTCGTGGCAATCGTAGGCTTTGTCATTCTCGGCCTGGCGGCGATTTTCGGCTTTCTGCCTACCAGCCAGGTCAGCGGCGTATCGCATCTGTTCGACACCCAAGGCTTTATGCCGAACGGCATGGGCGCGGTGCTGGCAGCGATCCTGACCACCATGTTCTCGTTCATGGGCACTGAGATCGTCACCATTGCCGCCGCGGAGTCGAAGAATCCTGGCCAGCAAATCACCAAGGCTACCAACTCGGTGATCTGGCGGATTGGTTTGTTCTATCTCTTGTCGATCTTCATCGTCGTGTCCCTGGTGCCGTGGAATGATCCGACACTGGCTGCCGTGGGTTCCTACCAGACCGTGCTCGAGCGCATGGGCATCCCGAATGCCAAGCTGATCGTCGACCTGGTGGTATTGGTTGCCGTGACCAGCTGCCTTAACTCGGCCCTGTACACCGCCTCGCGCATGCTGTTCTCCCTGGGCCGTCGTGGCGATGCCCCGGCTGTGGCCAAGCGCACCAATAAAAGCGGTACGCCTTACTGGGCGGTGCTGCTGTCCACCGGCGCTGCGTTCCTGGCGGTATTTGCCAACTATGTGGCACCGGCGGCGGTCTTTGAATTCCTGCTGGCCAGTTCCGGCGCGATTGCCTTGCTGGTGTACCTGGTGATCGCAGTGTCGCAACTGCGCATGCGTCAGAAGCGTACGGCGGCGGGTGAGAAGATTGTCTTCAAGATGTGGCTGTTTCCGGGCCTGACCTACGCGGTGATGGTGTTTATCGTCGGTACATTGACCATCATGCTGTTCCAGGAAGCCCATCGGGTCGAAATTATCGCAACGGGCATTCTGAGCTTGCTGGTGGTGTTGGCGGGGCTGTTTGTTGCCAGTCGTCGCAAGGCCCAGAGAGTCGGCGCTGCCGTACTGAACTGACGAAATGCAGATCAAAATGTGGGAGGGGGCTTGCCCCCGATAGCGGTGGGTCAGTTAACAAACAAGTGACTGACGCACTGCCATCGGGGGCAAGCCCCCTCCCACATTGTGTATGTGTCAGTCTGTTGAGTTCGTCAGGGCCTGGGATGCGGCCACGTAGTCCGCCTGGAACTGCGGCGATTCGATCCTCGCCATGTACGGTCCAGGAAGCCCATCGGTTCGAAATCATCGCGACCGGCATTCGAGCATGCTGGTGGCGCTGCCATACTGAACTGACGAAATGCAGATCAAAATGTGGGAGGGGGCTTGCCCCCGATAGCGGTGGGTCAGTTAACAAACAAGTGACTGACGCACTGCCATCGGGGGCAAGCCCCCTCCCACATTGTGTGTGTCAGTCTGTTGAGTTCGTCAGGGCCTGGGACTATGCCACGGAGTCCGCCTGGAACTGCGGCGATTCGATCCACGCCATGTACGGTCCAGGAAGCCCATCGGGTCGAAATCATCGCGACGGGCATCCTAAGCATGCTGGTGGCGCTGCCGTACTGAACTGACGAAATGCAGATCAAAATGTGGGAGGGGGCTTGCCCCCGATAGCGGTGGGTCAGTTAACAAACAAGTGACTGACGCACTGCCATCGGGGGCAAGCCCCCTCCCACATTGTGTGTGTGTCAGTCTGTTGAGTCCGCCTGGAACTGCGGCGATTCGATCCACGCCATGTACGGTCCAGGAAGCCCATCGGGTCGAAATCATCGCGACGGGCATTCTGAGCATGCTGGTGGCGCTGCCGTACTGAACTGACGAAATGCAGATCAAAATGTGGGAGGGGGCTTGCCCCCGATAGCGGTGGGTCAGTTAACAAACAAGTGACTGACGCACTGCCATCGGGGGCAAGCCCCCTCCCACATTGTGTATGTGTCAGTCTGTTGGGTTCGTCAGGGCCTGGGACTATGCCACGGAGTCCGCCTGGAACTGCGGCGATTCGATCCACGCCATGTACGGTCCGGGAAGCCCATCGGGTCGAAATCATCGCGACGGGCATTCTGAACATGCTGGTGGCGCTGCCGTACTGAACTGACGAAATGCAGATCAAAATGTGGGAGGGGGCTTGCCCCCGATAGCGGTGGGTCAGTTAACAAACAAGTGACTGACGCACTGCCATCGGGGGCAAGCCCCCTCCCACATTGTGTGTGTGTCAGTCTGTTGAGTTCGTCAGGGCCTGGGATGCAGCCACGTAGTCCGCCTGGAACTGCGGCGATTCGATCCACGCCAATGCGCCGGCCTCGTCATCGCTGTCAGTGGCCCATTGCCGATATTCAATCAGCGCGGCCAGGATAAAGTCGGTCGCTTCCTCTTCGCCTTCCTGTTCCAGCACCAACGCCAGCAGCGGGTGCGCCAGGAATACCGCACACAGCGCCTGCTGGCTGGTTTCGCCCGCCGTGCGCATCTCCACGAACAGCTCGGTCAAGTCCACCGACTCAAGGTCGATACGGCTGTCGTCGCCGGCGAACGCATCCGGCTTGGTGGCGACGGCACGTTGGGTACGGTTTTGCTTGGCCTTGGTTTTTGCCCGCTGGGCACGTTTTTGCTGCTTGTTTGGCGAGGCCATGGGCGTAACGTCCTTGGGGTTGGGGCAGGTATTGAAGCGCAGGTTGGGGGAAATCCCAAGCAGGTTTGGTCGCTCATCCAACTCGACCACCGGGCAATAGATGAATAGGCTTGGCCTTCGCAACCTGCCAGAGCGTCTTCATGACCCGCGACACCCTTGAGCACAACCAGATTCCCCTCTACTTTGTCGCCACCCTGCTGGCCGCGCTCTGTGGTGCATTCGCGCCGTCTTTTGCTCAGGGCCTCAGCGTACTGGTCACGCCCGCCATCGCGGTATTGATGTATGCGATGTTCCTGCAAATCCCTTTTCTCGACCTGCGCCGTGGCTGGGGCAGCCCGCGCTTTATATTGGCGTTGCTGTTGGCCAATTTCATCCTGGTGCCCTTGCTGGTATGGGCGCTGACCCGTGGCCTGCTGGAGTACCCCGCGTTGTTGGTGGGCGCGTTGCTGGTATTGCTGACGCCGTGTATCGATTACGTGGTGGTGTTTACCCACATCGGCAAAGGTGATTCGCGGTTGATGCTGGCGGCCACGCCGTTACTGTTACTGGTGCAATTGGCCCTGCTGCCGGTGTACCTGGGTTCGATGCTGGGAGCGCACTCGGAGGTGGTGATCGCGGTCGCGCCGTTTATCGAAGCGTTCCTGTTGTTGATCGCGCTGCCAATGTTGCTGGCCGCGTTGACGGCCTTTTACGCGCGACGATCAATGCTGATCAACCGGTGGAACAGCGCCTGGGCCTGGTTGCCGGTGCCGGCGATGGCCCTCGTGCTGTTTGTAGTGATCGGATCGCAGATCACATCGGTGATTCGGGACATCCGCCTGCTTCTGCCGGTGCTGCCCATCTACGCAGGCTTCGTGCTGCTGGCGCCGCTGATGGGGATGTTGGCTGCGCGGGTATTCGCGCTGCCGGCGGCAACGGCGCGTGCGGTAACGTTCAGCGCATCCACCCGCAATTCCCTGGTGGTGTTGCCCCTGGCGCTGGCATTGCCTGAAGGCGTGCGCGGGCTGGCCGCGACGGCGGTCATCCTGCAAACATTGGTCGAACTGGTGGCGCAGTTGATCTACATCCGCCTGATCCCGGCCCTGGTATGGCCCGCCAGTCGGTAATGCATGAATGTGCAGGTTCGTTCAGACGCTGTTCAGGGGGGCAGTCGGCACCATAAGCCCGCGCTTCCCACCTGACAGGTCACCCGATGGATCATCGCAACCGCTTTCGCCTGGAGTCGCTGGGCATCTTTCTGATCGCCTTACTGCTGTTCACTTTGGGTATCTGGGATCAGCAGCCTCAGGGCTTCGACGGGCGCTGGGCATTGTTCCTGCAGGAAATGTTTCGCCACGGCGCGAGTCTTTTCCCTACCACTTACGGCCAGCCATACGCGGATTATCCCGGCACCGCGACGTTCTTCAGTTTTGTCTTCGCCCGGCTGTTTGACGCGCCGAACCACTTGGCGAATGTGCTGCCCACCGCGCTCGCTTCGGCGGGGGGAGTCGCCCTGATCTATCGCCTGCTGGCACCGTCCAGCCGGCCTTGGGCATTACTGACGGTGCTGCTGACATTGCTCACCACCCAACTGCTCGAAAAGTCGCGCTCGGTGTGCCTGGACCAGATGGTCGCGCTGCTGTGCGTCGGCAGTTTCTACCTGCTGCACAGTGGTGAACAGCTGGGCTCGCGGTTCAGGCAACTTGCGGTTTTCCCCTTGTTTGTCCTGGCCTTCGCGATTCGTGGGCCGCTGGGGTTGATCGAGGTGTGTGGCGTCACATGTGTGTACTGGGCGTTGGGCCGGCCGGGGGAGCGGGTCAGGCAGGTGTTGGTTCACGGTGTGGTCGGGTTGGTGTTGCTGGCGGCGTGCTGGTGGGTGCTGATGAAACTCGCCCGAATCAGCGGGGGTGATGCTTTTGCCGATGAGGTGTTCAAGATGCAGGTCGGCGGGCGCCTGGATGAGTCCGGCGAGCCGTTTTATTTCTACTTCCAGCTGAGTTTGTACCGGTACTTCCCGGTGGTGCCGTTGGCCCTGGCGACGTTGATCGCGCTACGTCATCGCTGGGCGCAGCGCTGGATCAATGATGATGTGCAGTTGCTGATACGCCTCGGCGCGTGCGGCTTGATGATTTTGCTCGGCCTGTCAGTACCGCACTTCAAGCGTGCCTATTACATCCTGCCCATGGTGCCGATGTTTGCCGCTGTGGCGGCCTATGGGCTGCTTCAGGCGCAAGGCTGGCTCGTTGGCGTGCGCCGCTGCTACGAAGGGCTCGTCGTCGCGCTGCCGGCTCTGGGCGTGGTGGTGGTGTTTGCGTGTCGGTATGCCTGGCACAAGCACGGCTATTGGCCTGATGTTTCGATGCCGTTATTGATCGGCGTGCTCGTACTGATGCAAGCGGCGGCGCTGGTGGCGTGGCGTCGGGCCGGGCGGTTGGTGTGGCTGAGCATGCTCGCCCTGGCGGCGCAGTGGTTGCTGCTGGTCACTGTAATCGAGCCGGCCAAGGATCTTCAGTTCGATACCCGGCAGTTTGTCAGCCAGGTGGAGGCGTTGCGGGACGCGCAGCCGGGCCCTCTGGTATTTGTCGACCTGGGCCGGGACACCTGGGCGGTGCGCTACATGATGAACCTGGACCACGATGAACAGCCGTTTTTCGTCGGGCGTGACGAACTGGAAAAGCTCGCCACATTGCCCCGGCCATCCTGGGTGATTGTGCCGCGCAAGGACACGGCGCTGTTGAAGGGCTCGCCGGTTGAGCCGTTGGCGCCGAGCTTTCAGGGGCGGTTGAATGACAATGCGTTGATGGTGTTTTTGCTCAACTGAGATGGCTCTTTGGAAAGCACTTATTTACAACGAAACCCCTCCGGCATCGTAACCGTGTAATTACGCTGTACCCGATCCTGGAAATTCAGATTGCGCAGCCCCTGTTCCACCAAAAAGGCTTCCACCTTCGCGGCCTGGCAGTCGTCGTTGTACGACGATGCCCGCAGCACGTACACCGCGCGCTTGCTCGCCTCATCCCGCGCGGTGGCCCTGAACGTGGTGAGGGTGGTGTAACCGGTGCGTTCAGAGGTGCCTACGGGGCCGTAGGTGGTGTTTGGGGTGCTGGTGCAGGTCAGCTGGTCGGTTTTCTTTTTGTTCTTCTTGCACTGCGTGGTGGTGCTGTTTGCTACCTGGCCGTATTCGGTGGCGGTATAGCGGTAGGTGACCTGCTTGCTGTCGACGTCCAGGCTGACGGTCATTTTGATCGGTGCATGGTCTTTGGGCAGGGTGGTGTCGGTGAACACATTGCGAAAGCCCTGGTCTTTCATGGCGCTGACCATGTCGCGCAGGTAGTAGCGAGCGTTGAGCGCGTTTTCATCGCTGCCGCCGGTGGACGTCACCAGTACCGTTGCCTGGCGGTCGAAGTGGTAGTCGGGGTCAGGCGTTGCGTTGAGCGCTACGTCCATTTGCGTGGCGCATCCACTGAGCATTGCGGTCAGTAGCCAGAGCGTGCAGAGCAAGAAGCGTGTCATGGAAAAAACCTTACAGCTGGGAATTGGGTAAAGGCTGGACGATTGAGTCCAGCGAAAAACAACCCTCAATCGTGCTGCTGCGACATCGTGACCGCACGCAGCCGGCCCCCATTAAATCGCAGACAATAAAAAACCCCAAGGAACACATTGTTCCTTGGGGTTTCTCGGTATTTTGGTGCCCAGAGACGGAATCGAACCGCCGACACGGGGATTTTCAATCCCCTGCTCTACCGACTGAGCTATCTGGGCAACGGGGCGCATTAAACGGGTTTTTCAGGGGGTCGTCAAGCAAGTTTTCAAAAAATATTTAATTATTACCGTCGCTTACGTGCAGACCCCGGTTTTTGATCAATTATTGAGCAGGTGGTACGTAGCCGTCGGCCTTGGCGTAATCCTCGCCGGAAAAGAACTTGTCCATTTCGCCCTGCAGGTATTTGCGGTCTTCGGCGTTCATCATGTTCAAGCGTTTTTCGTTGATGAGCAGGGTCTGGTGTTTTTGCCAGTCGGCCCACGCCTGGGCGGAGACGTTATCGTAGATGTCCTGGCCTTTGGCGCCCGGAAAAGGGGCGCGTTCGAGGGCGGGCAGTTCTTCGTGGTACTTGCGGCACATGATGGTGCGGGTCATGACGACTCTCCTGCGTTCATTACTTCAGCCGCGCGCTTCAGCAGTTTTTTCACCGGGGCGGCAAGGCCCAGGCGCGGTGGGGTGGCGAGGTTATACCAGAGCCAGTCGGCCTCGGCCACGTGATGGGCGCTTTCCTCGACCTGGACCAGCCAGGGTTCGATGGCCAGCTGGAAGTGGCTGAAGGTGTGGATCAGCCCCGGCAGTTCCTGATGTTTGCCCAGTGCCAGCGCGTGCTGGTTGGCCAGATGATCCAGGTCTTCCAGGTCGTCCAGCTCCGGCAGGCTCCATAAACCGCCCCACAGGCCCGTGGAGGGGCGACGGTAAAGCAGGATCGCACCCTCGGCATTGGCCAGCATCGGCATCAGCGTGCGCTTCTGGGGGATGGTCTTGCGCGGCTTGGGGATCGGGTAGCGCGTCTCCAGGCCGAGCATGTGGGCTTCGCAGCCTTTTTCCAGCGGGCACAGCAGGCAGCTGGGTTTGCTGCGGGTGCATAGCGTGGCGCCCATGTCCATCATCGCCTGGGTGTAGGCGTTGACGCGGTCGTGTGGCGTAAAGCGCTCTGCGGTCGCCCACAGCTGCTTGGCGACCTTGGGTTCGCCCGGGTAGCCCTCTTGCGCGGTAAAGCGTGCCAGCACGCGTTTGACGTTGCCGTCGAGGATCGGCGCGCGCAGGCCCATGCTCAGGCTGGCAATGGCGCCGGCAGTCGACAGGCCGATGCCGGGCAGTTCGGTAAGCTTTTCGACATCCCTGGGAAACTCGCCGCCGTATTCGGCGACCACGATCTTTGCAGTCTTTTGCAGGTTACGCGCCCGGGTGTAGTAACCCAGGCCGGTCCACAGGTGCAGCACTTCGTCTTCCGGCGCGGCGGCCAGCGCCTGGACTGTCGGCAAGGACGCCATGAACCGGTCGAAGTAATTGAGCACGGTGCTGACCTGGGTCTGTTGCAGCATGATCTCCGACACCCACACCCGATACGGCGTGATGCCCTGTTGCCAGGGCAGGTCGTGGCGACCGTGGCGGTCGTACCAGTCCAGCACCGCCTGTGAAAACTGCTCGTTTCTCATCGGTTGAACAGGCCTTTCAATGCGTCTTTGAGCTTGGGATTGACCTTGTCGAGCTTCTCTTCGAGTTTCTCGTTGAGACGATTGCCCGCTGCTTTGATGGCGACCTGGCCGAGGCCGTCCTTGTCCAGGCGGCAGGCCTTGGCGCCCAGTTCCAGCGGGCCACGGCAACGCAGCGGCACTTCGATACCCTGGAAGTTGGCGCCGACCTGGCAGGCCGGGTCCGGCACGTCGCGCTGGTCGCCTTCGACGATGATGCCCACCCGGTAGTCCATGCCCAGTACGCGCAGGTCGACATCGCCATTGCCGTTGAGGGTCAGCCCCGGAATGCGCACTTTCAGGTCAGGGTTGCTGGCCACGCCGTTGCGCAACGTCAGGTTGCCGCGCAGTTCCTGGAAGGGCGTGTCCTTGCCTTGCGGCGTGGTGCTCAGGGTTTTGCGGTTGAGCAGGGCGATACCGGTGCACAGTTGTTGCTCGATGTTGGCGTTGAGCAGCACACCATTGTTGATGACGATGCCGGCGGTGCCGTTGAGGCTGTCGATCAAGGCCTTCTGGCTGTTGCCACGCCCGGTCAGGTTGCTGTCCAGGGTGACCAGGCCTTTGACTGGTGGGGTTTTCCCCTGGGCCTGCAGGATTTTTTCTACCGGTACCTGCTTGATATGGGTTTGCAGCGCCAGGAGCGGGGTGTCCTGGCGTACATCGAGGGTGCCGTTGGCCTGGAACGTACCGTTGTAGAGGCCACCGCTCAGCGCGTCGAGCCTGAGCTGGCCATCGACGCCCGAGGCTTTCAGTACCGCGTTCTGGATCGGCAGCTGGCTCAAGGTGAGTTGGCCGAACGCAAGGTCCGCGTTGATATCCAGGCTGCGCAGGCGGGTCAGCGGCAGCAGTTTGTCACTGCTCCAGGCGGCTTTGGTCGGCGCTTCCGGCAGTGGGCTGTTACCGCCGGCGGCCATTGCACCGGCCTCGCTGCTCTGCACTTCGGCCTGGCGTGCGGCCGCCGTGCCTTTGGCGGCTTCGGATTTGGCCGGCAGGTAATTGTCGGCATTGAAGGTGTCGCCCTTGAGCTGCACGCGCAGTGACTGCTTGGCGAAATCATCCACGGCGACACGACCGGTGAAGGTGCTGCCATCGAGTTTCAGGTTCAGGTCCTCCAGCGCGACATTGGTCGGCGTGCCTTTGAGGCGGCTGACCAGTTCGACTTTGCTCAGGCTGCCCGGTGCCATCGCCGGCAGAGGGTGGCCGACGCTCTCGAGAAACTTGGCCAGGTCAAACTGCGCGACCGACAGCGCGCCGCTGATCTGCGGGGTATTGCTCAGGTCAGTAACCCGGAGTTCGCCCAGTGCGCGCAATTGGTTGGCCGAGAGTTTCAGGTTGGTCCATTCGGCGATGTTGGCGGCAAGATCGACCAGCAATTGACCCTGGGTGGAGAAGGTCAGCGTCTTGCCCTGCAAGGGTTCGCCAGTGGCTTCGCCGCTCAGGCGCATGTCTTCGAACTGGTAGCGCTTGAGGGCGCGCTGGATGCGCAAGTTGCCGTTCAGCTCGGTCTTGAGGCGCATGACCGGCTGGTTGCTGCCCAGGAAAGCGGTGAGTTTCAGCGGAATGTTGGCGCCTTCGTGGATGGCGCCGGCACTCAGTTGGATGCTTTCGGCGCTCAATTGCTTGCCGGTCTGTTCATCGTTGTATTCAACGCGGGCGTTGTTGATGGTCAGGCTGTCGATGTCCAGGCGGATCGGCTGCGGCGGTTTCTCCGGCTTGGCTTCAGCCACCGGTTCGGCCGGCGCGGGGGCGGCAGCATCCGGGGTTTCGTCAGGCAGGTTCTTGCCGATGTCTTCCCAGTTGCCGTGGCCGTTCTTGTCGCGGTTCAGGCGCAGGTTCAGGCCTTCGACCCGCACATCGCTCATCTGCACTTCGCGGCGCAGCAGCGGCAGCACGCGTACCGACAGGCCGAGCATTTGCAGGTCGGCGAACGGTTGGGTCGGATTGGTCAGGGTTGCCACACCGGCTTCGTGCAGCTCCAGGCCCAGCCAGGGGAACAGGCTCCAGCCGATGTCGCCATTGAGCGTCAGCTCGATGTGGGCCTTGTCGCGGGCAATCTGGCGAATTTCTTCTTTGTAGTCGTTGGGATCGAAGAGATGGGTCAGGGCAAAGCCGAGAGCCACAATGATCAGCAACAGCCCGAGAAATACCAGACCCAGGATTTTGCCGAACGCTTTCATGGGCGAGTCCTTGTATGTCGATTTCAAAATTTAGCCGCAGAGTATAACGCCCGAAGGCCTGCATCAGTTCGTGGATCGTTACATTGTATCTACGACCGGCGAAACAGGATTTTGGCGTCAAATAAAACAGATGGGCTGAAAAAAGTGATGTCAATTTGGTTTTTCTCGCATCTGCAGGTGCTAATCTCTGCGCGTTCGTCCGCCTTCTGCGACGTATCGTCGCGCCAAAATGGAGCTTCACTCACAAAAAACGGCCACGCGTTGCGTGCAAGGCCGAGGGGGAGAGCGCCTGACGGACGCATACCAATAACTGGGGGAAACACCAATGAGCACTAGCACTGCGGCGGGTATCAACGCCGCACCGCCTGCGTTCCTGTCCAAGGAACGCATTATCGCCAAGCCCGGCTTCAACCGCTGGCTGGTTCCACCGGCCGCGCTGGCCATCCACCTGTGCATCGGCATGGCCTACGGCTTCTCGGTGTTCTGGCTGCCGCTGTCCAAGGCGCTGGGCATCACGGCGCCGGTCGCTTGTGCGCCGGACATGAGCTTTATCGCCCAGGTCTTCTCGTCCCAATGCGACTGGCCCATCTCCATGCTGGGCTGGATCTACACCCTGTTCTTCATCTTCCTGGGCTGCTCGGCAGCGATCTGGGGCGGCTGGCTGGAACATGCCGGGCCGCGCAAGGCCGGTGTCGTCTCGGCGTTGTGCTGGTGCGGCGGCCTGCTGATCTCGGCGTTGGGTATCTATACCCACCAGATCTGGCTGATGTGGATCGGCTCCGGGGTCATCGGCGGTATCGGCCTGGGCCTGGGCTATATCTCGCCCGTATCGACCCTGATCAAGTGGTTCCCGGACAAACGCGGCATGGCGACCGGCATGGCGATCATGGGCTTCGGCGGCGGCGCGATGGTCGGTGCACCGCTGGCGGCAGCACTGATGGGCCACTTCGCCTCGCCGACCAGCGTGGGCGTATGGCAGAGCTTCCTGGTGATGGCTGCGATCTACTTCGTGTTCATGATCGGCGGCGCCTTGTCCTATCGCGTTCCGCCAACCGGCTGGAAGCCTGAGGGCTGGACCGCACCGGCGAAAAAAGCCAGCAACGCGATGATCACGCACCGTCATGTGCATGTGAACGTGGCGTGGAAAACCCCGCAATTTCGTCTGGTATGGCTGGTGCTGTGCCTGAACGTGTCAGCCGGTATCGGCATCCTCGGCATGGCTTCGCCGCTGCTGCAGGAAGTGTTCGGCGGCAAATTGCTGGGGCTGGACGTACCGTTTGGTCAGTTGGACGCCGGGCAACTCGCATCGATTGCCGCGATCGCGGCAGGCTTCACCGGCCTGTTGAGCCTGTTCAACATCGGTGGCCGATTCTTCTGGGCGTCGTTCTCCGACTACCTGGGGCGCAAAAATACCTACTTCGTGTTCTTCGCCCTGGGCTTTGCCCTGTACGCGCTGATCCCGAACCTGGGGCACCTGGGCAACGTGGCACTGTTCGTGGCGGCGTTCTGCATCATCCTGTCGATGTACGGCGGTGGTTTTGCCACGGTCCCGGCTTACCTGGCCGACCTGTTCGGTACGCAAATGGTCGGCGCCATTCATGGTCGCCTGCTGACCGCCTGGGCCGCTGCCGGCGTATTGGGCCCGGTGCTGGTGAACTACCTGCGTGAATATCAGTTGAGCATCGGCGTTGAACGCGCTGCGGCCTACGACATCACCTTGTACATTCTCGCTGGCCTGCTGGTGCTGGGCTTCATCTGCAACCTGCTGGTGCGTCCGGTGGCCGACAAGTACTTCATGACCGATGCCGAACTCGCCGCCGAGCAGGCGCTGGGCCATGACAAAGGCGCTGACGCCAGCACCGTGCTGGAGTGGAAAGCCTCCCCTGGCAGCAAGCCATTGGCGGTCGCCGCCTGGCTGGTGGTGGGCATTCCGTTGGCATGGGGTGTGTGGGTGACTCTGCAGAAGACCGCAGTACTGTTCCACTAACACGGCAAAACCCGTGTGGGAGGGGGCTTGCCCCCGATGGCGGCGCATCAGTCAATGCATTGTTGACTGACCCACTGCTATCGGGGGCAAGCCCCCTCCCACATTGATTGTTAGTGTTCTGGTGGGCTGGGTCCCACATGTATGCACATGTCTATCCCCGACATTCCCCGCTTCAACTCGTCAGTCTTATCCCCTTCGATGTTTCTGTTTAGCGCCCGCGCCCCTATAATGGCTGCCTTTTTCGCCCAATGATTTGCGGAGCTGGTGATGGTCGAACGTATGGCGTCCGTCGAGCGCGACACTCTGGAAACCCAGATCAAAGCCTCGATCAACCTGGATGGCACCGGAAAGGCCCGATTTGATATCGGTGTGCCTTTTCTTGAGCACATGCTGGACCAGATCGCCCGTCACGGGCTGATCGACCTGGATATCGTCAGCAAGGGCGACCTGCACATCGACGACCACCACACGGTGGAAGACGTGGGCATCACCCTCGGCCAGGCCTTTGCCAAGGCCATCGGCGACAAAAAAGGCATCCGTCGCTACGGCCACGCCTATGTCCCGCTGGACGAAGCGCTGTCGCGCGTAGTCATCGACTTCTCCGGCCGCCCGGGCCTGCAGATGCACGTGCCCTACACCCGCGCCACCGTGGGTGGCTTTGACGTCGACCTGTTCCAGGAATTCTTCCAGGGTTTCGTCAACCACGCACTGGTCAGCCTGCACATCGACAACCTGCGCGGCACCAACACCCACCACCAGATCGAAACCGTGTTCAAGGCTTTCGGCCGCGCGCTGCGCATGGCCGTGGAGCTGGATGAGCGCATGGCCGGGCAAATGCCTTCGACCAAGGGCGTTCTGTAATGCAGACGGTCGCGGTTATCGATTATGGCATGGGCAACCTGCACTCGGTGGCCAAGGCGCTCGAGCACGTGGGTGCCGGCAAGGTGCTGATCACCAGCGATGCAAACGTGATTCGCGAAGCCGACCGCGTGGTGTTTCCAGGCGTTGGCGCGATTCGCGATTGCATGGCCGAGATCCGCCGCCTGGGCTTTGACAGCCTGGTGCGCGAAGTCAGCCAGGACCGTCCGTTCCTCGGCATCTGCGTGGGCATGCAAGCCTTGCTCGACAGCAGTGAAGAGAACGGCGGTGTCGACTGCATTGGTCTGTTTCCCGGCCAGGTGAAGTTCTTCGGCAAAGACCTGCATGAAGACGGCGAACACCTCAAGGTGCCGCACATGGGGTGGAACGAAGTGCGTCGCGCGGTGGATCACCCGCTGTGGCATGAAATTCCGGACATGGCGCGTTTCTACTTTGTGCACAGCTACTACATCGCCGCCGGTAACCCGCGCCAGGTGGTGGGGGGCGGGCACTACGGCGTCGACTTCGCCGCAGCGCTGGCCGACGGCTCGCGCTTTGCCGTGCAGTTCCACCCGGAGAAGAGCCATACCCATGGCCTGCAATTGCTGCAGAACTTCGCCGCGTGGGACGGTCACTGGTAAATGGCCAAGAAACTGAAACCGCCGATCTTGAACCTCACGCCCGAGCAGGAGCGTGCGGCTATCGACAAGATCAAGCGGTTCATGGAGGACCGCTTCGAGCTCAAGCTGGGCTCGTTTGAAGTCGCCGAGATTCTTGAGCTGTTCACCACCGAAGTGGCGCCGCATTATTACAACAGGGCGGTTTTCGACACGCAGACGCTCCTTAAAGAAAGGTTCGAAAGCATCGAAAGCGACTTGTGGTCGCTTGAAAAGAGCAGCTGAAAGCTTCAAGCCATAAGCTGCAAGAATTGATACGCGTGCTTGCTTGCAGCTAATAGCTTGCAGCTTGCAGCTCTTTGACGAAGGAAAAGCATGCTGATTATCCCCGCTATCGATCTCAAGGACGGCGCCTGCGTCCGTCTGCGCCAGGGCCGTATGGAAGATTCCACGGTGTTCTCCGATGACCCGGTGAGCATGGCCGCCAAATGGGTGGAAGGGGGCTGCCGTCGTCTGCATCTGGTGGACTTGAACGGCGCCTTCGAAGGCCAGCCAGTCAATGGCGAGGTGGTCACCGCGATCGCCAGACGCTACCCCAACCTGCCGATCCAGATCGGCGGCGGTATCCGCTCGCTGGAAACCATCGAGCATTACGTCAAAGCCGGCGTGAGCTACGTGATCATCGGCACCAAGGCGGTAAAAGACCCAGCCTTCGTCGCCGAAGCCTGCCGCGCGTTCCCGGGCAAGGTGATCGTCGGCCTGGATGCCAAGGACGGTTTTGTCGCCACCGACGGCTGGGCTGAAATCAGCACGGTGCAGGTGATCGACCTGGCCAAGCAGTTCGAAGCTGATGGTGTGTCCGCCATCGTTTATACCGACATCGCCAAAGACGGCATGATGCAGGGCTGCAACGTGCCGTTCACCGCCGCGCTGGCCGCTGCGACGAAAATCCCGGTGATCGCCTCTGGCGGTATCCACAACCTGGGTGACATCAAGTCGCTGCTGGACGCCAAGGCACCTGGCATCATTGGCGCCATTACAGGCCGCGCGATTTATGAGGGCACGCTGGATGTAGCCGAAGCACAAGCCTTCTGTGATGGCTACGCGGCCAGCTCCAAGTCGTAAGCTGCAAGCTGCAAGTTAAAGCCGATCTGCTTCTACTTGCAGCTTGTAGCTCAAAGCTTGCAACTCTTATCGGAGATAAGCCTATGGCTTTAGCCAGACGCATCATCCCTTGCCTGGACGTCGACAACGGTCGCGTGGTCAAGGGCGTCAAGTTCGAGAACATCCGTGATGCCGGCGACCCGGTGGAAATCGCCCGTCGCTACGATGAACAGGGTGCCGATGAAATTACCTTTCTCGACATCACTGCCAGCGTCGACGGCCGCGATACCACTTTGCACACCGTCGAGCGCATGGCCAGCCAGGTGTTTATCCCGCTGACCGTGGGCGGCGGCGTGCGCACCGTGCAAGACATCCGCAACCTGCTCAATGCCGGCGCGGACAAGGTCTCGATCAACACCGCTGCGGTGTTCAACCCTGAGTTTGTCGGCGAAGCCGCGCAGCACTTCGGCTCGCAATGCATCGTGGTCGCCATCGACGCCAAGAAAGTTTCCGGCCCCGGAGAAACCCCGCGCTGGGAGATCTTCACCCACGGCGGGCGCAAACCGACCGGGCTGGACGCGGTGGAGTGGGCGATGAAGATGGAAGCCCTCGGCGCCGGTGAAATCCTGCTGACCAGCATGGACCAGGACGGCATGAAAAACGGCTTCGACCTGGGCGTAACCCGCGCCATCAGCGATGCCCTGGGCATCCCGGTGATCGCCTCCGGCGGTGTCGGCAACCTGCAGCACTTGGCCGATGGCGTCATCGAAGGGCATGCCAGCGCGGTGCTGGCGGCGAGTATTTTCCATTTTGGCGAATACACCGTCCCCGAGGCCAAGGCTTACATGGCGGCGCGCGGTATCGTCGTTCGTTAAACGGACGACGTGATAACCGCTTCGCGGGCTTTGGACTCCAGCGCGGACAGGGGCCTGCAATTGATTTGGCATTCTCGTGCTGGCGGGTATTCACTCCAGTACACGCTGTTGCCATCGGTGTAGCTGATGCTGGAAGAGATTTGCGTGTTGTTCTCACGCAACAATCGGTACTCACTTTGTATCAAGTACACCGCAATGGTTTTGTGGGCTGGCACCGTCGCGCTGATCTCAATGGACGTCGAGCTTGTCCACCCCTGCGTGGAGGTTTCGGTGTGAGTGAGACTTTTGTTGAACTTTGCCGAAAATTTGATTGAGGAGGCCAGTGGAGTGATGCTGAACTGCCATTCGCTCCCGATCTCTATGGCCGTGGTACGAGTAAAGGTTTCAAGCTGTGATCCGTTTTGCCCGTTGGTCGCGACCCACTTCAGGGTCTGCGTTGCGGAGCTTTCGTTCCGACCAAATCCGACGCGCAGATACTTATCGGTTCTTTCCAGACGATAAGTCGGCGATGAGCGCAGTTGTTCGACGGGGCTCAGGTGGGGATCTTTGACTGTGAACCACGGGAGTGTGGACATATGAGTGACCTCGGCCTTTTCATGGGGCGAGGGAATGGAGTGGTCAGTCAAGTGTGGGGCTGGCGGGGAAGGGTTGACCTGAAGCGGGATACGCATTCGTAACGAGTAGGCCGCAATATGCTGGTCCGGCCTTGCATAGCTGTCGGCCCCGACAAAGGTACCTGGCGAAAGGTAAATTTCGCCCTGTGCGGCGCCAGGTGGTGTGATGTTCCAGGCACTGAAGCTCATCGCGGCGTTGCTGCCTCTGTCGTTCCAGATAAGGTCGCTGATGTAGGAGGCTATGACCAGGTCAGCTCTGACACAGCGAATGGCGTTGCGCGAGGGCTTCTGGTAACCCCGGGTGGTCACAAAGCCGAGCGCCAAATAACCTTCAGGCGCTACCGGGCGCCACACTGCACCGTCCTCGTAGGCTTTGGAACCTATATCGTTCCAGACCAGCTCGTATTCATCAGGCGGGCTGAGTGCTTTGCCTTTAACCCGGGCTCCTTCGCTGTTCGGATCACCTTCGCCAACTACCGCGACCACTTTCTTTCCGCTGATTTGGTGGTTGCCATACTGACCGATCACCACATCGCCCAGCGGAAAATAGCCTTTGAGAAACTCGGGATTTGGCACCGGGCGCCAAAATGCACCCGGGCTCGCATTCGTTGAACCATTGCTATCCCAAAGCCATTGGAATTGGGAGGTGAAATTGATTAACAGATTTCCATATTTTATTGACTCCATGGGGATGTCCTTTTCGCAGAAGTAGAGTTGGGGAGGGCCGGCCGTCGTGGCGTGATCTGGTCCCTCTGTATCAGACGGTCAGCGCGTTCCGAACGGACAAGCCTCAAGACTCCACTATTGAGCACAGAGCGCCGGGGATGTAGTCGTTATGTAGGCACTGCAAGCGCGCGGGTTCGTCGTTCGGTAAACGCTGCTGGACAGCATGGCGGGGTCGCGGCACTCTCTGCGCTTGCCATGGATTCCGGTAGCCTTCATGTTCAAACACCTGCTGCTCGTCCTCGTCAGTTCCTCCATGCTCATGGCGGCTACGGCGCACGCCGACGAATCGCCTGCCACCTCCCTGGTGCTGCTGACGGAAAATTTCCCGCCTTACAACATGGCGAAAAACGGCAAGAATTTCGCCAGGGACGAGAACATCGAAGGCATCGCCGTGGATATCGTGCGGGAAACCTTCAAGCGCGCCGGCATTGCCTACAACCTCACCCTGCGTTTTCCTTGGGAGCGAATCTACAAACTCGCCCTGGAAAAGCCTGGCTATGGTGTGTTCGTCATGGCCCGTTTGCCGGACCGTGAAGCCTTGTTCAAATGGGTCGGCCCCATCGGCCCGGACGATTGGGTGCTGCTGGCCAAGGCTGACAGCAAGATCCAGTTGGAAGGCCTGCAGCAGGCGCGCCGCTACAGGATTGGCGCCTACAAAGGCGATGCCATTGCCGAGAGCCTGGACAAGCAGGGGCTCAAGCCGGTTGTCGCCTTACGTGACCAGGATAATGCGCAAAAGCTCATGGAGGGCCAGATCGACCTGTGGGCCACCGGCGATCCTGCTGGCCGTTACCTGGCGCGCCAGGTGGGGGTGAACGGGCTCAGGACGGTGTTGCGGTTCAACAGCGCGCAGCTTTACCTGGCGTTGAACAAGGATGTGCCGGACGAAGTGGTTGCCAGGCTCCAGGCTGCGCTGGATGAATTACGCAAGAGTGGTCGTGTAGACGAAATCATGGCGCGTTACCTCTGAAGTGGGCAGTTCCGAAGAATAAACGCGGTCAAAAATGTGGGAGGTGGCTTGCCCCCGATGGCAGCAGATCAGCCAATACATGTTCAGCTGACACACCGCTATCGGGGGCAAGCCCCCTCCCACATTGGATTTTCGCCACTTGATTTAGCGGTAAATGCCGTCTTTGCCGTGCCCGGCCATCGCCCGGTTACTGCGCACGCTGATCATCAACTTGATATCGATCCACTCCACACCCTGCGCCTTGAGCTTGGGCAATTCGCGCTCCAGCACCGCCAGGGTCTGTGGGTAAGGGTGTCCGATCATCACCGCCGAGCCCTGTTTATGCGCCAGCTTGATTGCGGTCTGCAGTTGCGTGGTAATTGCTGCCTCGGTGCGCTCGTCATCCAGGAAGACATCCCGCGAAACATGCGCCAGCCCGATCTTCTGCGCCTCGGCGGCGGCAACGGTCTGTGCGCTGGTACGGCTGTCCACAAAGAACTTGTGGCGCCGCTGCAGCTCGCCCATTAACCACGCCATTGCCTGTGGCTGCGCCGTCATGCGGCTGCCCATATGGTTATTGATGCCGGCGGTGTAGGGCACGGCCGCGAATGCGGCGTCCAGGCGCTTGCCCAGCTCTTCGATCGACAGCTCGGGGTGCCAGGCAAACGGACCGGTGGCCGGATCCATGGGCATGTGCAGGATGACGATCTTGCCGGCCTTGTGGGCCTCGCGGGCGAATTCGGCGGCATGAGGGGTGTCAGGCATGATCGCGGTGGTGACCGGCCCAGGCAGGGCCAGCACGCGACGATCCCTGGGCAGGTTTTGCCCGAGGTCGTCGATGATCAGGGTGAGATAGGCCTTGTGCGGCTCGCCGGCCGGCGTCGCTTGCGCGAATCCGGCCAGGCTGCACAGCAAGGCGATGGTCAGGGCAAAGCGCATATCAACGGCTGCGCGTGATGCTCAGGCCCTTGAGCAGGCTCAGCGCCTGGGCCAACTGGTAATCGTCGTCCTGCGGCATCGGTTTGGCTTTGGCGCCACTGCCGGTCGGCTGGTCGGCGCCGCCGTTGCCATTGCCCAGGTGGCCTTGCAGGTCCGCCTCTTTGTAGTACTCGCTGTCGATCTCGTTGGTGATCCTGGCCTTGCGCACTTCGATGTCCGGCACGATGCCCTGCGCCTGGATCGAGCGACCATTAGGCGTGTAGTACAGCGCCGTGGTGATCTTCAACGCACGCTCGTTATTGAGCGGCAACACGGTTTGCACCGAGCCTTTACCGAAGCTGGTGGTGCCCATCAGCACGCCGCGCTTCTGGTCCTGCAGGGCACCGGCAACGATCTCCGAGGCCGAGGCGCTGCCGCCGTTGATCAGCACGGCCAGCGGCACGTTCTCGCTCAGATCGTTGCCGGTGGCCGAGAAGCGCAGCTCGGAATTGGCGATGCGGCCCTTGGTGTAGACGATCAGGCCCTTGGTGATGAAGTGGTCGACCACTTCCACCGCCGATTGCAACACGCCACCCGGGTTGTTACGCAGGTCGAGCACGATGCCGTTGAGCTTCTTGCCATTGTCCTTGCGCAGCTTGGCCAGGGCCTTGGCCACTTCGTCGCCGGTCTTGACCTGGAACTGGGTAATGCGGATGTAACCATAGCCCGACTCCAGCAACTGGCTCTTCACGCTCTTGACCGTGATGGTCGCGCGGGCCAGGGTCACGTCAAACGGGTTGCCGCCGTCGCGCACCAGGGTCAGGGTGATTTTCTGGCCGAGCTTGCCGCGCATTTTGTCGACGGCTTCGGTCATGGACTGGCCACGGGTCGGCTGGCCGTTGATCTTGACGATCAGGTCACCGGCCTGGATGCCGGCCTTGGACGCCGGGGTATCGTCGATGGGCGAGACCACTTTGATCTGGCCGTCTTCGGAGCCCACTTCGATACCCAGTCCACCGAATTCACCGCTGGTGCTTTCCTGCAGTTCAGCGAAGTCTTCGGGGCCCAGGTAGGCCGAATGCGGGTCGAGGTTGCTGAGCATGCCCTTGATGGCATTTTCCAGCAGGGTCTTGTCGTCTACGGGTTCGACATAGGCAGCCTTGATCCGGTCCATGACCTCGGCAAAGGTGCGCAGCTCGTCCAGCGGCAACGGCGCCTTGGTGGTCGCGGCCATTGCAGCGGGTGCAGCCTGGTCGGCAAAAGCCAGAGGCGCGCCGATCACCAGGGCGATCGTCAGGGCCAGCGATGTGAGGCGGGACAAATGCAGCATGTCGAACGAACTCCTAATGTAGATGCGACCCTATCCTTGGGATCGGCACCATTGTGCAGGGTCGCTCGGGCGGCCCTGCTGACGAATAGCGAAGTACAGCGCCGGGGTGTCCTGGCCACCACTGTTACCGACAGTGGAGATGGATTCACCGGCTTTTACCACATCACCTGCCGACTTGAGTAACGTCTGATTGTGGCCGTAAAGGCTCAAATAGCCATTACCGTGGTCAAGAATCACCAGCAAACCGGCCCCGCGCAGCCAATCGGCAAACACCACGCGCCCGCCGTGGACGGCGTGGACCTGGCTGCCCGCAGAGGCGCTGATCATCACACCATCCCACTTGGCACGGGTATCATCGCCGCGGGTTTCACCGAAGCGTGCCAACAGTCGACCATCAACCGGCCATGGAAGTTTGCCGCGGGCTGAAGCAAAAGGCCCGCCGAATGACTCGCCGCTGCTGGAAACCAGCGGGCCAGGCGCTGCATGCGCCGGTTTGCGCGGGGCCGGCGCATCGCTGGTGGCAGCCAGTTCGGCCTCACGCTGGCGCTTTTTTTCGGCTTCCTGCTGGGCGATCAGCGCTTTTTGCCGCGCTTCTTCGGCCTCGCGTGCCTGGCGCGCCAGGGTTTCTTCGATAGTCTTGAGCACTTTGGCCAGGTCGGCCTGATCCTGCTCGCGGGCCTGGAGCTTGGCGTCGCGGGCTTTTACGTCATCGTTGAGCTTGGCCAGGGCTTGCTGGCGTTCCTTGCGGACCTTGTCCAACTCGTTGCGCTGGGTGTCGAGCGCGGTCTTCTGGTCGAGCAGTTGGGCCTGCTGATCATTGATCTCCTGCTCGACATTGGCCAACTGGCGCAGCGTTTCGTTAAAGCCCTTCAACTGCGCCAGGCGCGCCTGACTCAGGTAATCGTAATAGGTGAGGGTGCGAGCAAATTTTTCCGGGTTCTGCTGGTTGAGCAGCAGTTTGAGATATTCCTGGCGGCCGCTCTGGTAGGCGGCGCGGGCCTGGATCGCGATCAGGCGTTGCTGTTCAACGCGTGCGCTCTGGAGTTTTTTTTTCTCAGCGTCGAGTCGCTCCAGTTCCGACTCGCTCTTCTTTAGTTCTTTTTGCAGCTCCTGGACCTGCTTCTCCAGCTTGCCCATTTCGGTTTCCGTGCCGCGCAGGTCTTTCTGCACGCCGGACTTTTCTTCCTGGAGCTTGCCGAGCAGTTTTTTCAGCTCGGTAATGTCCTGACGCGTAGCGTCCAACTGTTGTTGGGTTTGTGCACGCTCATCGGCAAATGCCGGTTGGAGCAGGCAGACAAGAGCGAGGGTAATCAAGGCGCGAAGCATAGAGGCGGGCGACACCAGGGGAAAGGGACGCTCTAGTATGCCCGCCAAGCGCCGCAAAAAAAACGTCCAATTGGGGCGGGCGGGCAAGATAGGTGCCGAGTGGTGGTGGTATGGCAAAAAGATATCTTCCAAACACCGAAGGGCCAATGTGAGAGGGGGCTTGCCCCCGATAGCGGTGGACCAGTCACATAAGTGTTGACTGACACTCCGTCATCGGGGGCAAGCCCCCTCCCACATTGGATCTACCGTGTTGTTTAAATCAGACCAGGATTGAAGTGCCAGTCATTTCCTTCGGCTTTTCCAGCCCCATCAGCATCAGCATGGTCGGCGCCACATCCGCCAATACGCCGCCGTTACGCACTTTGAAATCGCGCTTGCCGACGTAGATGAACGGCACCGGCTCGGTGGTGTGGGCTGTGTGGGCCTGGCCGGTGGACTCGTCGGACATCTGCTCGCAGTTGCCGTGGTCGGCGGTGATCAGCGCTTCGCCACCGACGTTGTCCAGGGCATCGACGATGCGGCCCACGCACAGGTCCAGGCATTCCACGGCCTTAGTGGCAGCCTCCAGGTTGCCGCTGTGGCCGACCATGTCGCCGTTGGCGTAGTTGACCACGATGACGTCGTAACGCTGGTGCTCGATGGCATCGACGATTTTGTCGGTGACTTCCGGCGCGCTCATCTCTGGCTGCAGGTCGTAGGTGGCGACTTTTGGCGATGGGATCAGGATGCGCTCTTCACCCGGGAACGGCTCTTCGCGGCCACCGGAGAAGAAGAAGGTCACGTGGGCATATTTTTCGGTTTCGGCGATGCGCAGTTGCGTCTTGCCGTTTTTCGCCAGGTAATCGCCCAGCACGTTTTCCAGGCTGCCCGGCGCGAATGCCGACGGGGCCGGGATATTGGCGGCGTATTGAGTGAGCATGACGAACTCGACTTTCGGCTGGCGCGCGCGGTCGAAATCCTTGAAACCGTCGTCGACAAACACATGGCTCAGTTCACGGGCACGGTCGGCGCGGAAGTTCATGAACACCACGGCGTCGCCGTCTTCGACTTTCACCGGCTCACCGATGGTGGTGGCCTTGACGAATTCATCGCTCTCGCCACGCGCGTAGGCGGCTTCCAGGCCTTGCTGGGCGGTGGCGGCGTTGAATTCGGCCTGGCCATCGACGATCAGGTTGTAGGCCTGGGCCACGCGGTCCCAGCGGTTGTCGCGGTCCATGGCAAAGTAACGGCCTACCAGGCTGGCGATGCGGCCTTTGCCCAGGGCGGCGAACGTGGCGTCCAGCAGTTCGATGGACGACTGCGCGCTTTTGGGCGGGGTGTCGCGACCATCAAGGAAGGCGTGCAGGTAGATCTTGTCGGCACCACGCTTGAAGGCGAGTTCGGCCATGGCGATCAGGTGGTCCTGATGGCTGTGTACGCCGCCATCCGAGAGCAGGCCCATGAAGTGCACGGCCTTGCCGGCGGCGACGGCTTTATCCACCGCCGCGCAAATGGTCGGGTTCTCGAAGAACTCGCCATCGCGGATCGCTTTGGTCACGCGGGTGAAGTCCTGATAGACCACTCGTCCGGCGCCGAGATTCATGTGGCCGACTTCCGAGTTGCCCATCTGGCCGTCCGGCAGGCCCACGTCCATGCCGGAACCCGAGATCAGGCCGTTGGGCACGGTGGCGGTGAGGCGGTCCAGCACAGGCTTGCGGGCGGCGTACACCGCGTTGTCGTGGTGGCTTTCACTGTGTCCGAAGCCATCGAGAATTATCAGGACCAAAGGTTTAGGCGTGGTAGTCATAGATCCTCTCGCGGCGTTAATAAAGGAAGGCAATGGAAAAGTGAGTGGCAGTTTAAAGCGAAGTTCCAACCGCGTCACCGCTTTACGGGGGTTGGCCGCCCCCGACGGCTGTGTATACTTACCGCCATTTTAACGCCCTGGAACCTCCTTGATGGTTGATCACCTGATTGCATTTGCCACTGCCCACTATCTGCTCGTGGGTGCCTTCGTCATCCTGCTGGCGCTGCTGATCGCTCACGAATTGAGCCGTGGTGGCCGCAGCCTGAGTACATCGGAGCTGACCGCGCTGGTCAACAAGGATGAGGCCGTTGTCGTGGATATTCGCCCGGCCAAGGATTTCGCCGCCGGCCATATCGTCGGCGCCCTGAACATTCCCCAGGACAAGCTGATCGCGCGCTTGGCCGAACTGGAGAAATACAAGGCCAAGACTATTATCCTGGTCGACGCCCAAGGCCAGCACTCCGGCACTCACGCCCGCGAGATGCTCAAGTCCGGCTTCACCGCTGCCAAGCTGTCCGGTGGTATCAGCAGCTGGCGTGGCGATAACCTGCCGTTGGTGAAGTGATATGAGCCAGGTTGTCGTGTATTCCAGCGATTATTGCCCTTTTTGCATCCGAGCCAAGCAGTTGCTCCAGAGCAAGAAGGTGGCCTTCGAAGAAATCAAGGTCGACGGCAAACCTCAAGTGCGCGCTGAAATGGCCCAGAAGGCTGGCCGCACGTCGGTCCCGCAGATCTGGATCGGCAGCCGGCATATCGGTGGTTGCGATGACCTGTTCGCCCTGGAGCGCGCCGGTAAACTCGACGCGCTGCTGTCCGCCTAACCCCTAAAAGACCCCAAGATAAAGAAGGATCTGCGATGACTGACCAACAGAACCCCGAAGCAGCGCAAGACCAAGGCCCACAGTTTTCGCTGCAGCGCATCTACGTGCGTGACCTGTCTTTCGAAGCGCCGAAAAGCCCGGCGATCTTTCGCCAGGAATGGACCCCAAGTGTCGCGCTGGACCTGAACACTCGCCAGAAATCCCTGGAAGGTGACTTCCACGAAGTCGTGCTGACCCTGTCGGTCACCGTCAAGAACGGCGAAGAAGTGGCCTTCATCGCTGAAGTGCAGCAGGCCGGTATCTTCCTGATCCAGGGCCTGGACGAAGCGTCCATGAGCCACACCCTGGGCGCGTTCTGCCCGAACATCCTGTTCCCGTATGCTCGTGAGACCCTGGACAGCCTGGTCACCCGTGGCTCGTTCCCGGCGCTGATGCTGGCGCCGGTGAACTTCGATGCCCTGTACGCCCAAGAGCTGCAGCGCATGCAACAGGAAGGTGCGCCGACGGTTCAGTAAGTCGATGCGGTAAAAAAATGTGGGAGGGGGCTTGCCCCCGATGGCGGTGGGTCAGCTACAGGTATGCTGGCTGATACACCGCCATCGGGGGCAAGCCCCCTCCCACATTTGCTATGTGTGTTACTTGAAACCGAGTTGACGCCAGCCTTCGTAGACGGCGACGGCGACGGTGTTGGACAGGTTCAGGCTGCGGCAGCCCTCGCGCATCGGCAAGCGCAGGCGATGGCCATCAGGCAGGGCATCGAGTACCTCGGCCGGCAGGCCCCGGCTCTCCGGGCCGAACAGAAACGCGTCGCCCTCGGCAAAGCTGGCATCATGAAAAGGCCGCGAGCCCTTGGTGGTGAACGCGAACACACGTGGCTGGCCCAGGCTGTCCAGGCAACTGGCCAGGTCGGCATGGCGCTGGAGGGTGGCGTACTCGTGGTAATCCAGTCCGGCGCGACGCAGGCGTTTATCGTCCATGTCGAAGCCCAGCGGTTCGATCAAATGCAGGTGGCAGCCACTGTTGGCGCACAGCCTGATAACGTTGCCGGTATTCGGCGGAATTTCTGGTTGAAAAAGGATGACGTGAAACATGCACGGCTCCGAAGGCAAAGATGCGCTGCATTCTACCCCCGAAGACGACCCAAGGCCGAAGCTATTGCCCAGGGTATTGGGCTCACTGGCGATCGTCGGCTTGATGGTGGGCTTGATGATCGGGCGCCTGACCACCCCGCAACCGGTCGAGTTGCAACAGGTAGAGCCTGTGGCGGACGGTGTGGTGGTGTGGTTCAACCGCGAGCCCAAGCTGCACGGCGAGCATATCGACGGCACCGTGGCGCTGCTGTTCGACGCGCAAGGCAAGGTCACCGCAGGGCGACTCAAGGTCAATGACAAGGATGTGAACTGGCGGGTGCGCAAGACCGACGGCGGTTTGCTGCTCAACCTGGTGGCGGCCCGGCCATTGCGTGGCGAGTGGAAGGGCCAGGAGGTCGATGACCGCTGGCGGCTGGAGATCCATCTCCATGAGCAATAAAAGAGGGAGTTCCCGGCCTGCCTGTACCAGGGCTCCCAAAACGGGGTGAAGCCAAGGGCTTCGGTGTTAAAGAGGGGATTCTCGGCCTGCCTGTACCAAGGTCCCCGAAACTGGGTAGTACCAGGGTTATTGCAGGGGGCGTGCCAGAGTTTGCAATTAGCCCCATAAAAGCTTGCAAGAAAGCGCAAAGCCCCGGAATCCGGGGCTTTGGTGGTTTCAGCTTTCAAGAATTTTTTAGCGATAGCGATCTTTCAGGTCTCAAGTCAGTGCCCAATGCCGGTTCATGGTGCATTGAAGCAGTGCACAACCCTCAAATCTTGTGAAGATCCAAATGTGGGAGGGGGCTTGCCCCCGATAGCGGTGCATCAGCCAGCCTATCTGTAGCTGACCCACCGCCATCGGGGGCAAGCCCCCTCCCACATTGGATTTTCAGTGGCTCAGAGAGCGATGATCAGGCGTCGTCGCTGTCGTCGTCATCCCCGCCATCCACCTTCATCCCCAGTTCCTTGATCTTGCGCGTGAGGGTGTTACGCCCCCAACCCAGCAGCACGGCGGCATCGCGACGGCGGCCGGCGGTGTGCTTGAGCGCGGTCTCGATCATGATCCGCTCGAACGCCGGTACAGCGCTGTCGAGCAGGTTCGACTGGCCGCGTGCCAGGGCCTGGTCGGCCCATTGACGCAGCGCCTGTTCCCAGTTGGTCACGGGGGCCGAGTCCTGCGGCAGGCTCAGCAGCTCCGGCGGCAGGTCGCTGATGTGCACTTCGCGCCCGGACGCCATCACCGTGATCCAGCGGCAGGTGTTCTCCAGCTGGCGTACGTTACCGGGCCATGGCAGGTGCTTGAGGTATTCCTCGGTCTCGCTTTTGAGCAGCTTCGGCTCCACGGCCAGTTCCTGGGCGGCGCGGCTGAGGAAGTGGCGGGCGAGGGTGGGGATGTCTTCGCGGCGGTCCGACATGCGCGGGATATGGATGCGGATCACGTTGAGGCGGTGGAACAAGTCCTCACGGAATTTGCCGGCGTGCACCAGGGTTTCCAGGTTCTGGTGCGTGGCTGCGATGATGCGTACATCCACCTTGACCGGCGTGTGGCCGCCCACCCGATAGAACTCGCCGTCCGCCAGCACCCGCAGCAGGCGGGTCTGGGTATCGGCCGGCATGTCGCCGATTTCGTCGAGGAACAAGGTGCCGCCGTCGGCCTGTTCAAAGCGCCCACGGCGCAGGTTGGCCGCGCCGGTGAACGCACCTTTTTCATGGCCGAACAGCTCGGACTCCATCAAGTCCTTCGGGATAGCGGCCATGTTCAGCGCAATGAACGGCGAGGCTGCCCGAGGGCTGTGACGGTGCAGGGCGTGGGCCACCAGTTCTTTACCGGTACCCGATTCGCCGTTGATCAGCACGGTGATGTTGGAATGGCTCAAGCGCCCGATGGCACGAAACACTTCCTGCATCGCCGGCGCTTCGCCGATGATCTCCGGGGTGCGGGTCAGGGCCGGCGGGGCTTCCTGGTTCTGTTGCTCCTGGGCGTGCTGGTTGGCGCGCTTGACCAGCGCCACCGCCTCATCCACATCGAACGGCTTGGGCAGGTACTCAAAGGCGCCGCCCTGGTAGGACGCAACGGCGCTGTCCAGGTCCGAGTGCGCCGTCATGATGATCACTGGCAGGCGCGGGTGCTGTTCGCGAATGCGCGCCAGCAAGTCCAGGCCGCTGGCGCCGGGCATGCGGATATCGGAGATGATCACGTCCGGCTGCTGGCGAGCCAGGCGGCTCATCACGCCGTCGGCGCTGTCGAAGCTCTGGGTGGTCATGCCTTCCTGTTGCAAGGCTTTCTCCAGGACCCAGCGGATAGAACGGTCGTCATCGACGATCCAGACAGTTTCACTACGGCTCATGTCGTGGGGGCTCCTTGTTCCAATGGCAGGAAGATCGAGAACGTGGTGTGGCCGGGATGGCTCTCACATTCGATCAGGCCCTGGTGCTGGCTGATGATGTTCTGGGTAATGGCCAGGCCCAGCCCGGTACCGTCCGGGCGGCCGCTGACCATGGGGAAGAAGATGGTTTCCTGCAGTTCGGCCGGGATGCCCGGGCCGTTGTCGATGATCTCGACCTTGGTCACCAGGCGATGGCGTACGTGGCCAATGGTGAACTGGCGCAGCGCGCGGGTGCGCAGGCTGATACGGCCCAGGCGCAACTCGTTCTGGCTGCTGATGGCCTGCATGGCGTTGCGCACAATGTTGAGCACCGCCTGGATCATTTGCTCGCGGTCGATCAAGACGTCGGGAATGCTCGGGTCGTAGTCGCGCACCAGGGTGATGCAGCCCTGGCTTTCGGCGTCGACCAGTTGGCAGACGCGCTCCAGCACTTCGTGCACGTTGGTCATGGCCAGGGACGGCAGCTTGTTGGAGCCGAGCATGCGGTCCACCAGGTTACGCAGGCGGTCGGCCTCTTCGATGATGACGTTGGTGTAGTCCTTGAGATGCTCCTCCGGCAGCTCGCGGGCCAGCAACTGCGCCGCGCCGCGAATGCCGCCCAGGGGGTTCTTGATCTCATGGGCCAGGCCACGCACCAGCATCTTGCTGGTTTCCTGCTTGGACAGTTGCGCCTCTTCCTTGGTGATGCGCAGCAGGCGGTCGCGAGGGTGCACTTCGAGCAGCAGCAGGGTGGCGCCATTGCTCAGGATCGGCGTCACCGCATAGTCGACGGTCAGCGTCTGCCCGGTCAGGGCGGTGAGCATTGCTTCGCGCTTGGTGAACGGGTGCGCCTGCTCCACGGCCTGGCGCAACGAGCTCAAGGCTTCGGCCGACTCGGTGAACAATTCGCTGATGAACTGCCCATGGCTGCGCTGGCCACTGATCGCCAGGAGCATCTCCGCCGCGGGGTTCATGTACTCAAGGCGCAAGTCGGCGTTGAGCAGGATGGTCGCGGTGGTCAGGTTGTCGAGTAACAAACGGTGCAGTGCATCGCTGATGGTCATCGGGACCTCTTTTGGAGCAAGGCGCAGGCTTGAGGCACACGCTGATACAAGGAAAATGCAAAAAACAAACCAAGGCTCCGAAAAGAAGCGTTAAACCCATGAAATAGGGGATTGAGGCGCGAAACTGTGGCGTTCTGCCAGTCTGCTCGGGAAGAATCGAACCAAAATGGGCTGTGGCTGCAGTAGGGGTGCAACCTGTCGCACCAATATAGTGCGACTTGGGGCAGGCTGTCAGGGATGGATGCGATCCAAATGTGGGAGGGGGCTTGCCCCCGATAGCAGGGTGTCAGTCAGCCTATCCATCAACTGAACCACTGCCATCGGGGGCAAGCCCCCTCCCACACTTTTAATTGGGTTTACAGGGCTAGCCTTTGTATATGCACAACTCGGCGGTGGCGCGGATCATCGCCAGTTGGCGCAGCGGGTCATTCAGTGGCTCATGCACCGCCTCGGCGAGCCACTGCGGGCATTGCGAGTCGGTACGCTGCGGGGTGAAGTCGGCCAGTTGTTGCAGCAGGCGTTTTTGCAGTTCATCCAGCTGCGGGCGAATCTGTTTGACCAGGTCAGGGCGCGGATCGTCGGGGGCCTTGCCCTGGAACTGCCAGTCGGACAGGTGGGTGTATTGCACCAGTTTGTTTGCCTCGATCTGCGCTGAGAAAAACTGCTCGGCCGCGGCGGGCTCAAGCTTGTAGCTCGGGGCTTGGGCGATGACGCTGGCGATCACTTCCTGCTCGCGCTTTTTGTCTTCCACAGGCTTGTGGCTGTCCCATTTGCTCAGGGCGACCTGGTCGGCAATCTCCAGGCGCTCGGCGATGCTGTTGAGCAAGGGTTCGAGCGTCGGCGGCGCAGCGCTGGCGGTGACGCTGACAAGCATCAAGGCAAATACGAATCGACATTTCAAAGGAGGTCCCCCTGTAGGAGCGAGCTTGCTCGCGAAGGTCGCTAACGATAACGCGTAAATGTTGAAGAAATGCGGTGTCTTGGAGTTTTTCGCGAGCAAGCTCGCTTCTACAGTGGTCTGGGCACCTCGGTGGTCGGCAAAATGCTCGACCGCAACGCCACGCCACGCCCCGGCCGGCTAACGCCAGGCAAAAAAAAGACCTCCCGCAGGAGGTCTTTTTCATCACGCCACCTTAAGCAGCGCTACCGGATCAGCAGCTGTAGTACAGCTCGTATTCCAGTGGGTGTACGAAGGTGCGAACCTTGATTTCTTCTTCGCTTTTGAGCTCGATGTAGGCATCGATGAAGTCGTCGCTGAATACGCCGCCCTTGGTCAGGAACGCACGGCCCTTGTCCAGCTCTTCCAGGGCTTCTTTCAGGCTGCCGCACACTTGTGGGATCTCTTTGGCCTCTTCAGGCGGCAGGTCATACAAGTTTTTATCGGCGGCGTCGCCAGGGTGGATCTTGTTCTGGATACCGTCCAGGCCAGCCATGACCAGCGCAGCGAAGGCCAGGTACGGGTTGGCTGCCGGGTCCGGGAAGCGGGCTTCGATACGGCGAGCACGCGGGCTGGACACGTAAGGAATACGGATCGAGGCGGAACGGTTACGGGCCGAGTAAGCCAGCATGACCGGCGCTTCGAAACCTGGCACCAGACGCTTGTAGGAGTTGGTCGACGGGTTGGTGAAGCCGTTCAGGGCCTTACCGTGCTTGATGATGCCGCCGATGAAGTACAGGGCGGTGTCGGACAGGCCGGCATAACCTTCGCCAGCGAAGGTGTTCTTGCCTTCTTTAGCGATGGACAGGTGAACGTGCATACCCGAACCGTTATCGCCGTACAGCGGCTTGGGCATGAAGGTAGCAGTACGGCCGTAGGCATCCGCCACGTTGTGTACGCAGTACTTCAGGGTCTGGACTTCGTCAGCCTTGGCGACCAGGGTGTTGAACTTCACACCGATTTCGTTCTGGCCGGCAGTCGCCACTTCGTGGTGGTGAACTTCGATGACCAGGCCCATCTCTTCCATGGCGTTGCACATGGAGGTACGGATTTCGTGGTCGTGGTCGAATGGCGGAACCGGGAAGTAGCCACCTTTGATACCTGGACGGTGGCCTTTGTTGCCGCCTTCGATGTCCTGGTCGGACATCCACGAGCCTTGTTCGGAGAAGATTTTGAACATGGAACCGGAGATGTCGGACTTGAACTTGACCGAATCGAAGATGAAGAATTCAGGCTCCGGGCCCACGAATACGGTGTCGCCGATACCGGTCGACTTCAGGTATTCCTCGGCACGCTTGGCGATCGCACGTGGGTCGCGGTCGTAGCCTTGCATGGTCGAAGGCTCGATCACGTCGCAGACGATGATCAGGGTTGGGTCTTCGGTGAACGGGTCGAGGACGGCAGTGCTGTCGTCCGGCATCAGGATCATGTCGGAGGCTTCGATGCCTTTCCAGCCAGCGATGGAGGAACCGTCGAACATCTTGCCTTCTTCGAAGAAAGCATCATCCAGCGCGTCGCGAGCCGGCATGGTCACGTGGTGCTGAGTACCTTTGGTGTCCGTGAAGCGCAGATCAATCCATTTAACGTCATGATCTTTGATGAGTTGAACCGACTTCGACATGGTGTCCTCCGGGTGGCTTCGGGCTTGGTAGTGGAGTTAGCCCTTAGAATTTGGGTGATGCCGGCGCGGATACTCCGCCAAGGCAACCTGCCTCACAAGAGAGCAAATTGCATGCCAGTGCGCCAACATGGTCTTTTTGCTTCAAAATGGCCCCTATAACGGTGCAAACGGCCAATGGGCGATAAATAGCGCACCGCAATGTAGCGTTATTTGGCGAAAATGACCTGTTTTGGTGCGCTGCACATGCGATGCATATTAACTGGTTAAACCTTGAGCGATTTCCGCTATAATCCGCGCCCCCCTTTTTCAGCAGGCCCGGCGCGCGCTGTTTCCATGAAATTAATCGTTAAAGTCTTCCCCGAGATCACCATCAAGAGCCGACCGGTACGGATGCGTTTCATCCGTCAGTTGGCCAAGAACATCCGTGCCGTGCTCCGCGATCTGGACCCGGCTGTGGTGGTGAACGGCGTGTGGGACAATCTCGAGCTGGAAACCCGCCTGACCGACGCCAAAGCCTTGAAGGACATGACCGAGCGCCTGAGCTGCATGCCGGGTATCGCGCATTTCCTGCAAGTGGACGAGTACCCGCTGGGCGACTTCGACGACATCACCGAGAAGTGCAAGCTGCACTTTGGTGGTGAGCTTGCCGGCAAGATTTTTTCGGTGCGTTGCAAGCGCGCCGGCAAGCATCCGTTCAGCTCCATGGATGTGGAGAAATACGTCGGCAGCAAGCTGCGTCGCGAATGCGGCGCCGCCGGAATTTCCCTCAAAGCGCCGCAAATCGAAGTGCGCATGGAAATTCGCGACCAACGGTTGTTTGTGATCCACAGCCAGCACGACAGCATCGGCGGCTACCCGCTGGGCGCCCTGGAACAGACCCTGGTGTTGATGTCCGGCGGTTTCGATTCCACGGTCGCGGCCTACCAGATCATGCGGCGCGGCCTGATGAGCCACTTCTGCTTCTTCAACCTGGGCGGTCGTGCACACGAATTGGGCGTGATGGAAGTGGCGCACTTTATCTGGAAGAAGTACGGCAGCTCCCAACGCGTGCTATTTGTAAGCGTGCCGTTCGAGGAAGTGCTGGGCGAAATTCTCGGCAAAGTCGATAACAGTCATATGGGCGTGGTATTGAAGCGTATGATGTTGCGCGCTGCGTCCCGGATCGCCGACCAGTTGCAGATCGATGCGCTGGTGACCGGTGAGGCGATCTCCCAAGTGTCCAGCCAGACGTTGCCGAACCTGTCGTTGATCGACTGCGTGACCGAGAAGCTGGTGCTGCGCCCGCTGATCGCCAGCCACAAGCAGGACATCATCGACCAGGCAGAAGAAATCGGCACCGCCGACTTTGCCAAGCATATGCCCGAGTATTGCGGGGTCATTTCGGTGAACCCCAAGACCCACGCCAAGCGCAACCGCGTGGAGTATGAAGAACAACAGTTCGACATGGCGATTCTGGAGCGTGCGCTCGAGAACGCCAAACTGGTCCCGATCGATCGCGTCATCGACGAGCTGGGCCAGGATGTGCAGATCGAAGAAGTCAGCGAAGCCCTGGCCGGCCAGATCATCGTCGACATCCGTCACCCGGATGCCGCCGAAGACGAGCCGCTGGAGATTCCTGGCATCGACGTACAAACGCTGCCGTTTTATGCATTGAACGCGCGTTTCAAGGAACTGGATGACAGCCGTCAGTACCTGCTGTATTGCGACAAAGGCGTGATGAGTCGCCTGCATGCCCACCATTTGCTCAGTGAGGGACATGCCAATGTGCGCGTTTATCGACCGAGCTAAGAGCCCGGGGCTGTTTGCCTGTGGCCTGCGTCACCGGCCCCCCGACTCTGCCGTCAAGCTGTAACGGCAAGGCCTGACTCTACTGTTAATCGCTGCCACGACCTGTCAGCACACCGAATCCTCTGATCGAGATACACAAGTGATCGAAAATCTACGTAACATCGCCATCATTGCTCACGTTGACCATGGTAAAACCACCCTGGTAGACAAACTCCTGCGTCAATCCGGCACCCTGGAGCGCAACGAGCTCAACGACGAGCGCGTGATGGACTCCAACGACCAGGAAAAAGAGCGCGGTATTACCATCCTGGCGAAAAACACCGCCATCAACTGGAACGGCTACCACATCAACATCGTGGACACCCCGGGCCACGCCGACTTCGGCGGCGAAGTTGAACGCGTAATGTCGATGGTCGACTCCGTTCTGCTGCTGGTTGACGCTCAAGACGGCCCTATGCCGCAAACCCGTTTCGTGACCAAGAAGGCGTTCGAAGCCGGCCTGCGTCCGATCGTGTGCATCAACAAGGTTGACCGTCCAGGCGCGCGTCCGGACTGGGTTCTGGACCAGATCTTCGACCTGTTCGACAACCTCGGCGCTACCGAAGAGCAACTGGATTTCCAGGTTATCTACGCCTCGGCCCTGAACGGCATTGCCGGTCTGGAACACACCGCCATGGCTGAAGACATGACCCCGCTGTACCAGGCCATCGTTGACCACGTTCCACCACCGAAGGTTGACCGTGACGGTCCGTTCCAGATGCAAATCTCGGCACTGGACTACAACAGCTTCCTGGGTGTTATCGGCGTTGGTCGTATCGCGCGTGGCAGCGTCAAGCCGAACACCCCGGTTGTTGCCATCGGCGCCGACGGCAAGAAGCGCAACGGTCGCATCCTGAAGCTGATGGGTCACCACGGCCTGCACCGTATCGACGTTGAAGAAGCCTTCGCCGGCGACATCGTGTGCGTCAGCGGTATGGACTCGCTGTTCATCTCCGACACCCTGTGCCAGCCGGACACCGTCGAGGCGATGAAGCCTCTGACCGTCGACGAGCCAACCGTTTCCATGACCTTCCAGGTAAACGACTCGCCGTTCTGCGGTAAGGAAGGCAAGTTCGTGACCTCCCGTAACATCAAGGAGCGTCTGGACAAAGAGCTGCTGTACAACGTTGCCCTGCGCGTTGAAGAAGGCGACTCGGCCGACAAGTTCAAGGTCTCCGGCCGTGGTGAGCTGCACCTCTCGGTACTGATCGAAACCATGCGTCGCGAAGGCTTCGAAATGGGTGTTGGTCGTCCGGAAGTGATCATCCGTCAGGTTGACGGCGTGAAGCAGGAACCGTTCGAAAACGTCACCATCGACACCCCTGAAGAATCCCAGGGCAAGGTCATGGAAGAGATGGGCCTGCGTAAGGGCGACCTGACCAACATGGTGCCGGATGGCAAAGGCCGTGTACGTCTGGAATACAACATCCCTGCGCGTGGTCTGATCGGTTTCCGTAACCAGTTCCTGACCCTGACCAACGGTGCTGGCATCCTGACCTCGATCTTCGATCGCTACGACACCATGAAGTCCGGCGACATGTCCGGTCGTCAGAACGGTGTTCTGGTATCGGTAGAAACCGGCAAGGCGCTGACCTACTCCCTGGAAAC
The DNA here is from genome assembly GCF_005233615.1 of Pseudomonas sp. CFBP13528. Classification (NCBI taxonomy): domain Bacteria; kingdom Pseudomonadati; phylum Pseudomonadota; class Gammaproteobacteria; order Pseudomonadales; family Pseudomonadaceae; genus Pseudomonas; species Pseudomonas sp. CFBP13528. Next base: position 265,688 of record NZ_QGAJ01000003.1, read on the forward strand.
TCTCCAGGCGCGTGGCAAGCTGTTCGTTGAACACGGTCAAGAGATCTACAACGGTCAGATCGTTGGTCTGAACAGCCGTGACAACGACATGGGCGTCAACCCAACCAAAGGCAAGAAGCTCGACAACATGCGTGCTTCGGGTAAAGACGAAACCATCGCTCTGGTTCCACCTGTTCGCTTCACCCTGGAACAGGCCCTGGAATTCATCCAGGACGACGAGCTGTGTGAAGTCACGCCTAAGTCGATCCGCCTGCGTAAGAAGATCCTGGACGAAGGCGAGCGTACTCGCGCTGCCAAGAAAGCCAAGAACTGAGTTAACTCAGGCTGAATGAAAAACGCCCCCGGTCGAAAGGCCGGGGGCGTTTTTTTATGCCTGCTGTTTGTGTGGTGGCTGTGCCGGCCCTATCGGGGGCAAGCCCCCTCCCACACTTGAATGTGTTCACAGATCAAAATGTGGGAGGGGGCTTGCCCCCGATGAGGCCCTCAAGAGCGCCACAAAACCCGGCTCAGAACTTATCGAGAGTCTTGAAATTGGTCTCGCGCACCACTTCCTTGGGCTTGTACGCGCAATACCCCGGCCGTGGCCCGATCTTGGGGTGATTGCGGCAGGTATCCGGGCGCTTGTCATAAATAGTGCAGAAGCGCGTCTTACGATCCAGGTACAGGCAATCATTGTTGCTCATGCGCTGCAGGGTAAAAATCTCGGATTTGTTGTTGTAGCGCTCGACGATGCCTTCCTTCTGCAAACGCTTGGCGATGTTCTTCGGTGGGTCGCCGCGCTCGAACTCATCGACGATGCCGATGCGGATCAGGTCCTTGATCTTCACTTCGACCGGCAGCGTGCAGCAGCTGGACACGCAGCCCCCGCACATGTGGGCGGAATATTTCTGCCAGGTCTCGAGACGGTCGAGTTCCGCGGCGGCGATCAGTTGAGGCTTCATCGGGGTTCCAAAAGGTGGGGCTGTATCCGGGCGCGCGATCATACCGGGATTGGTGGTTTTTTGAACAATCTTTTCAGGGTTTCTGCGCGAACGGCGATCGGGCACGACCTCTGCATCAAATTCACGCAACCGTGAATGAGTTAAAAAACTGACGAACCAGAGCGTCTACCGTCTGTCAGACCGTCTAGGCTCTAGCAACTCCTTCTATCTCGCCCGAGGTCGCAATTGATGTCTCAGGAACCACTTGCACGAGAAGCAGAGGTCGCCGCATTTCGCGATGCCGTCTTGACCAAACTCACCTACGCGGTGGGCAAGGACCCGGACCACGCCTTCGACCATGACTGGTTCGAGGCCATTGCCCTGGCCGCGCGCGACCAGATGGTCGATCACTGGATGGACCATACGCGGCGCATCTACCGCAAAGGCCAGAAGCGGGTCTATTACCTCTCACTGGAATTTCTTATCGGCCGCTTGCTCTACGACAGCCTGAGCAACCTTGGCGTGTTGGAGATCGCTCGCGAAGCCCTGTCCGAGCTCGGCGTCGACCTTGAGCGCATCCGCCTGCTCGAACCCGATGCGGCGCTTGGCAACGGTGGCCTGGGCCGCCTGGCGGCGTGCTTCATGGAAAGTATGTCGACCCTGGGCATTGCCGGTCACGGTTATGGCATTCGTTACGAGCACGGCTTGTTCCGCCAGGCGATTGTCGATGGCTGGCAGCAGGAGCAGACCGAACGCTGGCTGGATTTCGGCAACCCGTGGGAGTTCGAGCGCGCCGAAGTGATCTACCCGATCGGTTTCGGCGGCAGCGTGGAAACCCTGGCGGACGCGTCCGGCAAGATGATTCAGGTGTGGTCGCCCAGCGAAACCGTACGTGCGGTGGCCTATGACACCCCGGTAGTCGGCTGGCGTGGCGCCAGCGTCAACACGCTGCGCCTGTGGCGTGCCCGCGCGGTGGAAGACCTGCACCTGGAGCGCTTCAACGCCGGTGACCACTTGGGCGCCGTTGCCGAGGTGGCCCGCGCCGAAAGCATCTCCCGCGTACTTTACCCGGCCGACAGCACCGAAGCGGGGCAGGAACTGCGCCTGCGCCAGGAATACTTCTTCGTTTCCGCCTCGTTGCAAGACTTGCTGCGCCGCCACAAGAACATGCACGGCTCGGTGCTGAGCCTGGGCGAACACGCCGCCATCCAGCTCAACGACACCCACCCGTCCATCGCCGTGGCCGAGTTGATGCGCCAATTAGTTGACCTGCACGACATCCCCTGGGAGGCCGCGTGGGACGTCACCGTCGAAACGCTTTCCTACACCAACCACACCTTGCTGCCCGAGGCGTTGGAAACCTGGCCTGTCGGCTTGATGGAACGCATGCTGCCGCGGCACATGCAGATTATCTACCTGATCAACGCCCAGCACATCGACTCGCTGCGCGCCAAGGGGGTTCATGACTTCGACGTGCTGCGCGCGGTGTCATTGATCGAAGAAGACAACGGCCGTCGCGTGCGCATGGGCAACCTGGCATTCCTCGGTTCCCACAGCGTCAACGGCGTGTCCGGACTGCACACCCAGCTGATGCGCAGCACGGTGTTTTCCGAACTGCATAAGCTCTACCCGGAGCGCATCAACAACAAAACCAACGGCATCACCTTCCGTCGCTGGCTGTACCAGGCCAACCCCCAGCTCACCAATATGTTGGTAGGCGCGCTGGGCCCGGACATTCTCGACACCATGGAAACGCGCCTGGGCGAGCTGGAAACCTTCGCCGAGAAACAGACCTTCCGCAAAGCCTTTGCCGACCAACGTCTGCACAGCAAGCGGGCGCTGGCCGACATCATCCATGAGCGCCTGGGCATTTCGGTGAACCCGGCGGCGATGTTCGACGTGCAGGTCAAAAGGATCCACGAGTACAAGCGCCAGCTGCTCAATCTGCTGCACACCGTGGCGCTGTATCAGGCGATCCGCGCCGAGCCGGAAGTCGATTGGGTGCCGCGGGTGAAAATCTTTGCCGGCAAGGCGGCGGCGAGTTATCACCAGGCCAAGCTGATCATCAAGCTGACCAACGACATCGCCCGCACCGTCAACAACGACCCAACCGTGCGCGGCTTGCTCAAGGTGGTGTTCCTGCCCAACTACAACGTCAGCCTGGCAGAAAGCATCATTCCGGCGGCGGATCTGTCGGAGCAGATTTCCACCGCCGGTTTCGAGGCGTCGGGTACCAGTAACATGAAGTTCGGCCTCAACGGCGCGCTGACCATCGGCACCATGGACGGCGCCAACGTGGAGATGCACGAGCGCGTGGGCGCCGAGCACATGTTTATCTTCGGTCTCAGTGCCCAGCAGGTAGAAGCGCGCAAGCATGCCGGTGAGTTCAATGCCGGGCCGGAAATTGCGGCGTCCCATCGCTTGAATGATGTGCTGCAAGCAATCCGTGGCGGGGTGTTCTCACCAGACGATCCGGGTCGGTATGTGGGCTTGATCGACGGGCTGATCGACTACGACCGCTTCCTGGTGTGTGCCGACTTCGACTCTTACTGGGACGCCCAGGCGCGGGTCGAGGCGCATTGGCACGACTCCAAGGCCTGGTGGCGCTCGGCGGTGTTGAACACGGCGCGGATGGGCTGGTTCAGCTCGGACCGTACCATCCGCGAATACGCCACCGAAATTTGGAAAGCCCTCGACTAACCACCGCAGTACAACATGTGGGAGGGGGCTTGCGCCCGATTGCGCAGTGTCAGTTTACAGAGGTGTCGACTGGCACACCGCTATCGGGGGCAAGCCCCCTCCCACATTGGGTTCTGCATATATGCAGCGTGACACGTCGCGTGATTGGAGATAGCCGTTGCGCCAAGCCGTGAACTCTCTTGGCGTTAAATCCTCTGATTAGAGGAAATACGCCCCGACTCGCGTTAAACTGCGCGGGTTTTAAGCCCCCCCCATTCTCCGGAGCCTTCCATGTCCCGCGTTACCTTGAGTCGCTATTTGATCGAGCAGACCCGCAGCAACAACACGCCTGCCGATCTGCGCTTCCTTATCGAAGTGGTGGCGCGTGCCTGTAAGGAAATCAGCCACGCCGTGTCCAAAGGCGCACTGGGTGGTGTCCTGGGCAGCATGGGCACTGAAAACGTGCAGGGCGAAGTGCAGAAGAAGCTCGACGTCATCTCCAACGAAATCCTGCTCGAAGCCAACGAATGGGGCGGTCACCTGGCCGGCATGGCGTCCGAAGAAATGGACAATGCCTATCAGATCCCGGGTAAATACCCGAAAGGCGCGTACCTGCTGGTATTCGACCCACTGGACGGCTCGTCCAACATCGACATCAACGCTCCCGTCGGCACCATCTTCTCGGTACTGCGTTGCCCGAACGAATACCTGAGCCAGAACGAAGCCCTGAACGAAAAGGCCTTCCTGCAGCCCGGCACCGAGCAGGTCGCCGCCGGTTACGCCATCTACGGCCCACAGACCATGCTGGTCCTGACCCTGGGCGATGGCGTCAAGGGGTTCACCCTGGACCGCGAAATGGGCAGCTTCGTACTCACCCATGAAGACATCTCGATTCCTGCCTCCACCCAGGAATTCGCGATCAACATGTCCAACCAGCGTCACTGGGAAGAGCCGGTGAAACGCTATGTCAACGAATTGATGGAAGGCGAAGAAGGCCCGTTGAAGAAAAACTTCAACATGCGCTGGGTCGCGGCCATGGTGGCCGATGTGCACCGCATCCTGACGCGTGGCGGCCTGTTCATGTACCCACGTGACAGCCGCGAGCCGTCCAAGCCGGGCAAGCTGCGCCTGATGTACGAAGCCAACCCGATGTCGTTCCTGGTTGAGCAGGCGGGCGGTGCGTCCACTGACGGCCACCAGCGCATCCTCGATATCCAGCCCGAAGGCCTGCACCAGCGGGTGGCGGTTTTCCTGGGTTCGAAGGAAGAAGTCGAGCGTGTGACGGCTTATCACAAGTAGGAGCGAGCTTGCTCGCGAAAAGCTGACAGACAACGCGGATATCCAGACAGCCCGCGTCATCATTAACGTTCTTCGCGAGCAAGATCACTCCTACCCTGAGCCCCGAAACGTTTCAGCGTTTTCGGGGCTTTTTTGTTTTCGCTCGTCGGGAACCAGACACCTCTTTTCCCTTCTAAGCTTCTGGCAGATACCCCAGCTGCTTTGTCTCTCCAGGAGCTTTTCCATGTCTTTACGCCGTCTCGCCCTGCTGGCTTTTTGCGTGCTGCTAGCCGCTTGCAGCAAGGTCAACCAAGAAAATTACCAGAAGCTGTCGGCTGGCATGGCCAAGGCCGAGGTGGAGTCGTTGCTGGGCAAGCCGACCGATTGTTCCGGCGCACTGGGCATGTCCAGCTGCACCTGGGGCGATAAAAACAGCTTTATCAGCGTGCAGTATGCCGGTGACAAGGTTCTGATGTTTTCCGGGCAAGGCCTGAAGTAAACCGGGGCGCGAGCCTGCGGGAGAAGAAGAATGATGCGTTTTGTTGTGTTCCTTTGCGCCAGCCTGTTTTTGGCGGGCTGTGCCAGCCATTCTGGCGATGATCTGCAACCCAAGACCGCGAGTCACGTCAACCTCAAGCGTTACCAGGGCACCTGGTATGAGCTGGCCCGCTTGCCGATGTATTTCCAGCGCAACTGTGCGCAGTCCGAAGCGCGCTACACCTTGCTGCCCGATGGCGACATGTCGGTGTTCAACCGCTGCCTGACGCCTGAATGGACATGGCAGGAAGCCAAAGGCACGGCCACGCCGCAGGTGCCGGGCAAGACCGACAAGCTCTGGGTGGAATTCGACAACTGGTTTACCTCGTTACTGCCCGGCGTCGCCAAGGGCGATTACTGGGTGCTGTATGTCAGCGATGACTACAAGACCGCCATTGTCGGCAGCCCGAGCCGGCGATATATGTGGATCCTGTCGCGTACGCCGACGGTAAGCGCCGAAACCCGTGAAGACCTGCTGAGCAGGGCGCGGCAGCAGGGGTATGACACTACGCGGTTGATCTGGCGTACGTCGGACAAGCAGATGGCGAAGACGTCGCAGTAACCCGGAATCACACAAATCAAAATGTGGGAGGGGGCTTGCCCCCGATAGCGATGTGTCAGTATCAGATGAGCTGGCTGACACACAGCAATCGGGGGCAAGCCCCCTCCCACATTTGTTATGTGTCGCTTGTCAGCTCAACAAATCCCTCAAGACCTGAGTGAACGCCCGGCTGCTGTCTTCTTCGCCAGCATGATGCCCATCGCGCACCACCCACCGGCCGTTGACCAGTACATCGCGCACTTGCCGATCACCACCGGCAAACAGCCAGCGATTGAGAATCCCGTCCTCACTGGCCGTGGCCAGGTACGGATCGTTACCGTCCAGCACGATCCAGTCCGCACGCTTGCCCACTTCCAGGCGGCCAATCGGCTGCCCCAGCGCTTGTGCACCACCGTCCAGTGCCGCATCGAACAGCGTGCGGCCCACCATCGGCTGGTTGTCGCGATACAGACGGTTGCGCCGCTGATCGCGCAAACGTTGGCCGTATTCCAGCCAACGCAATTCTTCCACCACGCTCAGTGACACATGGCTGTCGGAGCCGATACCCATGCGCCCACCCTGGGCGAGGAAATCCACGGCCGGGAAAATCCCATCGCCCAGGTTGGCTTCGGTGGTCAGGCACAATCCGGCAATCGCCTGACTCCTGGCCATACGCGTCACTTCGTCGGGGTCGGCGTGCGTGGCATGCACCAGGCACCAGCGTTCATTCACGTCGACATGGTCATACAGCCACTGCAATGGGCGTTTGCCGCTCCAGGCCAGGCAGTCGTCGACTTCCTTCTGCTGTTCGGCAATGTGGATGTGCACTGGACAAGCCTTGTCGCTGGCGGCCAGCACTTGCTTGATCTGCTCGGGCGTAACTGCCCGCAGGGAGTGGAAACACAGGCCCAGCTGCTGCGCTGGTTGTGCAGCGAGTATCGGCTGCAAGCGCGCCTGCAAATCCAGGTAGTGTTCGGTGCTGTTGATAAACCGGCGCTGCCCGTCGTTGGGGGCCTGGCCACCGAACCCCGAATGCGTATAAAGCACCGGCAGCAGCGTCAAGCCGATCCCGCTGCTGGCGGCTGCCTGGCTGATCTGGCGCGACAGCTCTGTGCGGTCGGCATAGGGCTGGCCGCTGACGTCGTGGTGTACATAGTGAAACTCGGCCACCGAGGTGTAGCCGGCCTTGAGCATTTCGATGTACAGCTGGCGGGCGATGACCTGCAACTGGTCCGGGCTGATTTTGCCGACCATGCGGTACATCAGGTCGCGCCAGGTCCAGAAACTGTCGTTCGGGTTGCCTGCCACTTCGGCCAGGCCCGCCATGGCGCGCTGGAAGGCGTGGGAATGCAGGTTCGGCATGCCGGCCAGTACCGGGCCCCTCAGCCGCTCGGCGCCGTCTGCCGTGGCATTGGCCTCTACCTTCGTCAGCCGGCCATCGGCGCCGGTTTCAAGACGTACATCATTGGCCCATCCATCAGGCAGCAGCGCGCGTTCGGCAAAAAATGCGGACATGATCAAGTCACCCCGGTCGTGTGTTTATTTGTATATACATATACAGACGTTTGCCTGCTCGGTAAACTCCGGCAATCTATGCATCTTTTCCTCCTGCAAGGATTCCCTGTGCCGACTCCGCCCGCCAACTCCTCGCTGGCTGCCCACATGGACGAAAGTCCGGCGCCCTTGTATGCCCGCGTCAAACAGATGATCAGCCAGCAGATCCTCAGCGGCAACTGGCCGCCCCATTATCGCGTGCCGTCGGAGAGCGAGCTGGTCAGCCAACTGGGCTTCAGCCGCATGACCATCAACCGCGCGTTGCGCGAGCTGACGGCCGAAGGGTTGCTGGTGCGCATGCAGGGTGTGGGTACGTTCGTCGCCGAGCCCAAGAGTCAGTCGGCGCTGTTTGAAGTGCACAACATTGCCGATGAGATCGCCTCCAGGGGCCATCGCCATACGTGCCAAGTCATCACCCTGGGCGAGGAAGCGGCAGGTTCCGAACGTGCCGTCGCTCTGGAAATGCGCGAAGGCGGGCGGGTGTTTCATTCGTTGATCGTGCATTTCGAAAATGACATCCCGGTGCAGATCGAAGACCGTTTCGTCAACGCCCTGGTCGCCCCGGAATACTTGCAGCAGGATTTCACCCAGCAAACGCCCTACGCCTACCTCAATCAGGTCGCACCGCTGACCGAAGGCGAGCACGTGGTTGAAGCGATCCTCGCCGATGCTGCCGAATGCAAGCTGCTGCAGATCGAGCCGAGCGAGCCCTGCCTGTTGATTCGCCGGCGCACCTGGTCCGGCCGCCAGCCGGTCACGGCTGCGCGCTTGATTCACCCCGGTTCCCGCCACAGCCTCGAAGGACGCTTCAGCAAATGAGTTCAGTCAACGTCTGGCGCGCCGCCGACTACGTGCGCATGCCGTGGAAGAACGGCGGCGGCAGTACCGAAGAAATCACCCGCGACGCCGGCACCGGCCTGGATGGTTTCGGCTGGCGCCTGTCGATTGCCGATATTGCCGAGTCAGGCGGTTTCTCCACCTTCGCCGGCTACCAGCGCGTGATTACGGTGATCAAGGGCGCGGGCATGGTGTTGACCGTCGACGGTGAGGAACAGCGTGGTCTGTTACCGCTGCAGCCGTTCGCCTTTGCCGGTGACAGCCAGGTGTCATGCCGCCTGATCACCGGGCCGATTCGCGATTTCAACCTGATCTACTCGCCCGAGCGTTACCATGCGCGCTTGCAGTGGGTGGATGGCGTGCAGCGCTTTTTCAGCACGGCCCGGACGGTGCTGGTGTTCAGCGTGGCGGATGAAGTGACCGTGCTGGGCGAGAAGCTCGGCCATCACGATTGCCTGCAAGTAGACGGTAACACCGGCTTGCTGGATATCTCGGTCAGTGGTCGCTGCTGCCTGATCGAACTGACACAGCGCGGTTAAAAATGTGGGAGGGGGCTTGCCCCCGATAGCGGTGTATCAGCCAACGATTGGGTGGCTGACACTCTGCAATCGGGGGCAAGCCCCCTCCCACATTTGTTTCTGCGGCGTTTCCAGGCTATGCACCAAATTGTTACCGAATGCCCCAGCGTGACGCAAAGCCATGCTGTCGTGACACATTTTCCCCGCCGCAAATTCTTCCGTAAGAAATTTCATCATGCTTGAAAGCCTTGATTTTCAAGGCTCGCACGCATTGTGCAAAAAAATCCAAACCACTCTCCCGAAAAGTTGGCCGCTCGATTGCATATGCTTGTACATACAAGTAAAGATGTGTGCGTAAGAGTCTCCTTCGCACCCTTCAAGTCCGCGCATCGATTGCCGAGGAGTCCTAGCAGTGACCAAGCCTACAAAATACCGTGACGTCGAAATCCGCGCCGCCCGCGGTAACACGCTCACCGCCAAAAGCTGGCTGACCGAAGCGCCGCTGCGCATGTTGATGAACAACCTCGACCCGCAAGTGGCCGAGAACCCCAAGGAACTGGTGGTATACGGCGGTATCGGTCGCGCGGCGCGCAACTGGGAGTGCTACGACCAGATCGTCGAGAGCCTCACCCATCTGAACGATGACGAAACCCTGCTGGTGCAATCCGGTAAGCCGGTCGGCGTGTTCAAGACCCACAGCAACGCCCCGCGCGTGTTGATCGCCAACTCCAACCTGGTGCCGCACTGGGCCAGTTGGGAACACTTCAACGAACTGGATGCCAAGGGCCTGGCCATGTACGGCCAGATGACCGCCGGCAGCTGGATCTATATCGGCAGCCAGGGCATCGTCCAGGGCACCTACGAAACCTTCGTCGAAGCCGGTCGCCAGCATTACGACTCGAATCTCAAGGGCCGTTGGGTGCTCACCGCCGGTCTGGGCGGCATGGGTGGCGCACAACCGCTGGCCGCGACCCTGGCCGGCGCCTGCTCGCTGAACATCGAGTGCCAGCAGGTCAGCATCGATTTCCGCTTGAACAGCCGCTATGTCGACGAGCAAGCCACCGACCTCGACGACGCCCTGGCGCGCATCGCCAAGTACACCCAGGAAGGCAAAGCCATCTCCATCGCCCTGCTGGGCAACGCCGCCGAAATCCTGCCGGAACTGGTCAAGCGTGGCGTGCGCCCGGACATGGTCACCGACCAGACCAGCGCCCACGACCCGCTCAACGGCTACCTGCCGGCCGGCTGGACCTGGGACGAATACCGCGCCCGCGGCAAGACCGAGCCCGCTGCCGTGATCAAGGCCGCCAAGCAGTCGATGGCCGTGCACGTCAAAGCCATGCTTGAGTTCCAGAAGCAGGGCATCCCGACGTTCGACTACGGCAATAACATCCGCCAGATGGCCCAGGAAGAGGGCGTGGAAAACGCCTTCGACTTCCCGGGTTTCGTACCGGCCTACATCCGCCCGCTGTTCTGCCGTGGCATCGGCCCGTTCCGCTGGGCGGCGCTGTCCGGTGACCCGCAGGACATCTACAAGACCGACGCCAAAGTCAAAGAGCTGATCCCCGACGACGCCCACCTGCACAACTGGCTGGACATGGCGCGCGAGCGCATCAGCTTCCAGGGCCTGCCGGCGCGTATCTGCTGGGTGGGCCTGGGCCAGCGCGCCAAGCTGGGCCTGGCCTTCAACGAAATGGTGCGCAGCGGCGAATTGTCGGCACCGGTCGTGATCGGCCGCGACCACCTCGACTCCGGCTCGGTCGCCAGCCCGAACCGCGAAACCGAATCCATGCAGGACGGTTCCGACGCCGTGTCCGACTGGCCGCTGCTCAACGCCTTGCTCAACACCGCCAGTGGCGCGACCTGGGTTTCGTTGCATCACGGCGGCGGCGTCGGCATGGGCTTCTCGCAGCACTCTGGCATGGTGATCGTGTGTGACGGTACCGACGAAGCGGCCGAACGCATTGCGCGCGTGCTGCATAACGACCCGGCGACCGGGGTGATGCGTCACGCGGATGCGGGTTACCAGATCGCTATCGATTGCGCCAAGGAACAGGGCCTGAATCTGCCGATGATCAAGTAACCCATGTGGGAGGGGCGGTGCGACGATTCGACTTGCCCCCGATGGCAATGTATCAGCCAGCAGGTCAGGTGACTGAACCACTGCTATCGGGGGCAAGCCCCCTCCCACATTGGATCGGCGGCAAACCCAAGACAATCCATCAGAGGTTGAACAACATGGCTGCGAACGACACCACCCCGTTGATCGAAAGGCGTTCGATCGACTACATCCCGGAAGCGGAAAGACATGGTCGTCTATTGAGCCAGTTCACCCTGTGGATGGGCGCCAACCTGCAAATCACCGCGATTGTCACCGGGGCCCTGGCCGTGGTGCTGGGCGGTGATGTGTTCTGGTCGTTGATCGGCCTGCTGGTCGGTCAACTGATCGGCGGCGGCGTCATGGCGTTGCATGCGGCGCAAGGGCCCAAGCTTGGTTTGCCGCAGATGATCTCCAGCCGGGTGCAGTTCGGCGTGTATGGCGCGGCCATCCCGATCGTGCTGGTGTGCCTGATGTACCTGGGTTTCACCGCCACCGGCACCGTGCTGTCGGGGCAGGCGCTGGGCCAGTTGTTCGGGGTCAGCGACAGCGTCGGCATCCTGATTTTCGCCAGTGTCATCGTGCTGGTCACGGTGCTCGGTTACCGGGTGATCCATTTCATCGGGCGTGTCGCCAGCGTCATCGGCGTGATTGCCTTTGTCTACCTGTTCAGCCGCCTGATGAGCCAGACCGATGTTGGCGCGCTCCTGCAGATCCGTCACTTCAGCTGGAGCAGTTTTCTGCTGGCCGTGTCGCTCGCGGCTTCCTGGCAGATCGCCTTCGGCCCCTACGTGGCGGACTATTCGCGTTATCTGCCGAGCCAGACGTCATCGGTGAAAACCTTCTTCGCCGCGGGCGCGGGCTCGGTGATGGGTGCACAGGTGGCGATGGTGCTCGGTGTGTTTGCCGCCGCCATGTCCAACGGCCAATTCGCCGGGCATGAAGTGGCCTACATCGTTGGCTTGAGCGGTACGGGGGCCACCGCGGCGTTGCTGTACTTCAGCATCGCGTTCGGCAAGGTCACCATCTCCACGCTCAACTCCTACGGCAGCTTCATGTGCATTGCGACCATCATCAGCGGTTTCCGTGGCCGCCTGGAGGTCACGCGTCTGCAGCGCCTGGTGTTCGTGCTCGTCATCGTCGGTACGGCAACCCTGATCGCATTGCTCGGCCAGCACTCGTTCCTCGGTGCGTTCAAGTCGTTCATCCTGTTCCTGTTGGCGTTCTTCACGCCGTGGAGCGCGATCAACCTGGTGGATTACTACTGCATCACCCGCGAACGCTACGACGTGCCGGCACTGGCCGACCCGAACGGTCGCTACGGTCGCTGGAACCTGTTGGGGATCAGCGTCTATGTGTTCGGCGTGCTGGTGCAGTTGCCGTTCATCTCAACCAAGTTCTACACGGGGCCCCTGGTGGCTGCGCTGGGGGGCGTGGATGTTTCCTGGATCATCGGCCTGGTGCTGCCTGCAGCCGTGTATTACGTGTGTGCGAAAAAATGGCACGGCACGGTGCCCGATCATCTGATCCTGCCGAAAGAGCAGGGCGCTTTACTCACAACAGACGGGCTGGCTGCGCAGGCCTGACGGGACGTGGACAAGGCAGGATGCCTTTTGACTGCCGTAATCCATTTCATGATTGGGAGCGTCACATAATGAAAATGCATAAGACCCTGCTGACCACGTTGCTGTCTGCGGGCTTGCTGGCAAGCGCCGGTGCCCAGGCGGCCGGCTGGTGCGAATCCGGCAAGCCGGTGAAATTCGCCGGGCTGAACTGGGAAAGCGGCATGTTGCTCACCGACATCCTGCAAACCGTGCTGGAGAAAGGCTACGACTGCAAAACCGACAGCCTGCCGGGCAACTCCATCACCATGGAAAACGCCCTGAGCAGTAACGACATCCAGGTGTTTGCCGAGGAGTGGGTGGGCCGCAGCGAAGTCTGGAACAAGGCCGAGAAGGCCGGCAAGGTCGTCGGCGTCGGCGCGCCGGTGGTTGGCGCGGTTGAAGGCTGGTACGTGCCGCGTTATGTGATCGAAGGCGACGCCAAGCGCAAGCTGGAAGCGAAGGCCCCGGACCTGAAGAATATCGCTGACCTGGCCAAATACGCCGCCGTGTTCAAGGACCAGGAAGAACCGTCCAAGGGGCGCTTCTACAACTGCCCGGCCGGCTGGACCTGTGAGCTGGACAACAGCGAAATGCTCAAGAGCTACGGCCTGGAAAGCACCTACACCAACTTCCGCCCAGGCACCGGCCCGGCGCTGGATGCGGCGGTACTGTCGAGCTACAAGCGCGGCGAGCCGATCCTGTTCTACTACTGGTCGCCGACGCCGCTGATGGGCCAGGTGGACCTGGTCAAGCTGGAAGAAAAGCCCGGTGTGGATAAAAGCGTGAGCATCAAGGTCGGCCTGTCCAAGACCTTCCACGAGCAAGCGCCGGAACTGGTGGCCGTGCTGGAAAAGGTCAACCTGCCCATCGACCTGCTGAACCAGAACCTGGGCCGCATGGCCAAGGAACGGATCGAGTCGCCGAAGCTGGCGAAAATTTTCCTCAAGGAACATCCTGAAGTCTGGCACGCCTGGGTGAGCGAAGACGCCGCCAGGAAAATCGACGCGGCCTTGTAGGTAAAGCGTGTCCGGCTACCCTGAGAGGCAGCCGGACGCCTGGCCTCAACCCACTGGATCGAGAGCACGCTATGTTTCCCGAGAGTTTTACGTTTTCCATCGCCGACTGGGTCAACGGTTGGGTGGACTCGCTGGTCACCAACTACGGCGATGTGTTCCGGCACATCTCCGACACCCTGCTGTGGGCCATCGTCAATCTGGAAGGGCTGCTGCGCGCGGCGCCCTGGTGGCTGATGCTGGCCATCGTCGGCGTCATCGCCTGGCATGCCACCCGCAAGGTGGTGACCACGGCCGTGATCGTCGGTTTGTTGTTCCTCGTCGGCGCGGTCGGCCTGTGGGACAAACTGATGCAGACCCTGGCGCTGATGATGGTCGCCACGGTGATCTCGGTGCTGATCGGCATTCCCCTGGGCATCCTTTCCGCGCGCAGCAATCGCTTGCGCTCGGTGCTGATGCCGTTGCTCGACATCATGCAAACCATGCCCAGCTTCGTGTACCTGATCCCGGTGCTGATGTTGTTTGGCCTGGGCAAGGTGCCGGCGATTTTCGCCACGGTCATTTACGCCGCGCCGCCGCTGATCCGCCTGACCGACTTGGGCATTCGCCAGGTCGACGGCGAAGTCATGGAAGCCATCAACGCTTTCGGCGCCAACCGCTGGCAGCAACTGTTCGGCGTGCAACTGCCGTTGGCGCTGCCGAGCATCATGGCGGGTATCAACCAGACCACCATGATGGCGTTGTCGATGGTGGTGATCGCCTCGATGATCGGCGCCCGTGGCTTGGGTGAGGACGTACTCGTCGGCATCCAGACCCTCAACGTCGGGCGAGGCCTGGAAGCCGGTCTGGCGATCGTGATTCTTGCAGTGGTCATCGACCGCATTACCCAGGCCTATGGTCGTCCACGGCATGAGGCGAGCAAATGACTAGCGTCAGCAAAATCGAAGTCAAAAACGTCTTCAAGATCTTCGGCAACCGCTCCAGGGAAGCGCTGGCGCTGATCGGCCAGGGCAAGACCAAGGACCAGGTATTGGCCGAGACCGGCTGCGTGGTCGGCGTGAACGATCTGTCCCTGAGCATCGCTACCGGTGAAATCTTCGTGATCATGGGGCTGTCGGGCTCCGGCAAATCCACGCTGGTGCGTCACTTCAACCGCCTGATCGACCCCACCAGCGGCGCGATCCTGGTGGATGGCGAAGACATCCTGCAGCTGGACATGGAAGCCCTGCGTCAATTCCGTCGCCACAAGATCAGCATGGTGTTCCAGAGCTTCGGCCTGTTGCCCCACAAGAGCGTGCTCGACAACGTCGCCTATGGCCTGAAAGTGCGTGGCGAGACCAAGCAGGTCTGCGCCGAACGCGCCCTGCACTGGATCGAAACCGTGGGCCTCAAAGGCTATGAAAACAAATACCCGCACCAGCTCTCCGGCGGCATGCGTCAACGTGTGGGCCTGGCCCGCGCCTTGGCCGCCGACACCGACATCATCCTGATGGACGAAGCCTTCAGCGCCCTCGACCCGCTGATCCGCGCCGAGATGCAGGACCAGTTGCTCGAGCTGCAAAAGACCCTGCACAAGACCATCGTGTTTATTACCCATGACCTCGACGAGGCCGTGCGTATCGGTAACCGCATTGCGATCCTCAAGGACGGCAAGTTGATTCAGGTCGGCACGCCGCGGGAGATTTTGCACTCGCCGGCGGATGAGTATGTGGACCGGTTTGTTCAGCGGCGGGCGGCGGTGGTCTGATCCGGGTTTGGTGCTGAGGCTGCTGGCCTCATCGGGGGCAAGCCCCCTCCCACACTTGAAAGTATTCACAGATCAAAATGTGGGAGGGGGCTTGCCCCCGATAGGGCCGGTAAGGCTGCAAAAGAATTGAAGAAGGTACAAAGATGCCCCAGGCAACAACAATCATCATCGCCGACACCCCACTGCGCTGGCAGGACGTCGCCGCCGTCGCCCGCCACGGCGCAGTGCTCGAGCTCTCGAGCCACGCCTGGGCGCGCATCGACAATGCCCAGGCCGTCGTGCAGTGCATCGTCGCCAGCGGCGAACGCGCGTATGGCGTGAACACCGGCCTGGGCGCGCTGTGCAACGTGTCGCTTGAGGGCGCGCAACTGAGCCAGTTGTCGCGCAATACCTTGCTCAGCCACGCCTGCGGCGTCGGCCCGGTATTGAGCGACGAGCAGACGCGCGCGATCATCTGCGCCGCCATCATCAACTACAGCCACGGCAAATCCGGCCTGCATCGGCAAGTGGTGCAGGCGCTGCTGGCACTGCTCAATCACGGCATCACGCCACAGGTACCGTCCCAGGGCTCGGTGGGCTACCTGACCCACATGGCCCATGTCGGCGTGGCGCTGCTCGGTGTCGGCAACGTCAGCTATCGCGGCCAGGTTGTGACCGCGCAAGAAGCCTTGGCCGCTGAAGGTTTGCAGCCGGTGGTACTCGGCGCCAAGGATGGCCTGTGCCTGGTCAACGGTACGCCGTGCATGACCGGCCTGAGCTGCCTGGCCCTGGCCGATGCGCACCACTTGCTGCAATGGGCCGACGTGATCGGCGCCATGAGCTTCGAAGCCCAGCGTGGCCAGATCGATGCGTTCGACGCAGAGATCATTGCCCTCAAGCCGCACCCCGGTATGCAGCAAGTGGGCAACAATCTGCGTGCGTTGCTCGACGGCAGCGAGGTGATCGCTGGCAGCAAAGGCATCCGTACCCAGGACGCCCTGAGCATCCGCTCGATCCCGCAGATCCATGGCGCGGCGCGCGACCAGGTGGCGCACGCCACCCGTCAGATCGAGACCGAACTCAACAGCGCCACGGATAACCCGCTGGTGCTCGGCACGCCGGACAATTACCGCGTGGTGTCCCAGGCCAACCCCCACGGCCAGTCCGTAGCGCTGGCGGCCGACATGCTGGCCATCGCCATGGCCGAGATCGGCTCAGTGGCCGAACGCCGCCTGGACCGCCTGATCAACCCGCACGTCAGCGGCCTGCCGGCGTTCCTGGTGAGCAACCCCGGGGTCAACTCCGGAATGATGATCGTGCAGTACGTCGCCGCGTCCTTGTGTGGGCAGAACCGTCAGTTGGCGCAACCGGCGGTGCTCGATAATTTCGTCACGTCGGGCCTGCAGGAAGACCACTTGAGCATGGGCACCAATGCCGCGCTCAAGCTGCATCAGGTGTTGCTCAACGTTACCCAGATTCTCGCCATCGAATACCTGCTGGCGGCCCAGGCGTTCGAGTTCCTCAAGGGCCAGCGCTTCGGCGTCGGCACCGACCGCGCCTGGCGTTTGCTGCGCGAAGTGGTCCCCGCGTATGAGCAGGACCGCTGGCTGGCGCCGGATATTGCTGCGGCTGCCACGCTGCTCAAAGACACTGCACTACCGAATTTGCACTGAGCACTTACTCAAAAGAAGTAGAACAATTCACAAGGAGAACGAATGTGACTGCGCTAACCCTGATTCCAGGCCACCTGAGCCTTGCCCAACTGCGGGCCATCTACCAGCAGCCGGTAACCCTCAGCCTGGATGACAGCGCCACGGCGCAGATCGAAGCCAGTGTTGCCTGCGTGGAGCAGATTCTCGCCGAGAACCGCACCGCGTATGGCATCAACACCGGTTTCGGCCTGCTGGCCTCGACCCGCATCGCCAGTGAAGACCTGGAAAACCTCCAGCGTTCGCTGGTGCTGTCCCATGCCGCCGGGGTGGGTGAGCCCATCAGCGATGCGCTGGTCAGGCTGGTCATGGTGCTCAAGGTCAACAGCTTGAGCCGTGGGTTCTCCGGGATTCGTCGGCAGGTGATCGACGCGCTGATCGCGCTGATCAACGCCGAGGTGTACCCGCACATTCCGCTTAAAGGGTCGGTCGGTGCATCCGGTGACCTGGCGCCGTTGGCCCATATGTCCCTGGTGCTGCTCGGCGAAGGCAAGGCGCGCTACAAGGGCGAATGGCTGGAGGCGAGCGACGCGCTGAAAGTCGCCGGCCTCACGCCGCTGACCCTCGCCGCCAAAGAAGGCCTGGCCCTGCTCAACGGCACCCAGGTGTCCACCGCCTATGCCTTGCGCGGCCTGTTTGAAGGCGAAGACCTGTTCGCCGGCGCCCTCGCGTGCGGTGGCCTTACCGTGGAAGCGGTGCTCGGCTCGCGCTCGCCGTTCGACGCGCGGATTCATGCCGCACGCGGCCAGCGTGGGCAGATCGATGCCGCTGCGGCCTATCGCGATCTGCTCGGAGAAAGCAGCCAGGTGTCCCAGTCGCACCAGAACTGCGACAAGGTGCAAGACCCTTACTCCCTGCGCTGCCAGCCGCAAGTGATGGGCGCCTGCCTGACCCAGTTCCGCCAGGCCGCCGAGGTGCTGGTGGTCGAGGCCAATGCCGTATCGGACAACCCGCTGGTGTTTGCCGCTGAAGGCGATGTGATTTCCGGCGGTAACTTCCACGCCGAGCCGGTGGCCATGGCGGCCGACAACATGGCGTTGGCGATTGCCGAAATCGGCTCGCTCAGTGAGCGCCGTATCTCGTTGATGATGGACAAGCACATGTCGCAACTGCCGCCGTTCCTGGTGGGTAACGGCGGGGTCAACTCCGGCTTCATGATCGCCCAGGTCACCGCTGCGGCGCTTGCCAGCGAGAACAAGGCACTGGCCCATCCCCATAGCGTCGACAGCCTGCCGACGTCGGCCAACCAGGAAGACCACGTGTCCATGGCCCCGGCTGCGGGCAAGCGCCTGTGGGAAATGGCCGAGAACACTCGTGGCATTCTTGCTGTGGAGTGGCTCGCCGCCTGCCAGGGCCTGGACCTGCGCGACGGCTTGAAAACCTCGCCAGCGCTTGAAAAAGCCCGTGGCCTGCTGCGCGACAAAGTGGCGTTCTACGACAAGGACCGCTTCTTCGCCCCGGACATCATCGCCGCCAGCGAACTGCTCGCCAGCCGCTGCCTGAACGAGCTGGTGCCGGCCAGGTTGCTGCCAAGCCTGTAACCCACCGCCGCCCCACTGTAGGAGCAAGCTTGCTCGCGAAAATCACCAACGATGACGCGAGAAACCTGACACCCCTGGGCGTTCTCAGGTTTTTCGCGAGCAAGCTCGCTCCTACGGGAGAGGTCGTTTTTTCTCGGGATAAAAATAACTAGGGAAGAGAAATGCACCAGCCAGAAAAAGGTTTGAAACGCGGGCTCAACGCCCGACATATTCGCTTCATGGCACTCGGTTCCGCGATCGGTACCGGGCTGTTCTACGGCTCCGCCTCCGCCATCCAGATGGCCGGCCCCGCCGTGCTGCTGGCCTACCTGATCGGCGGCGCCGCAGTCTTCATGGTGATGCGCGCCCTCGGCGAAATGGCCGTGCACAACCCCGTATCCGGCTCCTTCGGCCACTACGCCAGCACCTACCTGGGGCCCATGGCCGGGTTTATCCTCGGCTGGACCTACGCCTTTGAAATGATCATCGTCTGCCTGGCCGACGTCACCGCCTTCGGTATCTACATGGGCTTCTGGTTTCCCGAGGTCGCCCGTTGGGTCTGGGTGCTGGGCATCGTGTTTCTGATCGGTGGCCTGAACCTGTGCAACGTCAAAGTGTTTGGCGAAATGGAGTTCTGGCTGTCGCTGCTTAAAGTCGGCGCCATCGTGGCGATGATCCTCGGCGGCTTCGGCATCATGCTGTTCGGTATTCATTCGGCCGGTGAAACCCAGGCTGCCGGCCTGAGCAATTTGTGGGCGCATGGCGGTTTCATGCCCAACGGCATCGGCGGCTTGATCGCGTCCTTCGCCGTGGTGATGTTTGCCTTCGGCGGTATCGAAATCATCGGCATCACCGCCGGGGAAGCCAAAGACCCGCAGCGCGTGATCCCCAAGGCAATCAACGCCGTACCGCTGCGCATCCTGCTGTTCTACGTGCTGACCCTGTTGGTGCTGATGGCGATCTACCCATGGCCGCAGATTGGCAGCCAGGGCAGCCCGTTTGTGCAGATTTTCAGTAACCTGGGGATCGGCTCGGCGGCGACCATCCTCAATATCGTGGTGATCTCGGCGGCGGTATCGGCCATCAACAGTGACATCTTCGGCGCCGGCCGCATGATGTACGGCCTGGCCCAGCAAGGGCAGGCGCCCAAAGGGTTCGCGCAATTGTCCAGGCATGGCGTGCCGTGGATGACTGTGCTGGTGATGGGGGCTGCGCTGCTTGGCGGCGTGGTGCTCAACTACCTGATCCCGGAAAACGTGTTCCTGCTGATCGCCTCGATTGCCACCTTCGCCACTGTGTGGGTGTGGCTGATGATCCTGTTCACCCAGGTCGCCATGCGCCGCTCGATGAGCAAGGAGCAGGTCGCCGAACTGAAATTCCCGGTGCCGTTCTGGCCCTATGCGCCGGCAGCGGCCATTGTGTTCATGCTGTTTGTGTTTGGCGTGCTCGGTTACTTCCCCGACACCCAGGCGGCCTTGATGGTCGGTGCGGTATGGATCGTGCTGCTGATCGTTGCCTACCTGCTGTGGGTCAAGCCCGCTGCCGGGCAAGCGGCCAAGGTTCATTACGAACCGGCCTTGTCTCATCGATAACTTAGGGAGGCGTTGATGAAAACCCTTTGGCAACACTGTCACGTCGCAACCATGGCCCAGGGCAAATACTCGATCATCGAGGATGCTGCCATGGTGACTGCGGGTTCGCTCATCGAGTGGATCGGCCCGCGCAGCCAAGCGCCGACAGCCGATTACGCCCAGGTGCATGACCTGCAAGGCGCGTGGGTCACGCCTGGACTGATCGACTGCCACACCCACACCGTGTTCGGCGGCAACCGCAGCGGCGAATTCGAGCAGCGCCTTGAAGGCGTCAGCTACGCCGACATCGCGGCCCAGGGCGGTGGTATTGCCAGCACCGTGCGGGCCACGCGTGCCGCGACGGAGGATGAATTGTTTGCCAGTGCCGAAAAGCGCCTGCGCAGTCTTTTGCGCGACGGCGTGACCACGGTAGAGATCAAGTCCGGCTACGGCCTGGACCTGGCCAACGAACGCAAGATGCTGCGCGTGGCGCGGCGCCTGGGTGAAGCGCTGCCGGTGAGTGTGCGCGCCACCTGCCTGGCGGCTCATGCGCTGCCGCCGGAGTACAAGGACCGCGCCGATGACTACATCGAGCACATCTGCAATGAAATGCTGCCGGCCCTGGCGGCGGAAGGGCTGGTGGATGCGGTGGATGCGTTCTGTGAATACCTGGCGTTCTCCACCGAGCAGGTCGAGCGCGTGTTTAGAGTTGCCCGGCAACTGGGCTTGCCGGTGAAGCTGCACGCCGAGCAACTCTCGTCGCTGCACGGTTCCAGCCTGGCCGCGCGTTATCAGGCGTTGTCGGCGGACCACCTGGAGTTCATGACCGAGGAAGATGCCATCGCCATGGCCGCTGCCGGCACCGTTGCCGTGTTGCTGCCAGGCGCTTTCTACTTCTTGCGCGAAACCCAATTGCCGCCGATGGACGCCCTGCGCAAGCACGGTGTGAAGATTGCCATCGCCAGCGACCTCAACCCCGGCACCTCGCCGGCCCTGTCGGTGCGCCTGATGCTGAACATGGCCTGCACCCTCTTCCGCATGACCCCGGAAGAAGCCCTGGCCGGCGCCACGCAACACGCGGCCACCGCGCTGGGCATGGGCGACACCCATGGTTCGCTGGAAGTGGGCAAGGTCGCCGATTTTGTCGCCTGGCAGATCGATCGCCCCGCCGACCTGGCCTATTGGCTGGGCGGCGAGCTGGATAAACGCGTCGTACGCCATGGCGTCGATGTCACTGTTTAACTGCCTTTGTGAATAGGGAGCATTGTTGTGGAGAAGGTTCTGACATTCAAACAAGGCCGCGTACCGCTGCTGATCAGCATGCCCCACGCCGGCCTGCTTCTGACGCCTGCGGTCGAAGCCGGGTTGATCCCCGAGGCGCAAAGCCTGCCCGACACCGATTGGCATATCCCCTTGCTGTATGACTTTGCCGAAGCATTGGGCGCCAGCACGTTGTCGGCCGAGTACTCGCGGTTCGTCATCGACCTGAACCGGCCATCCGATAACACGCCGCTCTATGCGGGCGCCACCACCGGCCTGTACCCGGAGACGCTGTTCGATGGCGTGCCGTTGTTCCGCGAAGGGCAGACACCGTCCGAGGCCGAGCGCGCCACTTATCTGCAAAAAATCTGGGGCCCGTATCACCGCACGCTGCAGGAAGAACTGGCGCGCCTCAAGGCCGAATTCGGCTACGCGTTGCTGTTCGACGCGCATTCGATCCGCTCGGTGATCCCGCACCTGTTCGACGGCAAATTGCCGGACTTCAACCTCGGCACCTTCAATGGCGCTGCATGCGATCCAGAATTGGCCGGCCAGCTGGAAGCCATCTGCGCCCAGCATCCCCAATACACCCATGTGCTGAACGGGCGCTTCAAGGGCGGCCACATTACCCGGCATTACGGCGACCCGGCGCAGGATATCCATGCGGTGCAGTTGGAGTTGTGCCAGAGCACGTATATGGAGGAGTTCGAGCCGTTTCGCTATCGCGAGGACTTGGCCGCGCCGACGCGGGTGGTGTTGAGGCAGTTGCTGGAAGAGTTCGTGGCTTGGGGGCGGAAGCACTACCCGTAATCTTTGGGGCTTCTGCAATAGCTTTCGCGAGCAAGCCCGCTCGCACATGGTTGACCGCGTTCAGCCTTCCAAATGTGGGAGCGTCTCTACCCCGATGACGCGCTGACAGTCGTCTCAGTGCAATTGCCGGTCGCCACAGGTCGCTTTGATCGGGGGCCGGCTGGGTAAGGTGGTGAGTAGGGCGCACCAGACGCCACTCCCCACAATAAGCTGCCGCGTGAGACCTCTTTCATGAAACGACTTTCGTTGATCCTCTGCGGTGCCGCCTTGCTCAGTGGCTATGTGAGCAGCTATGCCACGGCCGCTGAACCGGCCTCCTGCAAAACCGTGCGCATGGGCGTGGTCAGCTGGACCGACGTGGTCGCCACCTCCGGCATGGCCGACGTGTTGCTCAGCGGCCTGGGCTACGACAGCAAACAGACCAGCGCCGTGCAGCAGATCATCTTTGCCGGTATCCGCGACAAGCGCCTGGATATCTTCCTCGGCTACTGGAAACCGGCGATGGACAACAATATTTCGCCGTTCCTGGCGGCCAAGCAGGTCAAGGTGTTCGGCACACCGAGCCTGGCCGATGCCCAGGCTACCTTGGCGGTGCCGCAGTATGTGGCCGATGCCGGGTTGACGACGTTTGCCGATATCGCCCGTTTCAAGGACAAGCTGGGTGGCAAGATCTATGGCATCGAGCCCGGCAGCGGCGCCAATACCGATATCCAGAAGATGATCGACACCAATCGCTTTGGCCTGGGCGGCTTCAAGCTGGTGGCCTCTGGCGAGGCGGGCATGCTCGCCGCCGTGCAGCGGGCGGTGAATCGCAAGGAGTTCGTGGTGTTTGTGGGGTGGACGCCTCACCCGATGAACATCAACATGAACATGGCCTACCTCACCGGCAGTGAAGATGTGTTCGGCCCTGATGAAGGTCGCGCCACGGTGTCTACCGTGACCGCTCCGGATTTTGCCGAGCGTTGCCCGAATGCCAACCGGTTGCTCACCAATCTGAGCTTCACCGCCGCTCAGGAAAGCCAGTTGATGGTGCCGATCATGGCGCGTCAGTCGCCGCAGGACGTCGCCAGGAAATGGCTGCGCGACCATCCCGAGGATCTGCAGCGTTGGCTGGCTGGAGTCACGGCGTTCGATGGCCGCGATGGAGTAGCGGCCGTCCAGGCGTACCTGAAACCCTAAGTCAAATGAAAATCAAAATGTGGGAGGGGGCTTGCCCCCGATGACGTCGGGCCAGTCGACACAGGTGCTGGCTGATATAGCGTTATCCCGCTATCGGGGAGCAAGCCCCCTCCCACACTTGATCTTCACTGTGAGAGAGGCAGCGCATGTACCCGATTTCTCCGCAGCTGGCGGCCTTCGTCGAGAAAACCGAGTCGTTCACCAGCGACGACTCTTCCTTGGCCAGTCTGCGCCAGGCTTATGAGCGCATGTGCCAGGCCTTCACGCCGCCCCGCCCGCGCGGGCAGCAGCTGTCGGACTTCAATCTTGGTGGGGTGTGGGTGCGCAGCTATCAATCGAGCAACCCCACGCCAACCGGCGGCTGGCCATGTCTGCTTTATATGCACGGTGGCGGTTGGGTCGTCGGTGGCTTGGACTCCCATGACTTCATCTGCTGTGAATTGGCTGAAAAGCTCCACGTGCTGGTGATCGCCATCGACTACCGGCTGGCCCCAGAGCATCCGTTTCCGGCGGCCTACGAGGACTGCCGGGCGGTATGGAAGGCGATCCAGGCCGGCGAGGGGCCGCATGTCATCAATCTGAAAAGGCTGGTGGTGATGGGCGACAGCGCCGGCGGTAACCTGGCGGCGGCGTTGTGCCTGGGGCTACGAGACGACCGACAACCAATGCCCCGCGCCCAAGTGCTGGTTTATCCAGGCCTGGGTGGCCCCGCCGACTTGCCTTCGCGCCGTGACTGCATGGATGCACCCTTGCTCAGCAGTGCCGACACCGATGACTACCTGGCGTTGTACCTGTGTGGCACGGGCAAACCCTCACCATACGCCATGCCTCTGCTGGCCGAGGTGTTCAGTGGATTACCCAAGGCCCTGATCGCCGTGGCCCAGTTCGACCCGCTGCGCGACGATGGCAGGCTTTACGCCGAGCGTCTGCAAGCGGCGGGCGTGGACACCGTTCTGTACCCCGGCAAGGGGCTGGTCCATGGCTGCCTGCGTGCACGCGGCCAAGTGGAAGAAGTCGACCACCTGTACCGTTATCTGCTGGATTACCTGGATGGCGAGCTGCTGACACAGGTCTAAGCGTTCAAGGACATGCTCATTGCACAATTCGGGTTTATGATGCCTGACGGCAGAATAATAGACGTCCCCCCAGGGATGAACCCGACACCCCACGGAGCGCGCAATGCAGACTTGGTACCCGCAGATCAAACCCTATGCCCGGCACGATCTGGCAGTCGATGATGTTCACACCCTGTACGTCGATGAAAGCGGCTCCCCCGAGGGCCTGCCTGTGGTGTTCATCCATGGCGGCCCCGGCTCCGGTTGCGACGCGCAGAGCCGTTGCTACTTCGATCCGAACCTGTACCGCATCGTCACCTTCGACCAGCGCGGTTGCGGACGCTCCACTCCCCGCGCCAGCCTTGAAAACAACACCACCTGGGACCTGGTCGCCGACCTTGAGCGCATCCGCGAGCACCTGGGTATCGACAAATGGGTGCTGTTCGGTGGCTCCTGGGGGTCGACGCTGTCCCTGGCTTACGCGCAAACCCACCCCGAGCGTGTGCATGGCTTGATCGTGCGCGGCATTTTCCTGGCGCGCCCTCAGGACATCCGCTGGTTCTACCAGGAGGGCGCGAGCCGGCTGTTCCCGGATTACTGGCAGGACTACCTGGCACCGATCCCGGTGGAAGAGCGTCACGACATGATCGCGGCGTATCACAAGCGTCTGACCGGCAACGACCAGATCGCCCAGATGCATGCGGCCAAGGCCTGGTCCGGCTGGGAAGGGCGCATGCTGGGCCTGTGCCCAAGCCCGCAGCATGTCGAGCGCTTCTCCGAGCCGCAGCGTGCCTTGTCCATCGCCCGCATCGAATGCCATTACTTCACCAATAACTCGTTCATGGAGCCTGACCAGCTGATTCGCGATATGCACAAGATCGCCCATTTGCCCGGGGTCATCATCCACGGCCGCTACGACATGATTTGCCCGTTGGATAACGCCTGGGAGCTGCATCAGGCCTGGCCGAACAGTGAGCTGCAGGTGATCCGCGAGGCGGGGCATGCCGCGTCCGAGCCTGGCATTACCGATGCGCTGGTCCGCGCAACCGGCGAAATGGCACGACGCCTGCTTGATTTGCCGCCTGAGGAAGCATGAAGGGCTTGTTGCAACGGGTGCGCGGCGCCCGTGTCGAGGTGGCTGGCGAAATAGTCGGGGCAATTGATCAGGGTTTGCTGGTGCTGGTGGCCGTCGAACCTTCAGATACGCCTGAAAGCGCCGACAAACTGCTGCATAAGCTGCTTAACTATCGGGTGTTCAGCGACGATGAGGGCAAGATGAACCTGTCGTTGAAAGACATCGACGGCGGTTTGCTGCTGGTGTCGCAGTTCACCCTGGCGGCGGACACCAAAAGCGGGCTGCGGCCGAGCTTCTCCACGGCGGCCCCGCCGGCCCTCGGAGCGACGCTTTTTGATCACGTGTTGTTACAAGCGCAACAATTGCATGGCAAGGTGGCATCAGGGCGTTTTGGCGCAGATATGCAGGTGCATTTGGTCAATGATGGCCCTGTGACCTTTCTGTTACAGACCTGAATGCATGAAAAACGACTTTAATGCCTAAAAACGCAGGGTTTCGCTACAAATACTTCGTTGTCCCTGATGCGTTGTCTCGCGGGCTGCTAGATAATCGCGCGCTACGGGGATCAGCGTTGTTTGGTCCATTTTTGACTTAGGTAGAGACTTGTCCGACAAACCAGTGGGGAATCATTTTGCCCCTGCGGAGTCGGAACAATGCTCGCCAACCTGGCATATAGATAGCTGGCCGTTGGTTTTTTGATCTGTTTTCGGCGAGGGTTGCTCGTGATTGTTAGTCCCTGTAATGCACCAAAATTGTCTGCCAAACGGTTACGAAACGCACTGGTGACGGGCTCTGCCCTGTTTTGCCTGTTCGGCGCGGGTCAACTGTGGGCATTCAGTCTGGACGATGTATCGGCCAAGGCAAAAGAGCTGGCTGGGCAGAAATACGAAGCTCCGCGCAGCAATCTGCCGAACGAATTCCGCGAAATGAAATTCGCTGATTACCAGAAGATTCGTTTCCGCAATGAAAAAGCCGAGTGGGCCGATCAGAACACCCCGTTCAAGCTGTCCTTCTATCACCAGGGTATGCACTTCGATACGCCGGTGAAAATCAATGAAGTCACCGCCGACAGCGTCCAGGAAATCAAGTACGACCCGAATCGTTTCGATTTTGGCGACGTAAAGTTTGATCCGAAAGCCACCGAACAGCTGGGTTATGCCGGCTTCCGGGTGCTGTTCCCGATCAACAAGGCCGACAAGCAAGACGAAATCATGACCATGCTCGGCGCCAGCTATTTCCGCGTCGTTGGCAAGGACCAGGTGTATGGCCTGTCTGCCCGTGGCATGGCGATCGACACGGCGTTGCCGTCCGGTGAAGAATTTCCGCGTTTCACCGAGTTCTGGATCGAGCGTCCGAAGCCGGGCGACAAGCACCTGGTGATCTTCGCCCTGCTGGATTCGCCGCGTGCGACGGGTGCCTACCGCCTGATCCTGCGTCCGGGCACCGACACCGTGGTCGACGTCAAGTCCCAGATGTACCTGCGCGACAAAGTGAGCAAGCTGGGCGTGGCCCCGCTGACCTCGATGTTCCTGTTCGGCGCCAACCAGCCGTCCAAGGTCCTCAACTACCGTCGTGAGCTGCACGATTCCAGCGGCCTGTCGATCCATGCCGGCAACGGCGAGTGGATCTGGCGCCCGTTGAACAACCCTAAACACCTGTCGGTCAGCAACTTCAGCGTGGAAAACCCGCGTGGGTTCGGCCTGCTGCAACGCGGTCGCAACTTCAGCCACTACGAAGACCTGGACGACAACTACGACAAGCGCCCAAGCGCCTGGATCGAACCTGAGGGCGACTGGGGCAAAGGCAGCGTCGACCTGGTAGAGATTCCGACCGCTGACGAAACCAACGACAACATCGTTGCTTTCTGGAGCCCGGCCGAACTGCCGGAAGTCGGCAAGCCGCTGGACGTGTCCTACCGCCTGCACTGGACGCTGGACGATGCCGCCTTCCATTCGCCGGACAGCGCCTGGGTCAAGCAGACCCTGCGTTCCACCGGTGACGTGAAGCAATCCAACCTGATCCGTCAGCCGGACGGCAGCGTGGCTTACCTGGTGGACTTCGAGGGCCCGGCCCTGAAGAAACTGCTGCCGGACGCACCGGTGCGCAGCCAGGTGAGCGTTGGCGACAACGCCGAACTGGTTGAAAACAGCGTGCGCTACAACGAGCACACCAAAGGCTGGCGCCTGACCCTGCGCATGAAGATCAAGGACGCCAGCAAGCCGACTGAAATGCGTGCGGCGCTGGTGCAGGAAATTGCACAGGCCGAGCCTGAACAGGTCTCGACCCACGTGCTCAAGGCCGACAAGGTCCTGGCCAAGCAACACGAAAAACAGGCCAAGAAAGACGCCAAAGAGGCGAAGGACAAGGACGCCAAGCAGCCAGAAGCTGCACCGGCCCCTGTCACGCCCGAGCCGGCCAAGACCGAGCAAGTCCTGACCGAAACCTGGAGCTACCAGTTGCCTGCCGATGAGTAATTCACAAGTCAAGCCGGAAACTCTGAGCGAGTACCTGGCGCATCTCCCCATGACGGCTGAGCAGCGCGCCGAGCTGGCGGGCTGCAGCTCTTTCAGCGAGCTGCACGAACGCCTGTCGTCCGCCACCTTCGACGCACCCACCGACGCTGCCCAGGCGTCGGTGGGCCGCCGGCTGACGCTCAGCACGGCCGAAGAGCTGCAGGACGCGGAGATGCTGGCGCTCGACGCCAGCGGCCGCGTCTGCCTGAAGGCCACGCCGCCGATCCGTCGGACCAAAGTGGTGCCCGAGCCTTGGCGCACCAACATCCTGGTACGCGGCTGGCGCCGGATGACCGGGCGCACCAACCCGCCGAAGCCGCCGAAGGACGAACGGGTACTGCCCGCCGCGCGCTGGCGTACCGTGGGTTCGATCCGCCGCTATATCCTGTTGGTGCTGATGCTGGGCCAGACCATCGTGGCCGGCTGGTACATGAAAGGCATCATGCCGTACCAGGGCTGGTCGCTGGTCGACTTCGACGAGATCCGCAACCAGACCCTGCTGCAAACCGCTACCCAGGTACTGCCTTACGCACTGCAGACCAGCATCCTGATCATGTTCGGGATTCTGTTCTGCTGGGTGTCGGCCGGTTTCTGGACCGCGCTGATGGGCTTCCTCGAGCTGCTGACCGGTCACGACAAATACCGTATCTCCGGTAAAAGTGCCGGCGATGAGCCGATTCCCAAGGATGCGCGTACCGCGCTGGTGATGCCGATCTGTAACGAAGACGTGCCGCGGGTATTCGCCGGTTTGCGCGCCACGTTCGAATCGGTGGCCGCGACTGGCGACCTGGACCGTTTCGACTTCTTCGTGCTCAGCGACAGTAATGAAGCGGATATCTGCATTGCCGAACAGCAAGCCTGGCTCGACGTGTGCCGCGAAGCCGGTGGTTTCGGCAAGATTTTCTATCGCCGCCGTCGTCGTCGCGTCAAGCGCAAGAGCGGCAACCTCGACGACTTCTGCCGTCGCTGGGGCGGTGACTACAAGTACATGGTGGTGCTCGACGCCGACAGCGTGATGAGCGGCGAATGCCTGACCAGCCTGGTACGCCTGATGGAAGCCACGCCGGACGCCGGGATTATCCAGACCGCGCCGCGTGCGTCGGGCATGGACACCCTGTATGCGCGCATGCAGCAGTTCGCCACCCGCGTCTATGGTCCGCTGTTTACCGCCGGCCTGCACTTCTGGCAGTTGGGTGAATCCCATTACTGGGGCCACAACGCAATCATCCGCATGAAGCCGTTTATCGAGCACTGCGCCCTGGCGCCGTTGCCGGGTAAAGGCGCGTTTGCCGGTGCGATCCTCTCTCACGACTTCGTTGAAGCAGCGCTGATGCGCCGCGCCGGCTGGGGCGTGTGGATTGCCTACGACCTGCCGGGCAGCTACGAAGAGCTGCCGCCGAACCTGCTGGACGAACTCAAGCGTGACCGTCGCTGGTGCCACGGTAACCTGATGAACTTCCGCCTGTTCCTGGTCAAGGGCATGCACCCGGTGCACCGTGCGGTGTTCCTGACCGGCGTGATGTCCTACCTGTCGGCGCCGTTGTGGTTCTTCTTCCTGGTGCTGTCCACGGCGTTGCTGGCGGTGAACACCCTGATGGAGCCGCAGTACTTCATGGCGCCACGCCAGTTGTACCCGCTGTGGCCGCAATGGCATCCGGACAAGGCGGTGGCACTGTTCTCCACCACGATCGTGCTGCTGTTCCTGCCTAAACTGCTGAGCATCATCCTGATCTGGGCCAAGGGCGCGAAAGAGTTCGGCGGCAAGTTCAAGGTGACCTTGTCGATGCTGCTGGAGATGCTGTTCTCCATGCTGCTGGCGCCGGTGCGCATGATCTTCCACACCCGCTTCGTACTGGCCGCGTTCCTCGGCTGGGCCGCGACCTGGAACTCGCCGCAGCGCGACGACGACTCAACGCCCTGGAGCGAAGCGGTCAAGCGTCACGGTCCGCAGACCTTGCTGGGCTTTTTGTGGGCGTTGCTGGTGGTGTGGCTGAACCCGAGCTTCTTGTGGTGGCTGATCCCGATCGTCGGTTCGCTGATGCTGTCGATCCCGGTGTCGGTGATCTCCAGCCGGGTCAAGCTGGGCCTCAAGTCCCGCGATGAGAGCCTGTTCCTGATCCCCGAGGAATACAATCCGCCGCAGGCACTGCTGTCGACCGAGAAGTACACCCATGAAAACCGTTGGCACGCGCTCAATGACGGCTTTGTGCGTTCGGTGGTCGACCCGCAGCAGAACGCCCTGGCCTGTGCCCTGGCGACCTCGCGCCACCGCGAGGCGGAGCCGATCGAGTACCTGCGCGTGGAGCGTGTTCGCCACGCGTTGAAAGTCGGCCCGGCCGGCCTCAACAACAGCGAACGCCTGGCCCTGCTCAGCGACCCGGTGGCACTGGCTCGCTTGCATGAACAGGTGTGGAGCGAAGGCCATGCCGAGTGGCTGGACGCTTGGCGTGCGTCGATCAAGGCTGATCCGCACGCGCCATTGCTGCCGCTGCAACCGCTGTCGTCCCAGGCTCAACCGGCCTGATTCAGACGCCCCCGAGGGCCCACCTCGGGGGTGTTTCAAGCGCTGGTCCTACAGCGTTTAGCGCCTCTTCCTTTCCTCGCTAACTCCTTGTTATTTCGAAACAAAAGACCTTCGTGCGAGGCGTATTGCCGTGCCTGTGGCTGGGGTAGCATCGCCCCCCAAATTTGACGCGCCACGGGGGCACACATGTTCAAAAGGTATTGTTCGGCACTGTTGATGGGTGTTGTCGCATTGATTTACACCGGCTTGCTCTCTGCCGGGGCGATTGACGACGCTGTGCGCCGTGGCGTGCTGAAAGTAGGCACTACGCCGACCTACGTACCGTTCGAAATGACGGACAAGCAGGGACGCATCGTCGGCTTCGAGATCGACCTGCTCCAGGCGATGAGCCGCGCGCTGGGGGTTGAACTCGAACTGGTCGCGGTGCCCTACACGGAGTTGCTGTCGGGGCTGATGGCGCAGAAGTTCGACCTGATCGGCAGCGGCATGACGGTCACCCAGGAGCGCAACCTGTACCTCAACTTCAGTGACTCTTTTATCGTGGTGGGCCAGTCGGTCCTGCTGCATCCGCGCCTGGCCGGCAAAGCATCGAGTATCGAAGACCTGGACGAGTCAGGCTATCTGATCGCAGTCACCGAAGGCACCACCGGCGAGGCAGCGGCGCAGCGTTTCCTGGGGGCGGCCCGGCTCAAGCGTTTCACCACGCCGGAGGAGGGCGTGCGCCAAGTGGTGGAAGGCAAGGCCGACGCGTTTATTTACGATGCGCCCTACAACCTGATCGCGATGGCCCGGCCCGAGAACAGCGCACTACTGACGCTGGAGCAACCCTTCACCTTTGAGCCCCTGGCGTTCGGCCTGAAGAAGGGTGACTACGACAGCGTCAACTGGATCAATCATTTCCTCAACCAAGTGGCCCAGGACGGCACTTACGATCAACTGCATGACAAGTGGTTCAGGGACACTGCCTGGATCGCGGAAATTGAGTGATCGTCATAACTACTTACACATCAACTCATCAATGAGCCCATACGCTGGCATGTCTAGGCCTTTGGTCAGGCGCGGTGCCGAAAGGGTTCTGTTGCAGAGGCCGATAACATTTAGCCGTGAAGCCTTTGTGACGGGCAACGAGTGGGTTAGGATCGCACCCCGAAATGGCGCAGCCCATACTGCGCCGACCTTACAAAAAACGTTCAGGGGTCTTGATGATGAAAAAGTATCTTTCGATGCTGATGCTCGGCGTCACCGCACTGGTGGCGGCGACTGCGGCACAGGCTGGCGCCATCGATGATGCGGTCAAGCGCGGCACGCTGAAAGTCGGCATGGACCCGACCTACATGCCGTTCGAAATGACCGACAAACGCGGTGAAATCATCGGTTTCGAAGTCGACATCCTCAAGGCCATGGCCAAGTCCATGGGCGTCAAGCTGGAGCTGGTGTCCACCGGCTACGACGGTATCATCCCGGCCTTCCTGACCGGCAAGTTCGACATGATCGGCAGCGGCATGACCCTGACCCAGGAGCGCAACCTGCGCCTGAACTTCAGCGAACCCTTCATCGTGGTCGGCCAGACCCTGCTGATTCGCAAGGAGCTGGAAGGCACCATCAAGTCCTACAAAGACCTGAACGACGAAAAATACCGCCTGACCTCCAAGCTGGGCACCACCGGTGAGATGGTTGCCAAAAAGCTGATCGCCAAAGCCAAGTACCACGGCTACGACAACGAGCAGGAAGGCGTGCTGGACGTGGTCAACGGCAAGGCCGACGCCTTTGTCTACGACGCGCCTTACAACGTGGTGGCCGAGAAGAAAGTCGGCAATGACAAGCTGGTATTCCTGGAAGAACCCTTCACCTTTGAGCCCCTGGCGTTCGGCTTGAAGAAAGGCGACTACGACAGCGTCAACTTCATCAATAACTTCCTGCACCAGATCAGGAACGACGGCACCTACGATCGCATCCATGACAAGTGGTTCAAGAGCTCCGAGTGGCTCAAGGACATGGAATAAGGCTTAAGACCGAGTTGCCTGTATCGGGGGCAAGCCCCCTCCCACATTTGGAATGCGCTTGCCTGTGGGAGGGGGCTTGCCCCCGATGGCGGCCTACCAGGCAACACCTATGCGGACAGTGAAATGAAACAGAAAAAAGCCCAATGGCCCTGGCACCTGCTGACCGTGGTCGTGCTGGTCGGCCTGGCCGGCGCCTTGTACTACGCCACCTCGTTGATGTCCTACGAATGGCGCTGGAACCGCGTGCCGCAGTACTTCGCCTATCAGGCCGAAGAAGCGCAGCGTGCAGCCGATATTTCCACCGTCATTGAGCTGGTACGCAAAGGCGATGTGGCCGAGGTAACGCTGCGCACTGATGCCGGTGCCGAGCAAAAGGTGACGGTCGCCGACAACAGCCTGCAAGTGGCGCGCGGCGATGATGTGGCTGAAGGTGACGTCATCGGTGTCAACCGTCATTGGGCACTGGGCCCGCTGATGTGGGGCCTGTGGACCACGCTGTGGTTGTCGGTGGTGTCCGGCATCCTGGGCCTGGCGATTGGCCTGGCCACCGGTTTGTGCCGGCTGTCCAGCAACCCGACCTTGCGCGACCTGTCGACGATCTACGTCGAGCTGGTGCGCGGTACGCCGCTGCTGGTACAGATCTTCATTTTCTATTTCTTTATCGGCACGGTGCTCAACCTGTCCCGCGAGTTTGCCGGGATCGCGGCACTGTCGCTGTTCACCGGTGCCTACGTGGCGGAAATCGTGCGTGCCGGTGTGCAATCGATCACCCGTGGCCAGAACGAGGCCGCGCGCTCCCTGGGCTTGAGCGCCAGCCAGTCGATGCGGCATGTGGTGCTGCCGCAGGCGTTCAAGCGCGTCCTGCCGCCGCTGGCCGGTCAATTCATCAGCCTGGTGAAAGACACCTCGCTGGTCTCGGTGATCGCGATCACCGAGCTGCTCAAGAGCGGGCGCGAAGTGATCACCACCTCGTTTTCGCCCTTTGAAATTCTGTTCTGTGTGGCAGGCCTGTACCTGCTGATCAACCTGCCGCTGTCGAAGATGGCCAGCCGGCTTGAGCGGAGGCTCGCGCAAAGTGATTGAAGTCCGCGATCTGGTAAAAGTCTTCGATACCCGTGGCCATGTCGTGCGCGCCGTGGACCATGTCACCACCCAGGTCGCCAAGGGCGAAGTGCTGGTGGTGATCGGCCCGTCCGGTTCCGGCAAGTCCACCTTTCTGCGCTGTCTTAATGGGCTGGAGGAATTCGATTCAGGTTCGGTCAGCATCGACGGCCTGCAACTGGCCGACCCGAAGACCGATGTGAATGCCTACCGCCGTGAAGTCGGCATGGTGTTTCAGCATTTCAACCTGTTCCCCCACATGACCGTGCTGGAAAACCTGTGCCTGGCGCAAAAGGTCGTGCGCAAGCGCGGCAAGCGAGAACGTGAGGCCAAGGCGCTGGCGTTGCTGGAAAAGGTCGGTATCGCCCAGAAAGCCAATGAGTTTCCGTCGCGCCTCTCCGGAGGCCAGCAGCAGCGTGTAGCGATTGCCCGCGCCCTGGCAATGGAGCCCAAGGTGATGCTGTTTGACGAACCTACCTCGGCGCTGGACCCGGAAATGGTCGGCGAAGTGCTCGACGTCATGAAGACCCTGGCCCTGGAAGGCATGACCATGGTCTGCGTCACCCACGAGATGGGCTTTGCCCGCGAGGTGGCGGATCGGGTGTTGTTTTTCGATCACGGCAAATTGCTCGAGGACGCGGCGCCGGCCGAGTTCTTCGATGCGCCCAAAGACCCGCGGGCCCAGGCTTTCCTGCGCCAGGTCTTATAAATGTGGGAGGGGGCAAGCCCCCTCCCACATTTCAGAGTTTGAATTTGCCGACCAGCGTCTGCAAATCCACGCTCAACCTCGTCAATTGAACACTCGCCGCCGCTGTTTCCTCGCTGGCGGCGGCGGTCTGTTCCGACACATCCCGTACCTTCAATACGCTGCGATTGATTTCCTCGGCCACCGCGCTTTGCTGCTCGGCGGCGGCGGCAATCTGCGGGTTCATTTCCTGGATCACCGACACCGTGCGGGCAATCGCCGCCAGGGCGTCGCCGGCGTCGCGGGTCAGGGCAACGCTGTTGTCGGTCAGGTTGCGGCTGCTGTCCATGATGTCGGCTACCTGCTGGGTGCCGTTATGCAGGCCGAGGATCAGCCCTTCGATTTCTTCAGCCGATTCCTGCGTGCGCTGGGCCAGGCTGCGTACTTCGTCGGCGACCACGGCGAACCCTCGCCCGGCGCTGCCCGCGCGCGCCGCTTCGATCGCGGCGTTCAGGGCCAGCAGGTTGGTCTGCTGGGACACGGACTTGATAACGTCGAGCACGCTGGCGATCTTCTGGCTTTCCTGCTGCAGGGCCAGCATCGCGCGACCGGACAATGCCATTTCACTGGCCAGGTTGCCGATCTGCTCAACGGCCTGAGCGACCACCTGCTCGCCGGCGCCGGCCTGCTGATCTGCTTCGTTGGCGGCAACGGACGCGCGTTCGGCATGGCGCGCAACTTCCTGGGCGGTGGCGAGCATTTCATTCATCGCTGTTGCCACTTGGTCGGTTTCATCTTTCTGGTTATTGAGCCCGTTACGGGTCTGTTCAGTGACGGTGGACAACTGCGTCGCGGCACCGGCGATCTGGCGGGCGCTTTCACCGATGCTGCTGATCAGGCTGCGCAGGCTGCGGGTCATTTGCCCGATGCTGTGTTGCAGTTGGCCCAGTTCGTCGCGGCGCTCCACTTGGGTGTCGTGGCTCAAGTCGCCCTGGGCCACACGGTTGGCAGCGATAAGGATGTCACGCAACGGCGAGGCGATCTGCCGGGCAATCCACCACGCGGCCAGCGCTCCCAGTACCAGTGCAGCCACCGTGACGCCGATCAGCAGTGTGCGAGTCTGGTCGGCCTCGTGATTGCGCTTGGTGTTCTGGCTCTGGCTCAACAGGTTGCTCTTCTCGCGCAACTCGTTGAGCTGCTGCTCGAAGCGGTTTTGCACGGTCTCGACGTTGAGCTGGGCTTGCTTGAGCTTGACCAGTTGTGCGCGATAATTGGCCAGGTCGGTTTTGAGCAGCGCTGAGTCCACCGGCAGCGTGGTCACGGCGGCCTGTGCGCCATCCAATGCGTCCAGCGTCTGGCTGGCAGCCTCGGCATAGGCCTGCAACGAGTCGGCCGCCCAGGCGGGGTTCTGGGCGCGATCCTCAGCCTGCTCCATGGCTTGGCGCAATTGCTCGATGGCATCGAGTGCCTTTTCGTCATTCTGGTCGGGCAAGTCGCTGGCGAATTGGGCCAGGGTGTCACTGGCTTGCAGGGCGGATGTCTTCAGCGCCGGGCGTATATTCTCGCGCTGCTCGATCAAGGCGGGTAGCTGCGCCAGCGCCGTCTTGAAGTCGGCTACCAGGCGTACCGCCTCGCTATTGCGTTGCACATCGACCGGGTCTATCAGGCGGTGTGAAAGGTCTGCCAGATGCTGGTCGATTTTTTCGATCTTCTGCGCCATCTGGTCCAGGCTGGCTTTGTCCGCCAGGGTGCGGTACACGATGCGATCGGCGCGCATGGCCTCCGCATAGACGGCCAGCTCGCCCAGGCTCGTCAGGCTGTCGGAGCGATAGAGGACGGCGTTCAAGGCCTGCCAGCCCGTTGCAGCAATGATGAAGCTGAGCATCAGCACTTGGCCAAAACTCAGCGCGAGCTTGAGGCGTACGCTGGCGTTCACCAGCATGCGGGTCAGCCGAGAAAACATGGCGCACCTCCGATTTCAGAAAAAGCGTTTCGCGACAGATGAACGCTAATTCGAATTGGAGTGAGGGCGGGCTGATAACTGTGTAGGAAATTTCACAAGATGCGGCAGCCGCAATCGGCCGCCGCGCAGACCGGTCAGATGCGGAAGCGTCCGACCAGGGTTTGCAAATAGATGCCCAGGCGTGCGAGCTCAGCACTGGACGCCGCCGTTTCTTCGCTGGCCGAAGAAGTTTGCTCGGAGACATCGCGCACATTCAACACGCTACGGTTGATCTCTTCGGCGACAGCGCTCTGCTGCTCGGCGGCCGTGGCAATCTGCGAATTCATCGCCTGGATGGTCGAAACGGTGCGCGTGATGCTCTCCAACGCGCTGCCGGCTCGGCGCGTCAGTTCGACACTGCTGTCGGTCAGGCCGCGACTGTTGTCCATGATGGTCGCCACCTGCTGAGTACCGTTTTGCAGGCCCACGATCAGCTCCTCGATCTCTTCGGTGGACTTCTGTGTGCGCTGGGCCAGGCTGCGCACTTCGTCGGCCACCACGGCGAAGCCGCGCCCGGCTTCACCGGCGCGCGCCGCTTCAATGGCTGCGTTGAGCGCCAGCAGGTTGGTTTGCTGGGCCACGGACTTGATGACGTCAAGCACGCTGCCGATCTTGTCGCTTTCACGCTTCAGATCGCCCATGGCGATCGTCGAATTGCCGACTTCGGTGGCCAGGCGCTCGATCTGGGCGATGGCTTCACCGACCACCTTGTCGCCTTCGCGGGCCTGCAAATCGGCGGCCACGGCGGCTTCCGACGCTTCTTCGGCATTGCGCGCCACTTCCTGCACGGTGGCGGCCATTTCGTTCATGGCCGTGGCCAGCTGGTCGGTCTCGATCTTCTGGCTGTTGACCCCGGCGCTGGTCTGTTCGGTCACCGCCGACAGTTGCTCGGCGGCGCTGGCGATCTGGGTGACGCCATCGCTGATGCCACCAATCAACTCGCGCAGGCCCACGGTCATGCTTTGCATGGCGCGTTGCAGTTGGCCCAATTCGTCCTGGCGGGCGGACTCCAGGTTGTGGCTCAGGTCGCCCGAGGCCACGCGCTCGGCGACCTTGAGGGTTTGATTGAGCGGAATGATGATCTGGCGGGTGATGGCCCAGGCGGCGACGAGGCCAAACAACAGTGCCAGCAGGGTAGCCAGCAGCAACAGCTGTTTGGCTTGCGCGGCGTCGCTGTCGCGGACCACGGTTTGCGAGGCGGTGAGCTTGTTGCTGCGGTCCAGCAGAATGTCGCCTTGGTCGCTCATGATTTTCAGCGCAGCGGCGCTGGCCACCTGTGAGTCGCGGTACTGACTGACAGCGGCGCGGTAGGCTTGCAGTGAAACACCGGCCTGTTGCAGGTTGGTCGAAAATTGATCAGGTAGCTGGCCGCTGAGCGCGGCGATTTTCTTCAGGGCATTATCGATGGCATCCAGCGCGGGCTGCTCGGCCTCGACTTTGCCGCTATAGGTGTAGCCGCGAACCTGGAAACGCGCCTGCTGGATCAGCTTGCTCAGGTCGACGATGCTGTTGAACTGGCTGACGCTGTCGCCCTGGAGCAGGCTCGTTTCCACTTCACGGACTTTGAGTACCGCGTTGTCAGCTGTATCGCCGAGCTTGCTGCGCGCGTTTTCGCGATTGGCGCCCGCCTGGACCATGGCGTCGAAGGCGCGCTTGTACTGGTCGACGGCGGCGAGCTGGTCATCGATCAACGCGATGTCGGCGGGTTGTTCAATCAGCGCCCGCGCAGTTTTCAGGCCGCTTTCCAGTTGGCCCAGAAAACCATTGACTGCCGCCGGGCCCTGTTCGCCACGGCGCATTTCAAAGTCCAGGCGCGCGATGCG
Organism: Pseudomonas sp. CFBP13528; assembly: GCF_005233615.1. Classification (NCBI taxonomy): domain Bacteria; kingdom Pseudomonadati; phylum Pseudomonadota; class Gammaproteobacteria; order Pseudomonadales; family Pseudomonadaceae; genus Pseudomonas; species Pseudomonas sp. CFBP13528. The sequence goes on from NZ_QGAJ01000003.1 coordinate 303,823, forward strand.
CAAGTCCTTGCTCAAGTCGTTGAGGCTGGCGATGTAGCCCAGTTTGTCGCCACGGCTGATCACGCCCGAAAGCCCGGCCCAGCCGGTGAGTGTGATGATTAAGGTAAGCAGCAACACCAGGCCGAAGCCGACGCCCAGCTTGGTTTTGACGCTGACATTCCCCAGCTTTTCGGCTAACCAACGATACATGCTGCAAACTCCCCTGGAACAAGGCTTGGACTTATTCCGGGTTTATCGGCATGTGTATGAGATTCTGAAGCGACGCATTACACCTGTGGGAGGGGCTTGCCCCCGATAGCGGTGTATCAGCCACTGAATGTGCCGACTGATACTCTGTCATCGGGGGCAAGCCCCCTCCCACACTGGATCGGTGTCAGAACAAGCGGGCGAGCAGGGCGGTCACGGCGGTCTCTACGCGCAGGATGCGCGCGCCGAGTTGCACCGGCTGCAGGCCGGCCTTGGCCAGCATTTCGACTTCATAGGGAATCCAGCCACCTTCCGGCCCGATCGCCAGGGTCACCGGTTCATCCAGGCCGCGGGGGCAGGGCGGGTAATCGCCGGGGTGGCCGACCAGGCCAAGCGTGCCCGCGGCCATGGCCGGCAGGCGATCTTCAACGAACGGCTTGAAGCGCTTCTCGATAATGATCTCGGGCAATACCGTGTCCCGCGCCTGTTCCAGGCCGAGGATGAGCTGCTCGCGAATCGCTTCAGGCTCCAGGAATGGGGTTTGCCAGAAGCTTTTTTCCACGCGGTAGCTGTTGATCAGTACGACCTTCGGCACGCCCATGGCGGCCACCGTTTGCAGCACCCGACGCAGCATCTTCGGGCGGGGCAGGGCCAGCAGCAGGGTCAGCGGCAGTTTGCTCGGCGGCGTCTGGTCGAAGCTGACGTGCAGCTCGGCTTCCCCAGCTTCCAGGCGCAGCAGCTGGGCATTACCCATCAGCCCGCCAATGCGGCCCACACGCAGGTTGTCGCCCACCACGGCGCGGTGGACCTCCTGCATATGCACCAGACGCCGATCACGCAGCACCACCCGGTCGGCCGCGATAAAGTCGGCGTCTTCCAGCAGCAGCAGGTTCACGGCTGGGTCGCTGGCGGCTGGTCGTCGTCGGCAGTCTGGTCGTCCGGGTGTTCGCCACGCTTGCTGATCAAGCCGCTGAACAGGATGCCGATCTCGAACAGCATCCACATCGGCACAGCCAGCAACGTCTGGGAGAAGATATCCGGCGGGGTAAGGATCATGCCGACCACGAAGCAGCCGATGATCACATAGGGGCGGATCTTCTTCAGGTAAGCCACGTTGACCACACCGATCCACACCAGCAACACCACCGCCACCGGAATTTCGAAGGCTACGCCAAAGGCGAAGAACAGCGTCATCACGAAGTCGAGGTAGCTGGTGATGTCGGTCATCATTTCCACGCCGGCCGGGGTGGCGGCGGCGAAGAATTTGAAGATCAGCGGAAACACCAGGAAGTAGGCGAAGGCCATGCCGGTATAGAAGAGCAGAATGCTCGACACCAGCAACGGCACGGCGATGCGCTTCTCATGCTTGTACAGCCCCGGTGCGATGAAGCCCCAGATCTGATGCAGGATGACCGGGATCGCCAGGAACAGCGAAACCATCATGGTCAGCTTCAACGGCGTCAGGAACGGCGACGACACGTCGGTGGCGATCATCGTCGCGCCGGCCGGCAAGTACTGGCGCAGCGGCGTGGAGACGAAGGTATAGATCTGCTGGGTGAAGGCAAACAGCCCGGCAAAGATGATGAAGATGGCCGCTACGCAACGCAGCAGGCGGGTACGCAGCTCGGTGAGGTGCGAGACCAGCGGCATGTGCTGGTCGTTTTCCGGTTTATCAGCGCTCATGGGGCTCGCGGCGGCAATGTAGGGTCATGGGGCGCGGGCGACGCAACGGGCGTCGGCGCAGGCTCGGTTGGCGCGGTCGGTGCCGGGGGGGCAGCTTCAGGCGCAGGCGCGATACTGTTCTGGGCCACAGGTTCCACCGGTTTGGCGGGCTCCTGCACGGGCGACAGAATCTTGCGCGTTTCCTGCTCCAACGACAGGATGTGTTCGTTGTGCAGTTGCCGGCGGATCTCGTCGGCACCGATTTCCCGCTCAACTTCCTGTTTGATCGCGTTGAAGCTGCGTTTCAGGCGCCCGATCCACAGGCCGGCCGTGCGTGCCGCGCCGGGCAGGCGTTCGGGCCCCAATACCAGCAGGGCCACGAGGCCGACGAGCAGCAGTTCAGAGAAGCTGATACCAAACATTAGTCAGTGCTCACGAGTCTTTGCGGGTCGGCTCTTCGACTTTTTCAGCCTGCACGTCGAAGGTACGACGCTGGGTGATCGGCTGGGCGGCCTGCGGGTGCACAGGCTGGGCCGGTGGAACCGGGTTTGCAGTCGGTTCGGCCGGCTTTTCGTCGTCGTTCATGGCTTTACGAAAGCCCTTGATCGACTCGCCGACATCGGTACCCAGGTTCTTGAGTTTCTTGGTGCCGAACACCAGTACCACGACCACCAGAATGACGATCCAGTGTTTCCAGTCAAAAATACCCATGCTGCAAATCCTCGATAAAAGTTATTCAGGTGGACGGGCGTGCGGCCTTCTCGGCGTGCCCCGACAGACCGAAGCGACGGTCCAGTTCATCCAGCACGGCCTGTGGATGCTGCCCCAGTTGGGCGAGCATGATCAGGCTATGGAACCACAAGTCGGCGGTCTCATAGATGACATCGCTGCAATCGCCGCTGATCTGAGCATCCTTGGCGGCAATGATCGTCTCGATGGATTCTTCGCCGAGTTTTTCCAGGATCTTGTTCAAACCCTTGTGATACAGGCTGGCGACATAGGAGCTGTCGGCATCCGCGCTCTTGCGCTCTTCCAGCACCTGGGCCACGCGGTTGAGGGTATCGCTCATGTTCAGTGTCCTGCCGAATAAATGGCGTGCGGGTCTTTGAGCACCGGTTCCACCACCTTCCATTCGCCGTTCTCGAACACGCGATAGAAGCAACTGTGACGGCCGGTGTGGCAGGCGATGCCGCCGATCTGTTCGACCTTGAGGATCACCACGTCGCCATCACAATCCAGGCGCAGCTCATGCAGCGTCTGCACATGCCCGGACTCTTCGCCCTTGCGCCACAGTTTGCCACGCGAACGTGACCAGTAGATGGCGCGCTGCTCAGCGGCGGTCAGGCTCAGGGCCTCGCGGTTCATCCAGGCCATCATCAGCACGCGCCCGGTCTTGTAGTCCTGGGCAATGGCCGGCACCAGGCCGTCACTGTCCCACTTGATCTCGTCCAGCCAGTCTTTCATGTTCGGCTCCGGCAATTTGCGACAGTGTATAACCGGATGGGTTATCGACGCACGATCAGATAAACGCCCACGGCGACCATGATTCCGGCCGGCCAGTGGCCCAGTTGATTCAAGGGTCCGCCTATCGCCAGCATGACCCCACCCACCAGGTGCGCGGCGCCGAGCAGGCGCAGGAACCAGTCGTCCTTGCGCTTGCGCCATGGCGGCTCGGGGTCCCTGGCATGAGGCTGGGACATGCGCTCGAGCAAGTCGCGGGTCATATTGGCCAGGTGCGGCAGCTGTTCCATCTGGCTGTGCAGGTTGCCCAGCATGGTCTTCGGGCTCATCCGCTCACGCATCCAACGCTCCAGGAACGGTTGCGCGGTGTTCCACAGATCGAGGTCCGGGTACAGCTGGCGGCCCAGGCCTTCGATGTTGAGCAGGGTTTTTTGCAGCAGCACCAACTGCGGCTGCACTTCCATATTGAAGCGCCGTGCGGTCTGGAACAGGCGCATCAGCACCTGACCGAAGGAAATATCTTTTAATGGTTTTTCAAAGATCGGCTCGCACACGGTGCGGATCGCCGCTTCGAATTCATTCAGCTTGGTTTCCGCCGGCACCCAGCCCGAATCAATGTGCAACTGCGCCACGCGGCGATAATCACGCTTGAAAAAGGCGAACAGGTTACGCGCCAGGTAGTCCTGGTCTTCCGGCGTGAGGCTGCCGACGATGCCGCAGTCGATGGCAATGTACTGCGGGCTCCACGGGTTGACGGTGCTGACGAAGATGTTGCCCGGGTGCATGTCGGCGTGGAAGAAACTGTCGCGGAACACCTGGGTGAAGAAAATCTCCACGCCGCGCTCGGCGAGCATCTTCATGTCGGTGCGCTGGTCGGCCAGGGTCGCGAGGTCGGTGACTTGCACGCCGTAGATGCGCTCCATCACCAGCACTTTGGGGCGGCACCAGTCCCAGTACACTTGCGGCACGTACAGCAGCTGCGAGCCTTCGAAGTTGCGGCGCAGCTGGCTGGCGTTGGCGGCTTCGCGCAGCAGATCGAGTTCGTCGTAGATGGTTTTTTCGTAGTCGGCCACCACATCCACCGGATGCAGCAGGCGCGCATCGGCAGAGAAGCGCTCGGCGGCGCGGGCCAGGATGAACAGCCACGCAAGGTCCTGGCCGATGATCGGCTTGAGGCCCGGGCGGATGACTTTCACCACCACTTCTTCACCGCTCTTGAGCTGCGCGGCATGCACCTGCGCGACCGAGGCCGACGCCAGCGGCTCGACATCGAAGCGGCTGAACACCTCGCTGATCTTCCTGCCCAATTGCTCTTCGATCAGCTTCATCGACAACTGCGAATCGAACGGCGGCACGCGGTCCTGCAGCAGCATCAGCTCATCGGCGATGTCTTCGGGCAGCAGGTCGCGGCGCGTCGATAAGATCTGCCCGAACTTGATGAAGATCGGCCCCAGGTCCTGCAACGCCAGGCGCAGGCAGGCACCTCGGCTCAGTTCCAGTTTTCTGCGCGGCAACCAGCGCCACGGCAGCACATAGCGCACCGCGAGCAGGAACCATGGCAGGGGCAGGGCAAACAGCAGGTCATCGAGGCGGTAGCGGATTACGACGCGCTGGATACGAAACAAACGGCGGACGGCGAGCAGCTTCATGCGTTATCGCTTGGATCAAGGGAACGGCTCAAGCGCTCGAAGCGGGCCTCGAGGCGTTCCAGGTCGATTTTGGCCTTGTCGAGCTCACGAAAGCGCGCTTGCGCTTCCCGTTGCCCGACCAGGGTGCGCGATTCTTCGCTCAGGTATTCGGCGAGGTTCTGGTTGAGGCTGGCGAACCCTTGCTGATACCAGCGCGAACGGCTGCGCAGGTGCCCGCTGAGCAGCTGAGTGGCGACGGGGCCGATCCAGCGCGAGAGTTCGTATTCCCAGTCCAGCTCCAGGTCCTGCAGCACGGCGGCCAGGTCCATCAGCACCGCGCTGTCGCCTTCCAGCGCCACTTCGGGGCTGTGCAGGATAGCGGTCTTGTTGCGGCTCAGCGCCAGGTGCAACAGGCTTGCGGCGGGTGCACGCAGGGTGCAGTCGGCCTCGGCGGCCCATTGCGTCGCGAGCAGCAGGCCTTCATCGCTGGGCAGGATAAACAGCTGCAAGGCGGGGCTGCGGCAATCGACGGCGATGACTTTGCCGGTCAGGTGCGCAAGCCGCGCCAGGGCGGTGCTGTCCAGGCGCAAGACACGGTTGAGGCCGTGCTCGACGCTTGCGATAAGGCCTGCGAGCAACATCAGGGCTTGATGCCGCGGTGCAGGGCAACGATGCCCGAGGTCATGTTGTGGTAGGTCACTCGGTCGAAACCGGCTTCCACCATCATGGACTTCAGGGTTTCCTGGTCGGGGTGCATGCGGATCGATTCGGCCAGGTAGCGGTAGCTCTCGGCATCGTTGGTGATCAGCTTGCCCATCAACGGCATGAAGGCGAACGAATAGGTGTCGTATACCTTGGACATCAGTGCGTTGGTGGGCTTTGAGAATTCCAGCACCAGCAGGCGGCCACCCGGCTTGAGCACGCGCAGCATCGAGCGGATTGCGTCTTCCTTGTGGGTGACATTGCGCAGGCCGAAGGCGATGGTCACGCAATCGAAGTGGTTGTCCGGGAACGGCAGTTTTTCCGCGTCGGCCTGGACGAATTCGATGTTGCCGGCCACGCCCTTGTCGAGCAGGCGGTCGCGACCGACCTTGAGCATCGAGCCGTTGATATCGGCCAGTACCACTTGGCCGGTAGGCCCTACCAACTTGGAAAACTTGGCCGCCAGGTCGCCCGTGCCGCCAGCGATGTCCAGCACGCGATTGCCGGTGCGTACGCCCGACAGTTCGATGGTGAAACGCTTCCACAGGCGGTGCATGCCACCGGAGAGCACGTCGTTCATCAAGTCGTACTTGGCGGCTACGGAGTGGAACACCTCAGCGACTTTTTCCGCTTTCTGGCTTTCCGGGACGTTCTTGAAGCCGAAGTGAGTGGTGGGTTCGGCATCGCTGCCTTTGCGCTGATCAGTCATATCGCTGTCACCAAAAGAGAATGCGGGACATGATAATCCCCGGGGCCTGCTTTGTCTTGGCAAGGCTGAAGGTAAGATAGGTGCTTATCGAGACCTTTTGCCGCATGGAAGGTTTCCAAGCCCTTATAGAAAGGAGTCATTGCAATGGCGCGTATCACCGTTGAGCGTGAGCATTCCCTGGGTAAAGCAGCCGCACGGGCAAAGGCCGAGACGCTGGCGCAGAAACTCAAGGATAAATATGGCGTGGAGTCGTCGTGGTCCGGCGATACCCTGAACCTCAAGCGGTCGGGCGTTAAAGGCACCGTTCAGGTCTTTGATGATGCATTGCGTATCGATGTTGAACTGGGCCTGTTGATGTCGGCCATGAGCGGTACCCTCAAGTCCGAAATCGAAAAAGCCCTGGATAAAGCGCTGGCCTGATTCGACGCTCTTAGGGTGCCGATTCTAATTTTTCCCCCTACGTTGTGCCCAAGCCCCCAACTCCGGCGGGCGGTTCCTCCACCCGGTTCTATGTGAGGTGCACCATGGCCAACGTTATTTTGCAGAAAAAAATCGACAGTCAGACCACTGCCCTGAGTGAGGTCAAACGCTATGCCCGCAGGATCTGGCTGGCGGGTCTTGGTGCCTACGCCAAGGTCGGCAGCGAGGGTGGAGAATACTTCAATGAGCTGGTTAAGAGCGGTCAACATATTGAAAGTAAAAGCAAAAAAGTTGCCATTGAACAACTTGATGCCGCTAACAGTCAGATTGATCAAGTAAAGAGTAACGTCTCGAGTGTCAGCCGCCGGGTTGAAGTTCAACTGGATAAAGTTGAAAAAGCGTTTGACTCGCGTGTTGCAAGTGCCTTGAATCGAATCGGCATTGCGTCTAAACATGACGTGGAGACACTCTCTGCTAAGCTCGAAGAGCTGACGGCATTGCTCGAACGTGTCGCGCGTAAACACTAAGGAGACATCGGGATGGCTGTTAAAAAAACTACTCAGAAAGAAGGCAGCTCGTGGGTCGGGGAAGTTGAAAAATATTCCCGAAAGATCTGGCTTGCTGGTTTAGGCGTGTACTCGAAGGTGAGCAGTGACGGCGGCAAGTACTTCGAGACGCTGGTCAAGGACGGCGAGAAGGCCGAGAAGCTGACCAAGAGCACTGTGGGTAAAAAAGTGGATGCGGCCAAGGCGAGCGCAGGCTCGGCCAAGTCGAGCATTTCCGACACCTGGAACAAGTTGGAAGAAACCTTCGACAAACGCCTCAACAGTGCCATTTCGCGACTGGGCGTGCCGAGCAAGGCGGAACTGAAAACGCTGCACAGCAAGGTCGATACCCTGACCAAGCAAATCGAAAAACTCACAGGCGCCAAAGTGGCGCCGGCCAAGACTGCTGCAGCCAAGCCTGCGGCAAAACCGGCCGCCAAACCTGCGGCTAAAACCGCAGCAGCGAAACCCGCCGCAAAAACTGCCGCCAAGCCTGTGGTTAAAGCGGCCGCCAAACCGGCGGCAAAACCTGCGGCCAAGGCGCCCGCCAAAGCTGCTGCAAAATCCGCCGCCAAGCCAGCAGCCAACACCGCTGCCGCCAAACCGGCCACCAAGCCTGCCGCGAAGCCAGTGGCCGCTAAAGCCGCCGCAAAACCTGCGGCTAAACCGGCTGCCAAACCCGCCGCTGCGAAATCAGCAGCCAAGCCTGCGGCTAAACCTGCAGCGGCCAAAAAGCCCGCGGTAGCGAAAAAGCCAGCAGCGCCAAAGCCTGCTGCGTCGGCTAAGCCAGCCACGGCGGCAGCACCGGCCGCTTCGACAGCCAATTCAGTGTCCGCACCGTCGCACACGGCCGCCACCTCGACTGCAACGCCGGTCACTCCGACGCCATCCAGTCAGTCCTGATTTTTACAGGACACAAAAACGCCCGGCCTGCGAAGGTCGGGCGTTTTTTATGGAAATCCTGAAAACGCTGCATTTCCAGTGTGGGAGCGGGCTTGTCCGCTCCCACACTTCAATCCAGGTCATCCAGATATTTCAGTGCAAACCTCTCGGTTGCCTGCCGTGCCGGCATCAGTAGATGCGGCGACACCAGCATCATGACCTGGTACACCACCACCCGCACCTCACCCTTGCGATCCAGAATTCGCTGGTAATCCAGGGAAAACAGCAGCGTCATGGTGATCTGCTCCACCAGTTGCCCCAGCGCCTGGGTATCACTGACCAGTTGCCCCGCCGCCTTCAACCGCGCCAACAATGAAGCCAGGGTACGCTTGAGCGCGGTGAGCAGGTTGCGAATCCCCTTGGCCAGCTTCGGCAGACGCCCGGCCAGGTTGGACAGGTCCTGGAACAGAAACCGGTAGTGGGCCATGCGCTCGACGATCAGGTGCAGGAACAGCCAATAATCCTCGGCTTCCAGTTGTGCATCGGCAGGCGGATCGAGCAGCGGTGCCAATTCGCATTGAAAGCGTTCGAACAGCCCCAGCACCAACGGCTCTTTGCCATGAAAGTGATAGTAGAGGTTGCCGGGGCTGATTCCCATTTCATTGGCCACCTCCATGGTCGACACATTCGGCTCGCCCTTGTGGTTGAACAACTGCAGGGCACATTCAAGGATACGGTCGCGGGTCTTCATCCAGCCTTCTTAGTGTGGTTCTTGAGCTCAGCGCACGCGCACGTAGGTGCCTGGCGCCGCTTCCATCGGTGGGTAGTTCTGGTTGCCCAGGGCGGTGAGGGTTTCGCGTTGCACGCCCGAGCGTTGCTGGACCCACTCCAGCCACTGCGGCCACCAACTGCCTTCGACGTGGCTGGCGTCGTAGTACCAGGCACGCGGGTCGCCGCTCAGCTTGGGGTTCTCGACGTAATTGGCCTTCGGGTTGCCGGGCGGGTTGAGGATGCTCTGGATATGCCCGCTGTTGGACAGTACGAAGCGCCGCTCGCCGCCCAGCAACTGGGTGGATCGATACACCGCGTCCCACGGCGTGATGTGGTCGTTGATGCCGGCCACGCTGAAGCTGTCGACCGTGACCTTCTGCAAGTCGATGGGGGTGCCGCACACCTCCAGGCCTCCGGGATGGCTCAGCGGGTTGTGCTTGAAGAAATCCAACAGGTCGCCGTGCAGCGCGGCGGGCAGGCGCGTGTTGTCGTTATTCCAGTACAGGATGTCGAAGGCGGGCGGTTCCTTGCCCAGCAGGTAGTTGTTGACCCAGTAGTTCCAGATCAGGTCATTGGGGCGCATCCAGGCGAACACCCTGGCCATGTCGCGACCGTCCAGCACACCTTGTTGGTAAGAGCGGCGCTTGGCGGCTTCAAGGGTCTGTTCATCGGCGAACAATGTGGCCGGGCCGTCGATCTGGCTGTCGAGCAAGCTCACCAGGTAACTGGCGCTGGCGATGCGCCGTAACTGGCGCTTGGCTTGCAGATGGCCTTGCAGCGCGGCGATGGTCAGGCCGCCGGCGCAGGCGCCCATCAGGTTGACCTCGCGCGCGCCAGTGATCGCCCGGCAGGCATTGAGGGCTTCCTCCAGGGCTGCAACGTAAGTGGACAGGCCCCATTCGCGATGTCGCGCATCCGGGTTGCGCCAACTGACCATGAAGGTTTGCAGGCCGTTCTTGAGCGCGTATTGCACAAAGCTGTTAGCCGGGCTGAGGTCGAAAATGTAGTACTTGTTGATTTGCGGCGGCACCACCAGCAAGGGCTTGGCGTATTGTTTTTCGCTCATGGGCTTGTATTGGATCAGCTCCAGCAGCTCATTGCGAAACACCACTGAGCCCGCAGTGGTGGCAACGGTCTTGCCCACTTCGAAGGCATGCTTGCTGACCTGGCGCGGCAGGCCATTGTTGTGCAGAAGGTCTTCGAACAAATGGCTCGCGCCGCGCACCACGCTGTTGCCGCCGGAGTTGAGCAACTCCTTGATTGCCAGCGGGTTGAGCAGCGTGTTGGATGGAGATACGGCGTCGTTGAACAGGGCGAAAGCGAACTGTGCGCGTGCCCGGTCGTCCGCGCTGAGGGTGCTGTCATCGATCCAGTTGCGCGTCTGTTTTTGCCAGCTCAAGTACGCTTGCAGGCTGCGCCGGTACAGCGGGTTGAGTGTCCAGGTGGGGTCGGTGAAGCGGTTGTCGTTGGGGTTGGGCTCGTGCACCGTGTCCCCCAGCAACACGCGGCCCAATTGGCCGCCCAGGGCCAGGGCGTGGCGTGCGGTGTGCACCGGGTTGCGCAGGCCGTGGGCTGCCACGGTACGCAGGGTCGACAGCAGGTCTCGGCCGCGCAGGCCGGTGATCGCGTTTTGCGCGTTGATGAACGCAGCGGGGGTGGGCGCCGGGTTTGTCACGGGTCTGTCTCGCATGAGCCAACACTCCTTCGTCAAGCCATCAAGAGGCACGCCAATTCAGAACCATAGTCGGTTCCTGGCAAGTTGCGCGGCGGTGTGGTCCTTCACACCGCCGGTCGCGGATGTATCACGGCGCGCAGGCGCTCCTCTTCGAGAAACTTCATGATGATCGGCGCCACGGCTTCGGCCCGGGTGATCAGGAATAAATGGCCATCATCGATGATATGCAGCTGCGCATTGGGGATGCGCCAGGCGAGCATGCGCATGTTGATCAGCGGAATCAGCGGGTCGTCGTCCCCGGCCAGGACCAGGGTCGGCTGGCGGATCTTGTGCAGCCAGTGGATGCTGGTCCAGCCCAGCCCTGCGAACAGCTGCCAGTAATAGCCCAGCTTGCCGGCCGAGCGCACTTTGCTGGCATGTTCGGCGGCCAGCTTGGCGTCGCGGCGGAACGAACCGCCGTAAATCATCGGTGCAATGCGCACCACGTGGGACGGTTGGATATAGCGTCTGGGGCTGGCCATCAGCCACAACACTTTTGGCTTGCCCGGCACCATCACCGCGCCCGCCGCCGTGGCCGCCAGGATCAATTTTTTGCAGCGTTCGGGGTAGTCATAGGCAAACTGCTGCGCCAGCGCGCCGCCCCAGGACACCCCTACCGCATTCACCTGGCCGTAATCCAGGTAATCGAGCATGCGCGCCGTCAGCTTGGCCAGGCCGGGGAAGCGATAGGGCCGGTTGGGCGTGGAGGAGCCGCCCACCCCTGGAACATCGAAGGCGATCACTTCCAGGTCCGGGTCCAGGGCCTGGACGAACGGAAACACCAGCTCCAGGTTGGCGCCGATGCCGTTGAAGATCAGCAGCGGCGTCAAGTGCGGCTTGCCCGGTCGTACCGCCGTGCGGATGGCTTGGCCATCCAGGTCGATGGTGCGGAAGATGAACGGTTGCGGCATGCTCAAGCCCTGTGAAGTACTACAGCCGGAGTGAGGTCAGTGTGGGAGGGGGCTTGCCCCCGATGGCGGTTTATCAGGAGGTACATCTTTGGCTGATCCACTGCTATCGGGGGCAAGCCCCCTCCCACATTGACCGCATTTCAATTTAGCGTTCGTGTACATAGGTGCCCGGTGCCGCTTCGGCCGCAGCGTAGGTTTTATTACCTAATGTTGTCGGGGCTTTTTTCAACTTGCCTGCCCGCTCCGCCTGCCATGCCTGCCAGTGCAGCCACCACGAGTCGGTGTGCTTGGTTGCGTTTTCCTGCCATTGCAGTGCTGTGCCCGCCAGGCCCTCACTGGTCTGGTAACGCGACTTGGGGTTGCCCGGCGGGTTGAGGATGCTCTGGATATGCCCGCTGCTGGACAGCACGAACTCCACCTTGCCGCCAAACAATTGTGCGGACTTGTAACAGGACTGCCAGGGCGTGATGTGGTCGTTGGTGCCGGCCAGTGAATAGATATCGGCCGTGACCTGTTTGAGATCAATGGGCGTGCCGCACACTTCCAGGGCATTGGCGCGCACCAGCGGGTTGTTCTTGAACAGCTCGATCAGGTCGCCATGGAAGGCGGCCGGCAGGCGCGTGGTGTCGTTGTTCCAGAACAGGATATCGAACACCGGCGGCTCGTTGCCCAGCAGGTAGTTGTTGACCCAGTAATTCCAGATCAGGTCGTTGGGCCGCATCCACGCAAACACCTTGGCCATGTCACGGCCTTCCAGTACACCGGCCTGATAGGAATGGCGCTTCGCCGCTTCGAGCGTCTGTTCATCGACGAACAGCGCCACCTGGGTGTCCAGCGTGGTGTCCAGCACGCTCACCAGCAGGGTCAGGGCGTTGACTTTTTTCTCCCCCAGCGCCGCGTAGTGGCCCAGCAGCGCGGTGCAGGTGATGCCGCCGGAGCAGGCGCCCAGCATGTTCACGTCCTTGCTGCCGGTAATGGCCGTGATCACATCGACGGCTTCCTTGAGCGCTTCGATATAGGTCGACAGGCCCCACTCGCGCTGGGCCTTGGTCGGGTTGCGCCAGCTGACGATAAAGGTCTGCTGCCCATTGCGCAGGCAGAAGCGCGCCAGGCTCTTGTCCGGGCTCAGGTCAAATACATAGAATTTATTGATCTGCGGCGGCACCACCAGCAGCGGTCGCTCGTGCACCTGCTCGGTGATGGGCTTGTACTGGATCAGCTCCAGCACATCATTGCGAAATACCACGGCGCCTTCGGTGGTGCCCAGGCTCTTGCCCACTTCAAAGGCGCCCATGTTGACCTGGCTGGGCATGCCGCCGTTGTGCACCATGTCCTTGGCCAGGTGGGACAGGCCATCGAGCAGGCTTTTGCCGCCGGTTTCAAAGAAGCGTTTGACGGCCGCCGGGTTGGCTGCGCTATTGGTGGGCGCCATGGCTTCAGTCATCAGGTTGATCACGAAGTGGCCGCGACTGATGTCCTGTTCCGAGAGATTGCTGTCGCCGATCCAGTCGTGCAGTTCCTTGCGCCACGCCAGATAAGTCTGCAGATAACGTTTGTAGAGTGGGTTCTGGCTCCAGGCCGGGTCATGGAAGCGACGGTCATCGCTTTCCGGCACCAGCGCCGATTTGCCGAACATGACGTTCTTGAGCTCCACCCCGAAATGGGCCACGTGTTTGACGCTGTGTAACGGTTGCTTGATGGCTTGGGTCAGCACCATCTTCGCCGAGGCCAATAAGTCCTTTTTGCGTAACGCGATGATCGGGTTCAACCCCAGGGTGTTTTCCGAGGCCTGCCGTTTCAAGTCATCGTTATTCTTGTTACTCATCTACGACGCTCCATTGTCCGAAAGACGAGTACCGGCGATTGCTGCGCACCCATTTCGATACACGACACCAGCCTGGTACTGCGCTCGGGTGACCGTTGATACCGCATCGTCAAATGCAGGGAACTTGCCAGCTCCATTGGTTACCCGAGTTTAATTTTTTTCGCAAGCGGGCCAATCGTTGACCACGAGACAAGGCATTCAAGCAGATGGAATTAGAAAATGCCCTCTAAAGAGCAAGAAGCCTGGACTAGAGCATCAGCCGCACGACCGACTGACTCGGATCGCGGGTTTTTCCGGCAGCTTTCAGCTCGGCCAGGTAATCGGCCCACAGCGCGTCCTGACGCACGGCCAGTTGATAAAGGTAATCCCAGGTGAACAATCCGCTGTCATGGCCGTCGTCGAAGGTCAGTTTCAGTGCGTACTGGCCGGCCGGTTCCAGCTTGATCAACCTGACGTTGAGCTTGCCGAATTGCAGGATAGGTTTGCCGTGACCCTGGACCTCGGCGGAAGGCGAGTGCACGCGCAGGAATTCGGCGGGCAGTTGGTAGGCTTCGTCCGGGCCGTAGGTGAGGCCCAGGGTGTTGGAGATTTTGTGCAAATTAACAGCGGTGGGGGATTTTGACATGGGGGACACCTTGGGCTGCAAGCTACAAGCTGCAAGTTGAGTGTATTCAGCTTGCGGCTTGTAGCTTACAGCTTGCGGCTTACAGAATGTACCGCGACAAGTCTTCGTTCTGCGCCAATTCGCCCAGGTGGCTGTTGACGTAATTCGCGTCGATCTTGATCGCTTCGCCATTCTGCGCACCGGCCATGTCGCCGGCACTGAAGGACACCTCTTCGAGCAGGCGCTCAAGCAAGGTGTGCAGACGACGCGCACCGATGTTCTCGGTCTTCTCGTTGACCTGCCAGGCAATCTCCGCCAGGCGCTTGATCCCGTCCGGCTGGAACTCGATGCCCAGGCCTTCGGTTTTCAGCAATTCACGGTACTGTTCGGTCAGTGAGGCATGCGGCTCGCTGAGAATGCGCTCGAAGTCGCCCGGGGTCAGCGCCTTGAGTTCCACGCGGATCGGCAGGCGGCCTTGCAACTCAGGTACCAGGTCGCTTGGCTTGCTCAGATGGAAGGCACCGGAAGCGATAAACAGGATGTGGTCGGTCTTGACCATGCCCAGCTTGGTGTTGACCGTGCAGCCTTCGATCAGCGGCAGCAGGTCACGCTGGACGCCCTCGCGGGACACATCGACGCCGCCGGAGTTGCCGCGCTTGGCCACTTTGTCGATCTCATCGATAAACACGATGCCGTGCTGCTCGACCGCTTCCAGGGCCTTGGCCTTGAGTTCTTCCTCATTGACCAGGCGTCCGGCTTCTTCGTCGCGCACCAGCTTCAGGGCTTCCTTCACCTTGAGCTTGCGGCTTTTCTTCTTGCCCTTGCCCATGTTGGCGAACAGGTTCTGCAACTGGCTGGTCATTTCTTCCATGCCAGGCGGCGCGGAAATATCCACGCCCGACACTTCGGCCACTTCGATCTCGATTTCCTTGTCGTCCAACTGGCCTTCACGCAGGCGCTTGCGGAACAGCTGGCGGGTGTTGGAATCCGAGGCCGGTGCGGCGTCTTCGTTGAAGCCCATGCGCGCCGGAGGCAACAGCGCATCGAGGATGCGCTCTTCAGCGGCATCTTCGGCGCGGTGGCTGACCTTGGTCACTTCCTGTTCGCGCAGCATCTTCAAGGCGGCGTCAGCCAGGTCGCGGATGATCGACTCGACGTCGCGGCCCACATAGCCGACTTCGGTGAATTTGGTCGCTTCCACCTTGATGAATGGAGCATTGGCCAACTTGGCCAGGCGCCGGGCGATTTCGGTTTTACCGACGCCGGTCGGGCCGATCATCAGGATGTTCTTGGGCGTGACTTCAACGCGCAGTTCTTCGGGCAGTTGCATCCGGCGCCAGCGGTTACGCAGCGCAATGGCGACGGCGCGCTTTGCATCGTCCTGGCCGATGATATGGCGATTGAGTTCATGGACGATTTCGCGGGGGGTCATGGACATAGTGTCTGGCGGCCTCAAGCGGGAATAAGCCTGGGGCTTATTCGGCGAGGTCCTGCTCCTCAATGGTCTGGTTGTGGTTGGTGAACACGCAGATATCGCCGGCGATACCCAGGGCGGTCTCGACGATTTCACGCGCCGACAGGTCGGTTTTCTTCAGCAGCGCACTGGCCGCCGCTTGGGCGTAGCCACCGCCGGAACCCATGGCGATCAGGCCATGTTCGGGCTCAACCACGTCGCCGTTGCCGGTGATGATCAGGGACGCGTCTTTGTTCGCGACGGCGAGCATCGCTTCCAGGCGGCTGAGGGAGCGGTCGGTGCGCCATTCCTTGGCAAGCTCTACGGCGGCGCGTACCAGGTGGCCCTGGTGTTTCTCAAGCTGGCCTTCGAAACGTTCGAAGAGGGTGAAGGCGTCGGCGGTAGCGCCGGCGAACCCGGCAAGCACCTGGCCGTGGTACAGGCGACGCACTTTCTTGGCGTTGCCTTTCATCACGGTATTGCCCAGGGAAACCTGGCCGTCGCCGCCCATGACGACTTTGCCGTGGCGACGTACTGAAACGATGGTGGTCAAGGGGAGAGTCTCCACGCAGCGGGGCGAAAATGCCCTGATGGAAACTGATATGGGGGTGGTGGAGGGGATTTCAACCGTAGGACGGCAGCGCGGACGAGTGGTGTTTATGGCTCCGACACCTATTCAAGAACACCGCAAAACCAAATGTGGGAGGGGGCTTGCCCCCGATAGCGGTGTATCAGTCGCTGAATATATGGACTGGTCTACCGTCATCGGGGGCAAGCCCCCTCCCACATTTTAATTGCGGTTGAGCCGAGATCAGCGGCTCTGGCGCTGTTGTAACAGCAGGTTGCTAAAGCCTGCCCCGGCCAACTGTTTCTGCGCCACGGTCAGCTGTTCGCGGTTGCTGAACGGGCCTACCAGCACGCGATACCAGGTCGCTTCCTTCACGGTGCCGGATTCCACCGTCACCGACTGGCCCAGCAGAATGATCTGCGCGCGTACACGGTCCGCGTCCGCCTGTTTGGGGAACGAGCCCGCCTGCAGGAAGAACTTGGTCACCGGCGCCGCTTTGGTCTCTGCCACTGGAGGCGCTGGCGGTGGGGTAATGCCGGCCAATGCTGCCTGGGCGCGCGCGGTGTCGATCTTCGCCGCTTCCGCTGGCGTTACAGGTGTGGTCGGCACTTGCGGCGTCGGCAGGGTTTTCTCCGGCACGGCGTCGGGCGGCACGATCACTTCCGATTCCGGCAGCAGCGTGTAGAAATCGTACTTCGGTTTCACCGGAACCGTCGGGCTCGGCGCAGTCTTGTTGGCCTCGGCGATTTTCGTGGCTTTCTGCTGCTCCTGTTTGACGCGCTTGACGTCATCGCCCTGGCCGGGCTCCAGCTTCATCAGGAATACAACGAATGCGCCGACCGTGAGGCCGATCGCCATCCACAGCCACCCTGGAATCGGCTGCTTGGCCGGTGCCTGGTAGCGGCTGGCGCCGCGCTTGGGTGCAGGTTTTTTCTTGGCTGCCAACTTACATGCGCTCCAGAGTTTCCAGGCCCAACAGCTCCAGGCCTTGCTTTAGGGTCCGTCCAGCCAGTGCGGCAAGGCGCAGGCGACTTTGCTTCTGGGCTTCATCGTCGGCGCTGAGGATCGGGCAGTTCTCGTAGAAGCTGGAGAACAGGCCGGCCACTTCGTACAGGTAGGTGCAGAGGATATGCGGCGTGCCTTTCTCGCCGACGCTGTTGAGCACCTCGCCGAACTGCGCGAGCTTGGCGGCCAGGTCCTGTTCGTGGGGTGCGTCCAGCACGATCCGGCCTTCGACTTCGCTGAAGTCCTTGCCCAGTTTGCGGAACACGCCGGCCACACGGGTGTAGGCGTACAGCAGGTATGGGGCGGTGTTGCCTTCGAAGTTGAGCATCAGGTCGAAGTTGAAGCTGTAGTCGCTGGTGCGATGCTTGGACAGGTCGGCGTATTTCACCGCGCCAATGCCTACCACGCGGGCGATATTGCGCAGGTCGGCCTCGGCCAGTTCCGGGTTCTTTTCCTTGACCAGGCTGTAGGCGCGCTCCTGGGCTTCGGTCAGCAAGTCGACCAGCTTCACCGTGCCGCCATCGCGGGTCTTGAACGGACGGCCATCGGCGCCGTTCATGGTGCCGAAGCCCATGTGCTCCATATGCATCGGATGGGTGACGAAGCCGGCGCGGCGCGCCACTTCGAACACTTGCTGGAAGTGCAGGGCCTGGCGCTGGTCGACGAAATACAGCGCGCGATCGGCCTTGAGCACGCCGCTGCGGTAACGCACGGCGGCCAGGTCGGTGGTGGCGTAGAGGTAACCGCCATCGGCCTTGACGATGATCACCGGCAGCGGCTCGCCATCGGCGGTCTTGAATTCCTCAAGGAACACGCACTGCGCACCGTTGCTCTCGACCAGCAGGCCCGCGGCCTTGAGGTCGTTGACCACATTGATCAGGTCTTCGTTGTAGGCACTTTCGCCCATCACGTCGGCCATGGTCAGCTTGACGTTGAGCAGCTCGTAGATTTCCTGGCAGTGGGACAGGGAGATATCGCGGAAACGCCCCCACAGCTCCAGGCATTCCTTATCGCCCGCTTGCAGCTTGACCACCAGGCTGCGCGCACGGTCGGCAAATTCTTCGGATTCGTCAAAGCGCTTCTTGGCCGCGCGGTAGAAGTTTTCCAGGTCGGCCAGCTCGTTGCTGGTGATCGGGTTTTCCTGCAGGTAGGCCATCAGCATGCCGAACTGGGTGCCCCAGTCGCCCACGTGGTTCTGACGGATGACGGTGTCGCCGAGAAATTCCAGGACCCGCGCCACGCCGTCGCCGATGATGGTCGAACGCAGGTGGCCGACGTGCATCTCCTTGGCGAGGTTAGGTGCCGACAGGTCGATGACCACGCGCTGGCTGTCACCAGCCTTGCGTGCACCGATGTGCGCGTCGGCCAGGGCGGCATCCAGGCGCGCGGCCAGGGCCTGGGTGTTCTGGAAGAAGTTGATAAAGCCGGGGCCGGCGATTTCGGCTTTGGTGACACTGGCGTCAGCCGGCAGCGCGGCGATGATTTTTTCCGCCAGGTCGCGCGGCTTCATGCCTGCAGGCTTGGACAGCATCATCGCGATGTTGCTGGCGAAGTCGCCGTGGGTCTTGTCGCGGGTGTTCTCCACCTGGATCGCCGGCGACAGGCCTTCAGGCAACACACCTTCGTTGACGAGTTGGGTGAGGGCTTGTTGGATCAGCTGGCGAATGGTGTCTTTCATGGTGTTCTCTTTCGACCGCAAGCGGCGGCGCGCGATGCGCAGGTGGAAAAACTGGGCATTATCCGTGGCGAGGGCGGGCTTGCCAACCGTTCAAGAGGGTTGGTAGACCTGCGGGCCTCATCGCGGCATGGGTATCTACACAATTTTGGTGCGACACCGCAGCTGTGGCGAGGGCGCTTGCTCTTGTGACGGCCGCACGGCCAACGCTTATCTATCTGATGCTCCGAGGTTCAAATGTGGGAGGGGGCTTGCCCCCGATGGCGGCCTCTGGGCCGACCAGGATGCTGGATTGGAACGAGTACATATCCGTTTCTGCGGTAACGGCCGCCATCGGTTTCCGCCCTTACGGCGGCTCACTTTTGAAAGCGCAAAAGTAAGCAAAACGCTCTTGCCCCACCACTCGGCACCTCGCCTAGGCTCGGTGTGCCCTCTCTCCGGCTTGAATCCGTGGGCCGCCGCAATGGGCCATCCATGGCCCAGTGCGGCTAACCCGGCGTCCTGCCGGGTTACCCACGGATTCAAGCCTGCGTTCGGCCAGCGTGGTTTAACGGGGCGCCTGAGATCAAAAGCAGATCAAGATCAAGGGCGACTCGCTTCGCATCGTGGTTACCGACTCGCGTTGCATCGTGGTTACGGTTGAGCGCTGCAGCGTTTTGTAGATACCTATGCTCATCGCGGGCTCGCCCACTCCCACATTTACGGTGTTTATATTTCAAAATGTGTGAGCTGGCTGGCTATCAATACAAATCGACCGGGTCTACATCCAGTGACCATCGCACCTGCCGGCCGCTGGGCATTTGCTCCAGGGCCAGCAACCAGCTGCTCAATAGCCGATGCAGCGGCGCGCGGGACGTTGCCTGCAAGAGTAGCTGAGCGCGATACCGTCCGGCGCGGCGTTCCATGGGCGCGGGCACCGGGCCGAGCAATTCGATGCCGCTCAGACCCAGCTCTACCCGTAAACGTTCAGCGGCGCTGCAGGCTTCGTCCAGAAAGCTCTCGGCCTGGCCCGGTTTATGTGCCTCGGCGCGCAGCAGCGCCAGGTGCGCAAACGGCGGCAGCCCGGCGGCGCGGCGCTCGCTCAACGCCTGTTCGGCAAAGGCAAAGTAACCTTGCTCGGTCAGTTGAATCAGCAGCGGGTGGTCGGCCAGGTGCGTCTGGATAATCACTCGGCCCGGCTCTTCGGCACGCCCTGCGCGGCCGGCGACCTGCACGATCAGCTGCGCCATGCGCTCGCTGGCGCGAAAGTCGCCGGAGAATAAACCACCGTCGGCATCCAGGATCGACACCAGGGTCACCCGTGGAAAGTGATGCCCTTTGGCAAGCATCTGCGTGCCGACCAGGATGCACGGCTGGCCTTTCTGGATGGTGGCGAACAATTGGTTCATCGCGTCTTTGCGCGACGTACTGTCGCGGTCCACCCGCAGCACCGGGTAATCCGGGAACAGAATGCCCAGGCGCTCTTCGGCGCGCTCGGTGCCCGCACCGACCGGGCGCAGGTCGACCTTGCCGCATTGTGGGCAGTGGCGGGGCACGGGCTCCACATGGCCGCAGTGGTGGCAGCGCAGTTCGCCGTAGCGCTGATGCACGGTCATGCGCGCATCGCAGCGCTCGCATTCGGACATCCAGCCACAGTCGTGGCACAGCAGCGTCGGCGCAAAACCGCGGCGGTTGAGGAACACCAGGACTTGCTGGCCGGCGGCGAGGGTCTGACCGATGGCTTGCTGCATCGGGCCGGAAATACCGCTGTCCAGCGGTCGGCTTTTTACATCCAGGCGCAGGAAACGCGGTTGCTTGGCGCCACCTGCACGCTCATTCAGGCGTAGCAGGCCATAACGACCGGTGTAGGCGTTATGCAGGCTTTCCAGCGATGGCGTGGCCGAACCGAGCACAATCGGGATGTCTTCCTGGCGCGCGCGCACCAGGGCCAGGTCGCGGGCGTGGTAGCGCAGGCCTTCCTGTTGTTTATACGAGCCGTCGTGCTCTTCGTCGACGATGATCAGGCCCGGATTTTTCATTGGGGTGAACAGCGCCGAGCGCGTGCCGATAATAATGTCGGCTTCGCCGTCCCGCGCCGCCAGCCATGACTCCAGGCGCTCACGGTCGTTGACCGCCGAGTGCACCAGGGCGATGCGGGCGTTGAAACGCTGTTCGAAACGCGCCAGGGTTTGCGGGCCGAGGTTGATCTCGGGGATCAGCACCAGCGCCTGTTTGCCGGCTTGCAAGGTTTCGCGGATCAACTGCAAATACACTTCGGTCTTGCCGCTGCCGGTGACGCCGGCCAGCAGGAACGCGTGGAAACTGTCGAACCCGGCGCGGATCGCTTCATAGGCGGCGCGTTGTTCGGGGTTCAGCGGCAGCTCCGGCTGGGCCAGCCAGTGTTCATGGCGCGGGTCGGGGGCGTGCTTGCGGATTTCCACCTGCACCAGGCCTTTGGCGAGCAACAGGTCGAGGCTGTCCTTGCTCAGCATCAGCTTGCTCAACAGCTGATGGGCGACGCCATGGGGATGCTGCGCCAGGGTGGCCAGGGCTTCACGCTGGCGTGGCGCGCGGGCGATGCGCGGGTCGTCCAGGCGCGCGCCGGGCACCATTGACCAGAAACGTTCCTGGCGCGCTTCGGCCAGTTCGCCCTGGCGCAGCAGCACCGGCAGCGCCCAGCTCAAGGTATCGCCCAGGCTGTGCTGGTAATACTGCGCGGTCCACAGGCACAGCTTGAACAGCGCGGGCGGCAGCGGTGCGGTGGCGTCGAGGAGGGCGATGGCCGGCTTGAGCTTTTCGGCGGGCACTTCGCTGTGGTCGGTGACTTCCACCAGGATGCCGATCATCTCCCTGCGCCCGAACGGCACGCGCACGCGCATGCCGGGCTCCAACTGCGCACGCGGCACACCCGCCGGCGCCCGGTAATCGAACAGGCGGCGCAGGGGCGAGGGCAGGGCGAGGCGCAAAATGGCGTCGGGCACGCGGAGGGTCTCATCTAGGCAGGTGGTGGCGCAGGGGCGGGAGCCTAGCAGACAGGGGAGGGCTTGGGTATGCCGTGGTTTTCTGATGAAAGGCGGTTTTCAGTCGGATGTGCGGCTTGCGTGATTGAAAAGGTCTGTTAGAATTCGCGGCCTAATTACGTGCGGTATTCGACAATAGTGTCGAGTGGCGGCACGCTAGCCCGAGGAAGTGCCATGAAAGCCGATATCCATCCAGCGTACGAAACCATCGAAGTCACCTGCAGCTGCGGCAACAAGTTCGAAACCCGTTCGAACCTGTGCAAGCCACTGGGTACTGACGTATGCAACGAGTGCCACCCGTTCTACACCGGTAAGCAGAAGACTCTGGACACCGGCGGCCGTGTACAGCGCTTCGCAGATCGCTTTGGTGCTTTCGGCAAGAAGCCTGCTGCTGCTACTCCGGCAGAGTAAGGCTCAAAAGCCTTATGGGCTTTTGCCAGCTGTTGAAAAAGGCGTCCCTTGCGGGCGCCTTTTTTGTGCCTGGGATTTGGCTTTCTGCCGCCCAGGCCCAGGTGTTCTGCCCCGCGCCAGCTTCGGTGGCCCCTGTGCACGTGCAGCGCGTAGTGGATGGCGACACTGTGCGCCTCAAGGATGGCCGCAGCGTTCGGATGATCGGTATCAACGCGCCGGAGACCGGTAAGAAGGGTCGCTCCGGCGAGCCGTTTGCGGTTGCCGCCCGCCAGCGTTTGCAGGCTTTGGTCAATGCCAGTGACGGGCATCTCGGGCTGGTGCCGGGGCGCGAGGGTAACGATCGCTACGGGCGAACTCTTGCCCACCTGTATGGCGCTGACGGCAACAACCTTGAGGCACAGTTGCTGGCTGAGGGCCTGGGGTTTCAGGTGGGCGTCGCGCCCAATGTCGAGCTGGTCGCCTGTCAGCAGGCTGCTGAAAACAGTGCGCGTAACGCGCGGTTGGGGCTCTGGCGGCAATCGCCGGTACAAAGCGTGACGCAACTCAAGCGGTCCGGTTTCGCCCTGGTCAGCGGACGGGTCAGCAAGGTCGAACGCAATCGCGGTGGAGTCTGGATTGAGTTGCCGGGCTCACTGGTATTACGCATTGCACCCGACCGGGTCCGTCTATTCGATGCTGCCATGCTCAATGGTCTGCAAGGCAAGACAATCGAGGCGCGTGGCTGGGTGCAGGACCGCTCCAGGCGCGGCGGGTTGAAAAAACCTCAGGCACGTTGGCTGTTGCCGCTCACCGATCCGAGCATGCTCGGATCGACGCCATAATAAAAAATTGTAGACATTTTTTAATGCGATTGTGAACAGTCAAGCCCTTGTATCCCGTGGCTTTAGACTAAAGTACGCCGCCGCAGGGCCTTGACACCTGTGACTGACCAGTCTTGTAGGGGCTTTGCGACACGCGTATCCTCGGCGGTCCGTCGACCAACAGTAAAAGCGGAATGCCGATATGTCTGATTTGAAAACTGCCGCTCTCGAATATCATGCCAATCCTCGTCCAGGAAAGCTGAGTGTAGAGCTCACCAAAGCCACTGCCACCGCCCGTGACCTGTCGCTGGCCTACAGCCCTGGCGTTGCCGAGCCCGTACGTGAAATCGCCCGCGACCCCGAGCTGGCGTACAAGTACACCGGCAAGGGCAACCTGGTTGCAGTGATTTCTGATGGCACCGCGATCCTGGGCCTGGGTAACCTCGGCCCATTGGCGTCCAAGCCGGTCATGGAAGGCAAGGGCGTGCTGTTCAAGCGCTTTGCTGGCATCGACGTTTTCGACATCGAAGTCGACTCCGAAAGCCCGCAGGCTTTCATCGACACCGTCAAACGCATTTCCATCACCTTCGGTGGCATCAACCTGGAAGACATCAAGGCACCCGAGTGCTTCGAGATCGAAAAGGCCCTGATCGAACAGTGTGACATCCCGGTATTCCACGATGACCAGCACGGCACCGCGATTGTTACCGCGGCCGGCATGATCAACGCCCTGGAAATCGCCGGCAAAACCCTGGGCGAGGCGAAGATCGTCTGCCTGGGCGCGGGCGCTGCGGCCATTTCCTGCATGAAGCTGATCATCAGCATGGGCGCCAGGCTGGAAAACATCTACATGGTCGACAGCAAGGGCGTGATCCAGTCCGAGCGTACCGACCTGAACCAGTACAAGGCGATGTTCGCCCACCCGTCCTCCAAGCGCACCCTGGCTGACGCCCTTGACGGTGCTGACGTGTTCGTCGGCCTGTCCGGCCCGAACCTGCTGAGCGCCGAAGGCCTGAAGTCGATGGCGCCGAACCCTATCGTGTTCGCCTGCTCCAACCCGGACCCGGAAATCTCGCCTGAGCTGGCGCACGCCACCCGCAGCGACGTGATCATGGCCACCGGCCGTTCGGACTACCCGAACCAGGTCAACAACGTGCTGGGTTTCCCCTTCATCTTCCGCGGTGCCCTGGACGTTCGCGCCAAGCGCATCAACGAAGAAATGAAAGTAGCGGCCGCCAACGCCCTGCGTGAACTGGCCAAGCTGCCGGTGCCGCAGGATGTCTGCGACGCCTACGGTGGCGCCAAGCTGGAATTCGGTCGTGAGTACATCATCCCGAAACCTATGGACAAGCGCCTGATCACCCTGATCTCTGATGCCGTGGCCAAGGCTGCAATCGAGACCGGCGTGGCAACCCTGCCGTATCCGAAGAACTACCCGCTGCAAAGCGTGGATGATGTGTTCAACGGCTAAGCTGTTGTAGCGCACCCACAAAAAGCCCCGGCTCTCGCGAGTCGGGGCTTTTTGTTGGGTGGCAATAATCTCGAGGTTGGCGAAGGCCCAAATGTGGAAGGGGGCTTGCCCCCGATGGCGGTGTATCAGCCACCAGATTCATTGGCTGAAAGTCCACTATCGGGGGCAAGCCCCCTCCCACATTGAAGCGGTGTTGCGCCCAGGATTGGGTTAGAAGAGATGGATCGGCACGTCTTCATCATCCGAAGAACTATCCGCTCAAAAGCGTTGTGCCTGGCGTTTTAATTGAGCCTTGTGGACATCTGAATGTGGGAGGGGGCTTGCCCCCGATGGCGGTGTATCAGCCACCAGATTCACTGGCTGAAAGTCCACAATCGGGGGCAAGCCCCCTCCCACATTGGAACTGTGTTGTGCCCAACAACGGGTCAGAACAAATCGATCGGCGCGCCTTCGTCCGCCGGCAGCGGGCTGCCCGGTACAGCTCCGTTGCCCAGCTCGTTGACCGACGGCGGCGTGTCTTCGCTCTTGAACAGTTCGAAGTAGGCGTTCGGCGTGCTTGGCGAGGCCGCGCGGCCACTGACCGGGTCGATGCGCAGGCTGAGGATGCCTTCCGGTTCCGGCTGGGTGTGCAGCGGCTTGTCCTTCAATGCCGCGCCCATGTAACTCATCCAGATCGGCAGCGCCACGGTCCCGCCGAATTCGCGACGACCCAGGCTTTCCGGCTGGTCGTAACCAGTCCATACCGTGGT
This sequence comes from Pseudomonas sp. CFBP13528, assembly GCF_005233615.1. Lineage (NCBI taxonomy): Bacteria > Pseudomonadati > Pseudomonadota > Gammaproteobacteria > Pseudomonadales > Pseudomonadaceae > Pseudomonas > Pseudomonas sp. CFBP13528. The sequence goes on from NZ_QGAJ01000003.1 coordinate 328,974, forward strand.
CACGTAGTCACCGTTGTAGCCGGAGAACCAGGCATCCTTGGATTCGTTGGTGGTACCGGTCTTGCCCGCGATGTCCGCACGGCCCAGGGCCAATGCACGCCGACCGGTACCCTTCTTGATCACGTCTTGCAGGATGCTGTTGAGGATATAGGTGGTGCGGCCATCCACGATGCGTTCAGCCACCGCCGGTGCCTGTGGCTCGCCCGGAGCTTGAGCGTTTGCGGCAGGCGTCGTACCGGGCGTCGGCTCAATGGTGATGCCGCCGTTGCTCGGCGCGGCGAGACCATCGGTTGCCGCCACGCCATTGACCACATCGCCGGGTACCCGTGGCGGGTTGGCGGTGAACAGTGTGTCGCCATTGCGGCTTTCGATCTTGTCGATCAGGTACGGCGAGATCTTGTAGCCGCCGTTGGCAAAGGTGCTCCAGCCGGTGGCAATTTCCATCGGCGTGAGGGTGGCGGTGCCCAGGGCCAGGGACAGGTTCGGCGGCAGGTCAGACTTGGCGAAGCCAAACCGGGTCATGTAGTCGATGGTCTTGCCCACGCCCATCGCCTGCAGCAGGCGGATCGACACCAGGTTGCGCGACTTGTACAGCGCCTCGCGAATGCGGATCGGGCCGAGGAAGGTGTTGGTGTCGTTCTTTGGACGCCAGACCTTGTCCAGGTACTCATCGACGAACACGATCGGTGCATCGTTGACCAGGCTGGCCGCGGTATAGCCGTTATCCAGTGCAGCACTGTAGACGAACGGCTTGAAGCTCGAGCCCGGCTGGCGCTTGGCCTGGGTGGCGCGGTTGTAGTTGCTCTGCTCGAAGGCGAAGCCGCCAACCAGGGCGCGGATCGCACCATTTTGCGGGTCGAGGGACACCAGGGCGCCCTGGGCGACCGGTACCTGGCTGAATTTCAGGCTGTCATCCGCCTGGCGTTGCACGCGGATCAAATCACCCACTTGTGCCACATCGGACGGCTGCTTGGGCATCGGGCCCATGCTGTTGGTATTGAGGAATGGACGGGCCCATTTCATGCTGTCCCACGCCACATGCGCTTCGCCGGTGCGGGTCAGTACTTGCACGCCATCTTTCTTGACCTGGGTGACGATGGCCGGCTCCAGGCCGCTGATCGAGCGTTGTTTGCCCAGCTCGGTGGTCCAGGCGCTCAGGGTCTTGCCCGGCAGGCGCGATTCAGGGCCGCGATAACCGTGGCGCTGGTCATAGGTGATCAGGCCATCGTGCAGCGAATGATTGGCAATTTCCTGCAAGTTGCTTGGAACGGTGGTGGTCACGCGGAAACCTTCGGTGTAGGCCTCGCTGCCATACCGGCCAACCATTTCCGCACGGGCCATTTCGGCGATATAGGGCGCATTCACTTCCGGCGTCGGCACGTGATAGCTGGCGTTCAACGGTTCGGCCACGGCACTTTCGTACGCCGTCTGGTCGATCTTTCCGAGCTTGTACATGCGCCCCAGGATCCAGTCGCGACGCTCCTTGCTGCGCGCCGGGTTGGCCAACGGGTTGAAGCGCGACGGCGCCTTGGGCAGGCCGGCAATCATCGCCATTTGCGCAAGGCTGGCATCACGAATCGACTTGCCGTAGTACACCTGGGACGCCGCTTCGATGCCGTAGGCACGGTTGCCCAGGTAAATCTTGTTGACGTACAGCTCAAGGATTTCGTCCTTGGTCAACTGGCGCTCGATCTGCAGCGCCAGCAGGATCTCGGTGGCTTTGCGCGAAAAACTGCGCTCGCTGGTGAGGAAGAAGTTCTTCGCCACCTGCATGGTGATGGTGCTGCCGCCGGATTGAATGTGTCCGCTTTTTACCAGTTGCGTGGCTGCACGTACCAGGCTGCTGGGGTCGACGCCGTAGTGATTGGCGAAATTATCGTCTTCAGCCGAAAGTAACGCGTTGATGAAATTGGGCGGAATGTCGGCGAAACGGATCGGTGTACGGCGCATTTCGCCGAACTCCGCGATCAGTTTTTCATCGCTGCTGTAAACCCGCAAAGGAATCTGCAACTGGATACTTCTGAGGGCCTCTACCGACGGCAAACCCGGACTAAGGTAGAGGTAGGCCCCGCTGAGTACGAGCAGCAGCCCGCAGACGATCGCGACAATGGAGTACCCGAAAAACTTCAGCAGACGAATCAAGGCTTTTGGATTTCCAGAGAAAAGAAAGAGTTACGCGTCGGGGCATGCATGGCGAACGATGGATCGACCCGGGCAGCAGATAAAAAGCGGGAAAAAACGCTGGGCATTAAAGCATTTTCGCCTCCGGGCGTCATTCGTACGGCTCAAACAAGTCGACCGAATGCACTGCCCGGAGGCAATCAGGCGGTAAGACAGGCAAAGCTTTAGGGAGTTTTATGGGAAAGGGATTTTTCAGGCGAAAACACCACAGCGTTCTCGGCGTTGACATCAATGACCGAGGTATCAAGCTGATCGAGCTGGGCCGTTCGGCGCAAGGTTTCAGCATTCAAGGGTATGTGACACAGGGATTGCCGGCGCATGCGGTGGTCGATGGCACCGTGCTCGACCTCGAAGGCGCAGGGCGGGCGCTGCATCAGGCATTATCGCGGCTGCACAGCCGCGCCAGGCACGCAGCCGTGGCTGTGTCGGGCTCGTCGGTGATTACGCGGGTGATCGAAATGGACGCAGGCCTCAACGATGAACAAAGGGCCTGGCAGATACACATGGAGGCCGACCAGTACATTCCTTATCCTCTGGATGAAGTCGCCATCGATTTTCAGGTACGCGGCCCTTCGTCCCAGGGAGCGGGGCGGGTCGAGGTATTGTTGGCCGCATGTCTGCGCGAACAGGTCGAGGCGCGCGAGGCGGTCCTGGGCCTGGCCGGGCTGGTGACGCGGGTGGTGGATGTCGAAGCATTTGCATTGGAGCGCGCTTGCCGTCAGGATTTTGCCAGCTTCACGCCGGGTCATCGAGTCGATGGCGCACAATGGGCCGCCGATGCCCAAGGGATGGGAGTGGCTTGCGGGTTGGCCCTGAGGAGTTTCGCTGGATGACACGAATCAATCTTTTGCCTTGGCGCCAGCTGCTGGCAGAACGGCGCCGCAAGTATTTGCTGGTACTTCTACTGGCGTTTGCCTGCCTGGCGCTCGCGGCGGTGTGGCTGGCCGACCAAGTGATCGACCAGGCGATAGACCGGCAGGTAACCCGCAACGTCCGCCTGGACGGGAATGTCGCCGTGCATGACTCGCGGATCAAGACCATCGACGACCTGCAGGAACGAAGCCAGCAATTGGCGCAGCGCATGAAGGTGATGCAGGACCTGCACGACGCTCGCTCTTCCGGCGCTCGGCTGTTCGATCAGTTGGCGCGCACGATGCCCGATGGCGTTCACCTGCATGAGGTGGTAGCCAATGGCGATACCGTCAGCATCCGCGGCAGTGCAGACAGCAACCAGGACATCGCCCAGTTGATGCGTCGGTTGGAGGCGTCGCAAGGCGGCCATTCCGCGCGGCTCGAGCGTGTTCAGGCAGAAGGTGAGCGCGGCGCTCATCAGTTTCAGTTGATGGTGCGCCAGGGGGAAACCATCGAGGCGCAACCATGAGCCTGCCCGGGCTCGACTTTTCCGCACTCACCTACAACGCTGCAAAATGGCCCTGGCCTGGAAAGGTTCTGCTTGGCTGCACGCTGGGCGGCCTGGTGCTGGTGATAGCCGAGGTGTCATACCTGGGCGCTTCGCGAGAGCGATTGCACGGGTTAGAGGCGCGGGAGCAGGTGCTGCGCGAGCAGCTTGAAGAGCAAGCCGGTGTGGCCGCAGACCTTGAGGCGTCCACCGAGCACGTCAGGACGATGGAAGACACCGTCGCGGACCTTCAACGGCAACTGTCCGGTGACGCCGCAGTGCCGGCCTTGCTTGAAGACATCGCTCGTCTGGCGATTGCCAACGGCGTGTGGGTCGAAAGCGTTGCGGTGTTGGATGAGGCGTCGCAGCCGTTCCATGTCGAACAGCCCTTGAAGGTTGGCCTTACAGGGGCTTATCACGACCTGGCGGCGTTCGTCAGCGCCCTGGGTGGTTTGCAGCGCGTTGTCACGGTGCATGACCTGGCGTTGCGGTCGCAAGGGGCTTTGTTGCGTCTGGAACTGCTGATCAAGGCCTATCGAGGTGCCGTTCAAGGGGGCAACGCATTACGGGCGGTCGTCCCGGCCCCGCGCTTTGTTTATGACGCGGCATCCCTACGCGACCCGTTTCAACTCACGGCCCTGCAACCGCATCACCCGCCTGGGCGGCCCGCCCCTGCTCCGGATCTCACGCGGCCCCGCGGGCTGCTGGAGGGCATCGCAATCGACCAGTTCGCCATGGTCGGTACGCTGTCGGGCGGCGGGCAAGCCTTCGCATTGCTGCGTGCCGGATCAACGGTGCATCGGCTGGCGGTCGGCGACTACCTCGGGCCGGATCATGGTCAGGTCACGTCCATCCAGGACGGCCATGTGGAACTGGTCGAGCGCTTTCCCGATGAACGGGGCCTTTGGCTGGAACGCTTGCGAACGCTGGTGCTGGACGTCAACTCATAACGGAATCAACCAATGAAAAGGATTTTCTCGCCCTTCGGCGTGGCGCTATGGATAGCGTTCACGGTGCCGCTGGCTGCTGCTGTACCCAATCGCGTCGACCTTATCCACCTGCCTGCGCCCGAAAGCGCGTCATCGGCCGGCTATACGGGCGACACACTGAACCTTAATTTCCAGAACATCGATTTGCGCGCGGCATTGCAGCAAATTGCCGATGTCGCCGGCCTCAACCTGGTGGCCAGTGACGAGGTGCAGGGTTCGATCACCCTGCGGCTCAAGGACGTGCCCTGGGACCAGGCGCTGGACCTGGTGTTGCAAGCCAAGGGGTTGGACAAGCGGGTGAAGGCCGGGGTCTTGCTGGTGGCCCCCGCCGACGAATTGGCCGCACGCGAACTGCTGACGCTGGAGGCGCGCAAGCAGATGGCCGAGCTGGCGCCGTTGCGCCGGGAATTGCTGCAGGTCAATTATGCCAAGGCGGCAGACCTGGCCAAGCTGTTCCAGTCCGTGAGCGGCTTTGAGGGCACGACCGACGAGCGCGGCTCGGTGGCGGTGGACGACCGCACCAACAACATCATCGTCTACCAGACCGCAGAGCGGCTGGAAGAGCTGCGGCGGATCGTGGCGCAGTTGGACGTCCCGGTGCGCCAGGTGATGATCGAGGCGCGCATTGTCGAGGCCAATGTCGATTACGACAAAAGCCTGGGGGTGCGCTGGGGCGGGCGGCTCAATCGCGGCAATTGGGGCGCTGGCGGTATTGCCAGGCCTGTGGCGGATGACGCGCAGCCACCGCAGGATCCACCCAGTTCCCCCTTTGTGGACCTGGGTTCGCTGACCGGCACCTCGGGCCTGGGGCTGGCCTTTATCACCGACAACCTGCTGCTGGACCTTGAGCTGACCGCCATGGAAAAGTCCGGCAACGGCGAAATCGTCTCACAGCCCAAGGTGGTCACCTCGGACAAGGAAACCGCGCGCATCCTCAAGGGCACCGAGATTCCCTATCAGGAATCCACGTCCCGGGGCGCCACCTCGGTGTCGTTCAAGGAGGCTTCGCTGTCGTTGGAGGTCACGCCGCAGATCACCCCCGACGATTATGTGATCATGGAGGTCAAAGTCACCAAGGACGAACCCGACTATTTGAACAAACTCAACGACGTGCCGCCGATCAAGAAAAACGAGGTCAATGCCAAGGTCCTGGTCAAGGATGGCGAGACCATTGTCATCGGCGGGGTTTTCTCCAATACCCAGAGCAAAGTGCTAGATAAAGTGCCATTTTTGGGCGATGTGCCGTATCTTGGCCGCCTTTTCCGGCGCGATGTGCGGGCGGAGAAAAAATCCGAGCTGCTGGTATTCCTGACTCCGCGTATCATGAATAACCAGGCGATTGCTGTGAGTCGTTGATTCTGTGCGAAATTTGATTCTTGTAGGGCCGATGGGGGCTGGAAAAAGCACCATCGGCCGTTTGCTGGCCAAAGAGCTGCGCCTGCCGTTCAAAGATTCCGATAAGGAGATTGAATTGCGCACGGGTGCCAATATCCCATGGATCTTCGATAAGGAAGGCGAACTGGGCTTTCGCGACCGCGAGCAGGCAATGATTGCCGAGCTGTGCGGCTGCGATGGCGTGGTATTGGCCACCGGCGGAGGCGCAGTGATGCGTGATGAGAATCGCCGCGCCCTGCATGCCGGTGGCCGGGTGGTGTACCTGCATGCCTCGGTCGAGCAGCAGGTGGGCCGCACCGCCCGTGATCGCAATCGCCCATTATTGCGCACGGCCAACCCGGAAAAGACCCTGCGGGACCTGCTTGCGCTGCGCGATCCGCTGTATCGGGAGATCGCCGACCTGGTGGTGGAAACCGATGAACGGCCGCCCCGAATGGTGGTGCTCGACATTCTTGAGCGCCTGCAACGGCTACCACCCCGTTAAAGCCTGGCCGCAAATGCGCTATTCTCGGCGGCGCGCCATGACCTCGCGGGGTATGGCGCAGAGCCATCAGGCAACGCCTATCCAGGCGTTACCGGTTGTCAAAATATCTTCAACGCGGGGACACATGCAGACACTTAAGGTCGATCTAGGCGAGCGCAGCTACCCGATCCATATTGGCGAAGGTCTGTTGGACCTGCCCGAGCTGCTCGCACCGCATATTGCCGGTCGGCAAGTGGCGATCATCTCCAACGAAACGGTGGCGCCGCTGTATCTGGAGCGTCTGAGCCGCAGCCTGGCGGCGTACTCGGTGATCTCCGTGATCCTGCCCGACGGTGAAGCCCACAAGAACTGGGAAACCCTGCAGCTGATCTTCGATGGCCTGCTGAGCGCACGGCATGACCGCCGCACAACCGTGGTCGCCCTGGGCGGCGGTGTGATCGGCGACATGGCTGGCTTCGCGGCCGCCTGCTACCAGCGTGGCGTGGACTTTATCCAGGTGCCGACCACGCTGCTGTCTCAGGTTGATTCGTCGGTGGGCGGCAAGACCGGCATCAACCATCCGCTGGGCAAGAACATGGTCGGCGCGTTCTATCAGCCGCAGGCCGTGCTGATCGACACTGCGACCCTCAACACCCTGCCACCGCGCGAGCTGTCGGCGGGGCTGGCGGAAGTCATCAAGTACGGGCTGATCTGCGACGAGCCCTTCCTGACCTGGCTGGAAGCACACATGGACGCCCTGCGCGCCCTCGACCAGGTGGCACTCACCGAGGCAATTTCCCGCTCCTGCGCGGCCAAGGCGCTGGTGGTGAATGCCGACGAACGGGAATCCGGGGTACGGGCTACCCTGAACCTGGGCCATACCTTCGGCCATGCGATCGAAACCCACATGGGCTATGGTGTGTGGCTGCATGGGGAAGCCGTGGCGGCTGGCACCGTGATGGCATTGGAGATGTCGCAGCGCCTGGGCTGGATCAGCGCCCAGGAGCGTGATCGCGGGATCCGTCTGTTCCAGCGCGCCGGTTTGCCGGTGATTCCGCCGTCTGAAATGACCGAGGCGGATTTCCTGGAGCACATGGCAATAGACAAGAAAGTGATCGACGGTCGGCTGCGGCTGGTGCTGTTGCGCCACATGGGCGAAGCGGTGGTGACCGACGATTATCCGAAAGAGATTTTACAGGCCACGCTGGGAGCGGATTACCGCGCCCTGGCCCAGCTTAAAGGTTAATAAGATCCCGATGACTAGTTTGCATGCCGACGAGGCGTTCCTCGGCCATTATCACTTGAGCCACGACCCTTTCGCTCCACGGGTGCCTGGTTTCAAATTCTTCCCCGCCCAGCGCAAGCCGGTACTGGGGCAATTGCACCACCTCGCGCGCTACAGCCAGTTGCTGCTGGTGGTCACGGGGCCGTTGGGCAGCGGCAAGACGTTGCTGCGCCAGGCGCTGGTCGCCAGCACCAACAAGCAATCGGTGCAGAGCGTCGTCGTCTCGGCCCGTGGCGCCGGTGATGCGGCCGGCGTGTTGCGCCAGGTGGCGCAGGCGTTGGACGTAGCCAACGCTGAGCCGAACGCGATCCTCAAGCAGGTGGTGCAACTGGGCCTGACCGGCCAGGAAGTCTATCTGCTGGTGGATGACGCCGAGCAACTCGACGAGTCCGCCCTGGAAGCGTTGCTGGCGCTGGCGGCGGGTACGCCGGAAGGTCGTCCCCATGTGTTCCTGTTCGGTGAGTCGTCGCTGATCGCCGATCTGGAACAGATCAGCGGTGATCAGGAGCTGTTTCACGTCATCGAATTGCAGCCGTACGAAGAAGAAGAGACCCGCGAATACCTGGCTCAGCGCCTCGAAGGTGCAGGGGCCGGTATCGAACTTTTCTCCGCTGCGCAGATCTCTGATATTCACGAAAGCTCCGATGGCTGGCCTGGCAATATCAATCAGGTTGCCCGCGATGCAATGATCGAAGCCATGATTGCCAGCCGCTCTGCGGTCAAGCGTCCAAAGATGGGGTTCACTATGCCTAAGAAGCACGTATTGGCTATTTCCGCCGTTGTCGTGGTCGCCGTTGCCGCCGCCTGGTTGATTCCAGGCCGCAGCAAGGCCCCGGCCACCGCCGGCGCGCCAACCGAACAGGCGCAGTTGCCACTGGGCAAGCCCACGCCAAATGTCGAGTTCGCCAATTCCGGCCAACCGACCAACCTGCCGATGGTCGGCCAACCTGTCATGCGCGGCCCGTTGGCCGAGGAAGCCGGTGGCATCTCCGAAGGCGACGATGGCGTGCCGGTGGAAGGCTCCAGCGCCACGCCGCCGACCGTTACCACCACCGCGCCACCTGCGGGTGTCCCTGCCGGCACGCCAGCGGCGCCGGCTGCACCGGTTGCTCCAGCCGCTCCAGTTGCCAAGCCGACGCCTGCGCCGACGGTTGCCACGGCCAAGCCTGCGCCGGTCGCCAAACCTGCTCCTGCCCCAGCGCCAGCGGCCAAGCCTGCTGAAAAACCTGCCGCCACCGTCGCCAAGGCCGGCGCCGCCGGCAGCAGCTGGTACAGCAGCCAGCCCACCGGCAACTTCGTGGTGCAGATCCTTGGCACCAGCTCCGAGGCCAACGCCCAGGCATTCGTCAAGGAGCAGGGCGGCCAGTATCGTTATTTCAAGAAAGTGCTCAACGGCAAGCCTCTCTACGTGATCACCTACGGCAGCTTCCCAAGCCGCGCCGCAGCCGATTCTGCCATCAAAGCCTTGCCAGCGAAGGTTCAGGCTGGTAAACCTTGGCCTCGCACTGTCGCCAGCGTTCAACAAGAACTCGCGACAACTCGCTGAAGATCCGGCGGCCTTACCCAGGCCGCCCTCCCGGCACCTCAAAAAATCCGCAAGTGCGTGCTGCCCTTACAGGCCGCGCGCTTTGTGGTGTCTGCGTCACGGTAGCTTTTGAGTCGTAGCGGTCAGAATTAAAAAAGTTTTGACTAGCACAGCATATCGCTTTAAACCTTTCATAAATGCGACATAGATTTGCGACATTTCGTCGCTAAATTTGTGAGCGTCTGTGTCGGTGTGTACAATGACCTCCCTTTTGCCCCCGCTAAGCCGGCGTACGTTCGGCGTGGAAGGTAACCGGTTGAATTGAAAAGAAATTTGCCTCGATAAAAGAGGCAGCCTGGTGAGAAAGTGTCTATGAAAGCAGGTCTGTACCAACCCGATGAATTCAAGGATAACTGCGGTTTCGGCCTGATAGCCCACATGCAGGGCGAGCCCAGTCATACCCTCTTGCAAACGGCCATCGAGGCCCTGACCTGCATGACCCACCGCGGTGGGATCAACGCCGACGGCAAGACCGGTGACGGTTGCGGCTTGCTGATTCAAAAGCCCGACCAGTTCCTGCGCGCTGTCGCCAAAGAGCATTTCGCCGTCGACCTGCCCAAGCAATACGCTGTGGGCATGGTGTTTTTCAACCAGGACCCGGTCAAAGCCCAAGCGGCTCGCGAGAACATGAACCGCGAGATCGTCGCCGCCGGCCTGCAGCTGATCGGCTGGCGCAAAGTGCCGATCGACACCAGCGTGCTCGGCCGCCTGGCAAACGAGCGCCTGCCGCAGATCGAACAGGTGTTCATCGCAGGCGACGGCCTGAGCGACCAGGACATGGCGATCAAGCTGTTCACCTCGCGTCGTCGTTCGTCGGTGCTCAACGCCGCCGACACCGACCATTACATCTGCAGCTTTTCCCACAAGACCATCATTTACAAAGGCCTGATGATGCCGGCGGACCTCACCGCCTTCTATCCGGACCTGAGCGATGAGCGCCTGCAGACCGCAATCTGCGTGTTCCACCAGCGCTTCTCCACCAACACCCTGCCGAAATGGCCGCTGGCCCAGCCGTTCCGCTTCCTTGCCCACAACGGCGAGATCAACACCATCACCGGCAACCGCAACTGGGCCGTGGCCCGTCGCACCAAGTTCGCCAACGATCTGATGGACCTCGAAGAGCTCGGCCCGCTGGTCAACCGCGTGGGTTCGGACTCCTCCAGCATGGACAACATGCTCGAACTGATGGTCACCGGCGGCATCGACCTGTTCCGTGGCGTGCGCATGATCATTCCGCCTGCGTGGCAGAACGTCGAGACCATGGACCCGGACTTGCGGGCGTTCTACGAATACAACTCGATGCACATGGAGCCGTGGGACGGCCCGGCCGGCGTGGTCATGACCGACGGCCGCTACGCGGTGTGCCTGCTCGACCGTAACGGTCTGCGCCCGGCGCGTTGGGTCACTACCACCAACGGTTTCATTACCCTGGCGTCGGAAATCGGCGTGTGGGACTACAAGCCTGAAGACGTCATCGCCAAAGGCCGCGTCGGCCCTGGCCAGATCCTCGCCGTGGACACCGAAACCGGGCAGATCCTCGACACCGACGCCATCGACAACCGCCTGAAGTCGCGTCACCCGTACAAGCAATGGCTGCGCAAGAACGCCCTGCGCATCCAGGCGACCATGGAAGACAACGACCACGGCTCGGCTTTCTACGACGTCGATCAGCTCAAGCAATACATGAAGATGTACCAGGTCACGTTCGAAGAGCGCGACCAGGTCCTGCGCCCGCTCGGTGAGCAAGGCTATGAGGCCGTCGGCTCCATGGGCGACGACACGCCGATGGCCGTGCTGTCCCAGCGCGTGCGCACGCCATACGACTACTTCCGCCAGCAGTTCGCCCAGGTGACCAACCCACCGATCGACCCGCTGCGCGAAGCCATCGTGATGTCGCTGGAAGTGTGCCTCGGTGCCGAGCGCAACATCTTCCAGGAGTCGCCGGAGCATGCGTCCCGTGTGATCCTCAGCTCGCCGGTGGTTTCCCCGGCCAAGTGGCGCTCGCTGATGACCCTGGAACGTCCAGGTTTCGACCGCCAGATCATCGACCTGAACTACGACGAGAGCCTCGGCCTTGAAGCCGCTGTGCGCAACGTCGCCGACCAGGCCGAAGAAGCCGTGCGCGCCGGTCGTACCCAGATCGTGCTGACCGACCGTCATATTGCGCCAGGCAAGCTGCCGATCCACGCTTCGCTGGCCACCGGTGCTGTGCATCACCGCCTGACCGAAAAAGGCCTGCGCTGCGACTCCAACATCCTCGTCGAGACCGCCACTGCGCGCGACCCGCACCATTTCGCGGTGTTGATCGGTTTCGGCGCGTCGGCGGTTTATCCGTTCCTCGCGTACGAAGTGCTGGGCGACCTGATCCGTACCGGTGAAGTGCTGGGCGACCTCTACGAGGTGTTCAAGAACTACCGCAAGGGCATCACCAAAGGCCTGCTGAAGATCCTGTCGAAGATGGGCATTTCCACAGTGACCTCGTATCGCGGCGCTCAGTTGTTCGAAGCCATCGGCCTGTCCGAAGAAGTCTGTGAGTTGAGCTTCCGTGGCGTGCCGAGCCGCATCAAGGGCGCGCGTTTCGTCGATATCGAAGCCGAACAGAAAGCCCTGGCGGCTGAAGCCTGGAGCGCGCGCAAGCCGATCCAGCAAGGCGGCCTGCTCAAATTCGTACACGGTGGCGAATACCACGCCTACAACCCGGACGTGGTCAGCACCCTGCAAGCCGCCGTGCAGCAGGGCGACTACGCCAAGTTCAAGGAATACACCGCGTTGGTGGATAACCGCCCGGTGTCGATGATCCGCGACCTGTTCAAGGTGAAAACCCTGGACACGCCGCTGGCCATCAGTGAAATCGAGCCGCTGGAGTCGATCCTCAAACGCTTCGACTCCGCTGGTATTTCCCTGGGCGCCTTGTCGCCTGAGGCTCACGAAGCCCTGGCCGAAGCCATGAACCGCCTGGGCGCGCGTTCCAACTCCGGCGAAGGCGGCGAAGACCCGGCGCGCTACGGCACGCTCAAGAGCTCTAAAATCAAGCAGGTGGCAACCGGCCGGTTCGGTGTGACCCCGGAATACCTGGTCAACGCCGAAGTGCTGCAGATCAAGGTGGCCCAGGGCGCCAAGCCCGGTGAAGGCGGCCAGCTGCCAGGCGGCAAGGTCAACGGTCTGATCGCCAAGCTGCGTTATGCCGTGCCGGGCGTGACGTTGATCTCGCCACCGCCGCACCACGACATCTACTCGATTGAAGACCTGTCGCAGCTGATTTTCGACCTCAAGCAAGTCAACCCGCAGGCGCTGGTCTCGGTGAAACTGGTGGCGGAAGCCGGCGTCGGCACCATCGCGGCCGGTGTGGCCAAGGCCTATGCCGACCTGATCACCATCTCCGGCTACGACGGCGGCACCGGCGCTTCGCCGTTGACCTCGATCAAGTACGCCGGTGCGCCGTGGGAGCTGGGCCTGGCCGAAACCCACCAGACCCTGCGCGGCAACGACCTGCGCGGCAAAGTGCGGGTACAGACCGACGGCGGCCTGAAAACCGGCCTCGACGTGATCAAGGCCGCGATCCTCGGCGCCGAAAGCTTCGGCTTCGGTACTGCGCCGATGATTGCCCTGGGCTGCAAATACCTGCGCATCTGCCACCTGAACAACTGCGCGACCGGCGTGGCCACTCAGAACGAAAAGCTGCGCAAGGATCACTACATCGGCACCGTCGACATGGTGGTGAATTTCTTCACCTACGTCGCCGAAGAAACCCGTGAGTGGCTGGCCAGGCTGGGCGTGCGCTCGCTGCAAGAGCTGATCGGTCGCACCGACCTGCTCGAAGTGCTCGAAGGCCAGACCGCCAAGCAACAACATTTGGACCTGACGCCGCTGTTGGGCAGCGATCACATCCCGGCAGACAAGCCACAATTCTGCCAAGTGGACCGCAACCCACCGTTCGACAAAGGCCTGTTGGCCGAGAAGATGGTCGAGATGGCCGGTTCCTCGATCAATGATGCCAGCGGTGGCGAGTTCGCCCTGGACATCTGCAACTGCGACCGTTCCATCGGCGCGCGCATCTCCGGTGAAATCGCGCGCAAGCACGGCAACCAGGGCATGGCGAAAGCGCCGATCACCTTCCGCTTCAAGGGCACCGCTGGCCAGAGTTTTGGTGTGTGGAACGCTGGCGGCCTGCACATGTATCTCGATGGCGACGCCAACGACTACGTGGGCAAGGGCATGACCGGCGGCAAGCTGGTGATCGTTCCGCCTGAAGGCAGCGTCTACAAGACCCAGGACAGTGCCATCATCGGCAACACCTGCCTGTACGGCGCCACCGGTGGCAAGCTGTTCGCCGCCGGCACCGCCGGTGAGCGTTTCGCCGTGCGTAACTCCGGGGCCCACACGGTGGTGGAAGGCACCGGCGATCACTGCTGCGAGTACATGACCGGGGGCTTTGTCGCGGTACTGGGCAAGACCGGTTACAACTTCGGTTCGGGGATGACCGGCGGTTTCGCCTACGTGCTCGACCAGGACAACACCTTCGTCGACAAGGTCAACCACGAGTTGGTCGAGATCCAGCGGATCAGCGGCGAAGCCATGGAATCCTACCGGAACCACTTGCAGCACGTGCTGGACGAGTACGTTGAGGAGACCGGCAGCGAATGGGGTCGTAACCTCGCCGAAAACCTCGATGATTACCTGCGTCGTTTCTGGCTGGTCAAGCCCAAGGCGGCGAGTTTGAAGTCCCTGCTATCCAGCACGCTTGCGAGTCCGCAATGATGACGCTGCTGCAAGTAGCAAGCTTCAAGCCGCAAGCCAGGAGCAGTGCGCGGTGTGCCGGTTCAATCGATTTCTTGCAGCTTGAAGCTTGTAGCTCACAGCTGTCGTGTACGAGGTTTTAACATGGCTGAACGTCTGAATAACGACTTCCAGTTCATCGATGTCGGGCGCAAAGATCCGAAGAAGAAACTGTTGCGTCAACGCAAGAAAGAGTTCGTGGAGATCTACGAACCTTTCAAACCCCAGCACTCGGCCGAGCAGGCCCACCGCTGCCTGGGTTGCGGTAACCCGTATTGCGAATGGAAGTGCCCGGTGCACAACTTCATTCCCAACTGGCTCAAGTTGGTGGCCGAGGGCAACATCCTCGCCGCCGCCGAGCTGTCGCACCAGACCAACACCCTGCCGGAAGTCTGCGGCAGGGTGTGCCCGCAGGACCGTCTGTGCGAGGGTGCGTGCACCCTCAACGACGGCTTCGGCGCGGTGACCATCGGTTCGGTGGAGAAGTACATCACCGACACCGCGTTCGCCATGGGCTGGCGCCCGGACATGTCCAAGGTCAAGCCGACCGGCAAGCGTGTTGCGATTATCGGTGCAGGCCCGGCGGGCCTGGGTTGCGCCGACGTGCTGGTACGTGGCGGCGTGACCCCGGTGGTGTTCGACAAGAACCCGGAAATCGGCGGCCTGCTGACCTTCGGCATCCCCGAGTTCAAGCTGGAAAAAACCGTGCTGAGCCATCGTCGCGAAGTGTTCACCGGCATGGGTATCGAGTTCCGCCTCAATACCGAAATCGGCAAAGACATCACCATGGAACAGCTGCTCGCCGAATACGATGCCGTGTTCATGGGCATGGGCACCTACACCTACATGAAGGGCGGCTTTGCCGGTGAGGATCTGCCGGGTGTGTACGACGCGCTGGATTTCCTGATCGCCAACGTCAACCGCAACCTTGGCTTTGAAAAGTCGCCGGAAGACTTCGTCGACATGAAAGGCAAGAAGGTCGTGGTGCTCGGCGGTGGCGACACCGCGATGGACTGCAACCGCACCTCGATCCGCCAGGGCGCCAAGTCGGTGACCTGTGCGTACCGTCGTGACGAAGCCAACATGCCCGGTTCGCGCAAAGAGGTGAAGAACGCCAAGGAAGAAGGCGTGAAATTCCTCTACAATCGCCAGCCGATCGCGATCGTCGGTGAAGACCGCGTCGAAGGCGTGAAGGTGGTCGAGACCCGTCTCGGCGAACCGGATGCCCGTGGCCGTCGCAGCCCCGAGCCGATCCCGGGTTCCGAAGAGATCATTGCGGCCGACGCCGTGGTGATCGCTTTCGGTTTCCGCCCAAGCCCGGCGCCGTGGTTCGAGCAGTTCGAAATCCAGACCGACAGCCAGGGCCGTGTCGTCGCCCCGGAACAAGGCCAGTACAAGCACCAGACCAGCAACCCGAAAATCTTCGCCGGTGGCGATATGGTTCGTGGCTCTGACCTGGTGGTCACCGCGATCTTCGAAGGGCGCAATGCCGCTGAAGGGATCCTGGATTACCTGGGCGTCTAAGCACGGCTGAGCAACACACAAAAGCGGGCTTGCTCTTGACGGACAAGCCCGCTTTTTACGTTTCAGCGACGGCGGGTTCTCACTCGCTTCATCACTTCCACAAAAAACACCGGTACAAACACCACTGCCAACGTCGCGGTGATCATCCCGCCGATCACGCCCGTACCGATGGCCTGTTGGCTTTCCGAGCTGGCACCGGTGGCAATGGCCAGCGGCACCACGCCAAGGATGAATGCCATGGAGGTCATCACAATCGGCCGTAACCGCTGCCGCGCGGCTTGCAGGGTGGCGTCGACCAGGTCGTGGCCTTCGTCGTGGAGGCTCTTGGCAAACTCGATGATCAAGATCGCGTTTTTCGCTGACAGGCCAATAATGGTGATCAATCCGACTTTGAAAAATACGTCGTTGGGCATCTCGCGCAAGGTCACCGCCAGCACGGCGCCGAGCACGCCCAAAGGCACCACCAGCAAGACGGATGTCGGGATCGACCAACTCTCGTACAGGGCCGCCAGACACAGAAACACCACCAGCAGCGACAAGCCGAACAGGATCGGCGCCTGGTTGCCCGACAAACGTTCCTGCAATGACAGCCCCGTCCATTCCTGGCCCAGCCCGGCAGGCCCTTGCGCCACCAGGCGTTCGATTTCCGCCATGGCTGCGCCGGTGCTGTAGCCGGGCGCCGGTTCGCCGGAAATGCTGATCGACGGGTAGCCGTTGTAGCGGTTCAGTTGCGCCGGCCCTTTAATCCAATTGGCCTGTACAAAAGCCGACAGCGGTACCATTCGTCCCTCGTTGTTGCGTACGTGCATCTTCAGCAAGTCCTCCACCTGCCTGCGTTGCTCGCCTTCAGCCTGGACCACCACCCGTTGCATACGTCCCTGATTGGGGAAGTCATTGACATAGGCCGAACCGATGCTGGTGGACACGACGTTGCCGATATCGGCAAAGGCGACACCGAGGGCATTGGCATGTCGGCGATCGACTTCCAGTTTTACCTGGGGCGCTTCGGCCAGCGCGCTTTCGCGCACATTGATCAGGATCGGGCTGGCTTGAGCGGCTTCCAGCAAATCGCTGCGCGCCTGCATCAATGTCGCGTACCCAAGACCGCCACGGTCTTGCAGGCGGAACTCAAACCCGCTGGAAGTGCCAAGACCGTCAATCGGCGCAGGCAGTACGACGAACACTTCGGCGCCCTTGATCTGGCTCGCCACCGCGTTCGCCCGTTCGGCGATGGCGGCCGCTGTGTCATGACTGCCCCGCTGCGACCAATCCTTGAGCACCGTGTAACCCAGCCCGGCATTCTGCCCGCTGCCGGAAAAGCTGAAACCGAGCACAAACGTGCTGTTGTCCACGCCTGGCTCGGTGGCGTTATGCGCTTCGATCTGCTTGATGACCTCGATCGTGCGGCTTTGGCTCGCCCCGGGAGGTAGTTGAATATCGGTGATCGTATAGCCCATGTCTTCGACCGGAAGAAACGAGGAGGGCAGACGATTGAAGCTCACCACCAGCACGATCAGCAGCGCGGCATAGATGAACAAATAGCGGCCACTGCGTTTCAACGCATGTGCGACCCAGCCCTGATAGCGCTCGGTCAGCTGTTCGAATCGGCGGTTGAACCCGGCGAAGAATCCGCGGGCCGTGTGATCACCCGGCGCAACGGGTTTCAGTAGCGTGGCGCACAGCGCCGGTGTGAGGGTCAGGGCCAGGAACGCCGAGAACAGAATGGATGCGGCCATAGTCAGGGAAAACTGCTGGTAAATGATCCCGACGGAACCTTGCATGAACGCCATCGGAATAAACACGGCCACCAGTACCAGGGTGATGCCAACGATGGCGCCGCCAATTTGTGTCATCGCCTTGCGCGTCGCGTCCTTGGGTGAAAGGCGCTCCTGGAGCATGATGCGCTCGACGTTCTCCACCACCACGATGGCGTCGTCCACCAGGATGCCGATGGAGAGCACCATGCCGAACATGGTCAGCACATTGATGGAGAACCCCAGCACCTGCATGAGTGCAAACGTGCCCATCAGGGCCACTGGTACAACCAATGTCGGAATCAATGTATAGCGGATGTTCTGCAAGAACAGGTACATCACGGCAAACACCAGTACCATCGCTTCGAGCAAGGTGTAAACCACTTTGGTGATCGAGACTTTGACGAAGGGCGAGGTGTCGTAGGCGATCTGGTATTTCATGTCTGCCGGAAAGTAGCGCGTCAATTCATCCATTTTCGCGCGCACCAGCGTCGCAGTGCTCAATGCGTTGCCGCCGGGTGTCAGTTGCACGCCCAATTCACTGGAGGACTGGCCGTTGAGCCGGGTGCCGAACTGGTATTCCTGGCTGCCGATCTCGACCCTGGCGACATCGCCTATGCGTACGCTGGCCCCATTGGGCTCGGCACGCAGCACAATATCGGCGAATGCTTCAGGGCTCGATAGTTGGCCGTCTACGAGGATGCTCGCGGTGATTTCCTGGCTGCCGGCAACCGGCAATTCGCCGAGGCTGCCGGCTGCTATCAGGGCGTTCTGCGCGACGATCGCGGCATTCACGTCAGCCACTGTCAGGTTGAAGGCGATCAGTTTTTGCGGGTCGACCCAAATACGCATGGCCCGCTCGGAGCCGAACATCTGCACCTTGCCGACGCCGTCCAAACGTTTGATCTCATTGACCACGTTACGCGCCAGGTAATCGCTGAGGGAAACGTTGTCGACGTCATCGCTGGTGCCAATCAGCGAGATAAACAGCAGGAACCCCGTGGAAACTTTCTCCACGCGCAAGCCCTGTTCTATCACCGCTTGCGGCAGGCGTGACTCGACGACCTTCAAGCGATTGAGCACGTCGACTTGTGCCAGCTCAGGGTTAGTGCCGGGTTTGAAGGTCGCGGTGATCGTGGCCGAACCTTGGCTGCTGCGCGATTCGAAGTACAGCAGGTGATCAGCCCCGCTGAGCTCTTCTTCGATCAGGCTGACGACACTTTGGTCCATGGCCTGCGCCGAAGCGCCGGGGTAGTTGGCGACGACTTCGATTTTAGGCGGCGCGATGTTGGGGTATTGCGCCACGGGCAACTGCGAAATCGCCAACACACCGGCCAGCACGATAAACAGGGCAATCACCCAAGCGAACACTGGGCGGTCGATAAAGAACTGCGGCATAAGCTAGCGTCCTGCTGACTGACCAATGGCCTGGTCGAGTGGAAGAGCGGCGTTGTCGAGCACCACGTGTTCGCCTGGGCGGGCATGCTGCAGGCCTTCGATGATGATGCGGTCGCCAGCGGTGAGGCCGTCGGTGACGACCCAGCGGTTCTGGTACGCCGCGCCCAGTTGCACGGTTTTCAGGCTCACGCGCAGCTCGTCATCCACCAGCAGCACCTGGGCCAACCCTGCGCTGTTGCGCAGGATGGCGCGCTGCGGCACGCTGATCCCTCGTTGATCAATGGCGTGCTCCAGCCGCACACGCACAAAGCTGCCGGGCAGCAAGTCGAGGTCGGGGTTGGGAAATTCGCTGCGCAGGATGATCTGGCCGGTGCCAGGGTCTACGGCGATGTCGCTGAACAGCAGCTTGCCGGGCAACGGGTACGCGCTGCCGTCGTCCTGGAGCAAGGTGGCTCTGGCCTGGCCCTGGCTCAGTTGCTGCAACTGGCCGGAGCGCAATGCGCGGCGCAGCTCGTTGTGTTCACGGGTCGATTGCGTGAGGTCGACATGGACCGGGTCCAGTTGCTGGATCAGCGCCAGCGGGGTCGACTCGTTCTGTCCGACCAAGGCGCCTTCGGTCACCAGGGCACGCCCGATGCGGCCGGAAATAGGCGCGGTAACGGTGGCGTAACCCAAGTTAAGACGAGCGCGTTGCACCATGGCCTCATTGGCCGCGACGTCAGCCTCAGCCTGCCGGGCAGCCGCGCGCACGTTGTCATATTCCTGGGCACTGATCGCATTGCCCGCAATCAACTGGCGGTAACGCTGTTCCTGCTGACGCGCCCTTAGAGCATCGGCTTGGGACCTTTTCAGCCCTGCCAGCGCGCTGTCCAGGTCAGCCTGGAGCGGCGCCGGGTCGATGTAGAACAGGACGTCGCCCTGTTTCACGTCACTACCTTGCTCGAACACACTGTTGAGCACCACCCCAGCCACCCGTGCGTTTACCTGGGCGGTTCGGGGTGCCGCAATGCGCCCACTGAGCTCGCTGCTGATAGGCAGGGGTTTGGCTTCCAGGGTTTCGGTGCTTACCTTTACGGGGGCGGATGCCTGCGGCTCGGATGCCGGAGTGCAGCCGCTCACAGCAATCGCCAACACCAGTGAACCTGATGCGAAACGCAGTTTTCTATTCATCGACACGCCTCCATGAAGAGGCATGGATGCTAGGAATGGGCGGTTAATTTGCTGTTAAGTCGACGTTGCAAGAGTGCGAGCAAATGTGACGCTTAGTTTCAACTCATTGCAGCGAAGAGGCTCAGGTGCGACGTCCAATCACCGCGACAAATTGACCCGATAGACAAAAGGCACGGCGCATTCCGTGCCTTTTGCGTCTGGCTCTGAGAAAATGCCCGCACTTTTTTTGCGGATGCCGACATGACTGCCCTCAAGAACGACCGTTTCCTTCGTGCCCTGCTCAAGCAACCCGTAGACGTCACGCCCGTGTGGATGATGCGTCAGGCCGGTCGCTACCTGCCGGAATACCGCGCCAGTCGCGCCAAGGCCGGCGACTTCATGAGCCTGTGCATGAATCCTGCGTTCGCCTGCGAAGTCACGATGCAGCCGCTGGACCGCTACCCACAACTGGACGCGGCCATTCTCTTCTCCGACATCCTCACCATCCCCGATGCCATGGGCCAAGGCCTGTACTTTGAAACCGGCGAAGGCCCGCGTTTCAAGAAAGTCGTCAGTACCCTGGCCGACATCGAAGCCCTGCCGATTCCTGATCCGCACAAAGACCTTGGCTATGTGATGGATGCCGTCAGCACCATTCGCCGCGAGCTTAATGGCCGCGTACCGCTGATCGGCTTCTCCGGCAGCCCGTGGACCCTGGCGACCTACATGGTCGAAGGCGGCTCGTCGAAAGACTTCCGCAAGACCAAGGCCATGCTCTACGACAACCCGCAAGCCATGCACCTGTTGCTGGACAAGCTGGCGCAGTCGGTCACCGTCTACCTCAACGGCCAGATCATGGCCGGCGCCCAAGCCGTGCAGATTTTCGACACCTGGGGCGGCAACCTGTCGGCGGCGGCCTACCAGGAATTCTCCCTGGCCTACATGCGCAAGATCGTCAGCGGCCTGATCCGCGAACACGAAGGCCGCAAAGTGCCGGTCATCCTGTTCACCAAGGGCGGCGGCCTGTGGCTGGAAAGCATCGCCGACGCGGGCGCCGATGCATTGGGCCTGGACTGGACCTGCGATATCGGCGAAGCCCGCCGTCGCGTTGGCGGTCAAGTTGCACTGCAAGGCAACATGGACCCCACCGTGCTGTACGCCAAGCCGGAAGCGATCCGCACCGAAGTCGGCCGCATCCTCGCCAGCTACGGCAAGGGCACCGGCCACGTGTTCAACCTCGGCCATGGCATCACCCCGGAAGTGAACCCGGAGCATGCGGGTGCGTTCCTGCGCGCGGTGCATGAACTGTCGGCGCAGTACCACGAATAAAACACAGTGCAAAATGTGGGAGGGGGCTTGCCCCCTCCCACATTAAAAGCCAGAAACCTTCAGACCTGCCCCAACGGCGGCAACTTCGCCAGCTTCAGGGCCACCAGCAACGCGCCAATCAGCAGCGCGACGATAAACCCGCCAATCCCGTTCCATCCGCCCAAGTGCCAGAAGAACCCGCCCGCCGTCCCGGCAATGCTCGACCCTGCGTAATAGCAAAACAGATACAGCGACGACGCCTGTCCCTTGGCCCTCACCGCACGCCGGCCGATCCAACTGCTGGCTACCGAATGCGCGCCGAAGAAGCCGAAGGTAAAGATCAGCATGCCCGGCACCACCAGCCATAGTGGGGTGAACAGCGTCAGGGTGATGCCGGCGAGCATCAGCACAATGGTGCCCCACAGCACGCGACGGCGGCCCAGGCGGTCGGCCAGAGAGCCAATTTTCGCCGAGCTGTAGATGCCTGACAGGTACACCAGCGACAGCAGGCCGACCACGGCCTGGCTGAGGTCATACGGATCGGCCAGCAGGCGATAGCCGATGTAGTTGAACATCGTTACAAACGCACCCATCAACAGGAACGCTTCAAGGAACAACCACGGCAGGCCCGCGTCCTTGAAGTGCATTACGAAGCCATCCAGCAGGTTGCGCGGCTTGAGGCTGCTGGCGCGGAAGTTGCGCGATTCGGGAAGGATTTTCCAGAACACCGTCGCGGCGATCAGCGCGAGGCCGCCGATGATCAGCATGGCGGTGTGCCAACTGACGAAGTCGATCAATACCCCGATGATCAACCGACCGCTCATACCACCAATCGCATTGCCGCCGATGTACAGGCCCATGGCCAGGCCGATGTGCTGCGGATGGATCTCTTCGCTCAGGTAGGTCATCGCCACGGCGGCCAGGCCGCTCAAGGACAAGCCCACCAGCGCACGCATGAGCAGGATGCCTTCCCAGCTCGGCATCAAGCCGCTGGCGATGGTGGCCAGCGCTGCACAGAACAGCGCAGCGACCATCACTGGTTTGCGTCCCAGCCGGTCGGAAATCGGCCCGGTGATCAGCAGGCCGCAGGCAAGCATCGCCGTGGCGACCGACAGGATCAGACTGCTTTGCGCGGCATTGATGGCAAATTCGTGGGACAGCGCCGGCATCATCGGCTGCACGCAATACAACAGGGCAAAGGTGGCGAACCCGCCGGAGAACAGCGCCAGCACCGTGCGCATGAACATCGGCGTGCCTTTTTCGATGTACTCGTCATTAAGCTGCGCAACCACATCATCGAGGGCTGAGGGCGGGGTGCGTTGGGCAAGTGGAGCAACAGCAGGATTCACGGGGGACCTCGGGGAGGAAAGTCTGCCAGGACTGACAATGCGAAAAAGAATATAGCTGGCTAATGATTCTTTCCAATATATTGTTCGACCTGTTTGATAGGTTTTACGACCTAATGAGGTGTGCATGGAATTACGTCATCTGCGGTACTTTATTGCCGTCGCCGAAGAACTGCATTTTGGCCGCGCCGCGCAAGTGCTGGGCATTTCGCAACCGCCGCTGAGCCAGCAGATCCAGGCATTGGAGCAAGAGGTGGGGGCGCGGTTATTTGAGCGTACCAATCGTCGAGTCGAGCTGAGCGAGGCCGGGCGCCTGTTCCTGCAAGAGGCACGGCTGGTGCTGGCCCAGGTCGACAAGGCGGCGGATGTGGCGCGCAGGGCACAGTTGGGCGAACTCGGCGAACTGAAGATCGGCTTCACGTCTTCCGCGCCGTTCAATTCCAGCATTCCCCAGGCGATCTTTGCGTTTCGCCAGGCTTTCCCGGCCGTGCACCTCAACCTGCAAGAGATGAGCAGCACCCAGGTGGCCGAGTCGCTGGTGGATGAGTCGATTCAGGTGGGGCTGATGCGGCCTCTGCCGTTGCCGGACTCACTGAGCGTGATCGAATTGATGCGCGAGCCATTGGTGGCCGTATTGAGCGCCGGACACCCCTTGGCGCAGGGCAGCGAGCGCGGCTTGCACCTGGCGCAATTGGCAGAAGAACCCTTCGTGTTTTTCCCGCGTACCTACGGCAGCGGTCTCTATGCGCAGCTGCTCAGCCTGTGCCGTGACGCCGGCTTCAGCCCGCATGTCGCCCAGGAGGCGGGGGAGGCGATGACCATCATCGGTCTGGTGGCGGCGGGATTGGGCGTATCGGTATTGCCTGCGTCGTATCAGCGGATACGGATCGATGGCGTGGTGTATCGCACGTTGCTGGACCCGGAAGCGGTGACGGCGGTATGGCTGGTGCAGCGCAAGGGCGCGCAAACACCGATGGCGAAGGGGTTTGTGGCGTTGTTGACGCGTAGGGGGTTGGAATAACGCCCTTCAGAACAAGGCATATTTCATGTGGGGGGGGCTTGCTCCCGATAGCGGTGGTTCAGTTAGAGATGCTGAGACTGAAAAACTGCTATCGGGAGCAAGCCCCCTCCCACATTTGGCTTTATTGCATTCCCGCCGAGCGCAACCCCGCCAAGATATCCCGATCCAGCATGCTCACCCAACGGTTGTAGTTGCGATGGATCTTGCCGTCCTTGTAGCCCAGTTCGCGGCTGTCGCGGTAGCTGATGGCGTAGCTGTTGCGGGTGTAGCGGATGTCGATGGCCGCATAGAACTGGCCGCGTACGGTGATGTCGGCCTGCACCAGCTGCGGGCTCAGGCGTTGTACCGTCCACTCGCGTTTTTGCAGGGCGGCGACGATCACCTGTTTCATTTTTTCTTCGCTGAGCTGGGTCGTGGCCGGCAGCTCGTGCTGGGTGTTGAGCACCGGTTTACTGGTGCAACCGGCAGTGGTCAACAGGGCCAGGGCGATCAGGGTGGCGCGTAGCAGGGAAGACATTCCGTTTTCTCCAATCGATTAAAAAGTCAGGACCAGCGGCGAAAGATCAGCGAAGTGTTGACGCCGCCAAAGGCAAAGTTGTTGTTCATCACGTAGTCGTTGTGCATCTGGCGAAAGCCACCTTGCAGGTAGTCCAGCTCACCGCATTGCGGGTCGACCGAGTCCAGGTTGAAGGTGTGCACGTACTGGTCGCGGTTCATCATCTCGATGCTGAACCACGACTCCAGCGCCCCGCACGCGCCCAGGGTGTGGCCCAGGAAACTCTTCTGCGAACTGATGGGCATGCGGCTGCCGAACAGGCTGCTGGTGGCCAGGGTCTCGGCGATGTCGCCCTGGTCGGTGGCGGTGCCGTGACCATTTACATAGCCGATGGCGGCCGGTTCAAGCCCGGCGTCTTCCAGCGCCAGCTCCATGGCGCGGCGCATGGTTTTCTGTTCCGGGCGGGTGGTGTGCTGGCCGTCGGCATTGCTGCCGAAACCGACGATCTCGGCATGGATATGCGCACCCCGTGCCAGCGCGTGTTCCAACGCTTCCAGCACCAGCATGCCGCCGCCTTCGCCGATCACCAGGCCATCGCGGCCGCTGTCGTAGGGGCGCGGGCTGGTTTGCGGCGCGTCGTTTTTCAGGCTGGTGGCGTAGAGCGCGTCGAACACCATGGCCTCGGTGGGGCACAGCTCTTCAGCGCCGCCGGCAAGCATCAACGGCAGGCGGCCGAACTTGATGGCCTCATAGGCATAACCGATGCCCTGGCTGCCGCTGGTGCAAGCGCTGGAGGTGGGGATCAAGCGCCCGGTCAGGCCAAAGAAGATGCTGATATTTGCCGCCGTAGTGTGCGGCATCATGCGCACGTAAGAGTTGGCATTCAGCCCCTCGGCCACCGAGTTCAGCAGCATATTGCCGAACGCCTTGATCTCATCGGTGCTGCCGGTGGACGAGCCACACGCCACGCCCATGCGCCCGTCCTTGATCGACGCATCGCCAAGCAAGCCGGCGTCCTGCAACGCCTGCTCCGCCGCCCACACCGCCAGGCGCGAGACGCGGCCCATGCTGCGCAGCTGCTTGCGGGTCCAGTGCGCGGGTACCGCGAAATCGTCAATCGGCCCGGCCAGGCGCGTATTCAATTCGGTGAAACGGTCCCATTCATCCATGCGCCGGATGCCACTGCGGTTGGCGCGAAAGTTGGCCGCGATGGTGTCCCAGTCGCTGCCCAGGGAGGTCATGCCGGCCATGCCGGTGACGACAACGCGTTTCATCAGCACAGGCCCCCATTCACGGCCAACACCTGGCGCGTGATATAGCCCGCCTCGGCCGACATCAGGAAGTTCACCGCGCCGGCCACTTCTTCCGGAGTGCCCATGCGCTGTGCCGGGATCATTTTCATCAGTTCTTCCACCGGCACGTTTTCGTCCAGCATGGCGGTGTCGATCAAACCCGGTGCCACACAGTTGACGGTGATCTTGCGCTTGCCCAGCTCGATGGCCAGCGCCTTGGCCGCGCCGATCAACCCGGCCTTGGAGGCGCTGTAGTTGACCTGCCCACGGTTGCCGATCAGCCCGGACACCGAGGTGATGCACACGATGCGCCCGGCCGCGCGACGACGGATCATCGGCATCATCACCGGGTGCAGCACGTTGTAGAACCCGTCGAGGTTGGTGCGCATCACGACGTCCCAGTCGTCCTCCGAGAGCGCCGGGAACGCGCCGTCGCGGGTCAGGCCGGCATTGAGCACCACGCCGTAATAGGCGCCATGTTGCTCAACGTCGGCCTCCAGGATCTGCTTGCACGCCGCGCGATCGGCGACATCGAATTGCAGCACCCGCGCCTGGCGGCCCAGGGCCTCGATCTCGAGCTGTACCGCGTCGGCTTCGGCACGGCCGTTGCGGCAATGCAGCACGATGTCATGCCCGGCCTGGGCCAGGCGCAGGGCAATGGCGCGGCCGATGCCACGGCTGGAGCCGGTGACCAGTACGGATTCAGTCATGGCGTTTCGTCCTTCGATTCATCTAAATAATTGGCCGCCTGGGGCGGTCGAAATACGTTCAAGCGTGCGCTGGCCTGGATGCCGTCACCGGTGAGGTGGCATTCGAACACCCCCATGCCATTGTCGTCCTCCAGCGAGCGCAGGCCGTGGATATTCAGCTCGGCGCCAGCGGGAAAGTGCGCCACGTTGCATTCGAATTTACGCGTACCCAACAGGAAACCCAGCTCCACCGCCAGGCCTTGCTGGCGCGCGCGGCATCCGGCATAGGCGGCGACGCTTTGCGCCATCAGCTCGATACCGACCCAGGCCGGCAGGCTGCCGTCAGCCTGGCTGAACAGGCCGCCGGGCTTGACGGTGAGACGGGTGTGCACCTGCTCTTCATCGAACGACAGCACCTGGTCGATCAGGATCATGTCGCCCGCATGGGGCAGCAGTTCGGCGAGTGGCCAAGCGATCATGGGGCCTCTCCAATAATCAGGCTGACGTTGTTGCCGCCAAAGGCAAACGAGTTGCTCATCAAATAAGGTTTTTTCAAGGTGTCGCCCTTGTGTGCCCACTGCAAGGCGGGCAGCGCCGGGTCGACGTGACCGTCCCACACATGGGGAGGGACGCGGCCGTGCGTCAGGCTCAACCAGCAGAACGCCGCTTCCAGTGCGCCCGCCGCGCCGAGGGTGTGGCCGCTCATGGGTTTGGTCGACGAACAGGCCACCCCGCCCGGAAACAGGCAAGCGACCGCGAGGCTTTCCATGGCGTCGTTGTGCTGGGTGGCGGTGCCGTGCAGGTTCAGGTAGCCGATCTGCTCGGGCGCGAGTTCGGCGCTGGCCAGGGCCTTGCGCATCGCCTGCAACGCCCCTTTGCCGGTGGGCTCGGGTGCGGAGATATGGTGCGCGTCGCTGCTGGCGCCGCAGCCCAGCAGGGCGACCGGTGCCGCCTCGCGGCTCATCACGAACACCACCGCCGCTTCGCCGATATTGATGCCGTTGCGGTTCACCGAGAACGGATTGCAGCGCTCGGCAGACACCGCTTCCAGTGCGGTAAAGCCGTTCAGCGTCAGCCTGCACAAGCTGTCGACGCCCCCGCAGATCACCGCATCGCACAGGCCCAGGTCGAGCAGGCGCCGGGCGCTCATCAACGCGCGGGCGCTGGAGGTGCAGGCGGTGGAAATCACATAGGCCGGGCCGCTCAATTGCAGCCAGTCGGCGAGGAAATTCGCCGGGGCGCTGAGTTCCTGCTGCTGGTAGTCGTAGTCGCCAGGAAAGGCGTTATCGCGCAGGTAGTGGGCAATGCCGCGACTGGCCTCGTCGATGCCCGACGTGCTGGTGCCCAGCACAACGCCAACCCGTGAGGGGCCGTAGGTGTGGATCGCCTGGCGGATCGAGCCTTCGATCTGCAACGCCGCTTCCAGCAGCAACTGATTATTGCGGCTGCTCTGCTGGCCCAACTGTGCCGGAAGGGGCGCCAGCTCGCCGCGCACGGCCGCGACCGGCACCACGCGCTCGGGCACCCAGCCGCTCTCGGCGCGCATGCCGCCACAGTCGCCGGCAAACAGGCGGCGGCTGACCTCGGCCTGGCCGCGACCAAGGGCACAGATCACGCCGAGGGCGTTGAGGTAGGCGCTCATTTGCCCACGCCCAGCGGGGTAATGCGATAGCTCAACGGTTGGCCCGCCATGTTCACGCTGAATACCTCTGAAGACTGATAGACGATTTGCCAATGGCCCGGCAGCGTTCGCGTAAGGTCCATGGCCTGGGCCGCAGGATACAGCGCACGCAGGTCATCCGCCGAGGCCAGGGCAAACAACAGCGCGGCGAACAGCGTTCGGGCCTGGGGGTTGGGCGGCAGCAAGCCATCGGCCTGCCACTTGCCGTCGATCAACTTCTGCCGGGCCTGGGGAATGCCCAACGGGTCCATCATCGACCAGCGAATCGCCGCGCCTTCACGCTGGATCACCAGCAGCCAATCCTGGCTGCGGTCGCCCTCCAGGCGTTGCACATGCAGCTGTATCGGCAAGTTCAGGGCCGGGAGGGTGTGCGGCAACGGCGCCTGGCTGGCGCACGCGCCGAGCAGCAACAGGCAACTCATCAGCAACCCGCGGATCATGAACGCGCGGCCTCTGACGGCTTGCGCGCCACGCAGTTGACCAGGGTTTCCTCGCGCTGGCCCACCGGCGGCGCCTTGCGCAGGCCCCAACGTTCCAGCAGGCCGAAATCGCTGGAGCGGCTCCACCACAGATAAGGGTACGAGACGTTCTGCGCGCCGAATTCAAAGCCCTGCTCGCGCAGCATGTCCAGGTATTGCTCGGCGCTTTTCTGCACATGCATCGGGTGACGGAACAGCCAGCGAATCACCCAGGTGTCGATATAGGCTTCGGTGGACTCGGCAAACAGCAAATAACCGCCCGGCTTGAGGACCCGATAGAACTCCTTGAGGGCGCGATGCTGCTCGACCAGGTGGTGAAAGGTCTGGTGGCAAAACACAATATCGACGCTGGCGTCGGGTAACTCGAGGGTGGCGCAGTCGCTGCCGATCAACTCCACGGCCAGGCCCTGGCGCGCGGCTTCCTCGCGGCTCAGTGCCAGGCTGTGAGGGTCGGCATCCAGACCGATCAGGCGCGCGGGCGCAAATACCTGCTGCAGCAACTTGAACGATTTACCCTGGCCGCAGCCGGCGTCGAGCAATACCGGCGCCACCGGCAGTGGGTCGCTGAACAGGCTGCGCAGGTCATTGATCGCCACGCGCAACACATGATGCTGCCAGGTGTGGCTGCGCAGGAACCAGAAGCCGAAGCGGGTTTCTTCGACGTAGTTTTTACTCAGGTAGTTTTTTTCAACGACAGGGCTGCTCATACCGGCTCACTCGCACAGATTTGCGACAACATCCGCAGGCGCCGCTTGGGCTCGCTGACAAACGGGTTGCGTTCATCCCAGGCGTAGCCGGCGAGGATCGAACTGATCATGCGGCGAATCTGCGGTGAACTGTCGGCGTGGAAAATCACGTCCTGGAACGTCCCGGCGTACCAGCCCTCGACGTAGCAGCGGAAGGTGTCGACGCCGCGCTTCAGCGGTTCGGCAAACTCGGTTTGCCAGTCCACCGCGTCGCCTTGCAGTTGGCGATGCAGCACGCCGGCGGCCATGCTCGCCGAACGCATGGCGATGGTCACGCCGGAGGAGAACACCGGGTCGAGAAATTCCGCCGCGTTGCCCAGCAGCGCAAAGCCCGGGCCGTGCAGGGTTTTGACGTTGGCCGAATAACCGCCGATGCTGCGCGCCGGGGTGTCCCACACGGCGTTCTGCAATACGCCGGACAGGCTTGGGGTTTGCTCGATAAAGCTGCGCAGGCAGGCGTCGAGATCGTGATCGCGGCCGTCGAAATGCTCCTTGGCCGCGACCACGCCCACCGAGCATCGGCCGTTGCTGAACGGGATGGTCCAGAACCAGATATCGCGCTGCTCGGGATGGGTGGTTATCAGAATCTTGGTACGGTCGAAGCCTGGGTGTTCGATGTGGTCTTCGATGTGGGTGAACACGGCCTGGCGCAGCGGGAAACCGGACGGCGCTTCAAGGTCCAGCAGGCGCGGCAGCACGCGGCCATAGCCACTGGCATCCAGCACGAAGGTGGTCTTGAGGTGGTACTCGCTGCCATTTTCGCGGCGTACGTGCAGGTAGCGATTCTCGCCGGAAAAATCCACGCCGACGATGCTTTCGCCGTAGCGGATTTCCACACCCTGCAACGCCGCCTGATCGGCCAGCAGCTTGTCGAACTCGGCACGCTGCACCTGGAAGGTGGTCGGTTTGCCGTGGCTGAAGGTGTCACCGAAATCGAACGCACTGTAGCGCTCGCCCCAGGCGAACGCGGCACCGGTTTTCAGTTGAAAGCCGGCAGCCTGCACGGCCTCGAGCATGCCGGCTTCTTCGATAAAGTCGATGCAGTGCGACAGCAGGCTTTCGCCAATCGAGAAACGCGGAAAATACTGGCGCTCGATAATCAATACATCATGCCCTTTGCGCTTGAGCAGCGCGGCCGCGATGGCCCCGGATGGCCCGGCACCGATCACCACTACCTGGCGACGTTCCATTTCAACTGTGGGCACGAAGGCTCCTTGCCGCTTTGGCGATATTCACATTCATAAGGCGTGTTTTTGTTGCCCGGCCCAGGGCGCCAGCATAAAGCTGAAGGCCAGGCCGAGGCTGACCGACAGGCCGAAATTGCTCACCGCCGGGGTACTTGAGACGGCCAGCAGGCCGAACGATAACCAAGTGGTCAGCGCGGCCAGCAAGGTTCCCAGCAGGCTGACGGAGGCCCCGCCGATCTGCTCGCGCATCAGGATCGCGTAGTCGACGCTGATGGCCGTGACCAGCAGCAGGCCGAACAGACTGAACAGGGTCAGCGGCTGGCCCAGCCAACCGAGGCTGGCCAGGCTGCACAGCGCCGCCAGCAACGGCAGCGCGACGACGCGCACGGCGCCGGTGAAGCCGAAGGGCAGCATCAACAGCAGCACGATCAGCCCACAGGACAGCAATTTCAATTCGGCCGCGCTGATTTGAGTGTCGGCAAACACGCGGTTCAAATCACCCAGGCGATCCACCAGTTGTACGCCGGGCAAATCCACCGCCTGCACCCGCAGCAACGCTGGGTTGTTCAGGCCCTGCAGGCTGACCATCGCCGCCACGCCGCCGTCTACCGGGCCCAGCCACAGCATGCGCCATGGCTCGGCCAGGGGGCCTTTGAGCGCGGCGTCGATGTCTTCGCTGGGCAGCGCCTGCAGTTGCGCGACTTCAGCTTGCAACGCGGCGGCGGGGACGCCAAGGTCCAGCAACGGTTGCCAATGCTGCGCGAGGGTATTGAGCGCGTCGCGCAGTTGCTGCTGCTCGGCGGGCAGGTTGACCAGTTGATTCAACGCCAGGTAACCCTGGAGCTTGTCCATATTCACCAGTTGATCCAGGCGCTGGCCCAGGGCGGCCTGGCGTTCCAGTAACTGCTGCTGATTGTCGGCCCGCACCAGGAAGAACTGACTGGTGGGCTGGAACCCGGTAATGCGCGCCACGGCCTGGGCTTGCTCGAGCAATTGCGGCGGCGCGCCGATCCACTGGCGGATATCGTTTTTACTGTTCAAGTGCCACAGGCCACCGGCGCAGAACAACAGCACCCACACCAGCAACACCGCGCCGGGCACGCGTTTGATCAATGCCGCCCGCCACTGCCACAAGCGTTCGGCGATGCGCAGCGGCCATTGCGCCGGGCGCAGGTCGACACCGCTGAGCAGCGCGGGCAGCAGGCACACGGCGCACAGATAAGCGCCGACCAGACCGGCTGCCGAGAACACCGCGATTTGCGTCAGCGCCGGGAACGGCGTCCAGGCCAGCGCCAGGTAGCCGATGCAGCTGGTGGCCAGGCTCAGGCTCAGCCCCGGCAGGGTCAGGCGCAATGCCGGCCAACTGCGCCACGGCTGCAGGCTCCAGCTTTTGGACAGGTAGTGCAGCGGGTAATCCACTGCCACGCCGATCAGGCTTGAGCCCAGCACCAGGGTCATCACATGCATATGGCCGAACAGCGCCACACAGGCGACTGCGCCAAACAGCATGCCGACCACCACCGGCACGAACGCCAGCAGCACCCGCCAGCGCCGGAACGCCAGCAGCAGCAATATCAGGATGCCCAGGGTTGCGCCGCCGCCGACCCAGGTGATCTCCCGCGTGGCTTGCTGCTGCCCGTTGGCCGCATAGAGCAAGCCGCTGGCGGCGAGCAGCTGCACGCCTTGCGCGCCGGCCTGGGCGCGGCTGGCCTGGAGCAGATCCGCCACGTGCAGCGGCAGTTTCATGTCGAATGCATTGCCGGTGGTGCGCGCCCGCAGGAGCACCCAGCTTTTGCCGTCGGCGTCGGCAATCAACGCGCCGCTGCCGATATCCAGCTGGACCGCGCCGTGTTGCGGCTGGCTGTTCTGGATGCGCCCGGTCAGGCCCAGCCAGTCGTCCTGGCTCGGCACCAGGCTGAAGCCGGTAAAGGGGTCGAACAACGACTGCACGCGCTGCTGGATGAACGCGTCAGGCTGTTCGATCAGTTGCTCGCGGTCCCTGGCCGACAGCATCGCCAGTCGGCCGCGCAGCAGTTGCTCGCGCAGCGCCGGCAAGTCGGCCTGCAGGTTCCACTGCACCTTTTCAAACAGACCGCTGGCCTGCCAGCGCTCGGCCAGTTGCTGCGCCATGGCCAGCGCTTGCTGGCGGTCGGCATGCCCCACCAGCACCAGCATCTCGCGGTTCAGTGGTTCCTGCATGCGCTGCTCGGCTTGCAGCTCCAGAGCGTCCGGCGTACTGCCGGGCACCAGCTCCATCAGGTTGGCCGACAGCGGCGCACCCTGGCGCCACTGCCAGCCGGCCAGGGCCAATACCGCCACCAGCAGGATCAGGAACAGGCGTGGCAGCAGGCGCTCACTGGGCAAAGTCGTGCTGCTCCGCATCGCTCAATGGCTGATGGGCGGTGCTGTCCTGCATGCGCAGTACGGTGCTGTCGCCCTGGGTTTCCAGCAGCTCGATGGTCTTCACCAGCGCGCCGCCGTCGATATTGATTTGGGTGAATACCTGCTTGAGCAGCAGTGAGCGTGGGATCAGCGTGAGCTTCCACTGCTGGGCCTGGCCTTGCAGTTGCAGGTCGAAGTCACGCTGCAAGCCGCTGCTGTCGCCCTGGAGCACGGCGAGGAACAGGCGATTCTGCTCGGCGCCGGCACTCTTGTTCGGCAGCAGTTGCCAGCCGTTGGCGTCGCGCCGGGCGATGCCCTGGGCGCTGATGCGGTAGTCCTGCTGCAGCGGAGTTTTCAGCAACCACAACAGGCCGTGGTCCTTGGCGAGCACGAAGGTGCCTTGGCTGACCAGCGGCTGGGGCAGGGCGCGCAGGTGTTTTTCCTGGGTGAAGTTGCCGTGGATCACGCTGGGTTTGGCCAGTTGATCGCTGAGTTGCTGCAGGTCGAAGGCGTGGGCGTTGAAGCTCAGCAATGCGGCGGCCACTGTAGGAGCGAGCTTGCTCGCGAAGGACCTGAGAGCACTGCGCAGTGACAGGCGACCTGCGTTATCGTTGACGTCCATCGGGGGCAAGCCCCCTCCCACATGGGATCTCATTTCAAGGCCCTTTCGACGGCGTTGGTGAATATTGTCGGGGAGGCAAGCTGCATTTCGCGGCTGGCGATTTCTACCGCGACCTGCACGGTGCTGGCGCGGGTCAGGCGTTCGCCGCTGGCCAGGTCGGTAATCAGGTAATTGATCTTCAAGCGGTTCTCCCACTCCACCAGGCTGGCGCGCACGTTGAGGGTCTGGCCGAAGGTGGCGCCGCGCACGTAGCGCAGCTGCATGTCGATCACCGGCCAGGCATAGCCGGCGTCGAGCATCGCGGTGTAGTTATGGCCGATCTTGTCCAGCAACGCGCAGCGCGCCACTTCCAGGTACTTCACGTAATGCCCGTGCCACACCACATGCATGGTGTCGATATCGAAAAACGGCACGAGGATCTGAGTGTCGCAGTGCAACACGCCGGGGCTACGCATGCAGCCTCCAGTGTTGCTCGGCGATGCGTTGCAGGCACAGGCGCAGTTCGCCTTCCAGGGCGCGGTCTTCGATGACCGGCGGGAAGTCCTTGGCCAGTTCTTCGTGCATCGCAGCCAGTGCCGGTGGCAGCGCTCGTGCCTCTTCAGCCTGGGCACGCAGCCACACACCCTGGTTGGCGGCGAGCAAGGTGGCGGCGGCGACCTGTTCGGTCAGCTCGAGCACGCGGATCGCATCGCGGGCGGCGATGGTGCCCATGCTGACCTTGTCCTGGTTATGGCACTCGGTCGAGCGCGAGAACACGCTGGCCGGCATGGTGTTCTTCAGCGCTTCGGCGGTCCAGGCGCTGGTTCCGATCTGCACGGCCTTGAAGCCATGGTTGATCATTGCGCGGTCGGCCGGCGCGCCCGACAGGTTGCTCGGCAGGCCGTGGTTGTAACGCACGTCCACCAGCAGCGCCAGTTGGCGGTCGAGCAGGTCGGCGACATTGGCCACCAGGGTCTTGAGGCTGTCCATGGCAAAGGCAATGTGCCCGCCGTAGAAGTGCCCGCCGTGCAGCACGCGCTCCTCCTCGGCGTCGATGATCGGGTTGTCGTTGGCGCTGTTCAGTTCGATTTCGATAAACGCGCGCAGCCAGTTCAGGCTGTCGGCCAGTACGCCGAGCACGTGGGGCGCGCAGCGCAGGGAGTAGCGATCCTGCAGGCGGTGCAGCGGGGCGGTCGGTGCATCGATGGCCAGGTCCTGGCGCAGCCAGGCGGCGACCTGCATCTGCCCGGGGTGGGGCTTGACGGCGAACAGGCGCTCGTCGAAGTGTTCCGGGTTGCCTTGCAGCGCCACCACATTCAGCGCGGTGATGCGCGTGGCCAGTTGCAGCAGGTAGTCGGCGCGGGCGAAGGCCAGGCACGCAATGCCGGTCATTACCGCTGTGCCGTTCATCAACGCCAGGGCTTCCTTGGGGCGCAGCACCAGTGGTTCCCAGCCCAGTTCGCGGTGCACGTCGGCGGCTTGGCGGCGCTCGCCACGAAACAGCACTTCTCGCTCGCCGGAGAGCGTCGCAGCTACGTAGGACAGCGGCGTCAGATCGCCGCTGGCGCCCACCGAGCCTTCTTCAGGGATCAGCGGCAGCACGTCGTGTTCGAGAAATCCATGCAGGCGCTCCAGCAGTTCCACGCGCACCCCGGAAACACCATGGCACAGCGACTGCAAGCGCGCCGCCAGCACGGCGCGGGTGGCTTGGGCGTCGAGTAACTTGCCCAGGCCGCAACCGTGGAAGGTGTACAGATGACGCGGCAGCGCCTCGACGTGTTCGAGCGGCACCGCCACCACGCAGGAGTCGCCGTAGCCGGTGGTCACGCCGTAGATCACGCCTTCCTTGTCCAGCAGCGAATCAAGAAACTGCGCGCCTTTGGCGATGCGCTGGCGATACGCGGCATCGTCCTGCAATCGAGTGGGCACCTGACGGTTGGCCAGGGCCAGGACGTCTTCGATGCGCAGGGGGCGTTCGCCAAAGGTTATCGGCTCAAGAGGCGTGGTCATCGGTCTTCCAGAAAGGGTAAAAGTTGAACCATTGTTGCGGCGCTTGCAGGCAGAACTGGCCCAGGCGTGCGGCGTAGCGGGCGGCCCACTGGGCGATGACCTGCTCACGGGTGCTGCGCTTCCATTCGACCAACGGCGCGAAGGGCTCGATGGTCAGGCGATAGCGGCCCTGGTGCTTGAGGCACATCAGCAGGTTGACCGGGCATTTGAGCAGGCCGGCCAGCAGCCACGGGCCCTGGGGGAATGCGGCCTGCTGCCCGAGGAAGTCCACGCGCACCGTGCGCCCGCCGTGCAGCGGGATGCGGTCGCCGGCAATGGCCAGCCATTCGCCGTCGTCCAGGCGCTGGCTGAGCAGCAGCATGGTGGCCGGGTCCAGCTCGCTGACCTGGATCAGGCGCAAATGGGTCGCACCGGCTTCACCCAGCAGGCGATTGAAACGCTCGGCGTGCTTGGTGTGCACCAGCACGTTCATGGTGACCTGTTCGCCGATCTCCGCCAGCGCGCGGCACACTTCCAGGTTGCCCAGGTGCGCGCCCACCAGCATCTGCCCGCGCGCTCCACGCAACTGGCCGCGCAATTGCGCGGGGTCGTTGATTTCGATCTGCTCCAGGCGCAGCTTGCCGTTCCACACGTCCAGCTTGTCGAGCAGGGAGTCGGCGAAGGCCATGAACTGGCCGAACACCTTGGCGTGGGTCGGCAGCAGCTCGTCACGCCCGCTCCACTGCGCCAGGCGTTGCTGGTATTGCCAGGCGCTCTGGCGCGCGGTGCGGCCGAACAGGAAGAAGTAGAACACGATGCTGTAGAGCAACGGGCTCAACAGGCGCCGGCCTAGGACCTTTGCCGCGAACGCCGTGAGTTTCATCAGCCAGAAGCTGCCGCGCTCTTCGCGGTCGGCCCAGTGTTTGCTGCCGCCGCTCATGCCTGCCACCGACGCCACAGGATGGCGGGCGCGCGCACCAGCATGCCGAAGAACAGTCGCGTATGCATGGCGCTGATACGCACGTTGTCGTGCAACAGGCGAAAGTGCGACAGGCCGTCGGCGGGGTAATGCACCTGGGTCGGCAGCCAGCGCATCGGCTGGTTGCGCCAGGCCAGGCGCACGAGGATGTCCGAGTCGAAATCCATGCGCGTGCCGATGTAGGCCGAGTCCATCAGCGCCAGCGTGGGCGCCAGCGGGTACACGCGAAAGCCGCACATCGAGTCGCGAATCTGCAACGACAAGGTGTTGATCCATACCCACACGTGGGTCAGGTAGCGTGCGTAGAGACGGCCCTTGGGCACGCTTTCGTCGTATTCGGGATAGCCGCAGATGATCGCGTCGGGGTGCCTGCGGGAGGTGTCGATAAAGGTCTCGACTTCGCGCAGGTCATGCTGGCCGTCGGCGTCCACTTGCAGGGCGTGGCTGTAGCCCAGGCGCGCGGCTTCGCGAAAGCCCGCCATGACGGCGGCGCCCTTGCCCTGGTTGTGGGGCAGCGTCAGCAGGGTGACGTTATCGAGGGTAGCCAGTTGCGCCAGTATCGCCGCGCAGGCCGGGCTGCTGCCGTCGTCCACCAGCAGGCAAGGCAAGCCGCTGCCCAGCAGGCTGCGGACCACGGCGGGCACGGCGGCTTCGTGGTTGTACACCGGGATCAGGGCGCAGGGGTTATGCATGCGTGGCCTCCAGCACTATCCGGCCACTTGAGCAGGCAGCATCCCCGTGGCGATAGGCGAAGTACAGCTTGCCGCGCTCTTGGTCAAAGCGCAGGTGCAATTGGATGCGATCACCGGGACGCACCAGTTGCTGGAACTTGAGCACTTCCATGCCGGCAAACGTACTCGGCAAGTCGAGCAGTTGCTGGCCCAGGTTGAACGCCCATTCCACTTGCACCACGCCCGGCAGCACAGGCGTGACTGGAAAATGCCCGCTGAAATAGGCCAGGTCGGGCGGCACGCCCAGTTGCAATGTCCATTCGCCGTCGATTTCGACCTGCGCCAGCACGTCCGGCGCCTTGGGGCGGGGGGCCAGCAACAGCGCCTCGATATCGGCCTGGGGCAGCTTGCCCTGGCTGTTGAGCGGCAGTTGGCGCAGCAAACGCCAGCGGCGGGGCAAGGCCAGGGCTTCGCAATGCTGGCTCAGGTGCTGGCGCAGGGTTTGGGTCACCGTGCGCCGGCCCTGGTTGCGCAGAGCATGCAGGCCCTCTGCGCTCAGTACCACCAGGGCACCGAGTGACGCGCGGTTTTCCTGCACCACGCCCAGGCGGGTTTCAGCGACCCACGGATGGGTCATCAATGCCTGTTCGAGCATCGGCAGGGCGATGCGTTTTTCTTCCAGCTTGACGATGCGGTCCAGGCGGCCGAGCAGTTCGAAGCGGCCATCGGCATGGATGCGCGCGGCGTCGGCAGTCTGTTCGATATGCCCGGCGGGCAGGTAGGGCGAAGCAATGCGCAGGGCACCGTCGGCATCCTGGCTCAGGTGCACGTCGGCAAACGGCTGCCAGGGTTGTGCGCCCTGGCGCCAGGCGATGCCACCGGTTTCCGAGCTGCCGAGGATTTCCGTCGGCCACTGCTGCAAGCGGTCATAGAGGCTGCCGGCGGCTTCGACAGGCAAGGCCCCGCCCGAGGAAAACACCCGTGAGACCTGGCTCAGCGCCGGCCAGTCGAGGTTGTCGCCCATGCGCTTGAGCAGCGCCGGGCTGGCCACCCAGGCGAATGGCGAATGCTCGCGACTGGCGCGCTGCATGTCCTCGGGGAATGCCAGTTGCCTGCGCAAAAACGTGCGACCGGCGCACAGTGGCCACAGCACGCGGAACAGCAACCCGTAGATATGTTGGGTGGCGACGCTGCCGATGATGCAGGCGTCTTGCAGATCGGCGCCCCACAGTGCCTCCAGCGCCTGTACCTCATTGGCCAGCTGGCGCAGGGACTTGTCGATACGCTTGGGTTCACCGCTGGAGCCGGAGGTGCACAGGCTCAGTTGGCAGCGATCGAGGTCAAGGGCGGCAGGGCTCAGTGGCGTCTGGTACAACGCCTCAAGGTCCGCAGCCTGCGTCAGCCAGGCATCGACGACGGCATCCCAGCGCTGACGGGTTTGCGGCTGCAGGTCGGCGGGGAGCAGTACGCTGACCCCGGCACGCCAGGCGCCGAGCAACGCAATCGCCAGCACGCCGGCGTCTTCCAGGTGCACCGCCAGGCGCTGGATGCCGCGCGCCTGCAAGCCTGCCGCCAGGCGCAGGGACTGCTCCATCAGTTGAGCATGATTGAGCGCCGGCTCAGTGGTGACCCGGCGTTGTTCCTGCGGCTCGAGCAGCAGGTGCTCAAGTTTCAAACCTTTCATACGCGGCCTCGAACCCTTTGTCGTACCAGCCATTCCACGGCAAACAACAGCCCCATCAGCCCGTAGGCGATCAAGCCGTTGTACAACGTCCACCAGCTCAGCGGCGCCCACAAGGTGAGGGCGGCAGAGAGCAGGCCATTACACAGAAAAAACACGCTCCACACCACGGTGACCTGGCGCGTATACAGCACCGCGTTCGACGGCAGGTCCGGCTCAGTCATGCGCGCCAGGCGCTCGACCATCGGCGGCCCGTATTTCAGGCTCAGGCCGAACAGTGCCAGCATGAACCCACTGACCAGGCTGGGGTACCAGCGCAGCCATTGCGGGTTATCGAACCAGGCCAGCGCCAGGCAAAACACGATCACCACCAGCGCCATCCAGCGACTGCCGGGGCGTCGTGCAGCAGTGAACGCGCGCAGCAACCACAGGCTGCCCAACAGCAGGCCGAATTGCCATGGCGCAAAATGCTCGGTGCCGTAATACACCGCAAAGGGGTACAGCAGCCCCGCCAGCAACAGGCCAAGGCCGATCAGCCGGCTCATGCGGCGGGTTGGACCAGACGGTACACCGCCTCAACCACGTCATTGACGGTACGCACCGCCTTGAACTCCTCGGCGGCGATCTTCTTGCCGGTCTGGCGCTTGATATGGTCGATCAGGTCCACGGCATCGATGCTGTCGATTTCCAGGTCCTGGTACAGGTTGGCGTCCAGTGTGACGCGCTCGGGCTCCAGTTCAAACAGTTCCACCAAGGCGTCGCGCAGGGTGTTGAAAATATCGTCACGAGTTTGCATGGTCCGGTCTCAAGCTGCCTGTCTGGCCGTGACGAATGCCGCAAGGCTGGCCACGTTGGTGAAGTGATTGCGCGTGTCCTTGGCGTCGGCGTCGATCTTGATGCCGTACGTTTTCTGAATCGCCAGACCCAGTTCCAGGGCGTCGACCGAATCCAGGCCCAGGCCCTCGCCAAACAGGGTCTGGTCGCTGCCGATGTCGTCGGCGCTGATGTCTTCCAGGCCCAGGGCCTCGATGATCAGCGTCTTTATGTCGTGCTCAAGGCGGTGTTGGTCGCTCATCTTCGGCGAGCTCCTTAATGAAATAGTGATGCAGGTAATCGTTGAGCTTGCGTGACGCCTGGGGCGCGGGGCCCAGTGCGGCAAACGCGTGTGGTTCTATATCGGCCCCCACGCGCAAACTGAAGTGAAATCGGCATTTGGGAATGCGATACCAGGGCTCGGCCTTGGTCAGGGTGGTAGGGCTGACCTTGATCACCACCGGGGTGATGATCGTCGCACCGCGCAGTGCAATGGCCGCGCCGCCGCGATGAAAGGCCGGCGCGCTGCCTGGCGTGGTGCGGGTGCCTTCGGGAAAGATGATCAGGGTTTGCCCCGCGCGCAGGGCATCGGCGGCGGCATCGAGCATGTCGGCGCTGCCATCGTTGCTGATGTAGCCGGCGTCGCGCACCGGGCCGCGGGTGAACGGGTTCTGGAACAGGCTCTGCTTGACCACGCAATTGGTCTGGCGCATCAGGCCGATCAGAAACACGACATCGATCAGCGACGGATGGTTGGCGACGATCATCTGGCCAGGGCGGCCGAGCTTTTCCGCGCCCTCGACGCTGTACGTGAGGATGCCCAGCCCTTTCATCAGGCGAATGAAAAACCAGAACAGGCAACTGATGGTGTGGCGCGCGCGTCGTTGATGCTGCCTGGCGTCGCCCGGCAGGCAACTGAGCAGCGGGAACACCAGCAAGCGCAGGCACAGCCCGCCGACGCCGAATACAAAGAAGCTGGCGGCCGTGGCGAACAGGCGCCAGTAATAGGCCTGCCGTGGTTTGTCGTTCAGGACTTGCGTCGCCAGTTCCATACTCGGTTCTTCCAGGCATGTTGGCAGGCGCCCTGTTCGGTCAACAGAGTGCGCAGCAGGTTCAGGGCGTGAGGCCACTGGGTTTGAGTGAGTTGGACAGCGCTGCTGTTTAGTTCCAGTTGCCACTCGTCGCCCGGCGTCAGCAAAAGGCCCAGGGCATAGGGGAAGGGCACGTCAGCGATCCAGCTGGCGTACGCCTGGGGCGGTTGTTCTTCGGTCAGCACCAGCAACACGGCCGGGGCGCCTTCGTTGAGCAATGCGGCGGCTTCGAGCACGCCGTGTTCGAGGCCATCACCGGCGGCGGCGAGGGCAGTCATCTCGCTGGTTTCATTGCGCAGGATCGACCACAGGCCAATCACCGCGTTATGCACCGACAGGCTGAACTGGGTCGGCGACAGTGGCTGCTCGTTGGCCAGGTCGCTGAGGATGTCGAGGGTGCGCGGGGTTTCGCCGTGGCGGGAAATGAACACCAGCGGCAGGTCGTCAAGGCCTTCGGCCAGCAACCAGCCGACGCTGAACGCCATGCGCGCCAGTCGGCTCAGGCGGCGGCGCTGCATAGCTGGCAAAAATGACACATCGGGAGACGCGTCGCTGACAGGCAGCAACACCGGGTCCCGGCACCAGGCGTGCCAGTCGTCCGCACTCTCAAGGCCAGGAGCCCAGGCGCGCCATTGGGCGATGTTGAAGTTGATCACTGAGAAGTTATCCCGCCCCTGCGGGCTTCCATGTGCGGCCAATGGCCCCGGATTCCGGGACAGAGGACAATGGCCGAATGGCGCGCATTATCCCGGTGCTGCGGGGTTCTAGCAAATATTGGTTAAAATTTGTTCACGATTGTTCACAAATAAGTGGGAGGAATTTACAGATCGTCGGCGACCGAGGGGCGAACCGGATTGTGGCAGCGTTCCCATTCATTTGTGAGCCAGACACAGCGGATGGATGAACGAGGTAGCTAACCGGCGCTTTTGCGCTCTACACTCGGGTTATTCATTGATACGCGGAGGTTTTTCCATGCGGCGCGTGGTGTTCAATCAGAAAGGCGGCGTGGGCAAGTCCAGCATCGCTTGCAACCTGGCGGCCGTCAGCGCCAGCGAAGGTTATCGAACCCTGTTGGTGGACCTCGATGCACAGGGCAACTCCACCCAGTACCTCACCGGGCTGACCGGTGACGATATTCCCATGGGGATCGCCGACTTTTTCAAGCAAACCCTGTCTTCCGGGCCGTTTTCCAAGAAGAACAAGGTGGATATCTACGAGACGCCCTTTGACAACCTGCATGTCATCACCGCCACCCCGGAACTGGCGGACCTGCAGCCCAAGCTTGAGGCCAAGCACAAGATCAACAAGCTGCGTAAGCTGCTGGATGAGCTGAGCGAGGACTACGACCGTATCTATCTGGACACGCCTCCGGCCTTGAATTTTTATGCGGTTTCGGCGCTGATCGCCGCTGATCGTGTGCTGATTCCCTTTGATTGCGACAGCTTTTCGCGCCAGGCTCTGTATGGGCTGTTGGCTGAAATCGAAGAATTGAAGGAGGACCATAACGAGGGCCTGGAAGTGGAAGGTATCGTGGTCAACCAGTTCCAGGCCCGGGCAAGCCTGCCGCAGCAGATACTCGATGAAATGATTGCCGAAGGGCTGCCGGTGCTGCCGGTGTACCTGGCCAGCTCGGTGCGCATGCGTGAGTCGCACCAGGAGAGCAAGCCGCTGATTCACCTGGACCCACGGCACAAGCTGACGCAGCAGTTTGTTGAATTGCATAACCTGCTGGAAAACGCCTGATCCTAAGGGCTACACAGACCCAATGTGGGAGGGGGCTTGCCCCCGATAGCAGTGTGTCAGCTACAGATAAGCTGGCTGACATACCGCAATCGGGGGCAAGCCCCCTCCCACATTTGGATTGCATTTCAGTTGGGTTTCTGGGACTTATCCTACGAAGGCTGTAGGAGCGGTCTGGCAGCAGGGGATTGGCCTTGTAACCTTGCCTACAGCTACGCCAGAATCCGCCGGCTTGTGCGTCTGGATGGGGGCCTCTAAGGTTTGCCGGTCGCTGAATGTTCAGTGATCGGGTTTAGTAGCCCGCTCAGACGAAAGCATGTGCACCGCTCCAAACCATGGCGTTTCTTGCCTGTCGATGGTAGCTGTGCGCAGGGCACCTTCGGGTGCGCCGGGTTTTGCTTTCGTTCTACCGGTCTACTAACCTGCGTACAGCTGCCGCCCCTTGTTTAGTAGCAAGCAGGCGATGGCCCTGGCAGAGAACGAAAATATGAATTTATTCACCGTTACACCCAACCTCCCCACCGAAGCGCTGGTCATCAACAGCTACGAAACCTTCTCCTCGGTCCGCACCTTATTGCTCAATCTATCCAACGACCTCACCGGTGAACACCGCGATGTGGCTTTGGCTATCCATCAACTGAGCGAGCTGGGCGTCATGCTGGTCAGCCAGATGATGGACCGCCAAGCCCCACTGTCCCAAGGCTGAAACACGGACAAAATGTGGGAGGGGGCTTGCCCCCGATGGCAGAGTGTCAGGCACTTATGTGTCACTGATACACCGCTATCGGGGGCAAGCCCCCTCCCACACTGTCCTGTGGTGCTTTCCTGATCGGGTTACACACCCTGACTACGCAACCAACTCATCAACTGTGGCAATGGGAATGCCCCGCTCTGGCGCGCCACTTCCCGACCATTCTTGAACAGAATCAGACTCGGAATCGAGCGAATCCCCAACTGCGCCGACAGCTGCTGGTTAGCCTCACTGTCCAGCTTGGCCAACCGACACTTGCCTTCAAGCTGCCCGGCGGCCTGCTCGAATACCGGCGCAAACGACTTGCACGGCCCGCACCAGTCAGCCCACACGTCCACCAGCAACGGCAGGTCACCCTTGATCTGGCTGGCGTAGTCGCCCTGTTTCAATTCAAAGGGCTTGTTCAACAGAACAGGCTGCTTGCAGCGCCCGCATTTGGGCGCATCACCCAGACGTGCGCCGGGGATGCGGTTGAGACCGTTGCAATGAGGGCAGGGGATTACGAGAGGTTCAGACATCGGAGGCTCCTGGGGGCTGGCCAATAGGTTGTATCTGGTGCCGGGGCTGAGATTTATCAAGGCTGGATGCAGAGACTCATTCGCTCACAGTTTCTCCCGCGCCGAATGAGTCGTCTGTCTAGGCTTGCTGTTGTGCGCCATTGGTCTGTTT
Organism: Pseudomonas sp. CFBP13528; assembly: GCF_005233615.1. Classification (NCBI taxonomy): domain Bacteria; kingdom Pseudomonadati; phylum Pseudomonadota; class Gammaproteobacteria; order Pseudomonadales; family Pseudomonadaceae; genus Pseudomonas; species Pseudomonas sp. CFBP13528. The sequence continues at coordinate 372,484 of NZ_QGAJ01000003.1, forward strand.
ACGGCTATAGCAAATTGCGATAGTCGGAAATCAGGTTTAACCTCCATAGCAAGATGCGATAGGGACGTTGCATGCGAGTCATCAGTGAAAAGAGGATCTGGGAAGCAAAGGAAACATGGCCGCGCTCGGCAACGGCTTTGGACCAGTGGTATCGCGTGATCAAGCGCAACGCCCCAAGGACTTCGCTGCAATGAAAGCCATGTTTCCCGCCACGGACAAGGTAGGTGAATTTCATGTGTTTGATATCGGCGGTAACAAGCTGAGGTTGATCGCGTCGGTGCAGTATCGAATGCAGCGCGTTTACATCAAGCACCTGCTGGACCACCGCGACTATGAGAAGGACAAATGGAAGGAAAAAAACAGATGAGCGCGCTTATGCAAGTAGCGGCAGAACACTGGCAGTTCGTTTCGCCGGTGCTGCGCAAGCCGGAAAACGAGGCGGACTACGACGCACTGGTATGCGGTCTGGATGAGTTGTTGAGCCTCGTGGGTGAAGACGAGGACAGCCCGCTGATGAGCCTGGTCGACATTCTCAGTGACTGGATCGAAGCTTATGACCGTGAACACCGCCCAATGCCCGTCGCCAGCGGGGTCGATGTGCTGCGCTACATGATGCGCGAGCACAATCTCACCCAGAGCGACCTTCCGGGGATTGGGGCACAGTCAGTCGTCTCGGAGATATTGAGCGGAAAGCGCCAGCTCAACGTGCGTCAGATTCGTTGGCTGGCCGAGCGTTTCGGGGTGTCCGTGGAGACCTTTATCTAAGCGGTCAAGACGAACAACTGATCTCCAGATGCTTGCCCCAATCCGGCGGCCGCTGTGCATACTGCTCCATCCCCGCTTGTTCCTCGAACGGCCTGGTCAGCACTTTATGCAGGCGCCGCACTTCGCTGTAGTCCCCGGACTCGGCGGCGGCGATAGCGTTCTGGGCGAGGTAATTGCGCAGGATGTACAGCGGGTTCACGGCATGCATGCGTTCGCGGCGCTGTGCCTCGCTGTCGTCCCCGTCCCTTGCAACACGGGCCTTGTATCGCTCGGCCCAGGCATCGAAACCGGCCAGGTCGACAAAGTCGTCACGCAAACGCGCCACGGCCAACGCCGCTGATTCATCGCCCAAACGCCGGAAGAACAGGGTGTAATCCACACCGCTGTTCTGCATCAGTTTGAGTAAGTGCTCCACCAGCTTCTGATCATCTTCTTCGGCGGTCGTCAGCCCCAACCGGCGGCGCATCAGGTCCAGGTAGTGCGCCTGGTACAGCGGCAGGTACAGGCCCAGGGCTTCTTTGAGTGCGTCGACGCTGATAAACGGCGTGAGCGCCTGGGCCAGTGCGCTGAGGTTCCACTGCCCGATCGGCACCTGATTACTGAAGGAGTAACGCCCTTCATGATCGGAATGGTTGCAGATGAAGTGCGCGTCGAAATCATCCAGAAACGCAAATGGCCCGAAGTCGAAGGTGATGCCCAGGATCGACATGTTGTCGGTGTTCATGACGCCGTGGCAGAAACCATATGCCTGCCATTTGGCGATCATCTCGGCGTTGCGCTCGACGATTTCGCGGAACATCGCGAGATACGGCTCAGGCTGTTCGCGGCACTCGGGGTAATGCAGGTTCAGTACGTGTTCGGCCAGCTCGGCCAACTGCTCGGGCTTCTGGGTGTAGTAGAAGTATTCGAAGTGCCCGAAGCGGATATGGCTGGGTGCCAGGCGCAACACCATGGCCCCGCGTTCCTGCTTTTCACGCCACACCGGCGTGCTGGAGCCGATCACGCACAACGCGCGGCTGGTGGGGATGCCCAATGCATGGAGGGATTCGGAGGCGAGGAATTCGCGGATCGAGGAGCGCAACACCGCGCGCCCGTCGCCCATGCGTGAATAAGGCGTCATGCCGGCGCCCTTGAGGTGCAGGTCCCAATGCTCGCCGGCCTGGTTATACACCTCGCCCAGCAGCAACCCTCGGCCATCGCCCAGTTGCGGGGTGTAGCCGCCGAACTGGTGCCCGGAATAGACCATCGCCCGCGGCTGCGCTTCGGCCCACAGTTTATGGCCGCCGAACAGTTCGGCAAACACGGGCGTTTCGGCCACGGCCGGGTCGAGGTCGAGCAGGGCCATGGCGGCGTCGCTCGCCACCACCAGGCGCGGCTCGTCGATGGGCTCGGGCAGCACGTGGGTTGAGAACGCATCGCCCAGGCGTGCGAAGCGGTTGTCGAAGGTCAGTTCGTCGAGGGCTTTCACCGGGCATCTCCAGCAGGATGCCCCAGCATTTCGCTGGGGCTCAGTTCGTTAGTCGAGTTTGCTCGGCGGGGGTTCAGGCGCATCTTCGACCTTTGCGGCGGGCGGCTCGGGGGCATCCTGCTCGGGCGGGGTGATGGTCTTGCGCTCATCCTCGGCCGGCACCAGTTTGTATTCCTGGCCGTGGAGGTTTTTCAGGTAGATCTCCATCTGCCGGAACGAGATGTTGATGTGCTGCTTCTTGAACTCACGGTTGATAAAGCGATTGACCTCGTCCAGCACCGGGTTGCGGTCGCCCAGGTCGCGCACATGCATGCGCAGCTCGTGGTCCAGCGTGCTTTCGCCAAAGTTGAGGAAGTACACATGGGGTTCAGGTTCTTTCAGTACCCGCGGGTTTTCCCGTGCGGCCTTCAGTAACAATTCCTTCACCAGGTCCAGGTCGGAGCCGTAGTCCACGCCCAGCTTCAGGGTGACACGAGTGATGGTGTCGGTCAGTGACCAGTTGATCAGTTGCCCGGTAATGAAGGTCTTGTTCGGGACGATGATGTCTTTGTTGTCAAAGTCGGTGATGGTGGTGGCGCGGATGCGGATCTTGCTCACCGTGCCTGACAGATTGCCGATAGTAATGGTGTCGCCGATGCGCACCGGGCGCTCGAACAGGATCATGATGCCGGAGATGAAGTTGGCAAAGATCTCCTGCATGCCGAAGCCCAGGCCCACCGACAGCGCTGCGACCAGCCATTGCAGCTTGTCCCAGCTCACACCAAGGGTGGACAGCGTGGTGACAAACCCGACGCCGGCGATGATATAGGACAGCAAGGTGGTGGTGGCGTAGGCGCTGCCTTGGGCCAGGTCCAGCTTGGAGAGCACCAGTACTTCCAGCAGACCGGGCAGGTTGCGCGCCAGGGCGAAGGTGATGCCGATGATGATCGACGCACCGAGCAGGTCGCCGATGCTGATGGGCACCATGCTGATATTCGCACCCGTGCCGCTGGTGTATTCGTACAGCGTGACGTTATCCAGGTAGGAAAATACCGAGATCAGGTCCGACCATACCCAGTACAAGGCCGCAATAAAACCGCCGAGCAGGGCCAGGCGGATCAGGCGCAAGGATTGTTCGTTGACCTTTTCGATGTCCAGTGTCGGCTCTTCCACCACGGCTTCGCCTTCACCGGCATCCTTGGCGGCTTGGCGTTTGGCCAGCGCTCGTGCGTAGGCCAGGCGCCGGGCGGCGACGCTCAGCCAGCGTACAAAGGTGGCCTCGATCACCAGCCAGAACATCAGCAGGTACAGGGTGTTGATCAGCCGGTCGCTGAGTTTCAGCGCGGTGTAGTAGTAGCCAAAGCACACGGCAATGAATAACGCGATCGGCAGGGCGGTGAACACCAGCCCGATGGTCTTGCGAAACAGCGAGGCCTTTTCGTGGGTTGGGCTATTGAGCAGCAGGCGACTGAGCAGCCACGCCATCAGGCCGTAGCACGTAAGGACCACGGCGATGCCCAGCACGTCTTCGGCGAGTGCCGCCGGTTGGTGCTCGGCGATGGCCACCACGGCCACCAGGGCCAGTACCACCAGCCCGAGCTTGCGCACCCAGCCCTGGAGGAATTCGACCTGGGGCTTTTCCCAGCGAAAGTGCAGCTCGGCCACACCGCCGGGCGCGAGGATGCGGTAAGCGGTGTAGAACACCAGCCACGCCTGGGCGATCTGCAGCAGGGCCGAGCCCAGGTTGGCGTTTTGCCCACGGGCGTCGATCTGCAAGGCATAGCCGCACAGCGCCAGGCCCAGGGATACTGGCATTGCCAGCAGGATATTGATCAGGATCGCCTGCGGCGTGTGCCACTGGCTGTCGCGCTTGAAGTGACCGATGTCCAGGTGAACCTTGTTCAGGCGCTGATACAACGCCTTGCGCCGCCACAGCAGCGCGCCGATCAACAGCAGCAGCGGCAGGAACAGCAACGGGCGCTGGGTCAGGCCGTCATACAGCTCGCTGACGCTGGAGGCCCAGGGCAGGGTGGTGACTTGCTTGCTCAGGTGCGCCGGTACGGTTTCCAGCCACTCGGTGTCCAGCGGCTTGTTGCTGGGGATCCAGAACATCTGCTCATCGAGCGTGGCGCGCAGGGTGGTCGCGGTGCTGAGCAGTTGTTTCTGGTTCAGTTGCAGGGTGATGGATTCGTTGAGCAGCGCGCTCAATTCACGGCTCAGGCGCTCCAGCAGGTCGCTGCGGGTGATCGCCAGTTCCAGCAGGGTGCGGCGCAATTGCGGGGTGACGTCGTCCGGCGGCTGGTTGGCCAGCAGGTTATCCACATAGGCGCTGGGAGAGCTGATCAGCTCACGCTGTTGGTTGACCTCGAACTGGTACAGGCGAATGTTGGCGATGTCGTCGGCCAGGTCGCGGTCGACGGTCAAGCGCGGCAGCGCCTGTTTCTGTTTGTAGAGGATCTTGGACAGCAGCAGGCTGCCCTTGAGTACGTTGATCTGTTCGTCCAGCGCCGAATCGCTTTGGGTCACGGTGTCCAGTTGCTGCTTGGTCTGCAGGTTTTTCTGGGTCAGGTCGTTGAGGCGGTCGGTGCTTTTGAGCAGGTAGTCGGAGAGCTTCAGGTTGGCCGCGCTTTCCGTGGCCAGCAGGCTGCTGCCGCCGGCTTTCTGCGCTTCGATGGACTGTTGGGTCACCGTCTGCTGGGACTGGGCCAGGCGTTTCTGGTTGATCAGGGTTTGCAGGTCCTGGATTTCCTGCTCCAGGCGCGCGGTTTTTTCCTGGATCAGGTCGTGCTGGCTGTTGCCCAGGTCTTGCAGCTGGCTGTTGCCGGCCAGTTCCTGGCGGCGCAGGGGGATCAGCGCATTCAGGGCGGCGAGTTCGGCGTTGAGCTGGTTGCGCTGGTCGGCGTTGAGGGCTTTGCCGTTGTCTTTGCCGGTCTTGAGGATCGCATTGATTTGTTGGATGCGCGTCTGGCTGCTGCTGATCTCGGTCTGGGCGCGCTCGGGCCGGGTCTGGGCGGCGATGGTCAGGCTGTTGGCGTCGGCCAGCTCTTTTTGCAGGTCGCCTTGCTGGGTGCTGCGCTGCACCAGCAATTGCTCAAGCTGCGGCACGGGCAGGCTGGCGTAGCGTTGGGCCACCGGGACGATTTTGGTGGCCTTGAGCCGGGTCAGCTCGCGCTGGTTTTCGACGGTCTGGCGCGGCGCGTCCTCAAGCTGGCGTTTGAGATCGGCCAGGCGCTGCTCGTAATCCTGCTTGTTGGCCAGGTACGTCAGGGTTTGTTGCAGGATGCCCTGCAATGCCTTCATGTCGGCGTCGGGCAGCTTGCGGTCGGGCAGCTTGTCCAGGGTTTGCTGGATAGCGTCGGCGCTGGGCGGGTCGGCGGCGTGGACGGTGCCGACACAAAGGGTCAGGCCCAGCAGGGCAGTAGCGAGAAAAGTGCGCAGGGTTGGCATAGAGACCGGTCGAGCAAGGTGAAGAATCGGGGCGTTGTCGCCCCGCAGTTTAGAGGAAGAGCCCGGGGCCCGGGCGACTTCCTTCGGGGAATCTGACGCCGACTTTGCCAATCTTGTTCCCGTCCATGACCGCGACGGTCCAGATGGTGTTGTTCCACTCCACCTGGTCGCCCACCACCGGCGCGCCGCCGACTTTCTGGGTGATGAAGCGGCTCAACGGCATGTCCGGGTCGATACCCTCGAGCTTGAGCCCGTACAACGCCGACACCGCGCCCAGCTGGGCGTCGCCTTCCAGAACGAAGTCGCCGAAGAAGCGCAGGTCCAGGCCTCGTTGCGGTGCCTGGCTGAACAGTTTGCCCAGGGCCGGCAGGTTGTGTTCATGGCCGATGACGCAGAGCAAATCATCGACTTCCAATACCGTACTACCCGACGGATGGAGCAGTTGCTGGCCACGGAACAGCGCGGCAATCCGCGTGCCCTCAGGCATTTTCAGCTCGCGCAGGGCAGCACCGATGCACCATTTTTCCGCACCCAGGCGGTAGACGAACAGCTCCCACTCACTGGTGACGTGCACTTCCAGGGCGGCGCGGGAAATCGGCGCCGGGTCCGGCGGTACGGTGACTTTGAGCAACTTGGCCACCCACGGCAGGCTGGTGCCCTGCACCAGCAGCGACACCAGCACGATAAAGAACGCCAGGTTGAAGTACAGCTGCGCGTGGGGCAGGCCGGCCATCAGCGGGAACACCGCGAGGATGATCGGCACCGCGCCGCGCAGGCCGACCCAGGCGATAAAGGCCTTTTCGCGACCGTGGAACGCCTTGAACGGCAGCAGGCCGACCATCACCGACAGCGGCCGCGCAAACAGGATCATCCACAGTGCCAGGCCCAGGGCGGGCAGGGCGATGGGCAGCAAGTCATGGGGCGTGACCAGCAGGCCCAACACCAGGAACATGCCGATCTGCGCCAGCCAGGCCATGCCGTCGAGCATATGCAGGATGCCGTGGCGGCTGCGCACCGGACGGTTGCCGATCACCAGGCCGCACAGGTACACGGCGAGAAAACCGCTGCCGTGCAAGGCGTTGGTCAGGGCGAAGACAAACAGGCCGCCGGCGATCACCAGGATCGGGTACAGGCCGTTGGCCAGGTTGATGCGGTTGACCATTTGCAGCATCAGCCAGCCGCCGCCCAGGCCAACCAGGCCGCCGATGCCGAATTCGCGGATCAGGTGGGTCAGCAGGCTCCAATGCAGGCCGGTCTGGCCGCTGGCGAGCATGTCGATCAGGGTCACGGTGAGGAACACCGCCATGGGGTCGTTGCTGCCCGATTCGATTTCCAGGCTGGCGCTGACCCGTTCGTTCAGGCCCTTGCCGCCCAGCAGCGAGAACACTGCCGCAGCGTCCGTGGAGCCGACGATGGCGCCGATCAGCAAGCCCTGGATGATATTGAGGTCGAACAGCCAGGCTGCGGCCATGCCGGTGAGGCCGGTGGTGATCAGCACGCCCACTGTGGCCAGGGACAACGCCGGCCAGAGCGCCACACGGAAACTCGCCACCCGCGTGCGCAAACCGCCGTCGAGCAGGATCACGGCCAGGGCGAGGTTGCCCACCAGATAGGCGGTCGGATAGTTATCGAAGATGATGCCGCCGCCATCGACGCCGGCGATCATGCCCACGGCCAGGATGATCACCAGGATCGGGATGCCCAGGCGCGACGACAGAGAACTCACCAGAATGCTCGCACTCACCAGCAACGCGCCGATCAAGAACAGGCTGTTGATGGTCGTCGCATTCAAAGGCAGTACTCCAGAGCAGGGAAGACAGGGCGCAAACTGACCATGCAGTCTGCGTGCCAGGGATTCTAACCTGTTGAATTGCTGCGCTGTCAAAAAGCTTTTGTGGGGGGAATCCCATAATGAAGGTTCCGACCCCATTCCAAATGTGGGAGGGGGCAGGCCCTGATGCCAGTGTAGGAGCGAGCTTGCTCGCGAAAAACTCACAGGCACCGCGTTCATTCAGGAAGCACGCGTTTTCGTTGACGTTTTTCGCGAGCAAGCTCGCTCCTACAGACTGGCATTAGGGCAAGCCCTTCCCACATTTTAATCCCGTGCCGCCAGTCAGAGGCGGAAGCGGCCGACCATCCCGTTCAAATCCACGGCCAGGCGCGACAGCTCGTTGCTCGCCGCGCTGGTCTGGCTGGCGCCTGTGGCCGATTGCACCGACAGGTCACGGATATTGACCAGGTTGCGGTCGACTTCCCGTGCGACCTGCGCCTGTTCTTCCGCCGCGCTGGCGATCACCAGGTTGCGCTCGTTGATCTCGACAATTGCGGTGTTGATGGTGTCCAGCGACAGCCCCGCGCCCTTGGCGATGTTCAGCGTCGATTCGGCGCGCTCGGTGCTGTTGCGCATCGAATCCACCGCATGCTCGGTGCCGGCCTGGATGCTGCCGATCATGCGCTCGATCTCGCTGGTGGACTGCTGGGTACGATGGGCCAATGCGCGCACTTCGTCGGCCACCACGGCAAAACCTCGCCCGGCCTCACCGGCCCGCGCCGCTTCGATAGCCGCGTTGAGGGCCAGCAGGTTGGTCTGGTCGGCCAGGCCACGGATCACGTCCAGTACCTTGCCGATATCGCGCGATTCATTGGCCAACTCACCAATCAAGGTCGCGGTGGCTTGTACGTCGCCGCTCATGCGTTCGATGGCGCTGACGGTTTCCTGCACCAGGTCACGCCCGTCGCCGGCGGAGGTGGTGGCGTTGCGCGAGGCTTCAGAGGTGCTCACGGCATTGCGTGCGACTTCCTCGACCGCGCTGGTCATTTCGTTGACGGCGGTGGCGGCTTGTTCGATTTCGTTGTTCTGCTGGGTCAGGCCGCGCGCGCTTTCGTCGGTGACGGCGTTGAGCTCTTCGGCGGCCGACGCCAGTTGCGTGGCCGAGCCGGCGATGCGTTGCAGGGTGTCGCGCAGTTTGTCCTGCATCTTGGCCATGGCGGCGAGCAGGCGGCCGGCTTCGTCGTTGCCATCGACCTTGATCGGGCGTGTGAGGTTGCCTTCGGCCACTTCTTCCGCCGCTTCCAGGGCCTGGGAGATCGGCACGGTGATGCTGCGGGTCAGCAGCCAGGCGAACAACAGGGTCAGCGCGGTGGCGATCACCAGCAGGCCCACGACCATGTTGAAGGCCAGGTTGTACTGGTCTTCGGCCTGCTGGTTGGTGTCCAGGGCCATGGCGTTATTGATTTCCAGCAGGCGGTTGAGTACCCCGTTGACCTGCTCGGAGTTGGTCAGCAGTTCGGTATTGAGCAGGCTGCGCAATTCGTCGACCTGATTGGCCCGTGACAGGCTCTTCATGCGCTCTTCGATCTGATGGTACTGAGCCAGCAACCGCACGTATTCATTGTAGGTCGAACGCTCTTCGCCGCTTTCGATCAGCTTTTCATACACGCCTTGGGCGGTGCGGATCTGCTGGTTGCGCAGGTCGAAGGCTTCCAGGGTCTTTTGCTGCACGTCCGGCTCGCGGTTGGTCAGCAAGCGGTACGACAACACACGCAGGCGCAATGTCAGTTGGGTGAACTCGTCGAGGGCGCGGATGCTGGGTACGCTGGCCAGGGTGATGTCTTCGGTGGCCGCTCGGATCTTGCTCATCTGGTTCAGCGCGAACACGCCGAGAAACAACATCAAGGCGCCAATAAACGCGAAGCCGAGGAAGGCCCTCGGCGCGATATTCATATTACGAAGAGACATGCTGGAATCCTGGGGGGAGCGCGATCCGTGCGGCCATGAGACGGGGTGTGCATCGTGTATCGGCCCTACGACTAAAGTCTTAAGGGGCTGTGCGTTTTTGTCGCATCTGACCAGGGGGTTTGAGCGATTCAGGAACCAGATCGGGTAATTGCAGTCACTAAGGCTCGAAAGTGCGGCCCGGGCCTTTGGAATCGGGCTGCGCGCCAGGGATAACCCTGGCATCCGAGGTGATTTTTCTTTATCGTCACCGCCCTTTTAAAAGCCCGAGAAATCAAAATGTTAGAAGCATCCCTCAGCCAACTGGAACAACTGGTCAGCGACCTCGTACAGCAGAATCAAGACCTGCTGGGCAGCAACGAATCCCTCAAGGCGGAGCTTGCCCTTGCCAGTGACGAAAACGACAGCCTGCAACTGAACCTGATGGAACAGGAAGAAAAACACGGCGCCACCGCCGCCCGTATCCAGGCACTGGTTGAGCGTGTAAGCGCAGGGCCTGTCAGCGCATGAACGAAGGGATAAAGGTCGTTTCGATTCTCGGAGAGGATTACTCGATCAAGGCGCCGGCCGGGGAAGACCAGACCCTGATGCACGCCGTGACCATGCTCAAGGCCTCCCTGGCCACCACCAAGAAAAAGTACCCGACCCTGATCGGCGACAAATTATTGGTACTGGCCGCGCTGAACCTGTGCGCCGAGCAGATCGAAATGCAGCAGGCTCACCAACAGGAACTCGACCGTTACCAAGAGCAAGTCAGCGCCACGGTCGAGGTGATTTCCAAGGCGATCCAGCCCTAGAACCACGCATCCTGCATGCCCAGGCACGTATCGTCACGTGCCTCCAGAATCGCCAGTTCATGATGGCAGCCTGGTACTTCCCAGGTCAGGAAGTACCGGGCGGCCTGGAGCTTGCCTTTATAGAAGGCCACATCGGCCGCGTTGTCCCTGGCCAGTCCTTCTTCGGCGCGAATCGCCTGTTCCAGCCAGCGCCAGCCAATCACCGTGTGCCCGAACACCTTCAGGTACAGCGCCGAGTTCGCCAGGCTGCTGTTGACCTTGCCCTGGGCGAGATCGCCCAGCAGGCCGAGGGTGACGCGTTGCAGGCCATTGACCAGTTGCTCCAGCGGCTCCCTTAGCACGGTCAGCGATGGGTATTGCTGTGCCCGTGCGCCTGTCTCGGCGATCAGCCGAATCAATTGCTTGAGCCCGGCGCCACCGTTCTGCGCCAGTTTGCGCCCGAGCAAATCCAGGGACTGGATGCCATGGGTGCCTTCGTGGATCGGGTTCAGGCGGTTATCGCGGTAGTACTGCTCCACCGGGTATTCACGGGTATAGCCATGACCGCCAAGGATCTGGATCGCCAGTTCGTTGGCCTTGAGGCAGAACTCCGACGGCCAGGATTTGACGATGGGGGTGAGCAGGTCCAGCAGTTCGTGGGCCTGTTTGCGCTCGGCGTCGGTCGGCAGCGTGGTGGTGTCGTCGAACAGCCGTGCGGCGTACAGGCCCAGGTCGAAGGCGCCTTCGACATAGGCTTTTTGTGTCAGCAGCATGCGCTTGATATCGGCGTGCTGGATGATCGACACCGGCGCGGTGCCTGGATCTTTGCTGTCCGGCAGGCGGCCTTGCGGACGTTCGCGAGCGTACTCCAGCGAGTAAAGGTAGCCCGCGTAACCGAGCATCACCGCCCCCATGCCCACACCGATCCGGGCTTCGTTCATCATCTGGAACATGCAGCTCAGGCCCTGGTGCGGTTTGCCCACCAGGTAGCCGACACAGTTGCCGTTATCGCCGAAGTTAAGCGCTGTGGACGTAGTGCCGCGCCAGCCCATCTTGTGAAACAGCCCGGCCAGCAGCACGTCGTTGCGCTCGCCCAGGCTGCCGTCATCGTTGACCAGGAATTTGGGCACGATAAACAGCGAAATGCCCTTCACCCCGGCCGGTGCGTCAGGCAGCTTGGCCAGCACCATGTGTACGATATTTTCCGACAGCGGGTGGTCGCCGCCGGAGATAAAGATTTTATTGCCCTTGAGTCGATAGCTACCGTCGGCCGCAGGCTCTGCGCGTGTACGAATATCCGACAAAGACGACCCGGCATGCGGTTCGGTGAGGGCCATGGTGCCGAAGAAACGTCCGTCGATCATTGGTTGCAGGAAGCGTTGTTTCTGCTCCTCGGTACCGAAGCTTTCGATCAGGTTGGCAGCGCCCATGGTCAGGAATGGGTAGGACGTGGACGCGGCGTTGGCCGACTGGAAGTGCGCAAAGCAGGCCTGGGACAGCAACGTAGGCAGCTGCATGCCACCGGCGTCGAAACTGCGCGCGGCGTTGAGGAAGCCCGCCTCGAGAAACGCGTCCACGGCCGGCTTTACTTCCGGAATCAGGATCGCCTTGCCGTCTTCGTAACGCGGTTCGTTTTCGTCGTTCTTGCGGTTGTGGGGCGCGAAGTACTTTTCGGCGATGTTGCGCGCCGTGCTGATGGCGGCATCGAAGGTTTCACGATTGTGCTCGGCAAACCGCTCGCGCTGGGTCAGGCCCTCGGCATCGAGGACTTCGTACAGCTCGAAAGCCAGATTGCGGGAACTGAGCAGCGTCTCGGACATGGCGGATTACCTTTTAAAAGTATGCCGCAGTCTAGGAGTGCTAATAAAAATGGGGAAGGAAGATAGATGGGGGTGATGGGGCGGCACAAGTTGCGAGCCTCAAGCTGCAAGTAAGAGCAGGACGCTTTCACTTGCAGCTTGTCGCTTACAACTTGAAGCTGGTGTTTAACCGATAGTCATCAGGCTGGCATTACCGCCTGCCGCAGCGGTGTTGACGCTCAACGCCCGCTCGATCACCAGGCGCTCCAGCGCAATCGCCGTTTCGCCCTGCGACAGACCCTGCACGCCAACAATCGCACCGCCACGCTGCGCCACTTGCTGGCACACCGCGCGCAGTTGGTCGGAGTCACCGTGATGCAGGACCGCGTCGAACACCACGTCGTCCTTGGTCCAGTCGGCCACGCGCTTGATCTTCGCCTGAATGTCTTTCGGCAAGCGTGGGAACAAGGCCTTGGTCAGCTCGGTTTCCGGCCATACCGCCGAACCGCCTACCGCCAATACCGCGGCCAGTTGGGTCAGCAGGTCGCCTTCCACGTCAGCCAGGCACAGCACGTGTTCGCGCGGCAGGATCGCATAACTGTTGCGCTCGCCGGTCGGGCCGGCCAGTTGGCGGGTGATACCGCTTTGCGACTGTGCGGCAAATTGTGTGCACAGGCTGCTCAGTTCGCTGAACGTGTGACTGTCGGCCCAGGTTTTCAGGGCGGTCAGCGGTTGGCTCATGGCGTCGCGCAGGCGCAGGTCGGGTGCGGTCAAGGCGTCGCCACGTACGAAGGATTGCTCGATCGCATCGGTAGGACGGGTCGACAGCAGGCGGTACAAGTACAGCGGGCCACCGGCTTTCGGGCCGGTACCCGACAGGCCTTCGCCGCCGAACGGTTGCACGCCGACCACGGCGCCGACGATGTTGCGGTTGACGTAGACGTTGCCGGCGTTGACGTTGTCGATCACCTTGGCGATGGTCTCGTCGATGCGGGTGTGCACGCCCAGGGTCAGGCCATAGCCGGATGCGTTGATCTGGCCGATGAGCTGGTCGATCTCTTTACGCTTGTAGCGCACCACGTGCAGCACCGGACCGAAGATCTCGCGTTGCAGCTCGTCGAAGCTTTCCAGCTCGATCAGGGTGGGCATCACGAAGGTGCCACGCTTGATCTCGTCGCCATCGGCAATCGCCACCTGGTAAACGTTGCGGCCTTTGTCGCGCATGGCCTGGATGTGTTTCTCGATGCCGGCCTTGGCTTCGGCGTCGATCACCGGGCCGATATCCACCGACAGGCGCTCCGGGTTGCCCAGGCGGCATTCGGCCATGGCACCCTTGAGCATTTCGATGACGCGCTCTGACGAATCTTCCTGCAGGCACAAGACGCGCAGGGCCGAGCAACGTTGGCCGGCGCTGTCGAAGGCCGACGACACCACGTCGATGACCACTTGTTCGGTGAGCGCCGATGAGTCGACGATCATCGCGTTCTGGCCACCGGTTTCGGCGATCAGCGGAATCGGACGCCCCTGGGCATCCAGGCGCCCGGCGACACTGCGTTGCAGCAAGCGTGCAACCTCGGTGGAACCGGTGAACATTACGCCTTTGACGCGCTCATCACCGACCAGGCGCGCACCGACGCTTTCGCCCTGGCCCGGCAGCAATTGCAGCACGCCTTGCGGAATGCCGGCTTCGAGCAGGATGCGTACAGCCTGGGCGGCGACCAGCGGGGTTTGTTCGGCAGGCTTGGCCAGTACCGGGTTGCCGGCGGCCAAGGCAGCAGCGACCTGGCCGCTGAAGATTGCCAGCGGGAAGTTCCACGGGCTGATACACACCACCGGGCCCAATGGGCGGTGGGCGTCGTTGGTGAAATCGTTGCGTGCCTGCACCGCGTAGTAGCGCAGGAAGTCGACGGCTTCGCGCACTTCAGCGATGGCGTTGGCGAAGGTCTTGCCGGCTTCACGGGCCAGCAGGCCCATCAGTGGCTGGATCTCGCCTTCCATCAGGTCGGCGGCGCGCTCCAGGATCGCGGCGCGCTCGGCGGGCGGGGTGGCCTGCCAGATGGGCGCGGCGCTGATAGCGCACTGGATGGCATTGTCGACGTCTTCGACAGTGGCTTCCTGAACATGACCGACCACATCGCGCAGGTCGGACGGGTTCAGCACCGCCGCAGCCGGCTGTTCGCTGGAAGTGCAACCGAGCATCGGCGCGGCTTTCCAGTTGTTATGGGCGGTGGCCAGCAGGGCACAGGACAGCGATGCCAGGCGATGCTCGTTGGCCAGGTCGATACCGGCCGAGTTGGCGCGGTCGCGGCCATACAGGTCACGCGGCAGCGGGATGCGCGGGTGCGGCAGGCCGAAGCCGCCTTCCACGGTCGCCATCTGCTCGATGCTCGCCACTGGATCGGCCACCAGCTCCTGGATCGAGATGGATTGGTCGGCGATGCGGTTGACGAACGAGGTGTTCGCGCCGTTTTCCAGCAGGCGACGCACCAGGTACGCCAGCAGTGTTTCGTGAGTGCCGACCGGAGCGTACACGCGGCACGGACGGTTCAGCTTGCCTTCGGAAACCTTGCCTACAACCTGTTCGTACAGCGGTTCACCCATGCCGTGCAGGCATTGGAACTCGTATTGGCCGGGGTAGTAGTTCTGACCGGCAATATGATAGATGGCCGCCAGGGTGTGGGCGTTGTGCGTGGCGAACTGCGGATAGATGACTTCCGGCACCGACAGCAGTTTGCGTGCGCAGGCAATGTAGGAAACGTCGGTGTACACCTTGCGGGTGTACACCGGGTAGCCTTCGAGGCCTTCGACCTGGGCGCGCTTGATTTCGCTGTCCCAGTACGCGCCTTTTACCAGGCGGATCATCAGGCGGTGGCGGCTGCGGCGGGCCAGGTCGATCACATAGTCGATCACGTACGGGCAACGCTTCTGGTAGGCCTGGATCACGAAGCCGATACCGTTCCAGCCGGTCAGTTGCGGCTCGAAGCACAGGCGCTCGAGCAGGTCCAGGGACAACTCGAGGCGGTCGGCCTCTTCGGCGTCGATGTTCAGGCCGATGTCGTACTGCTTGGCCAGCAAGGTCAGCGACAGCAGGCGCGGGTACAACTCGTCCATCACGCGCTCGTACTGCGCGCGGCTGTAACGCGGGTGCAGTGCCGACAGCTTGATGGAGATGCCCGGGCCTTCATAAATCCCACGGCCGTGGGAGGCTTTGCCGATGGAATGAATGGCTTGTTCGTACGAGGCCAGGTACTTCTGCGCATCGTGCTCGGTGAGCGCGGCTTCACCGAGCATGTCGTAGGAATAGCGAAAGCCCTTGGCTTCGAACTTGCTCGCGTTGGCCAGGGCTTCGGCGATGGTTTCGCCGGTGACGAACTGCTCGCCCATCAGACGCATGGCCATGTCGACGCCCTTGCGGATCATCGGTTCGCCGCTTTTGCCGATGATGCGGCTCAGGGACGAGGTCAAACCGGCTTCGTTATGGGTGGCGACCAGTTTGCCGGTCAACAGCAGGCCCCAGGTGGCGGCATTGACGAACAGCGACGGGCTGTTACCCAGGTGCGGGTGCCAGTTGCCGGTGCTGATCTTGTCGCGGATCAGCGCATCGCGGGTGCCTTTGTCCGGGATGCGCAGCAGCGCTTCGGCCAGGCACATCAGCGCCACGCCTTCCTGGGACGACAGGGAAAACTCCTGCAGCAGACCCTGAACGATACCGGCACGGCCGCCGGCGCTCTTCTGGTTGCGCAGCTTCTCGGCAATCGTGGCAGCCAGCTTGTTGGTGGCTTCGGCCATGTCGGCCGGCAGGCGAGCCTGCTCGATCAGCATCGGCACCACCTCCGGCTCGGGGCGACGGTAAGCGGCGGTGATCGAGGCACGCAATACCGACTGCGGCAGGATGCTCTCGGCGAACTCGAGGAAGCACTGGTGCGCGTGGTCGGCCTGAACCTCGCCCGCATCGTCGGCGTCCTTGCTGCTCAAGCCATTGAGCTCGTTTAGGGTTGCACCACCCTCGAGTTTCTCCAGGTAATTGAAAATTGCCTGTTTGATCAGCCAGTGCGGCGTGCGATCAATGGAGGACGCGGCGGCCTTGAGGCGTTCGCGGGTCGGGTCGTCGAGTTTGACCCCAAGGGTGGTCGTAGCCATATTCTTATCCTCATGGGTGCCACTACCGAGTGGCATCTGCTGGCGGCAAGATTAGCTTTGCCCATGGCGAGGTGCAACCGGGTGCAACCCTTTTTGTTCATGAAATTTACGACGCTTGATCGGAAAAAAACCGGCCTTCAACCGAATCGGCTGCTTGTCGGTGCATTTGCTTCTGAGATTGAGTGTTCTTGCTCCGAAAAGGAGCAAAAACGCGGTGTTTGTCCTGAAATGCGCCCAGGTGCAACTTATTCGCAAGAAACTGGTTGCACCTTATTTACATTGTTGAATAGCATTCGCGCACCAAGGTGCAACCACCTCTACGGTTTGGTTCATCGGCTGGCGGCTTTCCTGGGGAAACGCCAGTCATAAATGCGCGGCATTCAGCATCGTTTATCGGGTTACTACCGGTAGCGGTCTGACAGACCGTCGCTACATAAAAACAAAGCCAGGGCGTCACTTCTATGAGCGTTAGTAATCCAACCCTGATCACGTTCGTGATCTATATCGCAGCAATGGTGCTGATCGGCCTGATGGCCTATCGCTCCACCAACAACCTTTCCGATTACATCCTTGGCGGTCGCAGCCTCGGTAGCGTGGTGACAGCCTTGTCCGCCGGTGCTTCCGATATGAGCGGCTGGTTGTTGATGGGCCTGCCGGGCGCGATCTATATGTCGGGCTTGTCGGAAAGCTGGATCGCCATCGGCCTGATCGTCGGTGCCTACCTCAACTGGCTGTTCGTGGCCGGTCGCCTGCGGGTGCAGACCGAACACAACGGCGACGCCCTGACCCTGCCGGATTACTTCTCCAGCCGCTTCGAAGATAAAAGCGGCCTGCTGCGGATCATTTCCGCGGTGGTGATCCTGGTGTTCTTCACCATTTACTGCGCCTCCGGCATCGTGGCCGGTGCGCGCCTGTTCGAAAGCACCTTCGGCATGTCCTACGAAACAGCGCTGTGGGCCGGTGCCGCGGCGACCATCGCCTACACCTTTATCGGCGGTTTCCTGGCGGTCAGCTGGACCGACACCGTACAAGCCACGCTGATGATCTTCGCGTTGATCCTGACGCCGATCATTGTGCTGCTGGCCACCGGCGGCGTGGACACCACCTTCCTGGCCATCGAAGCCAAGGACCCGACCAACTTCGATATGCTGAAAAACACCACCTTCATCGGCATCATCTCGCTGATGGGCTGGGGCCTGGGTTACTTCGGCCAGCCGCACATCCTTGCGCGGTTCATGGCGGCGGATTCGGTGAAGTCGATTGCCAACGCGCGACGCATCTCCATGACCTGGATGATCCTGTGCCTGGGTGGCACCGTGGCGGTGGGCTTCTTCGGCATCGCTTACTTCTCGGCGCATCCTGAGGTGGCCGGTCCCGTGACCGAAAACCCCGAGCGCGTGTTTATCGAACTGGCCAAGATCCTGTTCAATCCATGGATTGCCGGTGTCTTGCTGTCGGCCATCCTTGCGGCCGTGATGAGCACCCTGAGCTGTCAGTTGCTGGTGTGCTCCAGCGCCCTGACCGAAGATTTCTACAAGGCATTCCTGCGCAAAGGCGCTTCCCAGCTTGAGCTGGTATGGGTCGGTCGGATCATGGTGCTGGTGGTGGCCTTGATCGCCATCGCCATGGCCGCCAACCCGGAAAACCGCGTACTGGGCCTGGTCAGCTACGCCTGGGCCGGTTTCGGCGCCGCCTTCGGTCCTGTGGTGCTGATCTCGGTCATCTGGAAAAACATGACCCGCAACGGCGCATTGGCCGGCATCCTGGTGGGCGCGATCACCGTGATTGTGTGGAAACACTTCGAGTTGCTGGGCCTGTACGAAATCATCCCAGGCTTCATCTTCGCCAGCCTGGCGATCTACTTCGTGAGCAAGATGGGTGCACCGACTGCCGGTATGGTCGAGCGCTTTGATGCGGCGGAAAACGATTACAACCTCAACAAGTAACAACGCTGGGCGTTGAGCGCCCGGTCATGGAAAGGAAGGCCTGCGTCCGATGGATGCGGGCCTTTTTTTATGCCTGAACGATCAGGCCTTGAGGATTCCGGCTTCGCCGATGTAGGACCTTACTTATTTTCCTGAGCAGTGCCCGACTCGGTAAACGGCTGTTGCAGAATCGCTCACTCACCCTTCGCAGAGAAACACCGGATGTTCGCTCCTGCCAATCAAAGTGCCTTTAATCTGACCCTGGATGGGGAGCCTTGTGATCTCAAGGTTCATGGATTCATGGGCGATGAATTTATCAGCCTGCCCTTTCGCTTTGACCTTGAGTTGGTCAGCGAACAACCCGACCTTGACCTCGACAGCCTTCTGCACCGTCAGGCATTCCTGGGATTCGACGCTCAGGGTCACGGTATTCATGGCCAGGTTTACCGCGTCGCACAAGGCGATTCGGGCAAGCGCCTGACCCGTTACCAGATCACCCTGGTACCGCAGTTGGCGTATCTGGAACACAGCACTCACCAGCGGATATTTCAGCAAAAAACCATCCCGCAGATCATTGCGCGGGTGCTGGAGGCTCAGGATATTCAGGCGGATACCTTCGTGTTTCGCCTGAGCGGTCAATACCCCGAGCGCGAGTACTGTGTTCAGTTCGACGAAACCGATTTGCAGTTCATCCAGCGCTTGTGCGTTGAGTCGGGCATTCACTATCACTTTCAGCACAGTCCCGAGCGTCACTTGCTGGTGTTTGGTGATGACCAGAGTGTGTTCAGCCAGCCGGACCAGGACACGTCCTACCTGGCGGGTTCCGGGATGGTGGCCGGGGCCCCGGCGATCAAGCGCTTCATCCTGCGGCTCGAAACCCGTTCCGCCGGAGTGAACCTGCGGGCCTACGACTTCAAAAAGCCCAGCCTGGTATTGGAAAGCACGGCATCCAGCGGGCAACGCCCGACCCTCGACGAACAGCGCTACCCGGGTGACTTTACGGACCGAGCGCACGGCAAGTACCTGGCGCAACGTGTGTTGGAGCGTCACCGCAGCGACTTTCGCCAGGCCAGCGGTATCAGCGACCAGCCGGCGCTGGTCACCGGGCGGTTTCTGAAGATGGCCGACCACCCGCGTCAGGAATGGAATGATTTGTGGCTGGTTACCCAGTTGCACCATACCGGGCAGCAGCCGCAAGTATTGGAGGAGTCTGCGCCTGAGACCTATGGGGATGACGTGCGCGCAGGCTACAGCAACGAATTTGTAGTCACGCCTTGGGATGTGCCGTTCCGAACACCTTTGATCATGCCCCGGCCCCACCTGTCGGGCTACCAGAATGCGGTGGTCACCGGGCCGGCCGGCAGTGAGGTGCATTGCGACGAATACGGTCGGGTCAAAGTGCAGATGGCCTGGGACCGCGACGGGGAACACAACGAACATTCCAGTTGTTGGCTGCGCGTGGCGAGCGGCTGGGCCCATGACGGTTATGGGGCGGTGCTGACCCCGCGAGTCGGCATGGAAGTGCTGGTGGGCTTCGTCGATGGCGACGTGGACATGCCGCTGGTGATGGGCTGCCTGCCCAACGCGGCGAATCGTTTGCCCCTCGACCTGCCGGCGGAAAAGACCCGCAGTCTCTTCCGCAGCCAGAGCAGCCCCGGTGGCGGTGGCTACAACGAACTGCGCATCGAGGACCGCCAGGGCGCCGAGGAGATCTACCTGCGCGCCCAGCGCGACTGGACCCAGCACGTGTTGCATGACCAGCAGGTGCAAGTCGATAACCAGCGCCGGGTCACGGTGGGCGCCGAGTCGCACCATGAATTGCAGGGCGAAGAGCAACGCATCACCCACGGCAATCGCCTGACTGAACTCAAGCAGGATGACCACCTGATGGTCGGCGGTTCGCAGCACATGCGCGCCGCTCGCACGCTTGAACTGGGGGCAGGGCAGTGCATTGTCATCGATGCAGGGGCCAGCGTTACGATTCAGGCGGGAGGGCAGTCGATCACGCTGTCGGCGGGCGGCATTTTCAGCAGTGTGCCGATCCAGCCGGGCGGGGCGCCGGCAGCTACGACGGCGCCGTTGACGCCTGGCTTGAAGGAGGCGGTGCAGGCGGTTTCCCCGCGCCCTCTGAGCCCTGTACAAGTGGCCAACCTGAAGCGCAGCGCGCCGTTTTGCGAAGAATGCGAGCGTTGCCGGGCCGGGCAGTGTGATATCACCGGGCATGCACGGAGTGTTTCCTGATGCGCACACCCATGGACCCCCGCAGTTGGCTGGCACAGCGTCCCCTGCTTGCCGATGAGCGAATCTATGCCGTACTCGGCAATGCCAGCGACGCCAAGCCGCTCGCCGCCTGGCAAGCCACGGCGGCGGCGCCGCTGCCCCAAGCGATCTGGGCAGGCACGGCCTACGCGCACTGGGAGGAGGTGATGCCTTATGTGGGCATTGTCGAGCCGGGCAGCGCGTTTCTCGAGTGGGTAGCCGCCGCAAAAGCCACGGATTGGGGGTGGCTGGCGGTATCCTCCAGTCCATTGGAAAGCGTGGTCGCCCACCTGCAGGGCTTGAGCAAGGTATTGATGCCCAATGACCAGGCGGTGTTTTTCCGCTTCTGGGACGGCGCCCGGTTTCAGCCGATGTGGCAGCACTTGGGCGACCAGGCAGGGGAGGTCATGCCGGTGTTTGGGCGTTACCTGATCAATGGCCAGCCGCTGACGGTGGCAACTGGCCCGGTCACGCCAGCTCAAGCGTGCCCGTGGTGGCGAGTGCCTGCGTCGTTGCTCAGGCACCTGGAGGAACAGGCGCCGGGCGTGCTGATCGACAACCTGTTGCAATGGCTGCAAGAGCAGCGTCCTGATCTGTATGCGGCCTTCACGCCGGCCACCTTGCAGCACAAACTCGGCTGGTTCGTGCGCAGGCCGGGGGCCAGCCATACTGCACTGGTCGATTACCTCGCTTCGCAGCTGAGTTAGACAAAGACGCCACCCGCCATGCGGCCCTGCACCTTTGTGCCGGTAGAAGGTAAACTTCGCCCCCTGCGCAGGAGCAACCATGAATTATCGTCACGCCTTTCACGCCGGCAACCACGCCGATGTCTTCAAACACCTGACCTTGACCCGCCTCATCGCCCTGATGTCGCGCAAGGAGCAGCCGTTCGCCTACCTCGATACCCATGCCGGCATTGGTCTGTATGACCTGCAGGGTGACCAGGCCAACCGCACCGGTGAATACCTGGAAGGCATCGCCCGCCTGTGGGGCGCAAACGACCTGCCGCCGCTCACCGCCGATTACATGCGCGTGCTGCACGAGATGAACCCGGATGGCCAGTTGCGCTACTACCCGGGCTCGCCGGAGCTGGCACGGCGCCTGACGCGTCCCCAGGACCGTGTGCTGCTCAACGAAAAACACCCGGAAGATGGCGTGCTGCTCAAGGACAACATGAAGGGCGATCGCCGGGTCAAGGTGCACCTGGGCGAAGGCTGGCATCTACCGCGTGCCCTGTTGCCAGTGCCGGAAAAACGCGCGCTGATGCTGATCGATCCACCGTTCGAAAAGCTCGATGAAATGCAGCGCTGCGCGGCGTCCCTCAAGGAAGCCGTCAGCCGCATGCGCCAGACCGTCGCGGCGATCTGGTACCCGGTGAAGGACCAGCGCATGCTGCGCCGCTTTTACCAGGACCTGGCCGGCACCGGCGCGCCGAAACTGTTGCGCGTGGAATTGCTGGTGCACCCGCTGGACACCCCCAACACCCTGACCGGCTCGGGCCTGGCGATTGCCAACCCGCCGTGGGGCCTGGAAGAGGAATTGCGTGAGCTGCTGCCGTGGCTGTCCAGACAGCTTGGCCAGACCCAGGGTGGGTGGCAGATGGATTGGCTTATCGCGGAGTAACCGGCTTTCAAGCAAACACAAAACCAAGTGTGGGAGGGGGCTTGCCCCCGATGGCTGGGTGTCAGTCATTACATCTGTAACTGACACTCCGCTATCGGGGGCAAGCCCCCTCCCACATTTTTGATCTGTGTTGTGCTTTAGATCGGCGAGGTCAGGCCAGTGCGGCCGATCCATGGATTGGCTTATCGCGGAGTAACCGGCTCTGAAGCCAAGCACGGACCCAATGTGGGAGGGGGCTTGCCCCCGATTGCTGGGTGTCAGTCATTACATCTGTAACTGACACTCCGCTATCGGGGGCAAGCCCCCTCCCACATTTTTGATCTGTGTTGTGCTCTAGATCGGGCAGGTCATGCCGGTGCCGCCGATCCATGGATTGGCTTATCGCTGAGTAACCGGCTCTGAAGCCAAGCACGGACCCAATGTGGGAGGGGGCTTGCCCCCGATGGCTGGGTGTCAGTCATTACATCTGTAACTGACACTCCCCTATCGGGGGGCAAGCCCCCTCCCACATTTTTGATCTGTGTTGTGCTTTAGATCGGGGAGGTCATGCCAGTGCGGCCGATCCATGGATTGGCTTATCGCGGAGTAACCGGCTCTGAAGCCAAGCACGGACCCAATGTGGGAGGGGGCTTGCCCCCGATGGCTGGGTGTCAGTCATTACATCTGTAACTGACACTCCGCTATCGGGGGCAAGCCCCCTCCCACATTTTGATCGGCGTTGTTTTTTAGATCGGGCAGGTCACGCCTGTGCCGCCGATCCCGCAATAGCCTTGCGGGTTCTTCGCCAGGTACTGCTGGTGATACGCCTCGGCGAAGTACACCGTCGGCGCTTCGTCGATTTCGGTGGTGATCTCACCCAGGCCGGCGTTGGTCAGCTCTTGCTGATACGCCTGGGCACTGGCCTTGGCGGCCGCCAGTTGCTCCGGCGTGGTGGCATAAATCACCGAACGGTACTGGCTGCCGATGTCGTTGCCCTGGCGCATGCCCTGGGTCGGGTTGTGCAGTTCCCAGAACATCTTCAGCAGGTCTTCGTATTTCACTTTGGCCTGGTCGTACACCACCAGCACCACTTCGCTGTGGCCGGTCAGGCCTGAGCAGACTTCTTCGTAGGTCGGGTTCGGCGTGAAGCCGCCGGCGTAGCCGACCACGGTGCTGACCACCCCATCGCGCTCCCAGAATTTGCGCTCAGCGCCCCAGAAACAACCGAGGCCGAAGATCGCGAAACCCACGTCGTCGGTAAAGGGGCCCAGCAACGGGTTGCCGTTGACGAAGTGAGTTTCCGGCAATGCCATCGGGGTTTCGCGGCCAGGCAACGCTTGTTCTTGAGTAGGCAGCACGTTTTTGTTCACCAGAATTTCCGAGCGCAAGACCATGATCAGTCCTCTCGTCAGGTTGAGTTACAGTAAATTTTCAGACAGCCAGTGTGCCCGAGTGTTACCGCGCTGTCAGGCAATTGGCCCGCGTGGATAGCGTTTAAGCTTTTCCAGCAGCTCTGCACCGGGGATTGGCCGATCGAACAGATAGCCCTGGCCCACGTCGCAACGGTGCCGGCGCAGGAACGCCAGTTGCTCGGCGGTCTCGATGCCTTCGGCTACCACCTTGAGCTTGAGGTTGTGGGCCATGGCGATAACCGCCGAGGTGATCTCCATGTCGTCCTGGTTATCCGGGATTTCGTGGATAAAGCTCCGGTCGATCTTAATGATGTCGATGGGGAATTTTTTCAAGTAGCTCAGCGACGAGTAACCGGTGCCGAAGTCGTCCATGGCCAGGGTCAGGCCGAAGCTTTTCAACTGGTCCAGTTGCAGGCGCGTGTCTTCGGTGGCTTCCAGCAGCAGGCCTTCGGTCAGCTCCAGCTCCAGCAGATTGGCCGGCAACTGTTCTTCCTTGAGGATCGTGGCAATCGAGGCCACCAGGTCCGGGTCGGAAAACTGCTTGGGCGACAGGTTGATTGCCACCTGCAAATTACCCAGGCCCGCCGCCGTCAATTGACGGCTCATGCGGCACGCCTGACGGGCGACCCATTTGCCGATGGGGATGATCAAGCCGGTCTCTTCGGCCACGCTGATGAACTGGTCGGGGCGGATCATGCCCTTGTCCGGGTGGTTCCAGCGCAACAGCGCTTCCATGCCCAGCAGGCGACCACTGCGCAGGCACAGCTTGGGCTGGTAGAACACGTCCAGCTCATTCTGGGTCAGGGCGCGGCGCAGGTTGTTTTCCACAAACAGCTTGTAGCTCGCCTCGGCATTCAGCGCTTCGGTAAACACCTGCACCTGGTGTTTGCCGTTGGCCTTGGCCTTGTGCAGGGCCAGGCCGGCGTTGCGCATCAGGGTCTGCGGGTCGCGCCCGTGCAGCGGCGCGCAGGCCAGGCCCACGGAGCCGGTCACGCTGATCAACTGGTTGTCGACAAACATCGGCTTGTCGAGGGTGGCCAGCAACTGGCTGGCGACCTGCTGGCCGGTCTCCATGTCGGCGTCGTCGAGCAGCACCGCAAACTCGTTACTGGCAAAGCGCGCCAGGCTGCCGCCGCTGCTCAAACTGTTGCGCAGACGGCGGGCCAGGCTGATCAGCAACTTGTCACCGGTCTGGTGGCCGAGACTGTCGTTGATCCGCTTGAAGTTGTCGATGTCCACCAGCAGCAGGCTGATCGGGCTGTCGCTGTCGCGGGTAAAGCGCTCGTCGAGGTTGCGGATGAACGCCGGGCGGTTGCCCAGGTTGGTCAGGTTGTCGGTGTAGGCCAGGCGTTCGATGCGCTGTTGCGCCAGCTTGGTCTGGGTAATGTCTTCGTAGATGCCGATGTAATGGGTCAACTCACGGTTGTCGCCATACACCTTGGAAATCGACAACTGGCCCCAGTAGGGTTCCAGGTTTTTGCGCCGGCTTTTGAATTCGCCTTGCCAGCTGTTGCTTTTGGCCAGGACCGACGGCGCGTCGAACAGCAATTCGCTGAGGTTCTCCAGGGCCGGCAACTGCGCCAGGCGGTGGCCGTGCACTTCTTCGGCGCTGTATTGGGTAATGGCGGTAAAGCTTGGGTTGACGTACTCCACCACGCCATCGCAATTGACCAGCAGAAAAGCGTTGGCGCTCTGTTCCACCGCGCGCTGGAACAGGTGCAGGGCGCTGGTGGCGGTGCGCCGGTTGTGGTTGTTGATGACTTGGGCGAACTGGTCCGCCAGCTCGCCGGCAAAGGCGATCTCATCGGACTGCCATGCCCGCGAACTGCCGCTTTGCTCCAGGCACAGCACGCCGACGACCTGGCCATCCACCCGGATGCTCGCGTCGAGCATGGCGTGGACATCCTTGGCGATCAGGCTTTCGGCCATTTCCCGGGTGCGTGGGTCGCGCATGGCATTGGTGGCATCAATGGCGCGACTGCTGTGCAGGGCTTCGAGGTAATCGGGGAAGCAACTGGCGTCGATCGCTTCGGGCAAATGGTGGCGTTGATCGGCGCGGTGATAGGCCGAAATCGGCACCAGGCGCTGGCCTTCCAGATTCCAGATGCTGGCGCAATCGATCTGATAGATGTCGCAGGCGCTGCGGGTGATCAATTCGGCGGCTTCTTGCAGCGAATTGGGTGTGGTGTAGCGCTGGCGCGCCAGCAGCAGGATCAACTCCTGCTGGGCGCGCACCCGCTCCAGGTGCTGCAGTTGCTCCTGCTGCGCGCGCTGGTTGAGTTCCAGGGCGATTTGCAGGCGGCTGTTCTGGTTTTCCAGGTCGGCGGTCGGCACCGTGACGGGAAGTTCGCTGAACAAGCCATCCACCACCATCAGGTAGCCGCGCAGCAGGTGACGGTTGTGTTGTTTATAGGCCTCGCCCATTTCGAGCAGGCTCAGCGGGCCATCGTTGGTGTGCAGGGTGTAGCGCACCAGGTAGTGGGCGCTGTGGGTCAGTTGCTGCTGGATCGCGTCGTGCAGTTGATAGCGCGCCTGGGGTTCCATCAGGCTGGCGTACGGCGTGCCCAGCAGGGCGCACAGTTCGACCGCCGACAAGCCGAATTGGCGCTCGCAATTGGGGTCGAGGTAGAGCAGCGCCCAGCTTGCCTCATTCAGCCGCTCGAAACGCAGCATACCGAGGCGCGAAGGCACCGGTAATTGCGTCACTACCTCGGTCGCCATTCGGGCAACATCGGGTTGGCTTTTCATGGGGGAAACTCGCTTGGGAAAATGCGCACGACGCCGGGCTCACGCCCCTCTTTACTGTTGCTTGCGGCAAGGTTGCATCATGCGGCACGCACTGACAAGAGAGGATGAAGGCTAAGTGCTATAAGGCTGTTATCGGCCACGCGGGGGATTTCTGCAATCAAAGTGACGGAAGGTGTACAAGCCTGTCCTGTGTGTACAAAAAGCCCAAAAAAAAGCCCCGCCAAGTGGCGGGGTTGAGGTACGAGCGTGGCGCTCGGAAATCGAGGCGGCAATGGCCTCCCGTCAGGGGGAGGCCGCTGCGGCTTACAGCAGGATGGTGCGGATGTCGTTCAGCAACTGGCTCAGGCGCTGGGTGAAGCGTGCCGCCGCGGCGCCGTTGATCACGCGGTGATCGTAGGACAACGACAGTGGCAGCATCAGCTTGGGCTGGAACGCTTTACCGTCCCAGACAGGCTGGATGGTTGCCTTGGACACACCCAGGATCGCCACTTCCGGCGCATTGACGATTGGCGTGAAGCCCGTACCGCCAATGTGCCCGAGACTGGAGATGGTGAAGCATGCGCCCTGCATGTCGTCCGGGGTGAGCTTCTTGTCGCGGGCCTTGGCGGCCAGCGCAGCAGCTTCGCCAGCCAGCTGCAGCAGGCTCTTCTGGTCGACGTTCTTGATGACCGGTACCAGCAGGCCGTCAGGCGTGTCGACCGCAAAGCCGATGTGCACGTACTTCTTGCGGATGATCGCTTTACCGCTTGGCGCCAGCGAGCTGTTGAAGTCCGGCAGTTCCTTGAGCAGGTGCGCACAGGCCTTGAGCAGCAGGGGCAGCACGGTCAGTTTCACACCGGCCTTCTCGGCCACGGCTTTCTGCGCAACGCGGAAGGCTTCCAGGTCGGTGATATCGGCCTGGTCGAACTGAGTCACGTGCGGGATGTTCAGCCAGCTCGCGTGCAGACCGGCCGCGCCGATCTGCATCAGGCGGGTCATCGGCACTTCTTCGATTTCGCCGAAACGGCTGAAATCGACGGTACGGATCGGCGGAATGCCCGAGCCGCCGGTAGCGCCGCCGGCAGCTGGCGCTTCCTTGGCCTTCTGCATCATGGTCTTGACGTAAGCCTGCACGTCTTCCTTCAGCACGCGACCGTGAGGACCGCTGGCCGAGACGGCGCTCAGCTCGACGCCGAATTCACGGGCCAGTTGGCGTACAGCCGGGCCGGCGTGAACCTTGGCACCGCTTGGCGCAGGTGCCGCAGCCGCCGGGGTCGGTGCGGCCTCGGCTTTTGCAGCAGGTGCCGCAGCAGGTGTTGCAGCGGCAGCGGCCGGAGCCGCTTCAGCCTTGGCAGCCGGAGCAGCCGCCGGCGCTGGCGCGGCGGCAGGCGCGGCGCCTTGTACCTTGAGCTTGAGGATGAAGTCACCGGTGCCGACTTCGTCTTCCAGCTTGACCGCAATGCTTTCCACCACGCCGGCAGCCGGCGATGGGATTTCCATGGAGGCCTTGTCGGACTCCAGGGTGATCAGCGACTGGTCGGCTTCGACGGTGTCGCCGACCTTGACCAGCAGCTCGATGATCTTGGCCTTGCCCGACGAGCCGATGTCCGGGACGTGAATGTCCTGGACGCTGGCGGCGGCAGGTGCGGCAGCCGGGGCCGCTGGGGCCTCGGCGGCAGCGGCAGGCTGTTCAGCAGCAGGTGCAGGTGCAGCGGCGGCCGGAGCGGCAGCCGCAGGGGCTGCATCGGCAGCGCCTTCGATTTCCAGCTCCAGCAGTTCGTCGCCTTCTTTCAGGCGGTCGCCCAGCTTCACTTTCAGGCTCTTGACCACACCGGCCTTGGGAGCAGGGATTTCCATGCTCGCCTTGTCCGACTCCAGGGTCAGGATGCTCTGGTCAGCTTCGACGGTGTCGCCAACCTTCACAAACAGCTCGATTACTTCACCTTCACCGCTGCCGATGTCAGGTACGCGAATGAGTTCGCTCACAAAAAATCTCCTCAGCAGTCCAGTGGGTTGCGTTTTTCCGGGTTGATCCCGAACTTGACGATAGCGTCAGCCACCACCTTGGGTTCGATCTCACCACGGTCAGCCAAGGCTTCCAGGGCTGCCAACACCACGAAGTGACGGTCGACTTCGAAGAAGTGACGCAGCTTCTTGCGGCTGTCACTGCGGCCGAAACCGTCGGTGCCCAGGACTTTGAATTCCTTGGACGGGACCCACTGGCGAATTTGTTCAGCAAACAGTTTCATGTAGTCGGTAGAGGCGATGACCGGACCTTTACGGCCGGCCAGGCATTCTTCGACATAGCTCTTGGCTGGCTTCTGGCCAGGGTGCAGGCGGTTGCTGCGCTCCACGGCCAGGCCGTCGCGACGCAGTTCGTTGAAGCTGGTCACGCTCCACACGTCGGCGCCGACGTTGAATTCGTCACGCAGGATCTTCGCCGCTTCACGCACTTCGCGCAGGATGGTGCCGGAGCCCATCAGCTGCACGTGGTGCGCCGCTTCCCTGGTGTCTTCTTCGAGCAAGTACATGCCCTTGATGATGCCTTCTTCCACGCCGGCCGGCATGGCGGGCTGCTGGTAGGACTCGTTCATCACGGTGATGTAGTAGAAAACATCCTGCTGCTCTTCGGTCATCTTCTTCATGCCGTCCTGGATGATCACCGCCAGCTCGTAGCCGTAGGTTGGATCAAAGGTGCGGCAGTTCGGGATGGTGGCAGCCAGGATGTGGCTGTGACCGTCTTCGTGTTGCAGGCCTTCGCCGTTCAGCGTGGTGCGGCCGGCGGTGCCGCCGATCAGGAAGCCACGGGTACGGCTGTCGCCGGCTGCCCAGGCCAGGTCGCCAATGCGCTGGAAGCCGAACATCGAGTAGAAGATGTAGAACGGCAGCATCGGCTGGTTGTGGCTGGAGTACGAAGTACCCGCAGCGATGAAGGAGCTCATGGCGCCCGCTTCGTTGATGCCTTCTTCGAGGATCTGGCCTTTCTTGTCTTCCTTGTAGAACATCACCTGGTCTTTATCGACTGGCTCGTAGAGCTGGCCGACGGAGGAGTAGATGCCCAACTGACGGAACATGCCTTCCATACCGAAGGTACGGGCTTCGTCCGGGATGATCGGGACGATGCGCGAACCGATTTCCTTGTCCTTGACCAGTTGCGCGAGGATGCGCACGAAGGCCATGGTGGTGGAGATTTCACGGTCGCCCGAGCCGTCCAGGATCGCCTTGAGGGTATCGAGTGGTGGCGTCGGGATGCTCATGCTCTTGGCGCGGCGTTGCGGCACGAAACCGCCCAGTGCGCTACGACGCTCGCTGAGGTAGCGGGCTTCGGCGCTGTTCGGCTCGGGCTTGAAGAACGGCAGGTTCTCCAGCTCTTCGTCCTTGACCGGGATGTCGAAGCGGTCGCGGAACAGCTTCAGGCTGTCGACGTCGACTTTCTTGGTGTTGTGCGCGGTGTTCTTCGCTTCGCCGGCACCGGTGCCATAACCCTTGATGGTCTTGGCCAGGATGACGGTCGGTTGTTCCTTGTGGTTGACCGCTTCGTGGTACGCCGCGTAGACCTTGTACGGGTCGTGGCCGCCACGGTTGAGTTTCCAGATCTCGTCGTCGGACAGGTCGGCAACCATCGCCTTGAGTTCAGGCGTGTTGAAGAAGTGCTCGCGAACGAACGCGCCGTCTTTGGCTTTGTAGTTCTGGTACTCGCCGTCGATGACTTCGTCCATGCGGCGTTGCAGGATACCGTCGACGTCCTTGGCCAGCAGTGGGTCCCAGAAGCGGCCCCAGATGACTTTGGTCACGTTCCAGTGAGCGCCGCGGAATACGCCTTCGAGTTCCTGGATTATCTTGCCGTTGCCGCGAACCGGGCCGTCGAGGCGCTGCAGGTTGCAGTTGATGACGAAGATCAGGTTGTCCAGCTTCTCGCGGCCGGCCAGGGAGATGGCGCCCAGGGATTCCGGCTCGTCGCACTCGCCGTCGCCCAGGAAGCACCAGACTTTCTGCTTGCCTTCGGGGATGAAGCCACGGGCTTCCAGGTACTTCATGAAGCGTGCCTGGTAGATCGCCTGGATCGGGCCCAGGCCCATGGATACCGTCGGGAACTGCCAGAAATCAGGCATCAGCCAAGGGTGTGGGTAGGACGACAGGCCCTGACCGTCGACTTCCTGGCGGAAGTTGTTCATTTGTTCTTCGCTGATGCGGCCTTCCATGAACGCACGGGCGTAGACGCCTGGCGAGGTGTGACCCTGGAAGTAGATCAGGTCGCCGCCGTGTTCGTCGGTCGGGGCCTGGAAGAAGTAGTTGAAGCCGATGTCATACAGGGTTGCGCTGGAAGCGAAGCTGGAGATGTGACCGCCCAGGTCCGAATCTTTCAAGTTCGTGCGCATTACCATCGCCATGGCGTTCCAGCGTACCAGCGAGCGAATGCGGCGTTCCATGAACAGGTCGCCAGGCATGCGTGCTTCGTGGGTAACGGGGATGGTGTTGCGGTATGGCGTAGTGATGGCGTAAGGCAACTGCGAGCCGCTGCGGGTCGCGAGTTCGCCCATACGGGTCATCAGGTAATGAGCACGGTCTTCGCCTTCTTTGTCGAGAACCGATTCCAGGGCGTCCAGCCATTCCTGGGTTTCGACGGGATCGAGGTCTTGCATGGCTTGCTCCAGGGCGGAAAGGCTACCAGAATCGGTTGCCTGAAGTTTGCGACTGGCCTTGTGGGCAGACGACATAAATTCTTGGATGGCCGAAGGTTGCTTCGGCGTCCTGTAGTTTTACTACAAATCGTCGGCCATTTCAGCCTTTCGAATGTATATACGAGTAGTAAAACTACACAAGACTGAGCGTATGGCTCGGTCTGTCTGGTGAGCATAATCGTTATTGTTGGTCTATTGCGAACAAGAAAAGGTGAAAGTTTGATGTTGCCTGCCAAGATTAATTTAATTTCAGCTATTTCTAACTTTTGTTCGACAGTCCTTCATCGAGCAGGGCTCCTGCGTTCACAACTACCCGCCATTTACCCGCCGATCAAGGATAGACCATGAGCCTTCCAACGCTGGCCGAACTGCCGGCCATTCTGTTGCCTTATGCCAGCCGGGCCGAGCAGTCATTTCGTGACGCCGTGGCCGCGCTGGATGACGATCATGGCCTTTCTGGCTGGACGCCGCAACGCTGGGCCGACTTCGCGCGGGTGTGCGCCGCCAGTGATTTCGTGATTGAACAGAGTGTTCGTGACCCTTTGATGTTGCTCGAACTGGTGGCCTGGGGTGAGCTGGACCGCAGTTTTGCGCCAGGTGAACTGTGCGGGCAGATTGCCGGTGCCGTGCAACAGGCTGAAACAGAAGACCAGATGGGCCGTGTACTGCGCCGCCAGCGCACGCGCCAGCAGGTGCGCATCATCTGGCGCGACCTGACCCGCCAGGCTGACCTGGTGCAAACCTGTCGCGATCTCTCCGACATGGCCGACGCCTGTATCGACCAGGCCTATCAGTGGCTGTACCAGCGCCATTGCGTGCAGTTCGGCACGCCCACCGGGCGGCGCAGCGGTGAGGCGCAGCACATGGTCATCCTCGGCATGGGCAAGCTTGGGGCGGTGGAGCTGAACCTGTCGTCGGATATCGACCTGATCTTCGCTTACCCCGAAGGCGGCGAGACAGTGGGGGTCAAGCGCTCCCTGGATAACCAGGAGTTTTTCATCCGTCTTGGTCAAAAATTGATCAAGGCGCTCGACCCGATGACGGTCGACGGTTTCGTGTTCCGCGTTGACATGCGCCTGCGCCCCTACGGTTCGGCGGGCGCGCTGGTGCTCAGCTTCAATGCGCTGGAGCAGTACTACCAGGACCAGGGCCGCGACTGGGAACGCTACGCCATGATCAAGGCCCGCGTCGTCGCCGGGGACCAGGTGGCCGGCGCGCAACTGCTCGACATGCTGCGCCCGTTCGTCTATCGCCGTTACCTGGATTTCTCGGCCATCGAAGCGCTGCGCACCATGAAGCAGTTGATCCAGCAGGAAGTTCGGCGCAAAGGCATGGCCGACAATATCAAGCTGGGTTCGGGCGGTATTCGCGAGGTGGAATTTATCGCCCAGGCGTTTCAACTGATCCACGGTGGTCGCGACCTCAGCCTGCAGCAACGCCCGCTGTTGAACGTGCTCGGCACCCTGGAAGGCCAGGGCTACCTGCCGCCGGCGGTGATCGCCGAGCTGCGCAATGGCTACGAATTCCTGCGTTACACCGAACACGCGATCCAGGCGATTGCCGATCGCCAGACCCAGATGCTCCCGGACAGCCCCGAAGACCAGGCGCGCATTGCCTTCATGCTGGGCTTTGCCGATTGGGCCGCGTTCCACGAGCGCCTGATGTATTGGCGTGGGCGGGTGGATTGGCATTTCCGCCAAGTGATTGCCGACCCTGATGAAGAAGAGGGTGAAGAAAGCGAGTTGGTCGTCGGCGGAGAATGGCTGCCGCTGTGGGAAGAGTCCCAGGACGACGACGCGGCCTGCCGCCAATTGGGCGAAGGCGGCTTTACTGACGCGCCCAAGGCGCTCAAAGCCCTGGCCGGCCTGCGCGGTAGCCCGCAACTGCGCGCCATGCAGCGCCTCGGTCGCGAGCGGCTGGATGCGTTTATCCCGCGCTTGCTGGCGCAGGCGGTCGAGCACGCCAATCCGGACCTGGTACTGGAGCGCGTATTGCCGCTGGTGGAAGCCGTCGCCCGGCGTTCCGCGTACCTGGTGCTGCTCACCGAAAACCCCGACGCCCTGCGCCGTCTGCTGACCCTGTGCGCCGCGAGCCCGTGGATCGCCGAGCAGATCACGCGCTTTCCGCTGTTGCTGGATGAATTGCTCAACGAAGGGCGCCTGTTCAAGCCACCGCTGGCGCCGGAACTGGCCGCCGAGTTGCGCGAGCGCCTCACGCGTATCCCCGAAGACGACCTCGAGCAGCAGATGGAAGCGCTGCGCCATTTCAAACTGGCGCACCGTCTGCGCGTGGCCGCGTCGGAAATCGCCGGTAGCCTGCCGTTGATGAAAGTCAGCGACTACCTCACCTGGCTCGCCGAAGCCATTCTCGAGCAAGTGCTGGCCCTGGCCTGGCGCCAGACTGTGGCCCGGCATGGCTCGCCGCAACGGCTGGACGGCAGCCTGTGCGATCCCGGGTTCATCATTGTCGGTTACGGAAAGGTCGGCGGTATCGAACTGGGGCATGGTTCGGACCTGGACCTGGTGTTTATCCATGACGGCGACCCGCAGGCCGAGACCGACGGCGCCAAGCCGATCGACGGCGCGCAGTTCTTCACGCGCCTGGGCCAGCGCATCATTCACCTGCTGACCACCCAGACCAACTCCGGCCAGTTGTACGAAGTGGATATGCGTCTGCGACCTTCAGGGGCGTCCGGCTTGTTGGTCAGTTCGCTGGGCGCGTTCGACCGCTATCAACAAAATGAAGCCTGGACCTGGGAGCATCAGGCGCTGATTCGCGCACGTGTCCTGGTCGGCAGCCAGGATGTGGGCCATGCATTCGAGCAGGTACGCGCTAACGTGTTGGGGCGTGAGCGGGATCTGGCCAAGCTGCGCCTGGAGGTCAGTGAGATGCGCGCCAAGATGCGCGATAACCTGGGTACCAGGGCCACAGCGGCCGGCAGGGGCGCCAATGCCTTTGAAGCCACGGCGCTGTTCGACCTCAAGCAGGACGCCGGAGGTATCGTCGATATTGAATTTATGGTGCAATACGCGGCTTTGGCGTGGTCTGCGCAACATCCATCGTTGCTGCGCTACACCGACAATATCCGCATCCTCGAGGGCCTGGAGCAGGTCGGGCTGATGCCCGCCGCCGATGCTCACTTGTTGCGTGAAGTGTATAAGGCCTACCGCTCAGCCGCGCACCGCCAAGCCTTGCAGAACGAGGCCGGTACGGTGCCCGGTGACCAGTTCGCCGACGAACGGCGACAGGTGATGCGAATCTGGCAAACGCTGGGCTTGAGCTGAAACACTATTAGGGCGGGGAGGCATAAGCCTCCCCGCATCGTTTGTGGAAATGACATGAATATTCTGATCGTTGGGCCCAGCTGGGTCGGAGACATGGTGATGGCGCAGACACTGTTCCAGTGCCTGCGGCTGCGCTATCCGGACTGCCAGATCGACGTGCTCGCCCCTGAATGGAGCCGGCCGATCCTTGAGCGCATGCCGCAAGTGCGCAAGGCCTTGAGCTTTCCGCTCGGCCATGGCGCGCTGGAATTGGCGACCCGCCGTCGCATCGGCAAAGCCATGGCCGGCCAGTACGACCAGGCCATCTTGTTGCCCAACTCGCTGAAGTCGGCGCTGGTGCCGTTTTTTGCCGGCATCCCCAAGCGTACCGGCTGGCGCGGCGAGTTTCGCTACGTGCTGCTCAATGACGTACGCACCCTGGATAAAGCCCGCTACCCGCTGATGATCGAACGTTTCATGGCCCTGGCCTACGAGCCGGGCGCGCAATTGCCCGAGCCGTACCCGCGCCCCAGCTTGCAGATTGACCCGGTGACCCGTGCTGCGGCGTTGGCCAAGTTCGGCCTGACGCTGGATCGCCCGGTATTGGCGCTGTGCCCGGGCGCCGAGTTCGGCGAGTCCAAGCGCTGGCCGTCGGAGCACTACGCCAACGTTGCCGAGACCAGGATTCGCGAAGGCTGGCAGGTGTGGCTGTTTGGCTCCAAAAACGATCATTCGGTGGGTGAGGATATTCGCCAGCGCCTGATTCCGGGCCTGCGCGAAGAGGCGGTCAACCTCAGTGGCGAAACGTCCCTGGCCGAGGCCATCGACTTGCTGTCCTGCGCCGACGCGGTGGTGTCCAATGACTCCGGCCTGATGCACGTCGCCGCCGCGCTGAATCGTCCCTTGGTGGCGGTGTACGGCTCGACGTCACCCGGCTTCACCCCGCCCCTGGCGGACAAGGTCGAAGTGGTGCGCCTGGGCCTGGATTGCAGCCCCTGTTTTGAGCGCACCTGCCGTTTCGGCCACTACAATTGCCTGCGCCAATTGCTGCCGCAGCCGGTGAACGATGCCTTGCAGCGATTGCAGGGCGACGTGGTCGAGGTTCATTGAGTTGCGGGTACTGGTAATCAAGACCTCATCCCTGGGCGACGTGATCCACGCCTTGCCGGCACTGACCGACGCGGCGCGGGCGATCCCCGGCATCCGTTTCGATTGGGTGGTGGAAGAAGGCTTCGCCGAAATCCCGACCTGGCACCCGGCGGTGGACAAGGTGATCCCGGTGGCGATTCGTCGCTGGCGCAAGAACCTCTGGCAAACCCTCAAGAGCGGCGAATGGCGGCGGTTCAAACAGGCAGTGCAGTCGACCCGATATGACCTGGTGATCGACGCCCAGGGCCTGTTGAAAAGTGCCTGGCTGACGCGCTACGTGCGGGCGCCGGTAGCCGGGTTCGATAAAAGCTCGGCACGCGAACCCCTGGCGGCGCACTTTTATTCCCGCCGCCTGGCCGTGGCCCGTGGGCAGCATGCGGTGGAGCGTTTGCGCCAACTGTTTGCCGTGGCGTTGGGTTACGACCTGCCCAAGGGCCTGGGCGACTATGGCCTGAGCGGCGAGAAACTGCTGGGCCTGCCGCCGAAGAAACCCTTCGTGCTGCTGCTGCACGGCACGACCTGGGACACCAAGCACTGGCCCGAGGCCTACTGGCGCGAACTGGCCGAACGCATGGGCCGCCTGGGCGTGGACGTGAAATTGCCGTGGGGCAACGCCGTCGAAAAAGCCCGCGCCGAGCGCCTGGCTCAAGGCCTGGCCAATGCCGAAGTGCTGCCAAAACTGAACCTGGCGGGCGTGGCCCGTGTGTTGGCCGGTGCCCGTGCCTGTGTGGCGGTGGATACCGGCCTGGGCCATCTGGCGGCTGCGCTGGATGTGCCGACCATTTCGCTGTTCGGGCCGACCAATCCTGGGCTCACCGGCGCCTACGGCAAAGCCCAGATCCACCTGGCCAGCGACTGGCCGTGTGCGCCGTGCCTGCAAAAGCAATGCACTTATCAACCCACCGCCGATGACCTGCGGCGGTTCGACATCAAGCGCGAGTCGCCGCTGTGCTTCACGCGCCTGAATCCTGAGCGTGTAGCGAGCCGGCTGAGCACGTTGTTACTGGCTGAGGAGCTGCACTGATGCAACTGGCTTTCGTACTGTACAAATACTTTCCCTTCGGTGGCCTGCAGCGCGACTTCATGCGCATCGCCCTGGAGTGCCAGCAACGCGGACATAAAATCCGCGTGTACACCTTGATCTGGGAGGGTGATATCCCGCCGGGCTTTGAAGTGCTGGTGGCACCGGTCAAGGCCTTCTTCAACCATCGGCGCAACGAAAAGCTCAGCGCCTGGATGAAAGCCGACCTTGCCAGGCGCCCGGTGGATCGCCTGATCGGCTTCAACAAGATGCCCGACCTGGACGTGTACTACGCCGCTGATGGCTGCTTTGAAGACAAGGCGCAAAACCTGCGTCATTCGCTGTACCGCTATTTTGCTCGTTACAAGCACTTTGCCGACTACGAGCGCGCGGTGTTTGCCAAGGACGCCAAGACCGAAATCCTGATGATTTCCGAGGTGCAGCAACCGCTGTTCATCAAGCATTACGCCACACCGCTGGAACGCTTCCATTTGCTGCCGCCGGGCATTGCCCAGGATCGCCGTGCGCCGCCGGATGCGGCCCGGATTCGCGAAGGGTTTCGCAAGGAATTCGGCCTGGGCGAGGATGACTTGCTGCTGGTGCAGATCGGTTCCGGCTTCAAGACCAAGGGCGTCGACCGCAGCCTCAAGGCGCTGGCGGCGTTACCGTCCGAATTGAAGAAACGCACCCGTCTGTTTGTAATCGGCCAGGACGACCCCAAAGTATTCCAATTGCAGAGCGCCACATTGGGTTTGGGCGATAACGTGCAGTTCCTCAAGGGGCGCAGCGACATCCCGCGTTTCCTGCTGGGCGCCGACCTGTTGATCCACCCGGCGTATAACGAAAACACCGGCACTGTTCTGCTCGAAGCCCTGGTGGCCGGGTTGCCGGTGCTGGTCTCGGCGGTCTGTGGTTATGCCCATTACATCGGCGAAGCCGACAGTGGCCTGGTGCTGGATGAGCCGTTCGACCAGACGCAGCTCAACGGGTACCTGGCGCGGATGTTGTCTGATTCTGCACAGCGCGCGGCCTGGGGCCGCAATGGGTTGGCCTTCGCCGAGACGGCCGACCTCTACAGCATGCCGCAGCACGCTGCGGATGTGATTCTGGCGGAGCCAAAACCATGAAATTGATGCTTGCCGAACCGTTCAAAACCCTCTGGGCCGGGGACGATGCGTTCGCCGCTGTCGAGCGCCTGGAAGGCGAGGTGTACCGTGAACTGGAGGCGCGTCGCACACTGCGTACCGAGGTGGATGGCCGCGGCTATTTTGTGAAGATCCACCGTGGGATCGGCTGGGGCGAGATCGTCAAGAACCTGGTCACCGCCAAGCTGCCAGTGCTGGGCGCCGGTCAGGAATGGCTGGCGATCCAGCGCTTGCAGGCACTGGGCGTGCCGACCATGACCGCCGTGGCCTATGGCGAGCGCGGCAGTAACCCGGCTGATCAGCACTCGTTCATCATTACCGAAGAATTGGCGCCGACTGTCAGCCTGGAAGATTTCAGTATCGACTGGCTCAAGCAGCCGCCGCAGCCGCGTCTCAAGCGCGCGCTGATCGCCGAAGTGGCGCGCATGACCGGCATGATGCATCGCGGCGGCGTCAACCACCGTGATTGCTACATCTGCCACTTCCTGCTGCACACCGATACAGCGGTGACGGCCGACAATTTCAAACTCTCGATCATCGACCTGCACCGCGCCCAGACCCGCGACCGGATCAGCCGGCGCTGGCGCGACAAGGACCTGGCGGCCCTGTACTTCTCGGCGCTGGACATCGGTCTGACCCGCCGCGACAAACTGCGCTTTCTCAAGGGCTATTTCCAGCAGCCGCTGCGCCAGATCATCGCCGAGGAAAGCGCCCTGTTGCTGTGGCTGCAAGGCAAGGCCGACAAGCTCTACGCGCGCAAGCAGCGTTACGGGGATGCGCTCTGATGGCGGGTTGGACGCTGGAACCGGCCTACGCTGCGCTCTCGGACGACTTTGGCAGCCTGGAAGCGGTGTTCGCCCTGCAGGGTGAGCGCCTGACCCGCGATCCGCTGTCGGAAGTGATCCGGGTGGAGCGGGGCGGGATCAATTATTACGTCAAGCGCTATGTCGGTGCCGGCAAAGGCCTGCGCCGCTACCTGGGCAAGCCGCGGGTGAAGTCCGAATGGCAGAACCTCAAGCGCTTCGCCAAATGGGGCATTCCCACCGCCGATGTGGTGGCCTGGGGCCTGGATCGCAAGGGCCTGGCCTATGACCGCGGTGCAATGATCACCCGGGAATTGCCCAGGACCGAGGATATGTCGCTGTTGGCCGAGCGTAATGACCCGCGCCTGAAAGACCCTCGCTGGGTTGACGGTATCAGCCGTCAGCTCGCCGAGTACACGCGGACCATGCACGATCATCGCTTCACCCATAACGACTTGAAGTGGCGCAACCTGCTGGTGGACGATCAGCGCACCCTTTACATGATCGACTGTCCCAACGGTGACTTCTGGCGCGGCTTCTGGCTCAAATACCGCATTACCAAGGACCTGGCCTGCCTGGACAAGGTCGCCAAGTATCACCTGTCGGCCACCCAGCGCCTGCGTTTCTACATGCAATACCGCCAACGCACGCACCTGACGACGTCAGACAAACAACGGATTCGCCATGTGGTGAAGTTTTTCGAGGGGCGTGAATGAGTGATTTCCTGGCGGCCGAAGACCGCGCGTTGCTTGAGCGCAACGGCCTGGCTACCTTCGACACGTTGTGGGCCAAGCAACTGGATGCGGTGGATGAGCCCAACACCAGCGGCGACGGATGGAGCAGCGTGTATCGCCTGGAACTTGAAGGTCAGGGTTACTACCTCAAGCGCCAGAGCAACTACCTGACGCGTACCTTGCACCGGCCGTTCGGCGAGCCAAGTTTTGCCCGTGAGTTTCGCAATATCAGCCTGTACCGCAAGCTGGGCATTCCTGCCTTGCAGGCGGCGTTCTTCGGCGAGCGCAGGGTCAAGGGCGAGCGCCGCGCGATGTTGCTTACCCGCGCCCTGGACGGTTGGAATGACCTGGACTCGTTGCTGGAGCACTGGTCGCAGTCGAGCGACGTCCAGCAACGCGCCATCCTGCTGGCGTGCGGCAGGCTTGCGCGTCATTTGCACAGCGTAGGGCAGGTGCACGGCTGTTTTTATCCCAAGCATATTTTCCTGCAGGCCACCGCTGACGGTTACGCCGCGCAGTTGATCGACCTCGAGAAAACCCGCCCGCTGTTGTTCGGCTGGCGTGACCGGGTCAAGGACCTGGAGCCGCTGCTGCGGCGCGCGCCGCAGTGGTCGGATGCGCAGGTGCGACAACTCCTGGCGGCGTATCTTGAGCAACCTGAAGACAGTGCACTGGTCGCCACCTGGTATCAGCGTCTTACCGCGCGCCGCAGCCACAAGGAGAACCGCTGATGCGTTTATCCGAGCTGAAAAACGCCGGCCGTACTCCCAGCCTGCCGCTGACCCTCGACCTGGTCGATGCGGCAGGCCCTGGGCAATTGCAACTGCTCAGCCTGCTGCGGGTATTGCCGGGGCAGCGCTACGTCGGCGCCGCGGTGTGGCGCGGTCGCCCGGTGCTGGCCAAGCTGCTGGTTGGCAGCTCGGCGGCGCGGCATTTCCAGCGTGAGCGCAGTGGGGTGCGTGTGCTGGCCGAACAAGGCCTGACCACGCCGCTGTTGCTGGCCGACGGTTTGCAGGAAGGCGAGGGTGGCTGGCTGCTGTTCGAGTTTCTTGAAGACGCCCACAGCCTGGCCGACGCCTGGCACGCTGTCGAAGGCCTGCCGCCATTGGCCGACGAACAAACCGCCGTGCTCGCCGAAGCGCTGGGCGCGATTGCGCAAATGCATGCCAAGGGCTTGTGGCAGGAAGACCTGCACCTGGACAACCTGCTGCGCCAGGGCGGCAGGCTGTATCTGATCGATGGCGCGGGGATTCGTGTCGAAGAGGCGGGCAAGCCGCTGTCGCGCAATCGCGTGCTGGAAAACCTCGGGGTGTTCTTTGCCCAGTTGCCGAAAAACCTCGCGCCTTTTACCGAAGAATTGCTGGTGTATTACCTGCTGGCCAACGGCGAACATGCCTTGCCGCTGGAGGCTCTCGAAAAGCAGGTGCGCAAAGTCAGCGCCTGGCGCTTGCGCGACTACCTGAACAAGGTCGGCCGCGAGTGCACCCTGTTCAGCGTGGTGCGTGGCGCCTTTGGCCTGCGTGCGATCCGTCGTGAGGAAGAGGCGGCCATGCTGCCAGTGCTTGAAAAGGCCGATGCGCTGCTTGACCAGGGCCATCTGTACAAGACCGGCGGCGCCGCGAGCGTGGCCAGGGTCGAAGTGGCCGGCCGGCCTCTGGTGATCAAGCGCTACAACATCAAGGGTTTCACCCACTGGCTCAAACGCTTCTGGCGTCCGAGCCGTGCCTGGCATTCCTGGCGCGAAGGCAATCGCCTGGCGTTCCTCGGCTTTGCTACGCCCAAGCCGCTGGCGGTCCTGGAGAAGCGCTTTTTCTGGTTGCGCAGCCGTGCCTATCTGGTCACCGAATACCTGCCGGGGCCGGACATCATCGAGCGCTTTGCGCCCTATGTCGAACGCGGCGACGCGCCGGAAGATGAACTGCTGGCGCTGGACCAGTTGTTCGCCGAGTTGATCGAAGCGCGCATCAGCCATGGGGATTTCAAGGGGCATAACCTGTTCTGGAGCGAAGGACGCTGGGCGATGATCGATCTGGATGCGATGTGCCAGCACCCCTCGGTCGCCAGCTTCGCTGCGGCGTATGCCAAGGATCGTGCGCGGTTCATGCGTAACTGGCCGCAGGACAGTGCGTTGTATCAGGTGATCGATCAGCGGTTGCCCAACGAGGTCAGCGTCGCCGGGTGAAGCGGGCCTGCGGCCCTATCGGGGGCAAGCCCCCTCCCACACTGACTGTGTTCACACCTTCAGATGTGTAAATACCGTCAAATGTGGGAGGGGGCTTGCCCCGATGCGGTGTGTCAGTGGATGCATGTGTAACTGACCCACTGCTATCGGGAGCAAGCCCCCTCCCACACTGGCTGTGTTCACACCTTCA
Organism: Pseudomonas sp. CFBP13528; assembly: GCF_005233615.1. NCBI lineage: Bacteria > Pseudomonadati > Pseudomonadota > Gammaproteobacteria > Pseudomonadales > Pseudomonadaceae > Pseudomonas > Pseudomonas sp. CFBP13528. The sequence goes on from NZ_QGAJ01000003.1 coordinate 413,688, forward strand.
GATATGTAAATACAGTCAAATCTGGAAGGGGGCTTGCCCCAATGCGGTGTGTCAGTGAATGCATGTGTAACTGACCCACTGCTATCGGGAGCAAGCCCCCTCCCACACTGACTGTGTTCACAGCTTCAGATGTGTAAATACCGTCAAATGTGGGAGGGGGCTTGCCCCCATGCGGTGTGTCAGTGGATGCATGTGTAACTGACCCACCGCTATCGGGAGCAAGCTCCCTCCCACATTAGAATTGGTATTCAGCCCCAGCCCCCGCATACCAGGAGCGCCCCGGCGCCGCTTCGTAATAGCGACCATTGCCGTCCCCCACAATCACCGACCCCACGTACTGACGATCCAGCAGGTTATCCAGGCGCAAGGTCTGGTGAAACGTCCAGTGCTCCACTTTCTGCTCAAACCGCGCACGCCAGTTGAATACGCTGTAGCCCGGTGCGGCGTGTTGGCGGTTGGTGTCTTCGACGTAGACTTTGCTGCGGTACATGCCTTCGATGGCGGTACTGACCCAGTCCCGCGGTTTCCAGTTCAGTTCGGTGAACAGTGTGGTTTGCGGAACGCCGGGCAGGTAGTTGCCTTTGTCGATGGTATTAGCGCCGCTGGCGAAGTCGCTGTCGTAGGTCGCTTGCAGGCGGGTGTAGGCGAGGTTGGCGCTCCAATGCTCGCTGAGTTGGCTCTCGACCCCAAGTTCGAAGCCACGGCGCAGCGTGCGCCCGGCATTCTGGTAGCTGGTGCGCCCGCCGATGGATTGCTGCACGACCAGTTCGTCTTCAGTGGTGATCTGAAAAAGCGCAGCGTTGACGCGGGTGTTGTTCAGTTGTGCCTTCACACCGATTTCATATTGCGTGCTTTCAGACGGCTTCAAGCCAAAGTTGAAACCCTCCACGTTACCCGGCGCATAGGCCAGCTCGGCCTGGGTGGGCGTTTCGAAGCCTTTGCCGGCACTGACGTAACCGTGCAGGTCGGGCGTGAAGGCGTACATCACGCTCATCGACGGCGTGTTCTTCTGGTAGGTCTTGTTGCCGCTGGCGTCGCCGTTGCCGAGGAATTGATCGTCCACCTCCAGCTCCATGGTGCTGTGGCGAATGCCGGCTTGCAGGGTCCAGCGGTCCAGGGCCCAGTTGGCCTGGAGGTAAGGATCGAGGCTGCGCGCGGTGTCGATTTCATCGCGGCGTAGCTGGCCTTTCACGCCCAGGGTGGCGCCGCTGTAGTTCTGGTAGCCGTGGCGGCTGTCTTCGCTCTGGTCGAAGTCCAGGCCCGCGATGATCGTCAACGCCCCCGGTGCGCTCTCGATGGGTTGCATCCAGCGCGCGCTGCCACCGTAGAACGTGCGGTCAAATTGCACCACGCCACCGCCGCGCTCGTTGGCGGGTGTGCCCCTGGGGATCGACAGGTACTGAATCACACTCCGTCGCCCCGTATACGCATTCACCTGCAGCGTCGCAGCACCGATGTAGCGCTCGTAGTTCATGCCCAGTTGCTGATGATCGATACTTTTACGCGTGTTGTAGGTCAACGCATTGGCGCTCACCGAACGCGGGTCAGCTTTGTACGCCGCCCAGGTCTGCCCCAGCGGGTCCTGCGTACCGTTCTGTTCCAGGCTGCTATAGATCAACGCCAGCTTGCTGTCGTCATCCGGCTGGAAGTTGAACTTGGCGAACGTCTGGTCACGGCGCGCGCTGCTGTGGTCGCGGTAGCCATTGGTGTCCATGCGCGAGGCGTCGAGCACGAAGCCTGCACCCTCGGCTGCGCCTTCGGCGGTGAGGTGGTTTTTGTTCAGTCCATCGCTGCCCACCAGGGTTTCGGCGCCGATGCGTGGCGGGCCTTCGCCGTCGCGGGAGAACATCTGGATCACCCCGCCGGCGTTGCTGCCATACAGCGTCGCTGCCGGGCCGCGCAGGACTTCGAGGCGTTCAGCGGTGTCGAGATTGAACGTTGCTGCCTGGCCCTGGCCATCCGGGGTGCTGGCGGGGATGCCGTCGGCAACCAGCTTGATGCCGCGCACCCCGAACGCCGAGCGGGCGCCGAAGCCACGGGAAGAAATCTGCAGGTCCTGCGCATAGTTCTGGCGGTTCTGCACCACCAGGCCCGGGACGCGGGACAGGGCTTCGGAGGCGTTGATGCCCAGTTGGCCGTCGCTGATCTGTTCGCGGTTGATAGCGTCCACCGAGTACGGCAGGTCGAAGGTCGGGCTGGCGCTGCGCGAGCCGGTGACCACGCTGGGGTCAAGCATCAACGGCGTTTCTTCGGCCTGGACGGTGGAGCACAGGCCCAGCAGGAGCAGGGCGAGGCGGGAGGGAGCGGGTAGGGTCATGAAGAGGCCGAGTCCGTGGCGCAACGCATGTTGAGTGGCGTAGGCGCAAATGTCGCAAGTTTAACGATTCCCCTCGATTTTTGCCGAACCCGATTGCCGTTGGGCTGAACAGGAAGTTTCCCACGCAAAGCGACGGCGCCAGGCGGCTGGACTGTTGGAGGGGCGATGCTAGATTTTCGACCTCATTCCTGAAAAAAGAGCTGGGCATGTGCACAACACCTATGAAGTTGCTGGTGCTGGCGTGGATTGCGTCAATGACGGTTGGCTGCGGGACCGTCACCACTGTGATGCGTGAAGATGCCGTCACCGTTCGCGCGCTCAAGGCGGATAAAACCTATTGCCAGTCCGTGCCGCGTATCTACAGTGGGGTGACGTATAACCTGTGTGTCCTGCATGGGCCGCCGAATGCGGGGAGCAGCCTGGCGGTCAATAGCGTCCCCTGGACATTCATTGATGTGCCGCTCTCCGGTGTCATGGACACGCTTTTCCTGCCCTATACGCTCTACCGTCAAAGCGTCGATGGCAGCATCGAGATTCGCTAGCCCTTGCCGCTAACAGCTTCCTGCTGCTTTTAAGTTATAATCCCGCCCTTTAGCTGTTTCTCGCCCGGGCGGGAGGCACACTTTTTTCAGGCGCAATGCGCCTGCATGCAGACTAAAAGAGGCTAGACCCCAGTGGCATTGACGATTCTTGGCCTGTCCGGCGCCCTTAGCCATGATCCTTCCGCGGCCCTGTATATCGACGGCAAGCTGATTGCGGCCGCCGAAGAAGAGCGCTTTGTACGCGACAAACATGCAAAGAACCGCATGCCCTACGAATCGGCGAAGTTCTGCCTGGAACAGGCCGGCATCAAACCTTGCGACGTTGATGTGGTGGCTATCCCGTTCGCCCCGATCAGCCTGTTCGGCGAGGCACGCTGGCACTACGCCAAACGCTACTGGTACGCCCCGGACCGCGCGCTCGACGCGATCCTGATGGGCAATCGCCGTTACAAGCGCTATCGCAACAAGATTGTCTGGTGCCTGGAGCAACTGGGCTTCGATCCGAAGAAGATCAAGATCGAACCGGTCGAACACCACCTGGCCCACGCTTCCAGTGCCTATCACTGCTCGGGCTTCCAGGAGAAAACCGCGATCCTGGGCATCGACGGCAAGGGTGAGTACGCCACCACGTTCTTCGGCTATGGCGAAAACGGCAAGATCCACAAGATCAAGGAATTCTACGATCCAGACTCCCTCGGCGGCCTGTATGGCGCGATCACCGAGTTCCTCGGTTTCGAGATGCTCGACGGTGAGTTCAAGGTCATGGGCATGGCGCCGTACGGCGATGCCAGCAAATACGATTTCTCGCGCCTGGCCTCCTTTGAGAACGGCGAGTTGGTGATCAACACCGACTACGCCAACGTCATCGGCCTGCGCCGCTACAAAGAGAAGGGCAAGGGCTTCTACTTCTCGCCAAAACTGATCGAGTGGCTGGGTCCAAAGCGCGAAGGCGATATCGCCGACGAGCCTTACATCCACTACGCCGCCAGCATGCAAGCGCTGTTCGAGAAACTGGCCCTGCAGATGATCGACCACTACCTGGGCGACATCCTCAAGGACACCGGCAAACTGGCCTTCGCCGGCGGTTGCGCGCTGAACGTCAAGCTGAACCAGAAGATCATCGCCCGTGACGACGTCAAAGAGCTGTTCGTGCAGCCGGCGTCGGGCGATGCTGGCACTGCGGTCGGTGCGGCGGCGTATGTGTCCCACGCCCGTGGTGTGCCGGTCGAGAAGATGGAACACGTCTACCTCGGCCCGTCCTACAGCAACGAAGACGTGATTGCCGCGTGCGCCAAGCACGAGAGCAAGCCGAACTGGCGCAAGATCGAGAACATGCCCCAGCGTATCGCCAAGATCATGGTCGACGGCAACCCGGTGGCCTGGTTCCAGGGCCGCATGGAGTTTGGTCCGCGTGCCCTGGGCGGTCGTTCGATCATCGGTTGCCCGAGCGCCACCGGCGTGGCCGACCGTATCAACCACCAGATCAAGTTCCGCGAGCGCTGGAGGCCTTTCTGCCCGTCGATGCTCGACACCGTGGCCCCGCAAATGATCAAGGTCGACCATCCGGCGCCGTTCATGACCTTCACCTTTGAAGTGTCGGAAGAGTGGAAGACCCGCGTGCCGGAAGTGGTGCACGAAGACGGCACCTCCCGTGCCCAGGTACTCAAGCGCGAGTACAACCCGCGCTACTACGACATGATGAAAGAGCTGGAAGTACTGACCGGCAACGGCGTGTCCCTGAACACCTCGCTCAACCGTCGTGGCGAAGCGATGATCTGCTCGCCGACCGACGCGCTGAACATGTTCTTCGGCTCCGACCTGCAGTACCTGATCATGGAAGACATCCTGGTGGTCAAGGATGGCGTGGACCCTTATGACGCTGTGGTTTAAATGCTGAACCGCTTCCAGGGTTGGCGTGAACGTGGCTGGACGCCTGTCGACGCCGAAGTTTATGCCCAGGCCTGGCAGCGTTACGGCGGCAGCGTGGCGACCCATCCCCAGGTGATCGAACGCCTGGCGGGGTTGGCGCAGATTCCGGTGCGTTACCTGGCCTGGGAGCAGGGCGGTGAACTCAAGGGCGCGATAGCCACCTGGGGACGCGACCTGGCCCTGTCCAAGGACGTACTCAAGCGCACCGGCAAAAAGGGCCTGTTTGACCTGGGCAATGCCGAGATCATCCTGCCGATAGCCGCCGATGCGCAGGTGCCGCTGCGTCACCGTGGCCGTTATTTGTCGGCGCTGAACCAGGGGCGCGTGAGCACCCTCAAGCCCCAGGCCGAGCAATTGGCCATGGCGCGTACTCCCGAAGACCTGTCGAAAAAGTTTCGCTACAACCAGCGCCGTGAATTGCGTTTGCTGGAAGAAGCAGGCGGCGTGGCGCGCCCGGTCAGCGAGTTTTCCGGCGCGCAGCTGGCGGCGATTTATTGCGATCTGTTCCAGCGTCGCTGGGGCTTTCCTGCCACCGGTGCCGTGCGTCTGGCCGAGGTTCTGGAATTGCTCAAGGCGTTCCTGATCGGTTCGGTGCTGTTTCTCAATGACGCGCCGATCGCCGTGCAAGTGGTGTATCGCGTTCAAGCGCCCGAATGGATAAGCGTTGAGTACGTCAACGGTGGCGTCGACCCTGAGACCCGTGCGTTCAGCCCGGGGAGTGTGCTGAGTTTCCTCAATACACAAAGTGCCTGGGAGCATGCGCGCGCGCAGGATTTGCCGCTGCGCTTCTCTTTCGGGCGTGCCGACCGTGAATATAAAGAGCGCTGGTGCAACCCGGTGCCGGTGTTCAGCGTATGAGCCGCAAACAGCAATTGCTCAAGCGCCATCGGCGCAACAAGCGCATCGCGCTGCTGATCGGCTTGCTGGTACTGATCGTGACGGGCGTGCTGGTGGCCTGGTGGCTGCCGCTGATCCTTGCGCTGCTGCTGTGGGTGGCTCACGAAGCCTGGTTTGCCGATCATCTGTTTTATTCGCCCAGGGACGACTATCAGTACCGCTTCGCCCCGGGCGGCCAGCAGGTTGGCCTGCGCCTGGATAACGGGCGGTGGGTGCCGGATACGCCGTTGGAACTGGCAGGTGACGAGACGCTGATCCTTCAAGTGCAGCTCAAGAGCGGTTGGCTCGGGCGTTTCCTTGACCCGGCGGTCGAGCTGCCGGGGGATCGTCAGGCGTTTGAGCGCGGTGTGGCGGGCAAGCGGTACCTCAATCTGACCGGTTCTGCTGCAACGCTGGCGGCTGGCGAGTTGACGTTGCGCGGCCGATTCTGCCGCGTGGTCGGCCAGCCGAAGCTGTGGATTTTCCGTCAGCCGGATCACGCCCGCCAGCGGGTGATGGTGATCGCCCCTCACGCCGACGACGCCGAACTGGCTGCCTTTGGCCTGTACGCCCAGGCGGATGAGGCCTGGATCGTGACCCTCACCGCAGGTGAAATCGAAGCCGAGCATTATCAGCAGATGGGCCTGACGCAGGTCGATGCCGCTCGACTCAAAGGGCGCCTGCGGGCCTGGGACAGCATTTGCGTGCCGCGCTGGGCCGGTGTTCCCGAGGCACAGTGCGTGCAACTGGGTTACTTCTGCCTGCAACTGCCGGCCATGCAGGCCGCGCCGGATCAGCCCCAGGCGTCCCGCGAAGCGCAATTGGACGATACGCGGCTGTTTCGCCGGTTCAACAGCCTGGCGCTGCCCGGCGATCGGGACGGTGCTCCGACGTGGGTCAACCTGGTTGCCGATCTACGTGCGGTGCTGCTCAAGGCGCGGCCCGAGGTGATCGTGTTGCCGACACCGCTCCTTGACCCTCACCCGGATCATATCTGCGCCTACAACGCCGTTATCGAAGCGTTGCAAGGGCTCGAGTGGCAACCCAACACATTGCTCGGCTATGCCAACCACCTGCATGATAACGACCGCTGGCCCATGGGCGATTCGGGCGCCGGCGTGGCGTTGCCGCCGCAGTTCGATGCCGGCCAGGTGTTTGAGCCGTATTGCCGTGTGTTGAGCGTCAGCCAGCAGCAGGACAAGGCCATGGCGCTGGGGATGATGCATGACCTGCAACCCCGGCCGCCTTTCAAGCGTCGCATGCGCCGTCTGCTGCAACAATTGCTGGCGGGTCGTTGTCCATCGCCTTACGGCGAGAATGAGTTTTTTCGCAAGGCCGTGCGCCGTCACGAACTGCTTTGGGTGCTCAAGCAGGACTGAAGTTGATTTTTACGTCGGGCTGCGCGCAGTAGCCTGGTTGCCTCATGGAGCAATATGAAGCCTCGTTTCAAGGTTTTGCAGTTACAGCCGGACTACAACGTCAAACTCCATGATTTTGCTGACCTCGGTGAGCAGATCGTCAAGTCGTTGCCGGTTGAACGGTTCGAGGTCACATCGGCCTTCCTCAGTGGGCGCCCTCAGCCCGGCCAGCCGCTGAGCGTGGCCGACCATTCCAAATATTTCGAATTCCCCGAGAAAGCCCTGAAGGGCATTCGTCTTGGGGCAATGTGGGAAATCTACAAGTATTGCCGCGAGCAGAAGTTCGACGTGGTCATCTGTAACCGCTTCAAGTCGGTGAACATGATGCTGGCGCTCAACCGCTGGTTGAAGACTCCTCTGTGCATCGGCATCTCCCACGGTTTCGGCGAGTATGAGCGGGCCTATCGTCGGCGCCAGATGCGCCGCATGGTCAGTCCGGCGTGGCGGTTTGTCGGGGTTTCGGCGGCGGTGAGGGATTATCTGGTGGGCCTGAACTGTGGCTTTACCCACGAGAACACCACCTTCGTCACCAACGCTATCGACATCCCCCAGGCCGAGGCCTTGCAGTTGCCGCGCGAGCAAGCGCGGCAGGCCCTTGGCCTGCCTCTGAACGCCCGGATGATTGGTGCCCTGGGGCGCCTGGTCCCGATCAAGGGGCACACGCACCTGTTGCAGGCGTTTGCCCGGCTCAAGGACAAATATCCTCAGGCTCAGGTGGGTATCATCGGTTCCGGTCGTGCCGAAGCTGACCTGCGAGCGGACATCGAGCGTCTTGGGCTCGTGGGCCGTGCGCATTTGCTGGGCTTTCGTGAGGACGGTCTGCAGTACGTACGCGCTTTCGACATCTGGACCATGCCGTCCCTGCTTGAAGGCTTGGGCCTGGCGCTGCTGGAAGGCATGAGCGGGCGCCTGCCGGTGATCGCCTCCAACGGGCCGGCCATGTTGCCGCTGGTGGAAGGGGCGGGCGGCTTGTCCCATGAGCCCGGCAACGTGGATCAATTGGCCGCGGCGCTCGACACTTACCTGGCCATGAGTGATGAACAGTTACGCGCCAAGGGTGAGCAGGTGTTCCGTTACCTGGAGGCAAACCACGCCTTGGCTGAGTTCCAGGGCAAGTACCTGGATTTGATCGAAACCGGTTTGAAAGAAGCAGGTAGAGCATGACAGCGCAACAACCGTTGGTCTCGGTGATTATCGCGTCCTACAACCACGCTCGGTACATCGAGCAGAGCATCCTGAGTGTGCTCGGCCAGACTTACCCGAATATCGAACTGCTGGTGATCGACGATGGCTCCAAGGATGACAGCGTCGAATGCATCCGGCGGCTGCAGGCTGAGCACGGGTTTGATTTCCAGGTGCAACAGAACCAGGGGCTGACCGCCACACTGAACAACGCGCTTGCCCGCGCCAAAGGCAGCCTGATCGCGCCATTCGGCTCTGACGACATTATGCTGCCCGAGCGTATCGCGACCCAGGTGGCCTATATGGAAGGCAAGCCGAGGGTGGGGATCTGCGCCGGCAACATCGAGCTGATCGACGGTGATGGCAACCTGCATCCGGAGAAAAAACAACGCCGTGATGTGCCGTTTCGCAGTCTCGACTTCGACGACATGTTCATGGATCGCAAGCCGTTTCCACCTGCGCCAACCATGTTGATCCGCCGGCAAGCGCTGGAGGAAGTCGGTGGTTTCGATCCGCTGATTCCCCTGGAAGACCTGCTGATTCAATTGAAGATAACCGCGGCGGGCTACACCATCGATGCGCTTGACGTAGTCATGGCGCAGTACCGGCAGCACGCCAGCAATACCTACAAAAACCACCGCTACATGATCCAGAACATCCTCAAGACCTACGCCAAGTTCAGCGACCACCCGGCCTATGATGCGGTGCGCTATAACTTCCTGAACTCGATGTTCCTCAAGACCGCCGACCGTGACCGGCCATTGGCGCGGGAGATTCTCAAGCAGATCCCGCTGAAATTCTGGGGGCGCAAGACCTTGCGTGGCTTGGTGCGGCTGTATCTGACGCCGTTGAAAGGCTGAAGGCCAAGGATGTAAAAAAGGCGACCATCACGGCAGTGATAGTCGCCTTTTTTTGTCAGCTGGCCGGGCGGGCCAGGCTGTGTACCTGTTCGCGGAGTTTCGCCGTGGCCGTTGGGCTGGCAACCGTCGCATAGCCTTTTACCAGGTGTTCGAAGTGCGTTTCGAACAGCCAGTTGCGGTCCTGCGGATAGCGCTGCATGTGACGCAAATTACGCTGGCGCAAGGCGTAGCGCAGGGGCGAGGGGTAGATGCGCAGGTCGGCGACATCAATCAGGCCGAACTCGCCGTCGTCCATCAGCAACACGTTGCCCAGGTGCAGCGAGCGGAAGTACACACCGCGTTCGTGCAATTGCGCCATGAACCGGCCGAAACGCTCGACCAGCGATTCGCGCAGGCTGCTGTCCAGGCTTTGCAGGGCCTGGCGCAGGGTCAGGCCCGGCAAGGGTGTATAGGCCACGGCACCGCTGGCGTCGGGCAAGTGGTAGAGACCGAGGATGTGCGGGGTGGGAATGCCCAGCGTGCGCAATTGTTCGCTGTTGCTGGCAAAACGCTCGGAGTACGGGTTGAAGCTGCCGGAGGTGTACCAACGGCGCGGGCGGAACAGCTTGAGGAAGCTGCCGTCTTCCAGGCGCAGGACTTTGGGCCCCAGGCCATCGGCTTCAATCACCTGGGCATTGCTGCTCAGCCGGTCAAACGCCGGGCCCTTGATCGATTGCACCGGTATGCGCAGCAGGCTGCGGTGGCGCTGGGCGATACTCAGGCCGGTAATGATCGCCAGCGGGATCCACAGCAGGAACCAATGCTCCTTGGGTCGCGACAGGATGCCACCGCCTTCAGTCAGGCCCGCACCGATGCCGTAGACCAGCAGGGACGATGCCAGGATGAACAGCGGTTGTGCGCGTCGTTGCATGCTCTTGTACAGGGCATAGCCGAGCATGAAGATCCAGGGGATGAAGCCGATGATGCCGACGTAATAGAGCACGCCAAGGGCAAAGCTATGGGGCTCGCGCAGCTGGTAGCCGTTGTCGAATGTCAGGTACAGTTCGGAGTCGTAGCTGTGGCCGATCCACGGGTGGTCGGCGATGAGCTTCAACGACATTTTCCACAGCTCGACACGCAACGAGTTGCCACGGTCCGTGATCAGTTCCGGATACAAAAGCAGCAGTCCGGCGCTGGCCAGCACCATTGCACCGAGCAGCAGCGCCGAGCGGCGGTTGCGACTGACCAGGGCCATCCACACGATCACCATCATCAGTGCCACCAACGGCGTGCGAGAGCCCGTCGCCAACACCGTGACGCCCATGATCGCCAGTGCCGGGACGCTGAACCACAACACGTTCAGGCGCTGGGTCGTCAGGCAGATAAACAGCCAGTACACCGTGAAAAAGCCGAACAGGTGGGAGCTGAGCAATGGGTTATCGAGGGCGCCAAGGCCGCCGATCATGCGCATGCCAGGTTCGTACGCCTTCGCGAAGGCCACCAGGTTGCCCAGGCACACCACCAGCGCAATCACTGCGGCACCGAAGAAGATCGGCTTGAACAACTCATTGCGGTAGTGCAACAGCAGCCCACAGCCGCCAAACAGCATGAAGGTGTTCAGCGGACGTTTGAACAGGTCGGTGTCGGCGCTGGGCTCAGGGCTCCAGAGCAGGCTGGTCAGCGCCCAGGCGGAGAACGCCAGGAACGCCAGGGCGATCGGTTCGCGCAAGAGATCCTTGAGTTCCCTGGGGCGCATGCACAACAGGAACAAGGTGGGCACGCTGAACAGGAGGTAGACAATCCGGTGCAGTACATTGCGGTTGCCGACGAAGAACAGTGCACTCAAGAGCAACAGCAAGCCAACAGGCAAAATCCACAGGACCAGGAAGTCAAAAACGCGATTCGAGCCATAGATAAGGCGCTTGGAGTGCATACGATAGAGCCATTCCAGAAAGAGAAAGCCGACCATCTTAAGGTAGTGGCTATGTAATGTCGTCCGCGTGATCCCACCGGGCCGCGGCGTACGCCGGGTGCAAGTACAACAGAGAAGCTGTGCTAAAGTCAGCCTCCTTTTTCAAAACGCCGCGTGATATGACCGACTCCAGTCCGAGCGCAAGCCCTTCGAGCTTGAAAATATACTTCCGCCTGCTCAGTTACGTTAAGCCTTATATGGGCTTGTTCGCGCTGAGTATCCTTGGATTTCTGATTTTCGCGTCGACCCAACCGATGCTGGGTTACATCCTCAAGTACTTCGTCGACGGCCTTTCCAACCCGGAGGCCGTGCTGTTTCCGACCGTGCCGTTCCTGCGCGACCTGCAATTGCTGCAGGCGGTGCCGCTGCTGATCATTCTGATCGCGGCCTGGCAGGGCCTGGGCTCATTCCTGGGCAACTACCTGTTGGCCAAGGTCTCCCTGGGCCTGGTCCACGATTTGCGGGTGCAGCTGTTCAACAACCTGCTGACGCTGCCTAACCGTTACTTCGACAACCACAATTCCGGGCACCTGATTTCCCGCATCACCTTCAACGTGACCATGGTCACGGGGGCGGCGACCGATGCCATCAAGGTGGTGATCCGCGAAGGCATGACGGTGATCTTCCTGTTCGCCTCGCTGCTGTTCATGAACTGGCGCCTGACGCTGGTCATGATTGCCATCCTGCCGTTGATTGCCGTCATGGTCAGCACGGCCAGCAAGAAATTCCGCAAGCAGAGCAAGAAGATCCAGGTGGCCATGGGGGACGTGACCCACGTCGCCTCGGAAACCATCCAGGGTTACCGCGTGGTGCGTAGCTTCGGTGGCGAGGTCTATGAAGAGAAGCGTTTCCTCAAGGCCAGCCAGAGCAATACCAACAAGCAACTGCGCATGACCCGCACCGGGGCGATCTACACCCCGGCGCTGCAGCTGGTGATCTACTCCGCGATGGCGGTGCTGATGTTCCTGGTGCTGTATCTGCGCGGCGATGCGTCGGCCGGTGACATGGTGGCCTACATTACCCTGGCCGGCCTGTTGCCCAAGCCGATCCGCCAACTGTCGGAAGTCAGCTCGACCATTCAGAAAGGCGTGGCCGGGGCCGAAAGCATTTTCGAACAGCTGGACGAAGAGGTGGAGGTCGACCACGGCACCCTCGAACGCGACAAGGTCAGCGGTCGCCTGGAAGTGCGCAACCTGAACTTCACCTACCCCGGTACCGAACGCCATGTGCTCAAGGACATCAGCTTTACCGCCGAACCCGGGCAGATGATCGCCCTGGTGGGGCGTTCGGGCAGTGGCAAGTCGACCCTGGCCAGCCTGATCCCGCGGTTCTATCACCATGAAAGCGGTGAAATCCTGCTTGATGGCATTGAGATCGAGGACTACAAGCTGCTCAACCTGCGCAAGCACATTGCCCAGGTCACCCAGCACGTGACCCTGTTCAGCGACACCGTGACCAACAATATCGCCTATGGCGACCTGGCCGGCGCGCCACGCGAAGACGTTGAAGCGGCGGCGGCGGATGCCAACGCCAAGGACTTCATCGACCAGTTGCCCAAGGGCTTCGATACCCAGGTCGGCGAGAACGGCGTGCTGTTGTCCGGTGGCCAGCGTCAGCGCCTGGCGATTGCCCGTGCCCTGCTCAAGAACGCGCCGTTGTTGATTCTCGACGAGGCCACCTCGGCCCTCGACACCGAGTCCGAGCGGCATATCCAGGCCGCGCTGGACAAGGTCATGCAGGGCCGTACCACACTGGTGATCGCACACCGCCTGTCCACCATCGAGAAGGCCGACCTGATTCTGGTGATGGACGACGGGCGCATCGTCGAGCGCGGCACCCACGGCGAACTGTTGGCGCAGAACGGCTACTACGCGCGACTGCATGCCATGGGCCTGGATGCGCCGGTAGCGGCCGACATCACCTGATCCAACGGGCGCCACGCCTCGAGTGTGGGAGGGGGCTTGCCCCCGATAGCGGTGGGTCAGTCAGCATTTCTGCAAGCTGACACTGCGCTATCGGGAGCAAGCCCCCTCCCACATTTGCCCTGTGGTGGGCGCAAGCCATCGCAAACCCTGTGCTAATATCGCGCCCCTGTTCATTTTGTATGTGGGTTGCTCCATGAAGTTGTCCATGCCGCGATTCAATCAAGCCCCTGTCTTGGTGGTCGGCGATGTCATGCTCGACCGTTACTGGCATGGTGGTACCTCACGGATTTCCCCTGAGGCGCCGGTACCGGTGGTCAAGGTCGAGCAAATCGAAGACCGTCCAGGTGGCGCTGCCAACGTTGCCCTCAATATTGCCGCGCTCGGCGCCCCGGCTTCCCTGGTGGGTGTGACCGGTGACGACGAAGCGGCCGACAGCCTGGCCAACAGCCTGCGCGGTGCCGGCGTGCGCGCGTTGTTCCAGCGCATCGCCCATCAGCCGACCATCGTCAAGCTGCGGGTCATGAGCCGTCACCAGCAATTGCTGCGTATCGATTTCGAAGAACCCTTCGCCACCGACGCCCTGGCCCTCGGTGACCAGGTCAACGCGTTGCTCGAAGGCATCAAGGTGCTGGTGTTGTCCGACTACGGCAAAGGCGCCCTGAAGAATCACCAGGTGCTGATCCAGGCCGCCAAGGCCCGCAACATTCCGGTGCTGGCCGATCCCAAGGGCAAGGACTTCTCGATTTATCGGGGCGCCAGCCTGATCACGCCCAACCTCAGTGAGTTCGAAGCGGTCGTCGGTGGTTGCGCCGATGAGCACGAACTGGTGAGCAAGGGTGCGGCGCTGATGGCCGACCTTGAGCTCGGCGCCCTGCTGGTGACCCGTGGCGAGCACGGCATGACCCTGCTGCGCCCCGGCCACCCGCCGATGCACTTGCCGGCGCGGGCGCGGGAAGTGTTCGACGTCACCGGTGCCGGTGATACGGTGATTTCCACCCTGGCCGCGTCCATCGCGGCCGGCGAGGAACTGCCCCATGCCGTGGCCCTGGCCAACCTGGCGGCGGGCATCGTGGTCGGCAAACTGGGCACCGCGGCTATCAGCGCCCCCGAATTGCGTCGCGCCATCCAGCGTTCCGAAGGTTCGGAGCGCGGCGTGCTGGGGCTCGAGCAATTGCTGTTGGCGATTGACGACGCTCGCGCCCACAACGAAAGCATTGTGTTCACCAACGGTTGCTTCGACATCCTGCACGCCGGCCATGTGACTTACCTTGAGCAAGCGAGCGCCCAGGGTGATCGCCTGATCGTGGCGGTCAACGATGATGCCTCCGTCAGCCGTTTGAAAGGCCCGGGCCGACCGATCAATAGCGTCGACCGGCGCATGGCGGTGCTGGCCGGGTTGGGCGCGGTGGATTGGGTGATCAGCTTCTCTGAAGGCACCCCGGAAAACCTGTTGGCCCAGGTCAAGCCGGACGTGCTGGTCAAGGGCGGTGATTATTCCGTCGACCAGGTGGTCGGTGCGGACATCGTCAGCGCCTACGGCGGCACCGTCAAAGTGCTGGGGTTGGTGGAAAACAGTTCGACCACGGCCATCGTCGAGAAAATTCGTAACAATGAATAACGCTGATAAATGGGTGTTGATCACCGGAGGCGCGGGCTTCATCGGTTCGCATTTGGTTGACGCGCTGCTCGCCAAGGGCTATTCGGTGCGGGTGCTGGATAACCTGTCTACCGGCAAGCGCAGCAACCTGCCTCTGGATAACCCGCGCGTGCAACTGGTGCAAGGCGATGTGGCCGACGCCGAGCTTTTGGCTCAAGTCGTCATCGGTGCGTCTGCGGTGGTTCACCTGGCAGCCGTGGCGTCGGTCCAGGCGTCTGTGGACGATCCGGTCAGCACGCATCAGAGCAATTTCATCGGTACCTTGAATATCTGCGAAGCCATGCGCAAGGCCGGCGTGAAGCGTGTGGTATATGCGTCCAGCGCAGCGGTCTACGGCAACAACGGCGAGGGTGCTTCCATCGATGAAGAGACGACCAAGGCGCCGCTGACACCCTATGCCTCGGACAAATTGGCCAGTGAGCACTACTTTGACTTCTACCGTCGTCAGCATGGTCTGGAACCGGTCATTTTCCGCTTCTTCAATATCTTCGGTCCGCGCCAGGACCCGTCATCGCCGTATTCCGGTGTGATCAGCATTTTCAGCGAGCGGGTGCAGCAGGGCCTGCCCATTGCCGTGTTTGGCGACGGCGAGCAAACCCGTGACTTCATGTATGTGGAGGACCTGGTGGATGTGCTGGTGCAGGCCATCGAACTGCCGACCATTGCACCAGGGGCAATCAACGTCGGTTGGAACCACGCCACGACGCTCAAGCAGGTGCTGCAGGCACTGGAGCAAGTGGTGGGCACGTTGCCGGTCATCACCTACGGACCGGCGCGCCTGGGAGATATCCGCCACTCGCGGGCCGACAATCGGCGCCTGCTGGCAAGCTTCACCCTGCCTGAACCTACGCCGTTGAAGGTCGGTCTGGAGCGCTTGCTGAAGGGCTGAGTTGCACGCTGGTGCGTCAGCCCCTGGCTTTTTTCTTCGGCACAATCTTGCGCAGCATCTGCTGCGCCTTGCCGGTCAAGCGCTTGAGCTTTGACTCTTTTTCCGGTTCTGCCAGGCCTTGCTGCCTGAGCCAGTCCTTCCAGCGAATCCGCTCATCACGCACCAGCCAACCGTCCTGCCGGGCGAAGCTCTCGGCCAGGTACAAACCCCGCGTGCTCGCCGGATACAGTTGGTCCTTCTTGACGGTGTACAGCTCGGCGAGTGGCTCGCCGTCCTTGAGCGGCATCAGGTACAGGTCCGGACGCTTGCGATCCAGGCGCGCGACCAGTTGATC
The DNA here is from genome assembly GCF_005233615.1 of Pseudomonas sp. CFBP13528. Taxonomy (NCBI): domain Bacteria; kingdom Pseudomonadati; phylum Pseudomonadota; class Gammaproteobacteria; order Pseudomonadales; family Pseudomonadaceae; genus Pseudomonas; species Pseudomonas sp. CFBP13528. The sequence continues at coordinate 429,568 of NZ_QGAJ01000003.1, forward strand.
ACCTTCCAGGCGCTCATCCACATGGAACAGGCTCAGGGACTTGGCTTCCTTTGGCACTTCCAGGCGCAAGTCGTAAATCAGCTGCAGTGACGCCGTCGGCAGGTGCACGTAGGCCCGTGGACGCTCGATCAACTGGGTGGTGGCGCAGCGCACCGGACGCGCGGCGCCGGACAGCGGGCTCAGGCGAAACGGCAGGGCTTCACGGTAATGCAGCGCGGAGGAGTAGGGCGCCGGCAGCCAGGTATCGTTGAAGCGCCCGCCGAGCCAGCCTTCAGGGGTTTCCAGCAGGCATTCCTCGGCAATTTCCTGAATGGCCGTATGCAGCGGCAGGTTCAGTTCATGGGCCGGGACGTAGCCGGAGATCAGCTTGAGCACTACATCGCCGCGATCCTGGCGACGCTGGCGTACCAGCACCCAGTAATCCTTGTTTTGCCAGTGCAGGGTCAAACGCACCGAGACACCGAGATTCGCCAGTTCCAGGGCGAAGCGTTCGGCGTCCGGCACCTCGACCGGCTTGCGCCGTTGCAGGGTCTGGGCGAAGTTGAGCGGCATGCCGACGCTCTGGTAGCTCAGGCCTTCGGGAGTGGCTTCTACGTGCAGCGGCAGTGTCTTGAAGTTGCTGGGGTTCTTTCTTATGAGCGTACGCGGCATGTCGGCTCCTTTTTGCGACGGGGTCGGCCGCGTGGGCGGCATCAGAGTTGACGGATGACTCGGGCAGCGGTTGCCACGTTATGGGCCAGGTGCAGCGGATTGATGGTCCCGACAATAGCACTGGCGACGCCCGTTTGCGCAAACAACAATGTGAAACTGGCCTGAATTGGATCCATTCCAGGTTCCAGGCACACGTGGCCGCTGGCCAGGGCTTTTTTCACCAGGATGCCCTTGCCATGGGCCGCCGCGTAATCAATGACGGCTTTTTCGGCCTGTTCGTTCAGATTGTAAGTCACCATGGCGCAATCACCTTGCTCCAGCGCCTTCACGCCGCCTTCAACGGTCTTGCCGGAGAAGCCGAAACCGCGGATCTTGCCTTCTTTTTTCAGCGCCGCCAGGGTCTGGTAAACCTCGCAGTCGTTGAGGATGTGCAGGTCGTTGCCATCGGAGTGCACCAGCACCAGGTCGATAAAATCCGTTTCAAGTCGTTTCAGGCTGCGCTCGACTGACATCCGCGTATGGGCGGCGCTGAAATCGTGACGGGACACGCCGTCCTCGAATTCTTCGCCGACCTTGCTGACGATCACCCAATCCTTGCGCTGGTCACGCAGCAGTGGCCCCAGGCGCTCTTCGCTGCGGCCGTAGGCGGGTGCGGTATCGATCAGGTTGATGCCCAACTGGCGCGCCTGGCGCAGCAGCATTCGCGCCTCGTCGTCATTCGGAATCTGGAAGCCACTGGGGTATTTGACCCCTTGGTCGCGACCCAGCTTGACGGTGCCCAGGCCCAAGGGCGACACCAGCAGGCCGGTGCTGCCCAGGGGACGATACAGTTCGTGCAGGGTTGGCAGGCTCATGGCAACAGGTGCTCCCAGGCGGGTTGGCCGATCGCAGGCTTGGGCAGGTCGGGCAGCGGTTCGCTGGCGCCTGGGCGGATGCCCGCGCGCTCCAGACTGTCGATGACCCGGTCGGCGAAGTCCGGCGCCAGGGCCAGCTTGGTCGGCCAGCCCACCAACAGGCGGCCCTGTTCGGCCAGGAAGGCGTTGTCGGGACGGCTCAGGCCCGATTGCAGTGGCTCGGCGCGGTTGACGCGCAGGGTGGCCCACTGGGTCTGGCTCATGTCGATCCATGGCAACAGCTGGGCAAGTTCTTTCTGCGCGGTGGCGATCTGCTCTTGCGGCGTGCGGGCCACACCATCGGCCTCGGCGATATCGCCGCCGATGTACCACACCCAGTTGCCGTCCGCGGCCGGGTGGGTGGTCACGGTCAGGCGCGGCTTGGTGCCGCCGCCCAGGCAATGGGCATACAACGGCTTCAGGCCCGGGCCTTTGGCGAGGATCATGTGCAACGGGCGGGTTTGCATCGCCGGCTGGCTCAAGCCCAGGGCCGCAAGCAGATCGGCGGTGCCTGCGCCGGCACTCAATACGATGCGCTGGGCGCGAATTTGGCGGCCATCGACCGTCAAGCCCACCAGTGTGTCGCCTTCGCGCAGCGGTTCTATGTGTTCGCCTGCGAGCAGACCGTCACCGGCCAGGTGCGCCAGGCGTTCAATCAGGCTGGGCACATCCACGACCAATTCTGCCAGGCGGTAGACCTTGCCCTTGAAGCGACGATCCTGCAGCGCAACCGGCAGTTCGTCGCCCTTGACCTGATCGACACGGCCGCGCACGGCCTTGCTGGCGAAAAAGCTGGTGAGATTGCCGGCGAGGGTGCCGGGGGACCACAGATAATGGGCTTCAGAAAGCAGGCGCACGCCGGACAGGTCCAATTCGCCATTGCCGGCCAGGGCTTCACGCCAGCGGCGCGGCATGTCGGCAATCGCTTCGGAGGCGCCGGTGAGGGCGCCGTGCAGGGCGTATTTCGCACCGCCGTGAATGATGCCCTGGGACTTTACGCTTTGCCCGCCACCCAGGGTCGCGCTTTCCACCAGTACCGTGGAAAACCCCTGGCGGCGCAGGCGCGCATTGAGCCAGAGGCCGGCAACCCCGGCGCCGACAATCAGAACGTCGGTGGAAATAGGCATGCGCGCGGGACCTCATGGGTAGAAAAGGGGGCCTAGTATAGCGCGCAGCTGCAAGTTATCAGCTGCAAGCGGCAAGTTAGCAGCCGACCGTACTGCTTTTTCTTGCCGCTTGTAACTTGAAACTTGTCGCTGGGCTAGCGCTTCAATGACCCGCGGTTTTCGAGAACAATTGAATCACCACCACGCCCAGCACAATCAGGCCCATCCCCAGCATGGCCGGGATATCCAGCTTCTGCCCGTAGATGAACAGCGCGGCAATGCTGACCATCACAATGCCCATTCCGGCCCATACGGCATACGCCACGCCGACCGGCACGGTGCGCACGACCAAGGTCAGCATCCAGAACGCGATGCCATAACCGACGATCACCAGCAGCAGCGGGATAGGTGTGCTCCACCCCTTGATGGCTTTCATGGAAACGGTCGCGATCACTTCCGAGCAAATGGCGATGGCCAGGTAACAGTAAGCGGCGTTCATGGTGCGATCCTCAAGGTGAAGCGGGTTTGATAAGGTCGGCATTCTAGAGGTTCAACAGATGCGGTAAAGTCATTACCTATCCGAATTGAAGATAGGTTCAGCCATGAGCGTGCAGTGGGATCTGGAACAGATGCGCCTGTTTGTCAGCGTCGCCGAACAGCGCTCGTTTTCCGCCGTGGCGCGTGGGCAGCGCAAGGCGCAGTCGGCCGTCAGCACCGCGATTGCGCTGTTGGAGGCGGACCTCGGCGTCAGCCTGTTCGAGCGTAGCAGTGGCCGCCAGCCGCGCTTGACCGAAGCCGGCAGTGTGTTGCTGGAGGAAGCGCGTGAAGTGCTGCGCCAATGCGAGCGCCTGACGGGGCGGGCACTGGCGCTGACCCGTGGCGAGGAAGCGTGTCTGCGCCTGGCCCAGGACGAGGCGATGTTGTTCCAGCCGGTGCTCGACAGCCTCGAGGCGCTGGCGGTGCGCTATCCGTTGCTGGAAGTGCAGTTGTCCAGCGCAGCGCAAGGCGATGTGGCGCGCAAGCTGGTGGAACGCCAGGCCGATCTGGGCCTGTTGTTCTACCACGACCAGATTCCCGAAGCCCTTGAGCGGCGGGTGGTGGGCAGTGTGGAGATGGTCACGGTGTGCGGTGTGAATCACCCTTTGGCCACGGCACAGTACGTGGACTGCCAACGCCTGGCGCAGTTTCGCCAGTTGCTCATGTCGACCCAGACCAGCGTCTACCCCGGCAGTGAAGCCGCCAGCCCGCTGGTATGGCGGGCCGACAGCTTCTATGTGTTGGCCGAATGGCTGATGAGCGGCCTGGGTTGGGCCTGGTTGCCACGGCACATCGTGCAATACCCCACCTATCAACAGCAGATGGTTGAACTGCACAGCGAATGGACCCCGCCGGCGCTGGTGGTGGAGCTGGTGTGGCGCCGCGATGAGCACCTTGGGCCTGCCGCACGCTTTCTGGCTGAACGTTTTGCCGAGTGCTTGCAGGCGATCGACTGAAAAAGCCGATAAACTCCGCCGCCATGAATAGAACTCTCTACACCTGTCTGTTTTACCTGGCGCTGCCGTTGGTGGTTTTACGTCTGTGGTTGCGCGCGCGCAAGGCGCCGGCCTATGCCAGGCGCGTGGGCGAGCGGTTTTCCTGTGGCTTGCCCGTGATGCAGCCCGGCGGGATCTGGGTGCACGCGGTGTCGGTGGGCGAAAGCATTGCCGCCGCGCCGATGATCCGGGCCCTCCTGAAGCGTCATCCGCAGTTGCCGATGACCGTCACCTGCATGACGCCCACCGGTTCCGAGCGAATCCAGGCGCTGTTTGCCGATGAGCCGCGCGTCCAGCATTGCTATCTGCCGTACGACTTGCCCTGCGCCGCCAAGCGTTTCCTCGATTGCGTACAGCCTAAGCTGGCGGTGATCATGGAAACCGAATTGTGGCCTAACCATATTCACGCCTGCGCCCAACGCGGTATTCCTGTGGCCCTGGCCAACGCGCGATTGTCGGCGCGCTCGGCCAGGGGCTATGCGCGGTTCGCCAGACTGACCGCGCCGATGCTGGCCGAAATGAGCTGGTTCGCCGTGCAGACCGAAACCGAGGCCGAGCGTTTTCGCAGCCTCGGCGCGCGTCCTGCCACCGTTGAAGTCACCGGCTCGATCAAGTTCGACCTGACCATCGACCCCCAACTGCCGGCACGCGCCGCCGCCTTGCGCGAACAATGGGGTGCCGGTGAGCGCCCGGTATGGATCGCCGCCAGCACCCACGAAGGCGAAGACGACGTGGTGCTCGACGCCCATCGCCAGTTGCTGGCCAGCTATCCCAATGCGCTGCTGATTCTGGTGCCGCGTCATCAGGAACGCTTCGGGCCGACGTTCGAGCGGTGCGTGCAGCAAGGCTTTGCCACGGTGCGGCGCTCCAGTGGCGAAGCGGTCAATGCCGACACCTGCGTGCTGCTTGGCGACACCATGGGCGAGTTGCTGTTTCTCTACGCCTTGGCCGACAGCGCCTTTGTCGGCGGCAGTCTGGTACCGACCGGTGGGCATAATCCTCTGGAACCGGCGGCGCTGGGCAAACCGGTGATCATGGGGCCGCACCTGTTCAACTTCCTGGAAATCAGCGCGATGATGCGCGAGGCCGGGGCGTTGCGCGAGGTGGATGACGCAGAAGGTTTGGCCGAAGCGGTGCGCCAATTGTTCGAACTGCCGCGGGATGCGCGCAGGATGGCAGAGGCGGGATTGAAAGTGATGCAGGCCAATCAGGGAGCGCTTGAGCGTTTGCTGGACGGCCTGGACAGGCTGATCGCGGACTGATTCAACATACATCCGAATATGGGAGGGGGCTTGCCCCCGATAGCGGTGTGTCAGTCACCCAATAGGTGGCTGCCCACTGCCATCGGTGGCAAGCCCCCTCCCACATTGGTTTATGGTGTTTTCAAGAACCCGGGCGGGCCTTGAGCTGCTCGGCGGCGGCTTTGGCCAGGTCCGGTGGCAGGAAGTCTTTATCCGGGTTGTAGTCGGCTTTCAAATAGCGCGTCAGGTCCTGTAGGTCCCCCGGATTCAGCGTGCCCGCTGCCTGCTTCAAGCGCAGGTTGTCGAGGATGTAGTCGTAGCGGCTGTTGTTGTAGTTGCGCACCGATGAGTAGAGCCGGCGCTGGGCGTCCAGCACGTCGACGATATTGCGCGTGCCCACCTGATAGCCGATTTCCGTGGCTTCCACCGCGCTCTGGTTGGAGATGATCGACTGGCGGCGTGCTTGCACCTGTTCCACGTCGGTATTTACGGCGCGGTGCAGGTTGCGGGTATTTTCCACAACCTGGCGGCGCAGGCCTTCGCGTTGCTGCTCGGTCTGGCCCAGGCGCGAGTAGGATTCACGTACCTGGGAGCTGGTCAGCCCGCCGCTGTAGATCGGGATGTTCAGGCGCAGGCCGATGGTGCGCTGTTCGACGTCGCCGCGATAGGGCGTGCCGAACGCATTCGGGTTGCTGAAACCCAGAGCATCGTTATCGCCTTTTTCGTACTGCGCCACCGCGTCGAGGGTGGGCGCGTGGCCGGCCTTGCGCTGCTTGAGGGTTTCTTCGGCAGCGGTGACGGCGTAGTTGCTGGCCAGCAGGTTCAGGTTCTGGCGGCCGGCGGTTTCGACCCAGGCCTTGGCGTCGTTCGGCAGCGGCGGCAACACCGGCAGTGTGTGGACAATGCCCTGGATCGAATTGTATTGGCGATTGGTCAGCGTGATCAGTGCCTCGAACGCGTCTTCCACCTGGCGCTGCGCGAGGATGCGGTTGGCCCGTGCCGTGTCGTAGCTGGCCTGGGATTGCAGCACGTCGGTCTTGTCCGACAGGCCCACATCGAAGCGTTCATTGGATTGGTCCAACTGACGTCTGAAGGCATTTTCTTCAGCCTTGGTCGAGGCCAGGTTGTCTTGCGCGCGCAGTACGGCAAAGTAGCTTTCGGCGCTCTGCAGGATCAGGTTCTGTTCGGTCGCCGAGAGCTGCAGTGCGGCCTGCTCGTTGGTGGCTTCGGCGGCTTGCAGCTGGAACCAGCGGTCGGCACGAAACAGCGGCTGGCTCAATGTTGCACGCCAGGAGTGCGCATCGCGATTGGCGGTGGCGGCCGGCGTGTCGATCTGGGTGCGCACGTTATTGATGTCGGCACCACCGGTCAGGTTCGGCAGCAACCCGGCGCGGGCCTGGGGCACCACTTCTTTTTGCGCGCCGTATTGAGCGCGGGCCGCTGCTAGATCGGCGTTGTTGTCCACCGCTTCCTGGTAGACGCTGACCAGGTCGGTTCTGGCGGACAAGGGCGCTTCAGCTGCCCAGACCATTCCATTGGTCGCACAAGACACGGCAACTGCCAGTGAAAGTTTGCGCAGCATGAGGCGATCCCTGAGTAAATATTACGATGATAATTTATCGCTCAAGGCTACGGTGACGAAACAGGAGCGTCAAGCCTTGAGGCAGCTCAGGAGTGTAGTGGCCGGGCCTCGGCACAACAATCCTGTAATCACGCCATTTATCATCCTGACTACAGCGTCATTGGCAATTTGCCCACGCCCTGGTCTAGACTGGGCAGGTTCTTGTCGGGGTGCCTTGTTGGAAGGCTGAGATCGGTAAATACCGGATCCCGTTGAACCTGATCAGGTTAACGCCTGCGTAGGGAACAAGATTTCTCGTCACCCGGCGAGTCCTCTTGTGCTTCGTCCGGGAAGTTGTTCGACCATCGAACAGCCCTCGTGCGCCAAGCACAGCACTGATTCCAGTGCGTCCGTCCGCCACAGGTTCGCTCCGACAAAAATCCACCGCCTGGATAAGTTGGAGAGCCCGTGATGAGCACAGAAATAAAAAGTACAAAACTCAAAGATACCGTGCACCTGAGTGAATCGGCCAAGGTCGACGCAGGCTCGGTGCAGCCGTTTACCCGCTCGCAGAAAATCTACGTACAAGGCACTCGCCCGGACATCCGTGTACCGATGCGCGAGGTCAGCCTGGACGTGACCCCCACCGATTTCGGCGGTGAAATCAACGCGCCCGTGGTGGTCTATGACACTTCCGGCCCGTACACCGACCCCAACGTGATCATCGACGTGCGCAAAGGCCTGGGCGATGTGCGTTCACCCTGGATCGAGTCCCGTGGCGACACCGAGCGTCTGTCGGGTCTCAGCTCGCACTTCGGCCAACAGCGCCTCAGCGATGCCGAGTTGACCGCGCTGCGCTTCGCCCATGTGAAGAACCCGCGCCGCGCCAAGGCCGGGGCCAACGTCACGCAGATGCACTACGCGCGCAAAGGCATCATCACCGCCGAGATGGAATACGTCGCCATCCGCGAAAACATGAAGCTCGAAGAGGCCCGCGCCAGCGGCCTGCTCGACCAGCAACACGCCGGCCACAGCTTTGGCGCCAGCGTACCGAAGATCATTACCCCAGAGTTCGTGCGTGAAGAAATCGCCCGTGGTCGCGCGATCATCCCGGCGAACATCAACCATACCGAACTGGAGCCGATGATCATCGGCCGTAACTTCCTGGTGAAGATCAACGGCAATATCGGCAACAGCGCCCTGGGTTCTTCCATCGAAGAAGAAGTGGCGAAACTCACCTGGGGCATCCGCTGGGGTTCGGACACGGTGATGGACCTGTCCACCGGCAAGCACATCCACGAAACGCGCGAGTGGATCATCCGCAACTCACCCGTGCCGATCGGGACCGTGCCGATCTACCAGGCCCTGGAAAAAGTCGGCGGCGCCGCCGAAGACCTGACCTGGGAGCTGTTTCGCGACACCCTGATCGAACAGGCCGAGCAGGGTGTCGACTACTTCACCATCCACGCCGGCGTGTTGCTGCGCTACGTACCGCTGACCGCCAAACGCGTCACCGGCATCGTTTCCCGTGGCGGTTCGATCATGGCCAAGTGGTGCCTGGCCCACCACAAGGAGAACTTCACCTACACGCATTTCGATGAAATCTGCGAAATCATGAAGGCCTACGACGTCAGCTTCTCTCTCGGCGATGGCCTGCGTCCGGGGTCGATCGCCGACGCCAACGACGCCGCGCAATTCGGTGAACTGGAAACCCTCGGCGAGCTGACCAAGATCGCCTGGAAGCACGACGTGCAAACCATGATCGAAGGTCCTGGTCATGTGCCGATGCAATTGATCAAGGAGAACATGGACAAGCAGCTCGAATGCTGCGATGAGGCGCCGTTCTACACCCTCGGCCCGCTGACCACCGACATTGCGCCGGGCTACGACCACATCACCTCCGGCATCGGCGCGGCGATGATCGGCTGGTTCGGCTGCGCCATGCTCTGCTACGTCACGCCCAAGGAGCACTTGGGCTTGCCGAACAAGGATGACGTGAAGACCGGGATCATCACCTACAAGATCGCCGCGCACGCCGCCGACCTTGCCAAGGGCCACCCGGGCGCGCAGATTCGCGACAACGCGTTGAGCAAGGCGCGCTTCGAATTCCGCTGGGAAGACCAGTTCAATCTGGGCCTGGACCCGGACACCGCGCGTGCCTATCACGACGAAACCCTGCCGAAGGATTCGGCCAAGGTTGCGCACTTCTGCTCGATGTGCGGACCGAAATTCTGCTCGATGAAAATCACCCAGGAAGTGCGTGAATACGCGGCCAACCAGCGCATTGACGCGGTGGATGTGGACGTGGCCAAGGGCTTGGCCGAGCAGGCGGAGCGCTTCAGGCAGGAAGGCAGTCAGCTCTACAAAAAGGTCTGATCCGGGATTGCAGGCGCCTGTACCGGCCTCATCGGGGGCAAGCCCCCTGCCACATTTGACTGTGTTCACAATTCAAGTGTGGGAGGGGGCTTGCCCCCGATAGCATTCTTTCAAACAACAAATGTCCCTCAGAGATTTCATCCTTGAGCATTCAACCCAGCACTTACTCGCCTGACATCGCGGTGCCTTCTGACAAGCGCGTCTTCGGCGCCCGCGACCTGTTTTCCCTGTGGTTCTCTCTCGGCATCGGCCTGATGGTGTTGCAAACCGGCGCTTTACTGGCGCCGGGTCTGGGGCTGTCCGGCTCATTGTTGGCCATCTTCCTCGGCACCCTGGTCGGCGTGCTGTTGCTGGGCGCCGTCGGCGTGATCGGCAGCGACACGGGGCTGTCCGCCATGGCCGCGCTCAAGCTCAGCCTCGGTACCCGAGGCGCGAGCCTGCCGGCGCTGTTGAACCTGCTGCAATTGGTTGGCTGGGGCGCGTTCGAGATTATCGTGATGCGCGATGCGGCCAGTTTGTTGGGCGCGCGCGCGTTCAGTGAAGGCAGCCTGTTGGCGAACCCCTTGTTGTGGACCGTGTTTTTTGGTGGCCTTGCCACCGTGCTGGCGGTGAGTGGCCCGTTGACGTTCGTGCGGCAAATCCTGCGCAAATGGGGCATTTGGCTGCTGCTCGCGGCCTGTCTGTGGCTGACCTGGAACCTGTTCGCCAAGGCCGACCTCGTCGCGCTGTGGGCCCAGGCCGGTGACGGTTCGATGCCGTTTGCGGTGGGCTTTGACATTGCCATCGCCATGCCGCTGTCGTGGCTGGCGCTGATCGCCGACTACTCACGCTTTGGCAAACGCGCGAAAAGCGTGTTCGGCGGCACCGCGCTGGGGTTCTTTATCGGTAATTTCTGGCTGATGAGCCTGGGGGTGGCCTACACCCTGGCATTTGCGCCCAGCGGTGAAGTGAATGCACTGCTGTTGGCCCTGGCCGGAGCCGGCCTGGGTATTCCGCTGTTGCTGATCCTGCTGGACGAGTCGGAAAACGCGTTTGCCGATATTCACTCGGCGGCAGTGTCGAGCGGGATGCTGCTGCGTTTGAAGGTCGAGCACCTGGCGTTGGCCATTGGTGTGATCTGCACCGTGATCGCCTGCCTGGCGCCCCTGGTGCAATACCAGAACTTCCTGTTGCTGATCGGTTCAGTGTTTGCGCCACTGTTCGGCGTGGTACTGGTGGATCACTTCATCCTGCGCCGTCGGCGCCAGGGCGTAGTGACCCTGCTGCATTGGCCGGCGCTGCTGGCGTGGCTGGGCGGCATCGGCACCTACCACCTGCTGGCGCACTTCTATCCGGATCTGGGTGCAACCCTGCCGGCATTGCTGCTGGCAGGGTTGCTGCAGTTCATCCTGGGGCGCGCGGTCAGTGGCGCGCGGGCATCAGCTCGGGCTTGATCACCCCGGTCAGGCGCGCATAGGGGATGGTGATTTCGATCAGCCCCTGGGCGTAGGGAGCAATGGTGGTGACGTTGTACTTGAGCACCACGCCGCCGCTGGTCAAGGCCACGTTCGGGGTTTTCTGGAACGGCCAGTTCTTCACGAACTCCGGATCGCGGTCCATCTTGGTGTTGATCAACCAGCTGTTGTGGGCAACTTTTGCCGTATTCCAGAAGGCCTGCTCCTGGCCGGGCAACAGCATGTCGGCCAGGCTCAACTCCTTATGCAGCACCCGTGAATAATTGATGAAACCGCGGCCAGGTTCACCGTGGGCCACGCCGGTGTCCAGGTAGCTGGACACTTCAACGATCACCAGTCCGTCATGCTGCTCACGTACCTTGGCCTGCAAGTACATGCTGTGGCGGTCGGGGGATTCGCGCAGGAACTTGTCCCGGTAGGCATTCAGGGTCGCAGGGACGCTGGCGCCGGGCGTGGTGCGGGTCATCTGCAGCAGGCGCTGCTCGACCAGGTTGTCGAGTTGCGGATCGGCGGGGAAATGCACGGTGTCGATGTTCACCAGCGGACAATCAGGGCTGCCGCAGCCGGGCTTGATCTGCTCCGACTTGTCGGTGGTGACGTCCAGCGGTTTGAGTTGGCCGGGCTGGAACAGGCTCTGGCAGGCACCCAGGGTCAAGGCAATACAAGCCATGGAGGCGATTTTTAAAAGCGACATGTGTGTCCTTCGTAAATCGATGGAAAGCGAAAAGAGTAGCGCTTGGACTGCCAACAGGGCCGCCAGTTCGCCACTAGACTGATTAGCGTGAGTTTGACGCCCGCCGTCTATCCCGGCAACCGGAAAGGGGCTGCGCCGAGTCGCTTGGGCGCGTTAGGATGGCGCCCATTGCACGGCTTATGACGAGGAAGAATATGACGGACGTTACGAAGGCGACGCCGAAGAACATCGAAATTGTCCAGCGCGACTCTGCCTACAAGGGCTTCTATCAGCTTGATCGCGTGCAACTGCGCCACGAGAAGTTCGACGGCGGCATGAGCCGCGTGATCAATCGTGAAGTCTTTGTGCGCCATGATGCGGTGTGCGTACTGCCCTACGATCCGCAGCGCGATGAAGTGGTGCTGATCGAGCAGTTCCGCGTCGGCGCCATGGGCCGAACCGACAACCCGTGGCTGGTGGAAATGGTCGCCGGCCTGATCGACAAGGACGAGCAACCCGAGGAGGTTGCACACCGCGAAGCCGAGGAGGAAGCTGGGCTGACATTCTCCGCACTGTGGCCGATCACCAAATATTTCCCGTCGCCTGGCGGCAGTACCGAATTCGTCCACCTGTACCTGGGCCGTTGCGACAGCTCACAGGCCGGTGGTATCCATGGATTGGAAGAAGAGGCCGAAGATATCCGCGTGACCACCTGGGCATTCGAAGATGCCTTTCAGGCTGTGCGCGACGGCAGGATTTCCAATGCAGCCAGCATCATCGCCCTGCAATGGCTTGCGCTTAATCGCGCGGAAGTGAGGGGGCTATGGCAGTAAAGGCACGGGAACGTTACCGGGTTGACCTGATCGGGCTGCAAGCCGCGTGCGAGGCCAACTATGCGCGGCTGATGCGCCTGCTCCCCGACATGCGCCACACGCCAGAGGCGCGGCGCATTGCCGTGACCCACGGCGACCAGATGCTGGGCGTGCTGACCCTGGAAGTCATCGTCAATTGCCCGTACACCACCACCCTGCGCGTGCGCCAGGAGCACAGCCTGCCCTGGCTGCCGGTGCCGCAGCTGGAAGTGCAGGTGTACCACGATGCACGCATGGCCGAAGTGATCAGCGCCGAACACGCGCGACGCTTTCGCAGCATCTATCCTTACCCGAATGTGTTCATGCACCAGCCCGATGAGAAAGCACAGCTCAATGTGTTCCTCGGCGAATGGTTGAGCCACTGCCTGGCCTTGGGCCATGAGTTCGAAGTCGTGCGCTAGATGTGAACTGCGTTTGTTTCCCTGGGTTTCCTCTTTGTGTCCTGCCCCAGCATAATTGCCTCACCTGTGTATTCCTGTGACCGCTAGGGAGAGCGCCTTGCCGAGCGTATCCGCCATGAACCCCGACGCTGCGCTGTTGGTGCAACTGTCCGACAGCCATTTGTTTGCCGAGGCAGACGTCACATTGCTGGGCATGAATACCCGCGACAGCCTGCAGCGGGTGATTGATCTTGTGCGCGAACAGCAGCCGTCTGTCGATCTGGTACTGGCCACGGGGGATCTGTCCCAGGACGGCACACTGGCGTCATACCGGCAATTTCGCGACATGACTGCGCCTATAGGCGCTCCCGCGCGCTGGCTTCCCGGCAACCACGATGAGCCGCAGATCATGGCGAGCGCTGCCGTGCACAGCGACCTGCTGGAGCCGGTGGTTGACGTGGGCAACTGGCGCATCACCCTGCTGGACTCCGCCGTACCCGGTTCCGTGCCCGGCTATTTGCAGGACCAGCAGCTGCAACTGCTGGTCCAGGCCTTGAGTGAAGCACCGAACCGGCATCATCTGGTGTGCCTGCATCATCACCCGGTGTCGATCGGCTGCGCCTGGATGGAGCCTATCGGCCTGCGCAATCCGGACGCGCTGTTTGCCGTGCTTGACCGGTTCCCCCAAGTGAAAGCCGTTTTGTGGGGGCATGTGCACCAGGAAATCGACAGCGAGCGCAACGGCGTGCGCCTGCTGGCGTCGCCGTCCACCTGCATCCAGTTCGCGCCGGGCAGTGAGGACTTCCAGGTCAGCGACCAGGCCCCAGGCTATCGCTGGCTGCGCTTGCATGCCGACGGGCGGTTGGAGACCGGGGTGGAGCGGGTCAAGGATTTCGCCTTTACCGTCGACTACGGCAGCAACGGCTATTAATAGCTGTAAACACTGAGCAAAAATGTGGGAGGGGGCTTGCCCCCGATTGCGCTGTGTCAGCTGCCACATGTGCTGACTGACACTCAGCCATCGGCGGCAAGCCGCCTCCCACATGGGTTCTCACACAGGCCCTCGATCCCTGTAAACTGCGCCTCTTTGGCCTGAGTCGCGGAGAGCCCGGCATGTCTGCTTCGATCCTTTATATCCACGGTTTCAACAGTGCGCCGGCCTCCAACAAGGCCAGCCAGTTGATCACCGTGATGGGCAAGCTTGGCCTGTCCGAGCAGTTACGTGTTCCGGCGCTGCATCACCATCCGCGTCAGGCGATTCCTCAATTGGAGGAGGCCATCGCAGAACTGGGCAGGCCGCTGCTGGTCGGCAGTTCATTGGGCGGCTACTATGCAACCCATCTTGCCGAACGCCATGGCCTCAAGGCGCTGCTGGTCAACCCGGCGGTCAGCCCCCATCGGATGTTTGACGGCTACCTGGGGACCCAGAAGAACCTCTACACCGATGAAAGCTGGGAGTTGACCCTCGACCACGTCACGGCGTTGGCCGAGCTGGAAGTACCGGCCCCTCAGGACGCCGCGCGTTATCAGGTGTGGTTGCAGACCGGGGACGAAACCCTGGATTATCGCCTGGCCCAGCAGTATTACCGTGCCTGTGCCTTGCGCATCCAGGCCGGTGGCGACCACGGTTACCAAGGGTTCGCCCAGCAATTGCCGGCACTGCTGTGCTTTGCCGGCATTGGCGCTGATCAGTATCAATCCTTCGATTTTTCGTCACTGTAAAAATCGCAGGTCACTTTTTAATCGAACGACTCACGACGAGACCCCATGGCCACTCCCAGCGCTAGCTCTTATAACGCCGACGCCATCGAAGTCCTCTCGGGCCTCGACCCGGTGCGCAAACGCCCCGGCATGTACACCGACACCAGTCGGCCGAACCACCTTGCCCAGGAAGTCATCGACAACAGCGTCGACGAAGCCTTGGCCGGGCACGCCAAGTCGGTGCAGGTCATTCTCCACGCCGACCACTCCCTGGAAGTGTCCGACGACGGTCGCGGCATGCCGGTGGACATTCACCCCGAAGAGGGTGTGTCGGGCGTCGAGCTGATCCTCACCAAACTGCACGCCGGCGGCAAGTTCTCCAACAAGAACTACCAGTTCTCCGGCGGTTTGCACGGCGTGGGTATTTCCGTGGTCAATGCCTTGTCCACGCAGGTCAGGGTCAAGGTCAAGCGCGACGGCAACGAATATCAGATGACCTTCGCCGATGGCTACAAAGCCACCGACCTCGAAGTAATCGGCAGCGTCGGCAAGCGCAATACCGGTACCAGCGTGTACTTCGCGCCGGACCCGAAATACTTCGATTCGCCGAAATTCTCCATCAGCCGTCTCAAACATGTGCTCAAGGCCAAGGCCGTGCTGTGCCCGGGCCTGTTGGTGAGCTTTGAAGACAAAGGCACTGGCGAAAAGGTCGAGTGGCACTACGAAGACGGCCTGCGCTCTTACCTGGAAGATTCGGTCAGCGACTTCGAGCGCCTGCCCAACGCGCCGTTCTGCGGCAGCCTGGCCGGTAACAAGGAAGCCGTCGACTGGGCGCTGTTGTGGTTGCCCGAGGGCGGCGACAGCGTGCAGGAAAGCTACGTCAACCTGATTCCCACCGCCCAGGGCGGCACCCACGTCAACGGCTTGCGCCAGGGCTTGCTGGACGCCATGCGCGAATTCTGCGAATACCGCAGCCTGCTGCCGCGCGGCGTGAAGCTGGCGCCGGAAGACGTATGGGAGCGCATCGCGTTCGTGCTGTCGATGAAAATGCAGGAGCCGCAGTTCTCCGGCCAGACCAAGGAGCGCCTGTCCTCCCGCGAAGCAGCGGCGTTTGTTTCCGGTGTGGTCAAGGACGCTTTCAGCCTGTGGCTCAACGAGCACCCGGAGTTGGGCCTGGCCCTGGCGGAGCTGGCGATCAACAACGCCGGTCGTCGCCTCAAGGCCAGCAAGAAGGTCGAGCGCAAACGCATCACCCAGGGCCCGGCATTGCCCGGCAAGCTGGCCGACTGCGCCGGGCAGGACCCGATGCGCTCCGAGCTGTTCCTGGTGGAAGGGGATTCCGCTGGCGGTTCCGCCAAGCAAGCGCGGGACAAGGAGTTCCAGGCGATCCTGCCGTTGCGCGGCAAGATCCTCAACACCTGGGAAGTCGATGGCAGCGAAGTCCTCGCCAGCCAGGAAGTGCATAACATCGCCGTGGCCATTGGGGTCGACCCTGGCGCGGCGGACATGAGCCAGTTGCGCTACGGCAAGATCTGCATCCTGGCCGACGCCGACTCCGATGGTCTGCACATTGCCACCTTGCTGTGCGCGTTGTTCGTGCAGCACTTCCGCCCGCTGGTGGATGCCGGTCACGTCTACGTCGCCATGCCGCCGCTGTACCGCATCGACCTGGGCAAGGAGATTTTCTACGCCCTGGACGAAGCCGAACGCGATGGCATCCTCGACCGCCTGGTGGCCGAGAAGAAGCGCGGCAAGCCGCAGGTCACGCGATTCAAGGGCCTGGGTGAAATGAACCCGCCGCAATTGCGCGAAACCACCATGGACCCGAACACCCGGCGCCTGGTGCAGTTGACCCTGGAAGACTTCGCCGGTACCTCGGAAATGATGGACATGCTGCTGGCGAAAAAGCGTGCGCCGGATCGCAAAGCCTGGCTCGAATCCAAGGGCAACCTGGCCGAGGTGCTGGGCTGATGCGCACAGGCGTCGCCCTGGCGATCCTGATGGTGTGCGGGTTGGCGACCACCGATGTGGCTGCCGCGCCCGTGGCTGAGCTCAAGTGGGTGTCGGAACATCCGGTAGACGGCATGCGCGGCGGCAACCTGTCGGGCCTGGCGCTGTGCGGCAAGGACCTGTGGACGGTATCGGACCGTGATGATGAGCAGATTTATCGTCTGGACACCCGCGAGCCGACCTGGAACGCCGAGGTATTGAAGATCAATGTCCCCCCCGTGCCCGAATCCGGCCTGCCGTGGGGGCTGCGCTCGCGCACCACGGCGGCTTCGTTCATTCGCGGTGGGGACCTGGATTTCGAAGGGATCAGCTGTGATGCCGCAGGCAACCGTTACATCGTCAGCGAAGCCCATGCGGCGGTGTTGCAGGTACCGGCAGCCGGTGCGCCCGAGTGGTTGAAAATCGCCCCGGGCATGGTGCGCGAGGCGCGGGCCAGCGGCATGTTGCTGCACTTCAATGCGTTGTTCGAGGGCCTGACGGTGAACCCGCAAGGCAATCAGATCTGGCTGGCCGCCGAGCGTGAGCGCCGTGGCCTGATCTCGATCAAGCGCGGGCAGAGCGTGTGGGATTGCGAGGGGGCTTGCGTATTGTTGAGCGAGGCCGGGCTGGAAGTGCAGCCGGCGCAGTTCACCAACGCCAAAGCCGTGTCCAAGGATTTTGCCGACCTGGCGCTGTTCGACGGCAAGCTGTTTACCCTGGAGCGCAATGCGTTCCAGATTTGCCGACGCGATACGGTGACGGCCAAGGTTGAGCTGTGCTGGTCGTTTGCCGACGACACCCTGACGCCCGAACGGCGTTACCCCCAGCCCTATGGCCTGGCCGAAGCCCTGGTGGTGGACGCCGACGGCGCCTGGATTGGCATCGACAATAATTTTGGCGCACGTGCCGACGGTGAAAAGCGCCCGGTGGTCTATCGTTTCGCCGCGCCGGCCGGTGGCTGGAGTGCCCAGCCATGAGCCGCGACTTTTTTGAATTGAATCAGCGCAGCGGCAGTTCCGCTGCGCCTTACCCAATGATGAGGCCCGCATGAGTGACATCCTCGCAGACAGCTTAGATGGCGTAGAACGCCGATCGCTGGCTGACTTCACCGAAAATGCCTACCTCAACTACTCCATGTACGTGATCATGGACCGTGCCCTGCCGCATATCGGCGACGGCCTGAAGCCGGTACAACGGCGCATTATCTACGCCATGAGTGAGTTGGGCCTGGACGCTGACTCCAAGCACAAGAAGTCGGCGCGTACCGTCGGTGACGTGCTCGGCAAGTTCCACCCCCACGGCGATTCGGCGTGCTATGAAGCCATGGTGCTGATGGCCCAGCCGTTCAGCTACCGTTACACCCTGGTCGACGGCCAGGGTAACTGGGGTGCGCCGGATGATCCCAAGTCCTTCGCCGCCATGCGTTACACCGAGGCGCGTCTGTCGCGCTACTCCGAAGTTCTGCTCAGCGAGCTGGGCCAGGGCACCGCGAACTGGGGGCCAAACTTTGACGGCACCCTCGACGAACCCCTGGTATTGCCGGCACGTCTGCCGAATATCCTGCTCAATGGCACCACTGGCATTGCGGTCGGCATGGCCACCGACGTGCCGCCGCACAACCTGCGCGAAGTCGCCTCCGCCTGCGTTCGTCTGCTGGATGAGCCCAAAGCCACGGTCGAGCAGCTGTGCGAGCATATCCAGGGCCCGGACTACCCGACCGAAGCGGAAATCATCACGCCGCGCGCCGACCTGCTGAAAATGTACCAAACCGGCAAGGGCTCGGTGCGCATGCGCGCGGTGTATCACGTCGAAGACGGCGACATTATCGTGACCGCGTTGCCGCATCAGGTGTCCGGCGCCAAAGTGCTGGAGCAGATCGCCGCGTTGATGCAGGCCAAGCCGTCGAAACTGCCGCAGGTCGCCGACTTGCGCGATGAGTCCGACCACGAGAACCCGTGCCGCATCGTAATCATCCCGACCAACAGCCGGGTGGATCATGAAGTGCTGATGCAGCATCTGTTTGCCAGCACCGACCTGGAGTCCAGCTACCGGGTCAACGTCAACATCATCGGCCTGGACGGCAAGCCGCAGCTCAAGAACCTGCGCAATCTGCTGGTGGAATGGCTGGAGTTCCGCGTGCAGACCGTGCGCCGCCGCCTGCAATTCCGCCTGGATAAGGTCGAGCGCCGCCTGCACCTGTTGGACGGCTTGTTGATCGCTTACCTCAACCTGGATGAAGTGATCCATATCATCCGCACCGCCGAGCACCCGAAGGCCGAGTTGATCGCGCGTTTCGAACTGAGCGAAATCCAGGCTGACTACATCCTCGACACCCGCTTGCGCCAGTTGGCGCGACTGGAAGAAATGAAGCTGCGCGACGAGCAGGACGCATTGCTCAAGGAACAAGCCAAGCTGCAAGCGCTGCTGGGCAGTGAAGCCAAGCTCAAGAAGCTGGTGCGCAGCGAACTGATCAAGGACGCCGAAACCTACGGCGATGACCGCAGGTCGCCAATTGTCGAGCGTGCTGAAGCGAAAGCTCTGACAGAAACCGAGCTGTTGCCCAACGAGAAAATTACCGTCGTTCTGTCGGAAAAGGGTTGGGTTCGCTCCGCCAAAGGGCATGATATTGACGCCACCGGTCTTTCGTACAAGGCCGGTGATGGCTTCAAGACTGCGGCGGCTGGGCGCTCCAACCAATTTGCAGTGTTTATTGATTCTACGGGGCGCAGTTATTCGGTGCCGGCCCACACGCTGCCTTCCGCACGAGGGCAGGGCGAGCCGCTGACCGGGCGCCTCACGCCGCCACCGGGGGCGAATTTCGAGTGCGTGCTGCTGCCGGACGATGATTCGTTGTATGTCATCGCTTCCGACGCCGGTTACGGATTCGTGGTCAAGGGTGAAGACCTGCAGGCCAAGAACAAAGCGGGCAAGGCGCTGCTGAGCCTGCCGAACAATGCCAAGGTGATCCTGCCGCGCCCGGTGGAGGATCGTGAGCACAACTGGCTGGCCTCGGTGACTACCGAAGGGCGTTTGCTGGTGTTCAAGATCAGCGACCTGCCGCAGCTGGGCAAGGGCAAGGGCAACAAGATCATTGGTATCCCGGGAGAGCGGGTGGCCAGTCGCGAAGAGTACGTGACCGACATCGCCGTCATCCCCGAAGGCGCTACGCTGGTGCTTCAAGCCGGCAAGCGCACGCTGTCGCTGCGCCCTGACGACCTTGAGCACTACAAGGGCGAACGCGGTCGACGCGGCAACAAACTGCCTCGGGGCTTCCAGCGAGTGGATGCTTTGTTGGTGGAAACGCCTGCTTAAGGCGAACTAGAGGCCTCGATCTACGATTTAACGCGTAGATCGACGCTTTGGCGCTGGAGTCATGGCGCATATTCACGGATGATATGGCCTTTCCAGCGCCGGCGTGGC
Source organism: Pseudomonas sp. CFBP13528 (assembly GCF_005233615.1). Lineage (NCBI taxonomy): Bacteria > Pseudomonadati > Pseudomonadota > Gammaproteobacteria > Pseudomonadales > Pseudomonadaceae > Pseudomonas > Pseudomonas sp. CFBP13528. The sequence goes on from NZ_QGAJ01000003.1 coordinate 449,417, forward strand.
CGAGCGTGTTTAGGTTATTTTTAGTATTACATTGTGGTTCGCCTTGTGGCAGCCACCTGGATGGGATGATGACTGCTCCACGCCTTCCTCTATTTTTGATGCTCGCTGGCCTGTTAGGGCTGGCGGGTTGCAGCACGCACCAGCCGGTGTCGCTGTACCAGCTGGACAGCGGAAGTCCAGCTCAGCCGGCACAAACCGCCGGCATGGCGGTCCTGCTGGGTCCGGTTATCGTTGCTGATTACCTGCAACGCGAAACCCTGCTCCAACGTCAGAACGACGGAAGCCTGCAAGGTTCCACGGATGGTCGTTGGGCGGGCAGCCTTTCTTCCGATATCAATCAATTGATGTTGCGTCAGGTGGCCGGTCAGTTGGACAGCCAGCGCGTGGTCCTGGCGCCAGGCCCATCCGGGTTCTCCCCGGATGTGCAGGTGTTGCTGACTATCACGCGGCTTGACTCCGGCAAGTCGCAACCGGCGATCCTGGATGCACAGTGGCGCTTGATCGACCGTCGCGGGCAAGTACGGGACAACCGTATCGTGCACCTGCAGGAAGAACATGCCGGCACCACGGCGTCCCAGGTCCAGGCCCAGGGCGTATTGTTGCAGCACCTGGCGCAGCAGTTGTCGGTGGCGCTCAAGCCGCTGGCCAACCAGCCGCCGATTGCCGAGGCACCGCGCAAGCAGGCACCGGCACAAGCCAAGCCCGCAACGCCGGAAAAGCCGAAGATGCCGATGGCAACCCCGATTCGTACGGATCTGGAAGTGTTCAGGTTTTGATCTGAATGCCAGACAAACAAAAGGCCCGCTGAGTAAGCGGGCCTTTTGTTTGCGCTGCAATTTAAGCTGCACCCCACATCAAATGTGGGAGGGGGCTTGCCCCCGATGACGGTGGGTCAGTTAATGCATCTCTGACTGGACTACCGCTATCGGGGGCAAGCCCCCTCCCACATTGGGTTTAGCGGTGTTCTTCAATTCTTGTTGCGGGTCTCATGCATACGCGCAAGTTGGCGCTCCAGCATCGACGGATACGGCTCCATCAGGCGCTCCACACAGCTGGCGCCCTCAGGGCTGGCAATCGGGCGGATGCGTGCGCGCTGGCGGATCAGCGTGTCTTCACTGATCTTGCGCTCCACTAGCAGCAGGTTGCGGCTGTGCTGCGACAAGGCCAGGGCGTCCTGGGCAATCTCGGTCAGCAAGAGGTCGATCTGGCTGATGCCGAACAGGCCATCGCCCACCGTCAGGCCCAACTGCAATTGCAACGTAATGCCGCTGTCCGCCACTTCGATCTGCAAGGCATGGCCCAGGGCGCGCAGCAACTCGCCGCAGCAGATGGCGTTGGTCAGGTAGTCTTCGCCGCTGTCTTCGCTGTGGAACAGCATCAACGTGCTGCCATCGTTCAGGGTGTGCAGTTCGCTCTGGTAGAGCGAGGCGGCCTGGTCGAGACAGTCGCGGTAGCGTTCCAGCAATTCCGTCAAGCGGGCGCGGGGCAGGCGGCGCAGTTGGTCCTGGGCACCCAGCTGCACGGCGAGTACGGCGCTGTACTGGGGCTCGGTGCTGTTGGCCGCAAGCGGTTTCGGCGCTACGGCGGGCGCGGTATCGGCGGTATCGCGCAGGTCGGCGAACGGGTCTTCGTCGTCCAGCTCGTCTTCTTCGGCCTTGACTACATGTCGCGGCGCAGGCTTCAAACCCGCCACTGGAGCGCTTTCGTCGAAGCCTGGGTCACGCAGGTCACGCACTTCAAACTCAGGCTCATCGTTGTAGTCGGCGTCGTCGTACTCAGGCTCAGGTTCAACCTCAGGTACAGTCGGCTCCGGGGCGAAGCTGGCATGCAGCTGGCGCGCGAGGTCGCCGATTTCGTCCTGGCGGTCGGTGGCCGGGGTATGTTCGTCGATATCGCGCAGCCAGATGCGCAGTTGCATCAACGGCGTAGAGATATGCCGCCCCAGGCGCAGGCTCAAGGCCAGGGCCAGGGCCAACAGGATCGCGCTCAGGATGCCCATGCTCTGCAGGCTGATGGTCATCGGTTGCTGGAACTGTTGCATGTCCAGGCTGATGCGCAACTGGCCGGCTTTCACATCCTGAAAGGTGATATTGCTCTGGTACAGGCCCTCGGCTTCGCCCAGCAGGCCGTTTTTCGGGCGCTGCCCGGCTTCGGCCATGATCCGGTTGTCCACGCTATAGATAGCGGCGTGGGCCACCAACGGGTTCTTGGTCAGGTTGTTGAGCAGCACGTTGAGGCTGAGAATGTCGTTGGACACCAGCAACTCAGTCGCCGAGGTGGCAGTCTGGGTGGTCAGGCTCTCGCCCAGGGCGTCGGCTTGCTCATGCATGGCCTGCTTGAATTGCAAACCCATCACGCAGGCGTAGATCACCAGGGCCAGAGCGACCAGGATCACGTTATGGCTGGCGATGCGTAATGCGATCGGTACACGGCGGTGGCGCAGTGCCCGGAAGATCAGCAGGAAGAAGTTATCGGTTTTTACTGGCGTGGGCCGGTTCACTTGCGCTCGGCTCTTGGTCCGTGAAGTTGACGCGCAGTATAGCGACAGGCCCATGACCGGCAAAGCGCTGGCTGTGCCCGATGGTCACTGAAAGTGGGTAGAATGCGGTTTTTTTCCAGCCTGGGGGTGCGCTTTGCGCGAAATTGTCCTGATCAACATCACAGGTCTTGACCGACCGGGTCTCACCGCTGCCATTACCGGTGTTCTGGCCCAGGGTGGTGTGAACATTCTCGACATCGGCCAGGCGGTGATCCACGACACCCTGTCGTTCGGCATCCTGGTGGAAATTCCCAGCACCGAACAGGCATCCTCGGTCCTCAAAGACATCCTGTTTACGGCCTACAAACTCGATCAGCAGGTGCGCTTCACGCCGGTGTCCGAAGCCGATTACCAGCATTGGGTCGAAGGCCAGGGCAAAAAACGCCATATCGTGACGTTGCTCACCCGCAAGGTCACGGCCGAACAATTGCAACGCGTCAGCTCGATCACGGCGCATTACGGTTTGAACATCGACCATATCGACCGCCTGTCGGGGCGTATGCCGCTGGACACGCCGGCGGACAAAGGCAAGGGCTGCATCGAGTTTTCGGTGCGCGGGGAGCCGGCCGATGCGCAAGCGCTGCGCGCCGAATTCCTGAGCGTGGCCCAGGAGCTGAATGTCGACATCGCCTTCCAGGAGGATTCGCTGTTCCGGCGCAACCGTCGTTTGGCGGTGTTCGACATGGACTCGACCCTGATCGAAGCCGAAGTCATCGACGAACTCGCCAAAGCGGCGGGTGTGGGCGAGCAGGTCAGCGAGATTACCGAGCGGGCGATGGCCGGCGAACTGGATTTTCGCGCCAGTTTCAAGGAACGCCTGGCGCTGCTCAAGGGCCTGGACGTGAGCGTGCTCGATTCCATCGGCGCTTCCCTGCGCCTGACCGAAGGCGCCGAAACCCTGTTCGCCGAACTCAAGCGCCTGGGCTACAAAACGGCCATCTTGTCCGGCGGCTTCACCTATTTTGCCAAGCAACTGCAGGCCAAGCTGGGCATTGACTACGTGTTTGCCAACGAGCTGGAAGTGGTGGATGGCAAAGTGACCGGCGTGGCGGTGGAGCCGATTGTCGACGCACAACGCAAGGCGGACCTGCTCAAGGAACTGGCGCATAAAGAAGGCTTGCGCCTGGAACAGACCATTGCGGTCGGCGACGGCGCGAACGACTTGCCGATGCTGGCGATTGCCGGGCTGGGTGTGGCATTCCGCGCCAAGCCGTTGGTCAAGCAATCGGCCAAGCAGGCGATTTCGACCTTGGGGTTGGATGGGGTGCTGTATCTGCTGGGCTTGCGCGACCGTGACGGCCAGCTCTAGCTGAAGAAATACGGGCAAAAATGTGGGAGGGGGCTTGCTCCCGATGGCGGTGGGTCAGTCAATACAGCTCTGACTGGACTACTGCTATCGGGGGCAAGCCCCCTCCCACATTTGGTTCAGCGTCAGGCCTTGGGTGTTGCGATGCCCTGGCCCATCTGTACGGGTGAGCCCGCCAGCAACGCTTCGGTCCATTTCACCTGATCCGGCCCGAACAGCACGATAGCGGTCGAACCCAGCTTGAAGCGACCCAGTTCAGCGCCTTTTTCCAGATGGATCGGCGCACGGGCAGCTTCGTCGTAACGGAAGGTTTTCAGTTCACGCTTGGGCGGCGTTACCAGCCCGGCCCACACTGTCTCAATCGATGCCACGATCATCGCGCCCACCAACACCACGGCCATCGGGCCGCGTTCGGTGTCGAACAGGCAGACAACCCGCTCGTTACGCGCAAACAGTTCCGGTACGTTCTCGGCGGTGGTCTGGTTCACCGAGAAAATCCGCCCTGGCACATAGACCATCTCGCGCAAGGTACCGGCCAGTGGCATGTGCACCCGGTGGTAGTCCTTGGGCGACAGGTAGATGGTGGCGAAGTCGCCGCCCATGAACGGCGCAGCCAACGCAGCGTCGCCGCCCAGCAATTCCAGCACGCTGAAGCTGTGGCCCTTGGCCTGGAATACACGGCCATGCTCGATCGGGCCGAGCTGGCTGACGGCACCGTCGGCCGGGCTCAGTACGGCGCCCGGCGTTTGATCCAGTGGGCGCGCGCCGTCTTTCAGTGCGCGGGTGAAGAAGGCATTGAAGTGCTCATAGGCGGTCAGGTCTTCAACCAGCGCCTGGGACATGTCCACCTGGTAACGCTTGGCGAACCAACGGGTGAAGGCATTCTTGAACCAGCGCACGCGGCACTCGGCAATGCAGCCGGCCAGGCGCGAGAGCAAGTGGTGTGGCAGCAAGTACTGGCTGAGGATAAACAACTGCTTTTTCATAACTGTCCTTAAACCTTAAATCTCAACGGGGGTGTCGGGGTGGTTGCCCCATTCGCCCCAGGAACCGGCATAACCTTTGACTCGTGGGTAACCGAGCGCCTTGGCCACCAGGTAGGTGAAGCCAGAGCGGTGGTGAGTCTGGCAGTGGGTGATGATTTCTTTATCGCGGGTCAGCCCGAGGTCTTCGAGGATTTGCGGCATGTCGCGGCGGATGCGCAGGCTGCGCGCTTTGTCCATCCCAGCGGTCCACTCGAAGTTCACGGCGCCGGGGATGTGCCCGGCTTTGGCCGCGAGGACTTTTTCGCCGGAGTACTCCAGCGGGCCGCGTGCGTCCCAGATACCCAGGTCGGCCGCGCCGAGCCGGCTTTGCAGGTATTCGCGGGTGGCGGTGGGGCCGTCGTGCAAGGTGAGGCTGACCGGGCCGCCAGCGGGGGTGGGCACCTCGGTGGACACCGGGTGTTTCTCGTCCAGCCACGCCAGCAGGCCGCCGTCGAGGTAGTGGTATTTCTGATGGCCGATCACGTCGAGCATCCAGATAAAACGCCCGGCCCAACCGCCGCCTTCGTCGTCATACACCACATAGGTGGCATCGGGTGTGTGGCCCAGTTCGCCGAACAGCTTTTCCAGGTCAGCCTTGTGCGGCAGCAGGCCCGGTGCGGGCGGTTGGCCCAACTGGGTGCGCTTGGGGTCAACGAAATGCGCGCCGGGGATATGCCCTTCGGCGTAGCGGGCGGCACTGGTGAGGTCCACCAGAATCAGGTGTTCGGCATCAAGGCGACCTTGCAGGTCGCTGGATTCGATCACCAGCGGCAAGCCAGAGAAGTCAGGCATGTGAGGTCTCCTGGGCACAAATGTTGGCGATAAAGGAGGGCGATTGTAGCGCAAGCATCAGGCGCTGCGGTTGGTAAAGCTGTGCAGGGCTTTTTCGACGCATTGCGCGGTTTTGCCAAAGGCTTGCACGGTGGTTTCCGAGAACGGCCCGCCACCCTGGTCAGCCACCATCAGCATGACTACGCGGCCATTACAGCTCAGCGAGCGCAACAGCAGGTGCTCGCCGGTAAACAGGCGGCGCAGGATCGGTGGCAGCAGGGCGGCGAACTGCGCATGGTTGTCAGGACCGAGACGCACCTGGGCGGACTTTTCCAGCAAGCGTTGCAGCAATGTACTGTTGACCACATCCAGGCTCAGGTTGGCAGCGTCCTTCGGCAAGCCATCGGCCTGATGCACGCGCAAGGTGCTCAAGGCGCGATCCGCCATGAACACCAATACGCGCTGCATGCCGCTGGCGACCAGGGCTTCCTTGGCGCACGTGGTCAGGTGCATCGCATTGGCAAAGCGGCTCGGTTCGACCAGCAGCTCCGTGCAACGGTTGCGCCACAGTGCCAGTGCTTCGGCCGTGGGCGGCGGCGCGGGCAGCAGGCCACGATGGACCTTTTGCACGTGCCACGGCCAGATCAGCGACAGGGCCGGGTGCCAGAGATCAGGCATCAAAGTGCTGCGGGCGCTGGTGACCGCTTGCTGGTGAACCTGCTGCTGCACATCGCCCAGTGGCTCCTGCAGGTACAGCGCAGTGAGGTATTGCCAGCGCTCGGTGTGCGGGCAGGTCCAGGACTCCTGCGCCGACAGCGCCAGGCCGTTGGCCAACAGCACCGTGTTGGCCGGCTGATTCAGCCAGCGGCGCAGGTTGGGTTCGGCGTCGAGTAATTGCTGGTGGCGCAGCGGGTCGTCTTCGCGGGCGATACGCAATGCCTTGACCAGCAGACGCCGCTCGCCCAGCAGCAGGTTATAGCCCTGGGATACCCAGATCGGCAGGTGCCACGCCGCAGTCAGGCCAAGGCACAGGTCCAGCAGGCGCACGCCGAACACGTGCTGCTCGACCTGGCGCGCCGACTCGCCCTTGTGGATCACCCGCAGCTCCCATTCCTCAAGCAGCTTGGGGTAGGCCACGGCCATCGGCCACAACGGTGACAGAAACAGCAGGCTGCCCCAATGGATGTCCTGCCACAGGCGCGCCAGGCGGCTGCCGAACAGGCCGTTGGCTTGCTGGGAAGCGTGCTGGCTGACCAGCAGCAGTTGGCGCAGCGCGACGGGAATCTCGCGGGCCGGCACCGACGGCAGGCGCACCAGCAGTTCTTCGGCGCGTTTAAGGCCGAGGCGATTGAGCGCCACTTCGAGGTTTTCCGCCGGTTCCGCCAGGCTGCCGTGGGTGTGGCTGTTGGCCTCGCGCATCACGCTGAGCACCAGGGCCGGGCTGTCTTGCATCAGCTCGGCGATGTCCCTCAATGAGCTGCGACTGCCGCGGATGGCTTTGCACACCCGCTCGTGGCTGGCCTGGGGAACGGGCAGCAGCACGTCGTCCAGGCACTTGATCCAGGCGGCGAGGGTGGCGGGTTTTGCAGTTGGGACTGTCGTTTCATTAGCCATGATTGGGGCGCGATCATCATATGTGTTCAACACACCCGTAACGGGCTGAATTGGCTTTTCGCCTTAACGGGCTATAGTCTGGCGCAGTTTTGCCGATAAGTAGAACAAGAGTTTTTCAGCTGCACCCACTATGTCCATGAACCCGACGGCGCAAGTACAGATCCCCTATGGCTAAAATTATCGGCATCATTGTCGTCATCGCAAGTGTGCTCGGTGGGTACGTCCTGTCCCACGGTAAGATTGCCGCGCTGATTCAGCCTTTCGAAGTGTTGATTATTGGCGGCGCCGCCTTTGGCGCTTTCTTGCAGGCCAACCCCGGCTACATGACCATGCACGTGATCAAGAAGTCGCTGGGCATGTTCAGCTCGCGCTTCTCCCACACGTTTTATCTGGAAGTGCTGGGGCTGGTCTACGAAATCCTCAACAAGAGCCGCCGCGAAGGCATGATGGCCATTGAAGGGGATATCGAAGACGCCGCCGCCAGCCCGATCTTCGCCAAGTACCCGGCCGTGCTCAAGGACGAGCGCATGACTGCCTATATCTGCGATTACCTGCGCATCATGTCCTCCGGCAACATGGCGCCCCATGAGCTCGAAGGCCTGTTCGACATGGAGCTGTTCAGCCTCAAGGAAGAACTGGAACATCCTTCCCACGCCGTGACCGGCATCGCCGACGGCATGCCTGGTTTCGGTATCGTCGCGGCGGTACTGGGTATCGTGGTGACCATGGCCTCCCTGGGTGAGGGCGATCAGGCGGCCATCGGCATGCACGTCGGTGCGGCGCTGGTGGGTACCTTCTTCGGTATTCTCGCGGCCTACGGTTTCTTCGGCCCGCTCGCCACCTCCCTGGCGCATGACGCCAAGGAAGAAATCAACCTCTACGAAGCGATCAAGGCGTGCCTGGTGGCGTCCGCGTCGGGCATGCCGCCGTCGTTGGCGGTGGAGTTCGGTCGCAAGGTGCTGTACCCGAAACATCGCCCAAGTTTCTCCGAGCTGGAACAAGCGGTTCGCGGTCGCTAAGCCATGGAAAACAACCAGCCGATCATCATCAAGCGCGTCAAGCGCTTCGCTGCGGGGCACCATGGTGGTGCCTGGAAAATCGCCTTTGCCGACTTCGCCACGGCAATGATGGCGTTCTTCCTGGTGCTGTGGCTGATGTCCACCGCCACCCCTGAACAGAAGATCGCCATTGCGGGTTACTTCAAGGACCCGATTGGTTTTTCGGAAAGTGGTACGCCCTTCGTGATCGACCTGGGCGGCTCGCCGCAACTGGCGCCGGAGCGCACCATCAATCCGGAAGTGCAGACCGAATCGCCCCAGGAAAAAATCCCGATCGAGCGCGATAGGGTCGAAAGCATGGCCGAACAGGTCGAGAAAGAACGCCTGGAGCTGTTGCTGCAAGAGCTGCAGAACAAGGTTGAGGAAAACCCGCAACTGCTCAAATTCAAGGATCAGATTTCCTTCGAAATTACCCCGGAAGGCTTGCGTATCCAGATCACCGACGCCGCCAACCGGCCGATGTTCGATTCCGGCAGCGCGCGCTTGAAGCCGTACTTCGAAGATATCCTGCTGGCCATGGCCGACACTATCAAGGCGGTGCCGAACAAGATCAGCATCAGCGGCCATACCGATGCCAAGCCCTATGCGGGGCAGGGCGACTTCGGCAACTGGGAACTCTCGGCCAACCGCGCCAACGCCGCCCGCCGCGCGCTGGTGGCCGGCAGCTATCCGGACCCGCAAGTGGCGCGGGTGGTGGGCTTTGCGTCATCGCAGCTGTTTGATCCGAAAGATCCGTTCAACCCGATCAACCGGCGCATCGATATCGTCGTGCTGACCAAAAAAGCCCAGCGAGCGATTGAGGGTGATCAGCCGCCGCCACCGCCTGCACAGGGCGAGGGCGCCCCCGGTGAAGTGCCGGCGGACCCGAATGCGCTGCCGCCAGGCCAGGAGCCGCTGCCGGCCCATGAGCTGCGTCAAAAGCTGAACCTGTTTGATGACGGTGGGGTGAAGGATCCGACGGCGCCTGTGCCGGGGTCGTAAGCTCTAAAGACAGCAAGGCCGCGATTATCGCGGCCTTGTTGTATCTGCCCGTCTCGTTGTAGGAGCGAGCTTGCTCGCGAAAAACGTCAACGAAAACGCCTGTATCCAGGATGCCCGCGTTGCTCTTGGGGCCTTTGCGAGCAAGCCCGCTCCTACAGAGGTGGAGGCAGCTTAGTAACTGCTCTCAGGCAAGCTCGCAATAATCGACCGATAGCTGTTCATCCGCTGCTGCTGCACGCGGCCATCCTCCAGCGCCTTGAGCAATGCACAGCCTGGCTCGCGGTCGTGTTTGCAGTCGCGGAAGCGGCAAGTGCCGATCAGGTCGTTGAATTCGATGAAGCCCGCTTCCACGTCGCTGCGGCTGACATGGCCGAGGCCGAATTCACGGATACCCGGGGAGTCGATCAACTCACCGCCACCTGGGAAGTGGAACAGCCGTGCGGTCGTGGTGGTGTGTGTGCCCTGGCCGGACAGCTCCGACAGCGGGCCGACGCGGGTGTCGACTTCTGGCAGCAGGCTGTTGACCAGCGACGACTTGCCCACACCTGACTGGCCGACAAACACGCTGATGCGCCCGTCCAACTGCTGTTGCAGTTGTTCCATGCCGTTGCCGTGATGGGCCGACACTTCCAGCACCGGGTAGCCCAGGGTGCGGTAGACCGCCAGCAATGCATTGAGCGCCGGAGCGTTCTGCTCGTCGATCAAGTCGAATTTGTTCAGCAGCAGCAGCGGGCGAATACCGGCATGCTCGGCGGCGACGAGGTAGCGGTCGATCAGGTTGGCGTGGGGCTCGGGCAGCGGCGCGAACACAATCACGATCATGTCGACGTTGGCCGCCACCGGCTTGAGCTGGCCACGGCTGTCGGGGCGGCGCAGTTCGGTGCTGCGTGGCAACTGGGCGACGATCACGCCGATGCCCTGGTTACCGGCGCGCCACACGACTTTGTCGCCGGTCACCAGCGCAGGCAGGTTGGCGCGCAGGTGGCAGCGGGACACAGAGCCGGCGAGTTCGCCTTCCAGCGCCTCGACTTCGACCTGCACGCCGAAGTGCGCGATCACCAGGCCCGTTTGTTCGGGCCCCAGGTCGCCGCCCTCGAGCGCTTCCACGGCGGAGGATTCACGTTTGGCGGCGCGCGCTGCGCGTTCACCTTGAATCTTTTCGATGCGCCAGTTTTGGCGACGATTGAGCTGGCGTTTGGCCATTGGTGTTCCGTGTCGATAATGCAAAAGTTGGGTAAAACGGTCGCGAGTCTAGCACGGCCCCGCCTGCTAAACTGCGCAGCTACGCCAAGGTGCCAAGAGAATCAAGCCATGCAAAACCCACAGAACCTGATTTGGATCGATCTGGAAATGACCGGTCTGAACCCCGACACCGACGTTATCATCGAGATGGCGACCATTGTCACCGACAGCAACCTCAACACCTTGGCCGAAGGTCCGGTGATCGCCATTCACCACAGCGATGCTGTGCTCGCCACCATGGATGAGTGGAATACCCGCACCCATGGCAACTCGGGCCTGACCCAGCGGGTACGCGACAGCCGCATCAGCATGGCCGAAGCCGAAGCCGAAACCATCGCCTTCCTGGAAAAATGGGTGCCCAGGGGCAAGTCGCCGATCTGTGGCAACAGCATCTGCCAGGACCGTCGCTTCCTTTATACGCACATGAAAGGGCTGGAAAGCTACTTCCACTATCGCAACCTGGATGTGTCCACGTTGAAGGAACTGGCTGCGCGCTGGGCACCGGAGGTCAAAGACAGCTTCCACAAAGGCAGCACCCACCTGGCGCTGGACGATATCCGCGAGTCGATCGCCGAGTTGCAGCATTACCGCAAGCACTTCATCAAGGCCTGAAATCGGCGCGACCGCTGGACATGTGGGAGGGGGCTTGCCCCCGATGGCGGTGTGTCAGGCCCGGATGCATGGACTGACACTCCCTTTTCGGGGGCAAGCCCCTCCCACATTTGAATGGTTTTGCAAACCCAAGTGCGGGAGGGGAGGCGGGACGGCGATTATCCTTGCCCCCTTCTGGTGCTATCTGCAAATGATTAGACTGCCGGCCTCCCTGCAAGGATCGCCATCATGCTGCTGATGCTCTACCTCATCGCCATCACCGCCGAAGCCATGACTGGCGCCTTGTCCGCCGGTCGACGCGGCATGGACTGGTTCGGCGTGGTGTTGATTGCCTGCGTGACGGCGCTGGGTGGCGGGTCGGTGCGCGATGTGCTGTTGGGACACTACCCACTGACTTGGGTCAAGCACCCGGAATACCTGGTGCTGACCTCGGTGGCCGCGCTGGTGACCATCTTTATCGCACCGCTGATGCGCCGCCTGCGCTCGCTGTTTCTGGCGCTGGACGCTTTGGGCCTGGTGGCATTCACCCTGATCGGCTGCATGACCGCCCTGGAAATGGGGCATGGCATGCTCGTGGCGTCGGTCAGCGGCGTGATTACCGGCGTATTTGGCGGCATCCTGCGAGACATCTTCTGCAACGACATCCCGCTGATCTTCCGCCGTGAGCTGTACGCCAGCGTGTCGTTCCTGGCCGCCTGGTTCTACTTGCTGTGCCTGTATCTGCAATTGCCCAGCGAACAGGCGATTCTGCTGACCCTGTTCAGCGGCTTTCTACTGCGCCTGCTGGCGATCCGGTTTCACTGGGAAATGCCCAAGTTCGTCTACAACGACGATGTCCACTAGCGTGCGGCGTGTTGCTTGAGCGCCCACTCCACATGTTCGCGCACCAGTTCCGACGGGTAATCGCGCCGCGCCTTCAAGGCTTCCAGTACCGCAATGCTCGACGGCGCATTGCCCAGGCCCACCGCCAAATTGCGCAGCCAGCGCTCGTAACCGGCGCGGCGCAAGGGTGAGCCTTCGGTGCTGCTGAGGAATTTATCCTCGTCCCACATAAACAATTGGGCAAGTTCCGCGTTATCCAGATTGTGCCGTGGCTTGAAATCGCTTTCGGCGGTGGGCCGGGCGAAACGATTCCACGGACAAACGATCTGACAGTCATCGCAGCCGAATACGCGGTTGCCGATCAGAGGGCGCAGGTCCTCGGGGATTGCGCTCTTGAGTTCGATGGTCAGGTAGGAAATGCAGCGCCGGGCATCCAGCACGTAGGGACCGACGAAGGCGTTGGTAGGGCAGATGTCCAGGCACGCGGTACAGCGGCCGCAATGTTCGGTGGCGTGGGGTGGGTCCACCGGCAATGGCAAATCGACAAACAGTTCGCTCAGGAAGAAATAGCTGCCGGCCTTGCGATTGAGTACCAGGGTGTTTTTGCCGATCCAGCCGAGGCCGGCCTGTTCGGCGATGGCTTTTTCCAGGACCGGTGCGCTGTCGACGAAAGCGCGAAAGCCGAACGGCCCGATCTGCGCCTGGATACGGTCAGCCAATTGCTGCACGCGCTTGCGGATCAGCTTGTGATAATCGCGCCCCAGGGCGTAGCGCGAGATATAGGCTTTTTCCGGCTGGGCCAGCAGTTGCGCCATCTGGGTGTCGCCGGGCAGGTAGTCCATGCGCAGCGACACCACGCGCAAGGTGCCCGGCACCAGCTCATCGGGGTGGGAGCGTTTGCTGCCGTGGGCGCCCATGTAGTCCATCTCGCCGTGGTAGCCCGCGTCGAGCCAGCGTTGCAGGTGCTGTTCATGCTCGGCCAGGTCGAGGCCGCTGATGCCGACTTGCTGGAAGCCCAGCTCGCGGCCCCAGTCTTTGATCGATTGGGCGAGAGCAGGCAGATCGGAGGTAATAGCGGGCATGAGACACGGGAAACCACAGGTTAGATGCGTATAATTCTGCCAGACATCGGAGCTTGAAGACGCATGCCTCAGACAAAACACGAAATAACCGACGTTCAGCTGTTGTTGCCGGGCCACTTGCCGCAACTGGCTGCGCGTTCGCTGGACGCTCATAAAGGCCAGTTCGGCCACCTGCTGGTGATCGGCGGCGACCGAGGCTTTGGCGGGGCAGCGTTGCTCAGTACCGAAAGTGCCTTGCGCAGTGGTGCGGGGATGGTGTCGTTGGCGACACGCGTTGAGCATGTTCCCGCCGCGCTGGCTCGTCTGCCCGAAGTGATGACAAAGGGTGTGAATTCGGCCAACCAACTGATGGGCCTGCTGGAAAAGATCTCGGTCATTGTGATCGGGCCCGGTCTGGGTGACGCATCCTGGGGTAAAAGCCTGCTGTCCGTCGCCGCCAACGCGCCCCAGCCGCAAGTCTGGGACGCCGACGCCTTGAATCAACTGGCGACGGGCAGCGTCAGCCTGCCGGCCAACTGCGTGATTACCCCGCATCCAGGCGAAGCCGCACGGCTGTTGGGCATCTCGACAGCCGAGGTTCAGGCCGATCGCCTCAAGGTGGCGCGCGCGTTGAGCCAGACATTCAATGCGGTGACTATCCTCAAGGGCGCTGGCAGTTTGATTGCAAGTCCGGACGGTCGTGTTTCACGCTGTGACCAGGGCCATCCCGCCATGGCGACGGCGGGGCTGGGTGACGTATTGGCCGGCCTCGTCGGTGCATTGCTGGCCCAGGGCATGCACGGCTATGAGGCAAGCTGCCTGGCCGTGTGGTTGCACGCCACGGCAGGGGACCGTCAGGGCACGTTCGGTCGCGGCCTCGCCGCCAGTGACCTGATACCGGCCATTCGTCAATTGTTGGAGGAGCAGTCGCCGTGCCTGAAGTAATTCTTTTCCTGGCGGATGAAGAGGCCATGGTCGGCCTCGGCAAGCGCATTGCCCAGGTCACGGCCGGGGCAGGGCTGATCTTCCTCGAGGGCGACCTGGGAGCGGGCAAGACCACGCTGTCCCGAGGCATCATTCGCGGTTTGGGGCATGCCGGTGCGGTAAAAAGTCCGACGTTCACACTGGTCGAACCCTATGAGATCGGTAACATTCGCGCCTTCCACTTCGACCTCTATCGCTTGGTGGACCCTGAAGAGCTGGAATTCATGGGCATCCGTGATTATTTCGACGAAGACGCGTTATGCCTGATCGAGTGGCCAAATAAAGGCACAGGCTTTTTGCCAAAGCCGGACATGACCATTACCATTACGCCGCATGAGCACGGACGTCAGTTGAAGTTGTTGCCCCAGAGCGCGCGCGGCCAGTCGTGGTGCGCCGCTTTGGCACTGGAATTCAAATAATTGGTGGGGTTAGGTATGCGCTTTCGCGCGTTGGTTGCTGTCGTGGGGGTGTTGCTTGCGGCAATGACTGTCAATGCTCTGGCTGCTTCACAGGTGAAAAGTGTGCGCCTGTGGCGAGCGCCGGATAACACGCGACTGGTGTTCGACCTGTCTGGCCCGGTCCAGCACAGCGTCTTTACCCTCACGGCGCCCGATCGCCTGGTGATCGACATCAACGGTGCGAGCCTGGCCGCGCCGCTGAAAGTCTCCACCGCCAATACACCCATTACCGCCATGCGTTCGGCCCAGCGCACGCCGACCGACCTGCGCGTGGTCATCGACCTGAAAAAGGCGGTCACCCCAAAAAGCTTTTCCCTGGCCCCCAACGCCCAATATGGCAACCGCCTGGTGGTCGATCTGTTCGACAACCCCGCCGATGCCGCGCCGCCGCCTGTGCCGACGCCCAGCGTCGCGACGGTGCCTGCGGTGCCGGTCAACCCCTCGCAACCTCAGGTCAAGTTGCCACCGCCGCCGCCCGCTCCGGCAGGCAAGCGCGACATTATTGTGGTGATCGACGCCGGCCACGGTGGCGAAGACCCCGGCGCCTCCGGTTCGCGCGGCCAACATGAAAAAGACGTGGTGCTGGCCATCGCCCGCGAACTGCAACGCCAGGTCAACGGCATGAAAGGGTATCGCGCCGAACTGACCCGTACCGGCGACTACTTCATTCCGTTGCGTGGACGTACTGAAATCGCACGTAAGAAAGGCGCAGACCTGTTCGTCTCGATCCACGCCGACGCTGCACCTTCCACCGCCGCTTTCGGTGCGTCGGTGTTTGCCCTGTCGGATCGCGGCGCGACGTCCGAGACCGCCCGTTGGCTGGCCGACAGTGAAAACCGTTCCGACCTGATCGGCGGGGCCGGTAACGTGTCTCTCGACGACAAGGACAAAATGCTCGCCGGCGTACTGCTCGACCTGTCGATGACCGCCTCGCTGACCTCCAGCCTGAATGTCGGCCAGAAAGTCCTGAGCAACATCGGTCGCGTCACGTCGCTGCACAAACAGCGCGTTGAGCAAGCCGGGTTCATGGTGCTGAAGTCGCCGGATATCCCGTCGATCCTGGTCGAGACCGGATTCATTTCCAACGCCAACGAGGCATCCAAGCTCGCCAGCGCCGGCCACCAGCAAGCATTGGCGCGCTCGATCAGTGCCGGCGTGCGCCAGTTCTTCCAACAGAACCCGCCACCGGGCACTTACATCGCCTGGTTGCGTGATTCCGGCAAAATTGCCCAGGGCCCGCGTGACCACCGCGTGCAGCCCGGCGACACCGTGGCCATGCTGGCCGTACGTTTCCAGGTCACGCCCGCCGCCTTGCGCAGCGCCAACAACCTGAAGACCGATGAGCTGAAGATCGGCCAGGTGTTGACCATCCCGGGCACCGAATTGGCGGCGCAGTAATGAGCGAATCTGTTTTGAATAGTGGCTCGCGTATCGAATTGCTCAGCCCGCGCCTGGCTAACCAGATCGCTGCGGGCGAGGTGGTCG
This sequence comes from Pseudomonas sp. CFBP13528, assembly GCF_005233615.1. Classification (NCBI taxonomy): domain Bacteria; kingdom Pseudomonadati; phylum Pseudomonadota; class Gammaproteobacteria; order Pseudomonadales; family Pseudomonadaceae; genus Pseudomonas; species Pseudomonas sp. CFBP13528. The sequence goes on from NZ_QGAJ01000003.1 coordinate 465,375, forward strand.
AGCGCCCGGCCTCGGTGATCAAGGAACTGCTGGAAAACAGCATCGACTCCGGCGCCAAACGCATCGACGTTGACGTGGAACAGGGCGGCGTCAAGCTGCTGCGGGTGCGCGACGATGGCAGCGGCATTTCTTCGGATGACCTGCCGCTGGCCCTGGCCCGTCACGCCACCAGCAAGATCCGCGATCTGGAGGACCTTGAACGGGTGATGAGCCTGGGCTTTCGCGGTGAGGCCCTGGCCTCCATCAGCTCCGTGGCCCGCTTGACCCTGACCTCGCGTACACGCGGCGCCGAGCAGGCCTGGCAAGTGGAAACCGAAGGCCGCGACATGGCGCCCCGGGTCCAGCCGGCAGCCCATCCGGTGGGCACCTCGGTGGAAGTGCGCGACCTGTTCTTCAACACCCCGGCGCGGCGCAAGTTCCTCAAGGCCGAAAAAACCGAATTCGATCACCTGCAGGAAGTGATCAAGCGTCTGGCCCTGGCGCGTTTCGACGTGGCGTTCCATCTGCGCCACAACGGCAAGACCATCCTCAGCCTGCACGAAGCCAATGACGACGCCGCGCGCGCTCGGCGGGTGGCGGCGGTGTGCGGTGGTGGCTTCCTGGAGCAGGCGCTGCCGATAGAGATTGAACGCAATGGCTTGCGCCTGTGGGGTTGGGTCGGTTTGCCGACCTTCTCCCGCAGCCAGGCGGATTTGCAGTATTTCTTCGTGAATGGCCGGGCGGTGCGCGACAAGCTCGTGGCCCATGCGGTGCGCCAGGCGTACCGCGACGTGTTGTTCAACGGGCGGCATCCGACGTTTGTGCTGTTTTTTGAGGTCGATCCCTCGGTGGTCGACGTCAACGTGCACCCGACCAAGCACGAAGTGCGCTTCCGTGATGGGCGCATGGTGCATGACTTTCTGTATGGCACCTTGCACCGTGCCTTGGGCGATGTGCGCCCGGATGATCAGTTGTCGGCGCCCATCGTGACGGCGGTAGTTCGCCCAAGCGGCCCTGAGGCCGGTGAGTTCGGCCCCCAGGGCGAAATGAGCCTCGCCGCTAATCTGCTGCAGTCACCGCAGCCGCAGCCCAATTACACGGCGCCCAACGCGGGAGCCGGCGCCGGTTATCAATATCAATACACGCCGCGCCCGCAATCGACCGTGCCGGTGGCCGAGGCCCAGGCGGCTTATCGTGAGTTCTTCGCGCCGCTGCCGGGTGCCGAGCCAGGCACCGTTGCCTTGCCCGAGGGTGGCGGTGATATTCCACCGTTGGGCTACGCGCTGGCACAGCTCAAGGGCATCTACATCCTTGCGGAAAATGCCCACGGCCTGGTGCTGGTGGACATGCATGCGGCTCACGAGCGCATCATGTACGAGCGCTTGAAGATCGCCATGGCCAGTGAAGGGCTCAGTGGCCAGCCATTACTGGTACCGGAATCCCTGGCGGTGAGCCAGCGTGAAGCCGATTGCGCCGAAGAGCACCACGGCGTGTTCCAGAAGCTGGGCTTCGAACTGCAACGCCTGGGCCCGGAAACCCTGGCGATCCGCCAGATTCCCGCGCTGCTCAAGCAAGCCGAGGCTAACCGCCTGGTAGCCGATGTATTGGCCGACCTGATGGAGTACGGCACCAGCGACCGTATCCAGGCGCATATCAACGAGCTGCTCGGCACCATGGCCTGCCACGGCGCCATCCGCGCCAACCGTCGCCTGGCCCTGCCGGAAATGAACGGCCTGCTGCGCGACATGGAAAACACCGAGCGCAGCGGCCAATGCAACCATGGCCGCCCGACCTGGACCCAGATGGGCCTGGATGATCTGGACAAACTGTTCCTGCGCGGTCGCTGATGAGTGCCTTGCCCCCCGCGATTTTCCTCATGGGCCCAACGGCCGCCGGCAAGACCGACCTGGCCATCGAGCTGACCAAGGTCTTGCCGTGCGAACTGATCAGTGTGGACTCTGCCCTGGTTTACCGGGACATGGACATCGGCACGGCCAAGCCTTCGAAAGACGTGTTGGCCCGGCATCCGCATCGTTTGATCGACATTATCGACCCGGCCGAGAGCTATTCGGCTGCGGATTTCCGTACCGACGCCCTGGCCGCCATGGCCGAGATCACCGCGCGGGGTAATATCCCGTTGCTGGTCGGCGGCACGATGCTCTACTACAAGGCTTTGCAGGAAGGCCTGGCGGATATGCCGCCCGCCGATGCCCAGGTGCGTGCCGAACTCGAAGAAGAGGCTGCACGCCTTGGCTGGCAAGCCCTGCACGACCAGTTGGCGGCGGTGGATCCGGTGTCGGCGGCGCGCATTCACCCCAATGATCCCCAGCGTCTGACCCGCGCGCTGGAAGTCTGGCGCGTCAGTGGCCAGACCATGACTGAACACAGGCTGAAACAAACTGCGCAAAGTGCTGATGCAGGCGCATCTGGCCGGTCACAATTGCCCTATACTGTGGCGAACCTGGCCATCGCTCCGGCAAACCGCCAGGTGCTGCATGAACGAATTGCACAAAGATTCACAAATATGTTGGAACAGGGGTTTGTGGAGGAGGTCGTAGCACTGCGTTCCAGAGGTAATCTGCATGCAGGTTTGCCTTCGATACGTGCTGTAGGCTACCGCCAAGTCTGGGATCATCTGGATGGCAAGCTGACGTCAGCCGAAATGCAGGAGCGCGGCATCATTGCCACGCGCCAATTGGCGAAGCGCCAGTTCACCTGGCTGCGCAGCTGGAGCGATTTGCACTGGCTGGACAGCCTGGACAGCGACAATCTGTCACGCGCCTTGAAATACCTGGGAACGGTCTCCATATTGAGCTGAGTCCTTGCAATTGCCGTCTATCCTTGGGGGTGTGGCGGCCATGAGCTATTTATTTTTCCGATTTTTTATTATTGATCCTTAAAGGAGTGCGGCACATGTCAAAAGGGCATTCGCTACAAGACCCTTACTTGAATACCTTACGTAAAGAGAAAGTGGGGGTTTCCATTTATCTGGTCAACGGTATCAAGTTGCAAGGTACGATCGAGTCGTTCGACCAGTTCGTGATCCTGCTGAAAAACACCGTCAGCCAGATGGTTTACAAACACGCTATCTCGACAGTCGTTCCTGTTCGTCCAATCCGTCTGCCTAGCGCAGCAGGTGATGAAGCAGCTGACGCTGAGCCAGGTAACGCCTGATAGGAGTCTCCTTTGTTCTTTGAGCGCCACGGTGGTGGTGAGCGAGTAATCCTCGTTCACTTGGATGGACAGGACCCTGAGGCGCGCGAAGATCCGCAGGAGTTTCAGGAGTTGGCAAATTCGGCCGGCGCCGAGACCGTTGCGTTTTTTAACGTGCCGCGTCATCGGCCAACCGCCAAATACCTGATTGGCAGCGGCAAGGTCGAAGAATTGCGCGACCTGGTCCATGCCGAAGAAGCCGATCTGGTGATCTTCAATCACACCCTCACGCCCAGTCAGGAACGTAACCTCGAACGTGTCTTCGAGTGTCGCGTGATTGACCGCACCGGCCTGATTCTCGATATTTTCGCCCAGCGCGCGCGTACCCATGAAGGCAAGCTCCAGGTCGAACTGGCCCAGCTTGACCACATGAGCACCCGGCTGGTCCGCGGCTGGACGCACCTTGAGCGCCAGGGCGGCGGCATCGGCATGCGTGGCCCGGGTGAAACCCAGCTGGAAACCGACCGGCGTCTGTTGCGGGTTCGCCTGCGCCAGATCAAGGGCCGCCTGGAGAAAGTCCGCAGCCAGCGCGAGCAATCGCGCCGTGGCCGTTCCCGTGCGGATATTCCCACCGTGTCGCTGGTGGGCTATACCAACGCGGGCAAGTCCACGTTGTTCAATAACGTCACAAAGTCGGACGTGTACGCGGCCGACCAACTGTTCGCGACGCTCGACCCGACCCTGCGCCGCCTGGATCTGGACGACCTGGGGCCGATTGTCCTGGCCGATACGGTGGGGTTCATTCGTCACTTGCCGCACAAGCTGGTCGAGGCATTTCGGTCTACGCTCGAAGAGTCGAGCAATTCCGACCTGCTGTTGCACGTGATCGATGCGGCCGAGCCGGATCGCATGCTGCAGATCGAGCAGGTGATGCTGGTGCTGGGCGAGATTGGTGCCCAGGACTTGCCGATCCTCGAGGTCTATAACAAACTCGATTTGCTTGAAGGCGTCGAGCCACAAATCCAGCGCGATGAGAATGGCAGGCCCCAGCGGGTCTGGTTGTCGGCGCGTGATGGCAGTGGTCTTGAGTTGCTTGAGCAAGCCATCGCCGAGTTGCTCGGCGGCGATTTGTTCGTTGGCACCTTGCGCTTGCCGCAGCGTTTTGCTCGACTGCGTGCACAGTTTTTCGAGCTGGGCGCGGTACAGAAAGAAGAACACGACGAAGAAGGTGTCAGCTTGCTGGCCGTTCGATTGCCACGCGCGGAGCTCAATCGACTGGTCAGTCGCGAGGGTGTTGTACCGGCGGAGTTCATCGAACAACACACTTTGCAATAAAAGCCTGAGAAAGCGGTTGTGCCGCGGTAGCAGGCATTCTGTAGCATTGGTCGGCGCGCCGTGGGTGCGTCTTTGCTTTATCAGATGGAGAGCGCTATGGCTTGGAATGAGCCGGGTGGCAACTCGAATAATCAGGATCCTTGGGGTGGTAAGCGCCGCAATAATGGCGACCGCAAGGGGCCACCGGATCTCGACGAGGCCTTCCGAAAGCTGCAGGAAAGCCTGAATGGGTTGTTCGGTGGTGGGAAAAAACGCGGTGGTGACGATGGCGGTCGCACAAGCAAGGGCGGCGGCTATGGCCTGCTGGGCCTGGGTCTTGTCGTGCTCGCAGCCGTCTGGCTGTACAGCGCGGTCTACGTGGTGGATGAGCAGGAGCAAGCCGTTGTGCTGCGCTTCGGCAAGTATTACGAGACTGTCGGGCCAGGCCTGAACATCTATTTCCCGCCGATCGACAAGAAGTACATGGAGAACGTCACGCGTGAGCGTGCCTACACCAAGCAGGGCCAGATGCTGACTGAAGACGAGAACATCGTCGAAGTGCCGCTGACCGTGCAGTACAAGATCAGCAACCTGCAGGACTTCGTGCTGAACGTCGATCAGCCGGAAATCAGCCTGCAACACGCAACCGAAAGTGCCCTGCGCCACGTGGTCGGTTCCACCGCCATGGACCAGGTACTGACCGAAGGGCGTGAATTGATGGCCAGCGAAATCAAGGAGCGCCTGCAACGCTTCCTCGATACCTATCGCACCGGTATCACCGTCACCCAGGTCAACGTACAGAGCGCAGCCGCACCGCGTGAAGTGCAGGAAGCCTTTGACGACGTGATCCGCGCCCGTGAAGACGAGCAGCGTTCGCGCAACCAGGCTGAAACCTACGCCAACGGCGTGGTGCCGGAAGCCCGTGGTCAGGCCCAGCGTATCCTTGAGGATGCCAACGGTTACCGCGACGAAGTAGTCTCCCGCGCCAAGGGTGAGGCGGACCGCTTCACCAAGCTGGTTGCCGAGTACCGCAAGGCGCCCGAGGTTACTCGTGAGCGTCTGTACCTGGACACCATGCAGGAAGTCTTCAGCAACACCAGCAAGGTTCTCGTGACCGGCAGCAAGGGTGGGCAGAACAACCTGCTGTACCTGCCGCTGGACAAGATGATCGAAGGTGGGCGTAGCGGCGCCAGCGCGCCGTCCACCGGTTCGAATGCCGCTGCCAACGAAGCGAGCGCCCGTGCGGCCGCTGACTTGCTGCAACAGCAAACACGTACCAGGGAGAGCCGTTGATGAGCAATAAATCGCTGACCGCCCTGATTGTGGGCGTCGTCGTGGTCATCGCTGCCTGGAACTGCTTCTACATCGTCGCTCAGACCGAGCGCGCGGTGCTGCTGCAATTCGGTCGCGTGGTCCAGGCGGATGTCCAGCCGGGCCTGCATGTGAAAGTCCCCTACGTCAATCAGGTGCGCAAGTTCGACGCGCGCCTGATGACTCTGGATGCACCGACACAGCGCTTCCTGACCCTGGAAAAGAAAGCCGTGATGGTTGACGCCTACGCCAAGTGGCGCGTCAAGGATGCCGAGCGCTTCTACACTGCGACCTCGGGCCTCAAGCAGATTGCAGACGAGCGTTTGTCGCGCCGTCTGGAGTCGGGCCTGCGTGACCAGTTTGGTAAGCGCACCCTGCACGAGGTGGTATCCGGTGAACGCGATGCGCTGATGGCTGACATCACTCGTTCGCTGAACACCATGGCGGAGAAAGAACTGGGTATCGAAGTGGTCGACGTTCGCGTCAAGGCTATCGACCTGCCCAAGGAAGTGAACCGCAGCGTGTTCGAGCGCATGAGCACCGAGCGTGAGCGTGAAGCCCGTGAGCACCGCGCCAAGGGTAACGAGCTGGCCGAGGGTATCCGTGCGGATGCCGATCGTCAGCGCCGTGTACTGTTGGCGGAGGCCTATCGCGAGTCTGAAGAGGCTCGTGGTGATGGTGATGCTCAAGCCGCGGCGATCTACGCCAAGGCGTACGGCCAGGACCAGGAGTTCTACGCGTTCTACCGTAGCCTGCGCGCCTACCGTGAAAGCTTCGCGAACAAGACTGATGTGCTGGTGCTGGACCCAAGCAGCGATTTCTTCCGCTACCTGGAAAAGTCCAAGTAACAGGCCTGTGATTCTGTAGGGACCACTCCGTCGGGCGGCTAAAATGCCTGGCGGGGTGATCCTTTCAGAAAACGGGTGTATGATGCGGCAGCCGGGAAATTCCCGGCTTTTTTGCGTCTGCGTGTTCGATTCGGCAGGCGTGACAGGTTTTTCGAGGAAAGTGCCCGACGAGGCCGGTGACAGGTCGTTCGTCACGTCGCTCTTGCGCGTGGTTTATGCAGGCAGCGGGTATTTTCTGCTTCACTCAAGGCTCGGCCGAGGGCTGGCCGCCCGGATCAAAGGGGAATGGCGTAATGGCAACGGTAGACCGCTGGCTGCTGCCAGATGGCATCGAAGAAGTACTGCCACCAGAAGCTGCGCGTATTGAAATAGCGCGTCGCCAGGTGTTGGATCTGTTCCAGAGCTGGGGCTACGAGTTTGTCGTGACCCCTCATATCGAGTACCTGGAATCCCTGCTGACTGGCGCGGGCCAGGACCTGGATCTGCGCACCTTCAAGGTCATCGACCCGCAATCGGGCCGGCAAATGGGGTTTCGTGCCGACATCACGCCGCAGGTGGCGCGTATCGATGCGCATACCCTGCGCCGCGAAGGCCCCAGCCGCCTGTGCTACGCCGGCAGCGTGCTGCATGCCCAGCCGCGTGCCTTGTCATCGTCGCGCAGCCCGATCCAGCTGGGCGCCGAGTTGTATGGCGATGCGAGCCCGAGCAGCGACGTTGAAGTGATCAGCCTGATGCTGGCCATGCTGCAACTGGCTGATGTGCCGGACGTGCACATGGACCTGGGCCACGTGGGTATCTACCGCGGCCTGGCACGTGCGGCCGGCTTGTCCGGTGAGGTTGAGCAACAGTTGTTCGATGCGCTGCAACGCAAGGCCATCGATGAAGTCATTGCCCTGACCGCTGGCGTGCCGGCTGAACTGGCCGACATGCTGCGTGCGCTGGTCAACCTGTGCGGCGGCCGTGAAGTGCTGGTCACTGCACGTGAGCGCCTGGCCAACGCACCGGCGCCGGTGTTGGCCGCCCTGAACGATGTGCTGGCGATTGCCGAGCAATTGTCGGCGCGCTTCCCGCAGTTGCCGCTGTATTTTGATCTGGGCGAGTTGCGCGGCTACCACTACCACACCGGTGTGGTGTTCGCGGTGTTTGTTCCGGGTGTTGGCCAGGCCATCGCCCAGGGTGGTCGTTATGACGATATCGGCGCCGACTTCGGTCGCGCCCGTCCGGCCACCGGCTTTTCCACCGATTTGAAAACCCTGGTGACCCTGGGGCGTGCTGAGGTCGAGCTGCCGTCTGGTGGCATCTGGATGCCCGACAGTACGGACGCGGCACTCTGGCAGCAGGTCTGCCAGTTGCGCAGTGAGGGTCAGCGTGTCGTCCAGGCGTTGCCTGGGCAGCCATTGGCCGCCGCCCGTGAAGCGGACTGCGACCGGCAATTGATTCAGCAGAACGGGCTTTGGCAAGTATCGCCACTGGCTTCTTGAGTTTTCCTGCCGGCCATCGCCGGCACCAAGTTTGCGCGAATGAGGACAAGTGTTATGGGTAAGAATGTCGTAGTCCTGGGCACCCAATGGGGTGATGAGGGCAAAGGCAAGATCGTTGATCTGCTGACCGAACATGCTGCCGCCGTAGTGCGCTACCAGGGTGGCCACAACGCGGGCCACACCCTGGTCATCGATGGCGAAAAAACCGTCTTGCACCTGATCCCTTCGGGTGTACTGCGCGAAGGCGTACAGTGCCTGATCGGCAACGGCGTGGTGGTTGCGCCGGACGCCCTGCTGCGCGAGATCATCAAGCTGGAAGAGAAAGGCGTACCGGTGCGCGAGCGCCTGCGTATCAGCCCATCCTGCCCGCTGATCCTGTCCTTCCACGTGGCGCTGGACCAGGCCCGTGAAAAGGCCCGTGGCGAGCTGAAGATCGGCACCACCGGTCGCGGCATTGGCCCGGCCTACGAAGACAAGGTTGCACGTCGTGGCCTGCGTGTGGGCGACCTGCTCAACATGCCGCGCTTTGAAGACAAGCTGCGTGAACTGGTGGATTACCACAACTTCATGCTGGTGGGTTACTACAAAGAGCCCGCCATCGAGTTCGAAAAGACCCTGGCCGAGTGCAAGGAATACGCTGAGCTGCTCAAGCCGCTGATGCTCGACGTGACGGCCGAGCTGCACGACCTGCGTCGCGCTGGCAAAGACATCATGTTCGAAGGCGCCCAGGGCTCGTTGCTGGACATCGACCACGGTACCTACCCGTATGTGACCAGCTCCAACACCACCGCCGGCGGCGTGGCCACCGGTTCGGGCGTGGGCCCGATGTTCCTGGACTACATCCTGGGCATCACCAAGGCGTACACCACCCGTGTAGGTTCCGGTCCGTTCCCGACTGAGCTGTTCGACGACGTCGGCGCTCACCTGGCCAAACAAGGTCACGAATTCGGCGCGACCACCGGCCGTGCTCGTCGTTGTGGCTGGTTCGACGCCGTTATCCTGCGTCGCGCTATCGACGTGAACAGCATCTCGGGCATCTGCCTGACCAAGCTGGACGTGCTCGACGGCCTGGAAGCCATCAACATCTGTGTCGGCTACAAAGACGCGCAAGGCAACGATGTTGCGCCGACCGACGCTGACAGCTACGTGGGCCTGCAGCCTGTGTACGAAGAAGTGCCGGGCTGGACCGAATCGACCGTGGGCGCCAAGACCCTGGAAGAGCTGCCAGCCAACGCCCGCGCCTACATCAAGCGCGTCGAAGAGCTGATCGGCGCACCGATCGACATTATTTCGACGGGCCCGGACCGCAACGAGACCATCGTTCTGCGTCACCCGTTCGCTTAATAAGCTGTTGATGTAAAAAGTAAAGGGCTCCTTCGGGAGCCCTTTGTCGTTTCTGCCTGGCAAGCGGCACGACCCTTGCTGTGTTTCTCTTTTTCGCGGTGCTATCAATTTAATGGCACCCGTGGTGGAGGGATTTCCAGTGTCTGCCGTTCTCTCGTTGTTACAAAGCCGTCTGCTGCGGCCGGTGTTCGTTACCCTAGGTATCGCTCTTTTGGTGCAAGTGCTGGTGGCCGTCGCGCTGACGCGGAGCACGGTCACGGCCCTGGAGGCCGATTTGGGTCACCGCCTGGGCATCGACAGTCAGAAGCTGTCCGGCGAATTGGCCCAGGCCGGCAAGGAAGTCACCTCCAGCCTGGATAGCCTTTCCACCAGCACCCGCCAGCGTCTGACCGCAGGGCTTTCCACGCGTCTTCAGCAAGAGCAGAAGCAATTGCGTGCGACCCTGGAAAAAGACCTGCAGGACTCCGCCAATGACATGGCGCAGTTGCTGGCTTCGGTGGCGCCGCGTGCCATGTGGGACAGCGACGTGCCGACATTATCGGAGTTTGCCCGGCGTGCGCAGCGTAATCCTAACGTGTTGTTCGTGGTGTATGACGACGCGGCCGGCGAGCATTTGACCCGCTACCTGAACCGTGAAAATCCGATCAACCAGGCCTTGTTGGCCAAAGGCGCGGGGGACCGTGCCCTGGATAAAGTACTGGACGCGGCCAAGGCTGATCCTTCGGTGTATTACGTCGAAGCCTCGATCAGCCCCAACGGCGTTGAGATCGGCAAAGTCCGCATGGGGGTGTCGACCGCATCGGTCGAGGCCGATCTGCAAGCACTGGACACCCGTTTCGCCGCGCTGATTGCCAGCGGTGATCAACTGGTTGGCGACAGCCTCAAAGGCGCCGCGGCCGATAGCGCTGCCGCCATGGGCGCGCGCCTGCAATCGGCGCAAGTCACGGCCACGCAGATGGCCGCCAATACCACCAGTGCGGTGCAAGAGGCTGCCGGCACCTTGCGCTGGCGTATCGGCATGGGCCTGGCGCTGGTCGGTCTTGGCGTATTGCTGCTGATCGCCATTGTGCTCGGCCGCCGCGTCGTCAACCGCCTGAAGCTGTTGATCGCCGCCATGGATGACCTGGCGGCAGGCGAGGGCGACCTCACCAAGCGTGTTCAGATCAGCAGCAAGGATGAAATTGGTGACATGGCTTCGGCGGTCAATCGCTTTGTGGATAAGTTACAGCCCATCGTGCGCGAGGCGGGCGATGTGGCCCAGCGCACCGGCATGGAGATCGGCGCGATGACCTTGCGCAATGCCGGCGCCGATGCAGCGGCTGGCCTGCAGCGCGACGAGGTTGCAGAAAGCCTGCGCGCACTGTCGCAAATGGCCGACGAGGCCCAGGCCGAAAGCCATGCCATGCAGGCGGCCTTGCAGCAGGTGGTGGAGATTCGCCAGGCCACGGATGAGAACTCGCGCACGTCGGCTGAGGTCGGCAGCTTGATCGAGGCGTTGGCCGGGCAGGTGCAGGCCGGGTCCCAGGTGATCGAGCGGTTGGCGCAGCAAAGCGAGCAGATCGAGGTAGTGCTGACGGTGATTCATGGCATCGCCGAGCAAACCAACCTGTTGGCCCTCAACGCGGCTATTGAAGCGGCACGGGCCGGCGAGACCGGGCGCGGCTTTGCGGTGGTGGCGGACGAAGTGCGTGCGCTGGCCAGCAAGACCCAAAGCTCCACCGGCGATATCCAGGCGCATATCGTGGCGTTGCAGCAGGGCGCGCGTGAGGCCGTGGAAACCATCGGCAAGGCGGGGCGCCAGGCCAATGAAGGCTTGCTGGTGCTGCGCGACAGCGTGCGCTTGCAGCAGACGGTGCAGGCGTCGGTGGAGCAGGTGCATGCGGCAATCGGTCTGGCGACACGCGCGGCCGAGCATCAGGCCCAGGGTGCGCATGCGGTGCGTGGCCGGGTCGAGGTGATTCATGCCCAGGCTGAGCGGGCCGCGCAAGCGGTGGTGGAGACTACTGCCAGTGGCAAGGTGCTGGATGGGTTGGCGGCGCAGTTGAAGGCGAGTCTGGGGCAGTTTCGGGCTTAGTGTTGTCTGTGCCGGCCTCATCGGGGGCAAGCCCCCTCCCTCATTTGAATGTGTTCACAACTCAAGTGTGGGAGGGGGCTTGCCCCCGATAGCCATTTCAGCGACTCAGATACATCCGCGTCGTAAGCAGATACACCGGCAACCCCGACACCAGAATCAACAACGCCGCATACGGCGCCGCTGCCGCAAACTCCACATTCGAGGTATGCGCCCACACGGCAGTCGCCAAAGTGTTCAACCCCGTGGGGCTCAACAACAAGGTGGCCGTCAGCTCCTTCATCGCATCCAGAAACACCAGCGCAAACGCGGCACCCAATGCCGGGAAAATGATCGGCAGCGTCACCCGGCAGAACGCACTGAACGACGATGCGCCGAGCGTGCGCGCTGCCTCCTCCAACTGTGGCGCGGCCTTGTTCAGAGCCGTGCGAATCGGCGCCTGGGCCAGGGGCAAGAACAACAGCGCATAGGCGATCAGCAACAGTGCCGACGTCTGATACAGCGCCGGCACGTAATGCAGTGCGAAATACACCAGGGTCAATGCAATCACCAGGCCGGGCAGGGCGTGCAGCAGGTACGGCAGGCGTTCAGCCCAGATCGCCAGTTGGCCTTTGTAGCGCACCACCAGCAGGCCCACCGGCACCGCCAGTGCCAGGCACAACGCTGCGCCACCCAGGGAAAGCGCCAGGGACGATAACAGCGCCTCACTGATTGCAGCGACCGGAAACGCCGCCGATGAACCCACGGCCAGCCAATAGCCAAGCATTCCCAGCGGAATGCCGCTGCCAATGATCGCCAGCGCCAGGCAATAGAGCTGGCCAAAAAACGCCCACTTGCCCAGTTTCACCTGCTCGGCATGTCGCGCCGCGCCCTGGCCGATCCGCACATGGCGGCCTTTGCCGCGCACGCGCAGCTCCAGCCACAACAAACTCAGGCACATCACCAGCAGCACCGCCGAGAGCATTGCGGCGTTGGCGTTGCTGAACTCCAGTTCGAACTGTTGGTAGATCGCGGTGGTAAAGGTCTGCAAGCCGATGATCGACAGGGCGCCGAATTCCACCAGCATGTGCAACGCAATCAGCAGCGCTCCCGCGACCAGCGAGGGCCACAGCAGCGGCAGGGTAATGCGCCGGAACACGCCCCAGCGATTCAACCCCAGGGTGCGCGCCGACTCTTCCAGGGCGGGGTCAAGATTGCGCAGCGTGGCGGCCACCGGCAGAAATACCAGCGGATACTTGGACAGGCTCATCACCAGGATCGCGCCGCCGAGGCCTTCGAAGTTGGCGCTCAGCGACACCCAGGTGAAGCTGCTGACAAACGCCGGTACCGCAAACGGCAGGCACAGGATCACGCCCCAGATGCGTCGCCCCGGCAGATTGCTGCGTTCCAGCAACCAGGCCAGGGACAGGCCGACCACGCCGCACACAACCGTCACGCCGACCATCAGCGACAAGGTATTGCGCAGCAGCCCGAAGACATAAGGCCGCCACAGCAGATGCACCGCCTGTGCCCAGCCGGCCTGCCAGGCCTTGAGCCCGACATACACCAGTGGCAGCAGGCTCAGGCCAACCAGCAACAGCACCGGCAACAGCAGCCAGATTGAAGGGCGTTTGCGCCGGGGGCGAAAGCCTGCAGCGCGAAGCGTTGGGGTCATCAGTTCAAGCCAACGTCACGTTCCAGTTCCAGGGCTTCTTCCGCATTGCCCAGGTCGGCAGGGGTGACTTTCGGCGGTTGCAGTTCGTTGAAGGGCTTCAGGCCGCGATTGGATTGCATGCCCTTGCGCAACGGGTATTCCGCCGAGGTGTTGGTGATCACGCGCTGGCCTTCTTCACTGGCCATGAAGGCCAACAGTTGCTGGGCTTCCTTGGGGTGTTTGCTGGATTTCAGCGCGGCCGCCGAAGACACGGTAATCAGGCCGCCGGCATCGCCGTCGGTGAAATAGTGCAGTTGGGAGTCGAGGTTGGTTTTTTCTTTCTTCAGGGCAAACCAGTAATAGTTGTTCACCAAAACAGTGGCCACTTCACCATTTTCAACGGCCTTGAGGGCCACCATATTGTTGCTGTACACCTTGCCGAAGGCGCGCAGGCCGGTCAGCCACTCTTCAGCGGCTTCACGCCCGTGCAGCTTGATGATCGCCACCGCCTGTTCCTGGAAGGCACCACTGGTGGGCACGAAGCCGACCTTGCCTTGCCACTCGGGACCGGCGAAATCCAGCACCGATTTGGGCAGGTCTTTTTCGGCAATCAGCTTGGGGTTGAAGGCGACAACGCGGGTGCGTGCAGTCACGCCCATCCAGTCGCCATTGCTGCCGACGTAGTCCTTGGGCAGCACGTCGAGGGTGCTGGCATCGATTTTCGCCAACAAGCCTTGCTCGCCGAGTTTGTTCAGCGGCGGCGATTCTTCGGTATAGATCACGTCGGCGGGGGAGCGGTCGCCTTCTTCGACGACTTGGCTGGCCAGTTGGTTACTGCTGCCTTTGCGCACGTTGACGTGAATGCCGGTCTTGGCTTCAAAGGCTTTGGCGAGCTCATCGCCGACTTCCTTGTGCTGGCCGTTGTAAAGGGTCAGGGAGATCTTGTCAGCGGAATAGGCGTTGGGTGAGAGCAGAGTCAGGCCGAGCAGGGTAAGAGACAGGCCACGCAGAAGGGATGTCTTGAGTCGGTTATCGCGGATCATCATCCGAAGTGTTCCTCGCTTATGTGCAACAAATCACTACAAGGATAAACGATAAAGCTTCTCAAGTGCGGGCTTGAGGCTGACGGTGGGTAAAGTTTTCCAGCCAAAGTTTCCAAACCCCGGAAACGAAAAAACCCGCTTTCGCGGGTTTGATCTGAATTTGGTGCCCAGGAGAAGACTCGAACTTCCACGACCTTGCGATCACCAGCACCTGAAGCTGGCGTGTCTACCAATTTCACCACCTGGGCATTATCTGACAACGTTGCCGCTGTTGATGGGGCGAACTATACGGCGGGCTTTTTGATCTGTAAACCCCTGATTCGAAAAATATAAATCAATTTTTCCGTTAAAAATCAAAGGTCTGAAACGAAAAAACCCGCTTTCGCGGGTTTGATCTGAATTTGGTGCCCAGGAGAAGACTCGAACTTCCACGACCTTGCGATCACCAGCACCTGAAGCTGGCGTGTCTACCAATTTCACCACCTGGGCATTATCTGACAACGTTGCCGTCGTCGATGGCGCGCACTATACGGAGCGATATTTACGCTGTAAACCCCTGCCATGAAAAAAGCCTGGAAAATTTCGCCAATGGTCGTGCAAGGTGCGCGCCGGGGGCTGCAAAGGCCTTTTAAAAGGCTTGATGACGTCTGAAATTTCCCGTTTCAATACGCGTATGCCAAACTAACCCGCATATAGACAAGGTGAAAACTCTCTAATGGCCGATTGGCAGTCCCTCGATCCCGAGGCCGCTCGTGAAGCGGAAAAATATGAAAACCCTATTCCTAGCCGCGAACTGATCCTGGCGCACCTCGCCGATCGTGGTTCGCCTGCTAGCCGCGAGCAGCTGGTTGAAGAATTCGGTCTGACCACCGAAGACCAGCTCGAAGCCCTGCGCCGCCGTTTGCGTGCGATGGAGCGCGATGCTCAGTTGATCTACACCCGCCGTGGCACTTACGCGCCGGTCGACAAGCTCGACCTGATCCTGGGCCGCATCGCCGGCCATCGGGACGGCTTCGGCTTCCTGATTCCGGATGACGGCAGTGACGACCTGTTCATGAGCCCGGCGCAGATGCGCCTGGTGTTCGACGGCGACCGTGCCCTGGCGCGTGTTTCCGGCCTGGACCGTCGTGGTCGTCGTGAAGGCGTGATCGTCGAAGTGGTGTCCCGTGCCCACGAGTCCATCGTCGGTCGTTACTTCGAAGAAGGCGGCATCGGCTTTGTGGTGCCGGATAACCCGAAGGTCCAGCAGGAAGTGCTGATCACCCCGGGCCGCAATGGCGCCGCCAAGGTCGGCCAATTTGTCGAGGTGAAAATCACCCACTGGCCAACTGCGCGCTTCCAGCCCCAGGGCGATATCGTTGAAGTGGTCGGCAACTACATGGCGCCGGGCATGGAAATCGACGTGGCGCTGCGCACCTACGATATTCCTCACGTCTGGCCTGATGCCGTGCTCAAGGAAGCCGCCAAGCTCAAGCCGGAAGTCGAAGATAAAGACAAAGAAAAACGCATCGACCTGCGCCATCTGCCGTTCGTCACCATCGACGGCGAAGATGCCCGCGACTTCGATGACGCGGTCTACTGTGAAGCCAAGCCGGGCAAGCTGCGCCTGTTTTCCGGCGGCTGGAAGTTGTATGTCGCGATTGCCGACGTGTCCAGCTACGTGAAGATCGGTTCGGCCCTGGATAACGAAGCCCAGGTGCGCGGCAATTCCGTGTACTTCCCTGAGCGCGTGATTCCGATGCTGCCGGAGCAGCTGTCCAACGGCCTGTGCTCGCTGAACCCGAAAGTCGACCGTTTGGCCATGGTGTGCGAGATGACCATCTCCAAAACCGGCGAAATGACCGACTACCAGTTCTACGAAGCGGTGATCCACTCCCAGGCGCGCCTGACCTACAACAAGGTCAGCACCATCCTGGAAACGCCGAAGACCGGCGAAGCCAAGGCCCTGCGCAGCGAATACGCCGACGTGGTGCCGCACCTCAAGCAGCTGTATTCGCTGTACAAGGTGTTGCTGGGCGCCCGTCACACCCGTGGCGCGATCGATTTTGAAACCCAGGAAACCCGGATTGTCTTCGGTTCCGAGCGCAAGATCGCCGCCATCACCCCGACCACCCGTAACGACGCGCACAAGCTGATCGAGGAATGCATGCTGGCGGCCAACGTGGCCACCGCGGAATTCCTGAAGAAGCACGAGATTCCTGCGTTGTACCGCGTCCACGACGGTCCGCCGCCGGAGCGCCTGGAAAAACTGCGTGCGTTCCTCGGTGAACTCGGCCTGTCCCTGCACAAAGGCAAGGACGGCCCGACGCCCAAGGATTACCAGGCCCTGCTGGCCAGCATCAAGGACCGTCCGGATTACCACGTGATCCAGACCGTGATGCTGCGTTCGTTGAGCCAGGCGGTGTACAGCGCCGATAACCAGGGTCACTTCGGCCTGAATTACGAGGCGTACACCCACTTCACCTCGCCGATCCGCCGTTACCCGGACTTGCTCACGCACCGTGCGATCCGCAGCGTGATCCATTCCAAGCAGAACACCCCGCACGTCAAGCGCGCCGGTGCCATGACCATTCCGAAGGCACGGATCTATCCGTACGACGAAGCGGCGCTTGAGCAGTTGGGCGAGCAGTGCTCCATGAGCGAGCGCCGCGCCGACGAAGCTACCCGTGACGTGGTGAACTGGCTCAAGTGCGAGTTCATGAAAGATCGCGTGGGCGAGTCGTTCCCGGGTGTGATCACCGCCGTGACCGGTTTCGGCCTGTTCGTCGAGCTGACCGACATCTACGTCGAGGGTCTGGTGCACGTCACCGCCTTGCCGGGTGACTACTACCATTTCGATCCAGTGCACCACCGCCTGGCGGGCGAGCGCACCGGTCGCAGCTTCCGCTTGGGCGATACTGTGGAAGTGCAGGTCATGCGTGTCGATCTGGACGAGCGCAAGATCGACTTCGGCATGCCTGACAAACCTGCAGAGCCGGCTGGCCGCAAAAAGCGTGGCAGCGAAACCGCAGCGCCGGCTTCCAAAGGCAAGGCTTCCAGCGTGAAGACAGCTGCCGAGCCTGCACCTGCCAAGACCGGTCGTCGTTCTTCGGCCAAGGACAAGGCCCCTGAAGCCTACCGTCCAAGCGATGCCGCGGCGAAAAACGCCGAGCTGCGCAAGAGCCGCGAGTTGAAGCAGCAGTTGCTCAACGAAGCCAAAAGCGGTGGTAAAGCGGCGTCTGGGGGAAAGTCCCAGGGGGCGGAAAAACCGTCGAGCAAACCGAGTAAACACCGTAAAGGCCCGCCTAAAGCGGGTTCGGCCCCCGCGAAAAGCGGCGGGTCGCGCAAACCTAAGGCCAAGTCATGAGTCTGGAAAAAATCTACGGCGTGCACGCCGTAGAAGCACTGCTGCGTCACCACCCCAAGCGCGTCAAGCAGGTGTGGCTGGCGGAAGGTCGCAGCGAGCCACGCGTGCAAGCGCTGGTCGAGCTGGCCACCCAGAACAAGGTTGCCATCGGCCAGGCCGAGCGCCGTGAAATGGACGTGTGGGTAGAAGGCGTTCACCAGGGCGTGGTGGCCGACGTCAGCCCGAGCCAGGTGTGGGGCGAAGCCATGCTCGACGAGCTGCTCGACCGTACCGAAGGCGCACCGTTGCTGCTGGTGCTGGACGGCGTGACTGACCCGCACAACCTCGGCGCCTGCCTGCGTTCGGCGGATGCGGCCGGCGCGCTGGCAGTGATCGTGCCTAAAGACAAGTCGGCCACCCTCACGCCGGTCGTGCGTAAAGTGGCCTGCGGCGCGGCGGAAGTGATTCCGCTGGTGGCCGTGACCAACCTGGCGCGCACCCTGGAGAAGCTTCAGCAGCGCGGCTTGTGGATTGTCGGCACGGCAGGCGAGGCCGAAGTCAGCATCTACGACCAGGACCTCACCGGCCCGACCATCCTGATCATGGGCGCCGAAGGCAAGGGCATGCGTCGCCTGACCCGCGAGCATTGCGATTACCTGGTGCACTTGCCGATGGCCGGCAGCGTCAGCAGCTTGAACGTGTCGGTGGCGACGGGCGTGTGCCTGTTCGAAGCCCGGCGTCAGCGCGGTGCCAAAAAGGCAGTCGCTTCGCGCAAGTCGTAAGCCTCAAGCTGCAAGTTAAAAGCTAGGTGGTCGACCACTTGTAGCTTGTAGCTTGCAGCTTCCCCCCTGCTCCTCTACTATTGCGCCCCTTGCCCACCTGGCAGGCACGCATGTGCCTCCCCTGCGGCAAGATCCATAAGTGTCATTCACTCCTTGTCTGACCGTTTTTGAGCGGCAGGCTACAACCCGTAAGGAGCATTCATGCGTCATTACGAAATCATCTTTTTGGTCCACCCGGATCAAAGCGAGCAAGTCGGCGGCATGGTTGAGCGTTACACCAAGCTGATCGAAGAAGACGGCGGCAAAATCCACCGTCTGGAAGATTGGGGCCGTCGTCAACTGGCCTATGCAATCAACAATGTTCACAAGGCTCACTACGTGATGCTGAACGTTGAATGCACCGGCAAGGCCCTGGCCGAGCTGGAAGACAACTTCCGCTACAACGATGCAGTGATCCGTAACCTGGTCATCCGTCGCGAAGAAGCCGTTACCGGCCAATCCGAGATGCTCAAGGCTGAAGAAAACCGCAGTGAGCGCCGTGAGCGTCGCGACCGTCCTGAGCACGAAGGCGCTGATAGCGCTGACAGTGATGACAGCGACAACAGCGATAACGCTGACGAGTAATCCACGGACCTTTTAAGGAGCCTATCAAATGGCACGTTTCTTCCGTCGTCGTAAATTCTGCCGCTTCACCGCTGAAGACGTGAAAGAGATCGATTACAAAGATCTCAACACTCTGAAAGCCTACGTATCCGAGACCGGCAAAATCGTTCCAAGCCGTATCACCGGTACCAAAGCACGTTATCAGCGTCAGCTGGCCACCGCTATCAAGCGCGCCCGCTTCCTGGCCCTGCTGGCCTACACCGACAGCCACGGCCGCTGAGACCGGGCAGTCGACAAGTAGTAAGGGATTGAATGCATGCGCGCCTTAGCTGAGTTCATCATGCGCGGTCGTGTGCAGGCCACTCTGGTAGTGGCTGGCTGTGCGGCATTGCCGTTGCTTTATTGGTTGGGTGCTGCCGCAGGTTGCCTTGTGCTCCTGCGGCGCGGTTTGAAGGACGCCCTGGGCGTTCTTGCCCTGGGTTTGTTGCCGGCCTTGATCTGGTGGCTGCAAATGGGTGATCCACGGGTACTTCTGGTACTGCTGGGGTCATCGAGCCTTGCGTTGGTTTTACGCGCAAGTGAGTCCTGGGTCCGTACGCTGCTGGTCAGCGTGGCAGTGGGGTTGGTGTACTCAGTGATGCTTGGCGCGGCTTTCCGCCCGCAAATCGAGGCGCTGGCGCAGGAGATCGTCAAGATCCTGCCGCTGGCCCTCGGGGATCTCTACCAGCAATTGTCGGTAGATGAGCGAGCGCGGTTTGCGTCACTGATTGCCCCGGTCCTGACCGGCCTGATTGCGGCTTTGTTGCAGGTTGTCAGCGTGCTGAGCCTGATTCTTGGGCGTTATTGGCAGGCGTTGTTGTATAACCCGGGTGGTTTTGGTCGCGAGTTTCGCAGTATCAGGATTCCCGCGGGACCGGCGATGTTGCTGCTGGCGTGCATGGTTGTCGGACCGAACTTCGGTCCACAGATGGCCTTGCTGGCGCCGATTTGCAGCGTACCGCTGGTGTTTGCCGGGCTGGCCCTGATTCACGGGCTGGTTGCGCGAAAGCGCCTGGCCAGGTTCTGGCTGGTGGGGTTGTACGTGACGCTGTTGCTGTTCATGCAGCTGATCTATCCGTTACTCGTGGTCTTGGCCATTGTCGACGGCCTGATTGATTTTCGCGGACGTCTGGCGTCGAAAGACGCCGATAGCGCGAACGGTGAAGGTTAAAAGTTAGAGGATTTTCACATGCAACTGATCCTTCTGGAAAAAGTCGCCAACCTGGGCAACCTGGGCGACAAAGTGAACGTTAAGGCCGGCTACGGTCGTAACTACCTGCTGCCATACGGCAAAGCCACCGCTGCAACCGCTGCCAACCTGGCTGCGTTTGAAGAGCGTCGTGCTGAGCTGGAAAAAGCCGCAGCAGACAAAAAAGCTTCGGCCGAAACTCGCGCTGCCCAACTGGCTGAGCTGGAAGTGACTATCACTGCCACCGCCGGTGACGAAGGCAAGCTGTTCGGTTCGATCGGCACCCACGACATCGCTGATGCACTGACCGCCTCCGGCGTTGAAGTGCAGAAGAGCGAAGTTCGTCTGCCGAACGGCACCATCCGCAACGTAGGCGAATTCGACGTAGCCGTGCACCTGCACGCCGAAGTTGAAGCCACCGTACGCGTTGTCGTGGTAGCAGCTTAAGTCGCACCTAACTGACTGGCACCTCGTGTGCCAGCCGGTTAACATCGGGCACGATCCTGTTTACAGGTCGTGCCTTTTGTTTTTCTACACACCCTTAAATTCCAAGTGGCCATGAACGAAATCTCCGCTCCTGAGCAATATGACCTGCAAACCGCTGCCCTGAAGGTGCCGCCGCATTCCATCGAGGCCGAACAGGCTGTGCTCGGTGGTTTGATGCTGGACAACAACGCCTGGGAACGCGTGCTGGATCAAGTCTCGGACGGTGACTTCTATCGCCATGACCACCGCCTGATCTTCCGCGCCATCGCCAAGCTGGCCGACCAGAACTCACCGATCGACGTGGTGACCCTGGCTGAGCAGTTGGACAAGGAGGGCCAGACCTCCCAAGTGGGCGGCCTCGGTTACCTCGGTGAGCTGGCGAAAAACACGCCGTCTGTCGCCAACATCAAGGCGTATGCGCAGATCGTCCGCGAGCGCGCCACCCTGCGCCAGTTGATCGGCATCAGCACCGAGATCGCCGACAGCGCCTTCAACCCCGAAGGTCGCACCGCCGCCGAGATCCTCGACGAAGCCGAGCGCCAGATCTTCCAGATCGCCGAAGCACGGCCCAAGACCGGCGGCCCCGTCAGCGTCAACGACCTGCTGACCAAGGCCATCGACCGCATCGACACCTTGTTCAATACCGATGCCGCGATCACCGGTATTTCCACCGGCTATACCGACCTCGATGAGAAGACCAGCGGCTTGCAGCCGTCCGACCTGATCATCGTCGCCGGCCGTCCTTCGATGGGTAAGACCACCTTCGCCATGAACCTGGTGGAGAACGCCGTACTGCGCAGCGACAAGGCGGTGCTGGTGTACTCCCTCGAGATGCCAGGTGAATCGCTGATCATGCGTATGCTCTCGTCCCTGGGTCGTATCGACCAGACCAAGGTGCGTTCCGGCCAATTGGAGGACGACGACTGGCCACGCCTGACCTCGGCGGTCAACCTGCTTAACGACCGCAAGCTGTTCATCGATGACACCGCCGGTATCAGCCCTTCAGAGATGCGTGCGCGTACCCGCCGCCTGGTGCGTGAACACGGCGACATCGCCCTGATCATGATCGACTACCTGCAGTTGATGCAGATCCCGGGTTCCAGCGGCGACAACCGCACCAACGAGATTTCCGAAATCTCCCGCTCCCTGAAAGCCCTGGCCAAGGAATTCAACTGCCCGGTGGTGGCGCTGTCCCAGCTCAACCGTTCCCTGGAACAACGCCCCAACAAGCGCCCGGTGAACTCCGACTTGCGTGAATCCGGAGCGATCGAGCAGGACGCCGACGTGATCATGTTCGTGTACCGCGACGAGGTGTATCACCCCGAAACGGAACACAAAGGCATTGCCGAGATCATCATCGGCAAGCAGCGGAACGGGCCTATCGGCTTTATCCGCCTGGCGTTCATCGGCAAGTACACGCGCTTCGAAAACCTCGCGCCGGGCAGCTACAACTTCGACGACGACGAGTAACCCGTTTGCTCAATTCCGACCATTACCGTCGGAATTGGTCAAAATTTGTGCTATATTCCGCGCCCGCGATTTTTCATCTCAACACCGGTCACCGTCATGCAAACAGCCAAGCCGTTATTTGACTATCCCAAGTACTGGGCCGAATGTTTCGGTCCTGCGCCATTCCTGCCCATGAGCAGGGAGGAGATGGATCAGCTTGGCTGGGATTCCTGCGACATCATCATCGTCACCGGTGATGCCTACGTCGACCATCCGTCGTTCGGCATGGCGATCATCGGCCGGCTGCTGGAGTCCCAGGGCTTTCGCGTCGGGATCATTGCCCAGCCGAACTGGCAGTCCAAAGACGACTTCATGAAGCTCGGCGAGCCGAACCTGTTCTTCGGCGTCGCGGCCGGCAACATGGACTCGATGATCAACCGCTACACCGCCGACAAGAAAATCCGTTCCGACGACGCCTACACCCCTGGCGGCATGGCCGGCAAACGCCCGGACCGCGCCAGCCTGGTGTACAGCCAGCGGTGCAAGGAAGCCTACAAGAACGTGCCGATCGTGCTCGGTGGCATCGAGGCCTCCCTGCGCCGCATCGCCCACTATGACTACTGGCAGGACCGCGTGCGTAACTCGATCCTGATCGACGCCACCGCCGACATCCTGTTGTACGGCAACGCCGAGCGCGCAATTGTCGAAGTTGCCCAGCGCCTGTCGTGGGGCCACAAGATTGAAGACATCACTGACGTGCGCGGCACTGCGTTCATTCGCCGTGACACGCCGGCAGGCTGGTACGAAGTGGACTCCACGCGTATCGACCGTCCGGGCAAGATCGATAAGATCATCAACCCGTACGTGAACACCCAGGACACCCAGGCTTGCGCCATTGAGCAAGAGAAGGGGCCGGTTGATGATCCGGACGAAGCCAAGGTCGTGCAGATCCTGGCCAGCCCGCGCATGACCCGCGACAAAACCGTAATCCGCCTGCCGTCGGTGGAAAAAGTCCGTGGCGACGCAGTGCTCTACGCTCACGCCAACCGCGTGTTGCACCTGGAAACCAACCCAGGCAACGCCCGCGCTCTGGTGCAAAAACATGGTGAAGTGGATGTGTGGTTCAACCCGCCGCCCATTCCCATGACCACCGAAGAAATGGACTACGTGTTTGGCATGCCTTACGCCCGTGTCCCGCATCCGGTGTACGGCAAGGAAAAGATTCCGGCCTACGACATGATCCGCTTCTCGGTGAACATCATGCGTGGTTGCTTTGGCGGCTGCACCTTCTGCTCGATCACCGAGCACGAAGGCCGCATCATCCAGAACCGTTCCGAAGAGTCGATCATTCGCGAAATCGAAGAGATCCGCGACAAGGTGCCGGGCTTCACCGGGGTGATCTCCGACCTCGGCGGGCCGACCGCGAACATGTACCGCATCGCCTGCAAGAGCCCGGAAATCGAGTCCGCGTGCCGCAAGCCGTCGTGCGTGTTCCCTGGCATCTGCCCGAACCTGAACACCGATCACTCGTCGCTGATCCAGCTGTACCGCAGCGCCCGTGCGTTGCCGGGTGTGAAGAAGATTTTGATTGCCTCCGGCTTGCGCTACGACCTCGCCGTCGAGTCGCCGGAGTACGTCAAGGAGCTGGTGACTCACCACGTGGGTGGCTACCTGAAGATCGCCCCGGAGCATACCGAGGAAGGTCCGCTCAACCAGATGATGAAGCCGGGCATTGGCAGCTATGACAAGTTCAAGCGCATGTTCGAGAAGTACACCAAGGAAGCGGGCAAGGAGCAGTACCTGATCCCGTACTTCATCGCCGCCCACCCCGGCACCACCGATGAAGACATGATGAACCTGGCCCTGTGGCTCAAGGGCAACGGTTTCCGCGCCGACCAGGTGCAGGCGTTCTACCCTTCGCCGATGGCCACCGCCACCGCGATGTACCACTCGGGCAAGAACCCGCTGCGCAAGGTCACCTACAAGAGCGACGCGGTGACCATCGTCAAGAGCGAAGAGCAGCGCCGCCTGCACAAGGCGTTCCTGCGCTACCACGACCCCAAGGGCTGGCCAATGCTGCGTGAAGCGCTGACCCGCATGGGCCGTGCCGACCTGATCGGGCCGGGCAAGGACCAGTTGATCCCGCTGCATCAGCCGAGCACCGACAGCTACCAGAGCGCGCGTCGCAAGAACTCGACGCCGGCCGGCAGCCACAAGGTCGCCAGGGAAACCACCACCAAAATCCTCACCCAGCACACCGGCCTGCCACCGCGTGGCAGCGACGGCAGCAACCCGTGGGACAAGCGCGAGCAAGCCAAGGCGGCGGCTCAGGCGCGTAACAAACAGGCGGCGAAGGAACGTACCGATGCGGCCAAGGGCAAAGGCGGCAAGCCTGCGCGCAAGCCGGTGGTGCCGCGTTGATCGCAGCCTGACATGCAAAACGCCAGCCTCGTGCTGGCGTTTTGCTTTCTAGTCGGTGGTGAGCCTGTTTGGTAAGGTGGCACCTATCAGATTGCCATCGGGGGCAAGCCCCCTCCCACACTTTGATGTGTGAATACATTCAAAATGTGGGAGGGGGCTTGCCCCCGATAGCGTCAGTTCCGTCACCCCCCTTCAAGGAAGAGCACCCCCATGAGCAACCCCCTGCTCAGCATCGGCATTGACTCCAACCGCTCCCAGTTCATGGCGCGCCAGCGTATTGAAAGTCAGATCAACCTGCCGCGGCTGTTTGCAGCTATCGATGCTGACCCCGGCATCGTTGGCGCAGGCGTCGTCTACATCGATTCCGACTTCAACGTCATTACCCTGCGCGAATTCAAGCCCATCTGCAGTATCAGGCCCAAGCGCATCATCTTGCGCGAGGCGCAGAAATACATCTCGCCCGCACAGTTTGTAGAGCAGGTGAAGACTGACCCCCGCGAAGGACGTCTGAGGAAAGAGGCGTTTGATATGGGCCTTTCATGTGGCGCAGCGGTGATTGGCTGGATCGTTGTATTCAGCGGCAGCGTCGCTGTGCCGTTCACTGCGGGTGCCAGTGCGTTTGTGGTGGGTATCGGCGTCACTGCGGCGCTGGCGAGCAGCGCCCAATGCGGATTTGGCGTGGCACGTACCTATAACGAAATACTTGATCCCGATGCAAACGACCGCATGGACGACGCCGAATGGTATGGCGCGGTTTCACCCATCCTCGATGCGGCCTCGCTGGTGGGGATCGGCACGGGGGCCTTGACCACGGTCAGGCTGCTCAAAGCCAACAAGGCCGCCGCGTTGGGTAAGAGTTGGTATGAGCTGCTCAAGGGTCTGAGCCGTCAGGAACGCAAGAAATTGACCAAGGAGTTGCTCAGCCTGCGCGATCCGAGCCTGACGCCCAAGTTGCTCAAGCTGCAGCAGCGCGCCGGCAAGCTGACCAAGAGCTACAGCTCCACCGAAATCCGCCACGCCACGCTGACCCAATTGAAAGATGCGCTGGGCGGCGTATTGGGCATCGCCGGTAGCTATCGAACCGGGCATGTCGGTACGGCCAGCACCATTGCGATCGGCTTGTACGAGGATTTGACCGAATGAGCGGCTTCCCCGATATGCGCAGTTTTCTCGCCCGTTATTTTCCGGTGTTCATGGGCACCGTCTTCATGGCGATCTTCTCCGGCTCAGTCGCAGTTTCCACTGCGGGCGTGACCTATTTGCGTGGGGTAGAGCCAGCGCTCAAGTCCAGCTATTCGGGGGCTGCGATTCTGCTGCTGGTGGTGGTGCTGGTGTTTGGTAACGTGATGATCGCGCGTGGCTATCCCTGGGCGGCCAGGCTGGTGGCGGGATACCTCGGCGCATGCCTGTTGTTCGTCTTGCCGATGATTCAGTACGACCTCAACCGCCTGGTGTACGGCTCGGCGGTGTTGTTCCCACTGCTGGGCTTGCTGTTGCTCAACAGCAAGCGCCACCGCGAAATGCGTCAGCGGCTACTTGAAATACGGCGCCTGCGACAGGCCGTCGTTGCCCAGCGTAGAGCCCGTTGATTGGGTAGATTCACCACCTGTGTTCGCACCCTCATCAGGAAGTCTGGCCCGCGTTGCGATCTCGCGATAAACCAGCCGGCCGCCCAGGCTTGTAAAGCGCCAGTCTCGGCTTGGCGTTTGCTTTGTGGTCGGTGGTGAGCCTGTTTGGTAAGGTGGCACCCATTAGATTGCCATCGGGAGCAAGCCCCCTCCCACACTTGACTGAGTTCCAGCATGAGGATGCAGTCGAATGTGGGAGGGGGCTTGCCCCCGATAGCGTCCTTTCAGTCTCTACCTCTTCAAGGAAGAACACCCCATGGGCAACCCCCTGGCTGGCATCGGCATGGACTCCAACCGCTCCCAGTTCATGGCGCGACAGCGCATTGAAAGCCAGATCAACCTGCCGCGGCTGTTCGCGGCCATTGACGCAGACCCCGGCATTGTTGGTGCGGGCGTGGTGTATATCGACGCCGACTTCAACGTGGTGACCCTGCGTGAGTTCCAGCCTATCTGCAGCATTGCCCCCAAGCGCGTTATTTTGCGTGAGGCGCAGAAATACATCGCCCCGGCGCAGTTTGCGCAACAGGTCCAGGACAACCCCCGCGAATCGCGCCTGGTGGGGGAGGCGATCAACACCTCCCTATCCTGCGCGGGCGCGATTATCGGTTGGATCGTTGTGCTCAGCGGCACCGTTGCTGTGCCGTTCACGGCGGGCGCCAGCACTGTGATTACGGCCATCGGCTATACCGCTGCCACGGCCAGCACGCTCCAGTGTTTTGCCAGCGGCTATCGCGTCAGCAATGAGATCAGCGACCCCTCCAAAAATGACAAGCTTGATAGCTCGCAGTGGTATCACTACACGATGATCGCGCTGGACGCGGCGTCGTTGATCGGGGTCGGTGCATCGACGTTGACCACGGTAAAACTGGTGCGGTTGAACCAGGCGACCACCGGCAAAAGCGTGCGGGACGTGCTGCGCGGATTGAACCGGCAAGAGCGCGCCAAGCTTACCAAGGAGCTGCTCAGCATCAAGGACCCGCGCATGAGCGCCAAAATGCTCAAGTTGAAGCAGCTGTCCGGCGAGACGACCAAGCGGTTCACGCCCGTTCAGGTCAGGCATGCCACAGTGACCCAGATACAGGATGCATTGGGCGCGGCCATCGGCTTTACCGGCAGCGCAATTTCCGGGAATGTGCGCACCATTGCCGTGGGGCTGTATGAGGAAATGAGCGATGAATGAGCTACCTGGTATTCGCAGTTTTCTGGCGCAGTACTTTCCGGTCTTCATGGGCGCTATTTTCGCGGCGGTGTTCAGCCTTGTGTTTGCGGTGCCACTGATTTTCGACAGTTATTTCCCAAGCTTGCCGATGGACGACAACCTCAAGTATTCCTTCCTGGGTGGCCTCGCGCTGACGTGGGGCATCGTGCAGTGCAATTTCATGATCGCCCGCGGGCGACCGCAGTGGGTATGGCCGCTGGCGGCGCTGCTCGCACTCTGTGTTCTGGCGGTACTGCCCACTATTGCCTTTGGTCCTCATCCTCTGTCCTATGGATTGAGCCTGCTGTTTCCGCTGCTCGGGTTGTTGCTGCTCAACAGCAAACGCCACCGCCAAATGCGCCGCAAACTGGTCGAAGTCCGCCGCCTGCGCCAGACCATGACTGCCCAACATAAACGCCGTTGATTGGGTAGATTCACCACCTGTGTTCGCACCTTCACCAGAAGGTCTGGCCCGCTTTAGGATATCTCGCTAAACCAGCCGGCCGCCCTGACCTGTAAAGCGCCAGTCTCGGGTTGGCGTTTCGCTTTGTGGTCGGTGGTGAACCCGTTTGATAGGGTGGCGCCCATTGAATGGTTATCGCGGGCAAGCCCCCTCCCACACTTGACTGAGTTCCAGCATGAGAATGCAGTCGAATGTGGGAGGGGGCTTGCCCCCGATAGCGTCCTTTCAGTCTCTACCTCTTCAAGGAAGAACACCCCATGGGCAACCCCCTGGCCAAAGAATGGGCGAACTGATGACGCTCCGGGACTTTTTCAGGCATTACTTTCTGACATTTCTGGGCGGCGTATTTGCGGCGTATTTTTCATTGGCGTTGGCCATGGCGCTGGCGTTCGTCACCTATTTTGATGATGTGCCCCTGGCTCAAGTCGGGCTCAAGATCATGGCGGCCGGCGCAGTATTCACGCTCCTGACGGTGCATAGCAACTTCATGATTTTGCTCGGCAAACCCTCTTGGACATGGTTGATGATCGGTATCTGCGTGGCCTGCCTGCTGTTTGTGTTGCCGATGTTCCAATACGCCCCTCATCCTGTTCTTTATGGGCTGGCGCTGGTTTTTCCACTGTTCGGGCTGCTGATACTCAACAGCAAGGGGCAGCGCGAGATGCGGGCCAAATTGGTGAAAATTCGCCACCTGCGGCAAGCCATCGGCGCCAGGCACAAGGCCCCATGACTGGGTAGATTCACCACCTCCCTCCAGGCGTTCGCCATAAATATGTGCAGCCTTCGCACCATGACGCCACCGTTGGCGCCATTTTGGTGCTGTACTGCGGCGGTTCCCACGATAAAGCGCAATGACTGCCGCTCTGGCATAAGTCTTGCGCGCGTTGTGCCCATGCCCTGGCTCGCAGGAGGCCGCCGTGTCGATTCATGTCGCGTTGCACCACGTTACGCATTACCGCTACGACCGTGCTGTCGAACTTGGCCCGCAAATTGTGCGATTGCGCCCGGCGGCCCATAGCCGCACGCGGATACTGTCCTACGCGCTGAAGGTGCTGCCCGAGCAGCACTTCATCAACTGGCAACAGGACCCCCAGGGTAATTATCTGGCGCGCCTGGTATTCCCGCAAAAGACTGACGAGCTGCGCGTTGAGGTCGATCTGGTCGCCGAGATGGCGGTATTCAACCCATTCGATTTTTTCCTCGAACCCTACGCCGAAAACATTCCCTTCAGCTATGCCGCCGATGAGCAGCGCGAACTGGCGCCTTACCTGGAAACGTTGCCGCTGACGCCGAAGTTTTCCGCCTACCTGGCCGGTATCGACCGCACACCGTTGCCGGCCGTGGATTTTCTGGTCGGACTCAACCAGCGCCTGGCCGCCGATATCGGCTACCTGATCCGCATGGAGCCGGGCGTGCAAACCCCGGAGTTCACCCTGGAAAATGCCTCGGGCTCATGCCGCGATTCGGCCTGGCTGCTGGTGCAGCTGCTGCGCAACCTCGGGCTGGCGGCGCGGTTTGTCTCCGGCTATCTGATCCAGCTCACCGCCGATGTCAAAGCCCTGGATGGCCCCTCCGGCACCGACGTGGATTTCACCGACCTGCACGCCTGGTGCGAAGTGTATCTGCCCGGCGCCGGCTGGATCGGCCTGGACGCCACCTCGGGCTTGTTCGCCGGTGAAGGCCATATCCCGTTGGCCTGCAGTCCCGATCCATCGTCCGCTGCTCCGATCAGTGGCTTGGTTGAGCCATGCGAGTGCGAGTTCAGCCATGAGATGTCGGTGGAGCGCCTCTGGGAAGCGCCACGGGTGACCAAGCCCTACACCGAAGAGCAATGGCTGGCGATCCAGGCTCTGGGCCGGCAGATCGATGCTGACCTGCACAGGGACGATGTGCGCCTGACCATGGGCGGCGAACCGACGTTCGTGTCTATCGACGACCCCGACGGCGCCGAATGGAATACCGCCGCCCTGGGCCCGGACAAGCGCCGCCTGTCCGCTGAACTGTTCCTGCGCCTGCGCAGGCACTACGCGCCGCAGGGCCTGGTGCATTTCGGCCAGGGCAAGTGGTACCCCGGCGAGCAGTTGCCGCGCTGGTCCCTGAACTGCTACTGGCGCCGCGACGGCGTGCCGATCTGGCACAACAGCGCGTTGATCGCCGATGAACAAGCCGACTATGACGCGGATAGCGTAATGGCCGGGCGCTTTCTGGCCAGTATCGCCGAGCGTCTCAAGCTGCCGGCGCGTTTTGTGTTCCCGGCGTATGAAGACAATTTCTACTACCTGTGGCGCGAGGGCGCGC
This sequence comes from Pseudomonas sp. CFBP13528, assembly GCF_005233615.1. Taxonomy (NCBI): domain Bacteria; kingdom Pseudomonadati; phylum Pseudomonadota; class Gammaproteobacteria; order Pseudomonadales; family Pseudomonadaceae; genus Pseudomonas; species Pseudomonas sp. CFBP13528. Next base: position 495,433 of record NZ_QGAJ01000003.1, read on the forward strand.
TACCGCAAAACGTCACCGCCCAGGACCCGCGCCTGAGCGATGACCTGGAGCGCGAGCGCCTGCGCAAAGTCTTCAGCCAGGGCCTGGATAAAGTCATTGGCCAGGTGCTGCCACTGGCGCGCACCGCCGCCAACGATCGCTGGCAGAGCGGGCGCTGGTACCTGCGCGACAACCACTGCCGCCTGGTGCCGGGCGACTCGCCGTTGGGGTATCGATTGCCGTTGGCCTCGCAGCCCTGGGTGACGGCTGCCGAATATCCGTTTGTGCATCCGACCGACCCGAATCAGGAGCAACCGTCGCTGCCGACCACCGCACACCTGCACAGCCATGGCGAGCCGGCCCCGAGCGATGAGCGCGTGCCGCAGGTCGATGAGTCCGCCGACTGGCTGACCCGCACTGCGCTGTGCGCCGAAGCGCGGGAAGGGCGCCTGTACCTGTTCATGCCGCCCCTGGAGCGTGTCGAGGACTATCTGGAGCTGGTGACGGCCATCGAGGCGACCGCCGAAGAACTGCATTGCCCGGTGCTGCTGGAAGGCTACGAGCCGCCGATGGATACACGCCTGAGCCATTTCCGGGTGACGCCGGACCCCGGCGTGATCGAGGTCAACGTGCAGCCGTCCGCCACCTGGGACGAGTTGGTGGAGCGCACCGAATTCCTCTACGAAGAGGCGCGGCAAACCCGCCTGACCACGGAAAAATTCATGATCGACGGTCGCCACACCGGCACCGGCGGCGGCAACCATTTCGTGCTGGGCGGCGCCACGCCCAAGGATTCACCGTTCCTGCGCCGGCCCGACCTGCTGCGCAGCTTGATCAGCTATTGGCACAATCATCCCTCGCTGTCCTATCTGTTCTCCGGCCTGTTTATCGGCCCGACGTCCCAGGCGCCGAGAGTGGATGAAGCGCGCAACGATGCGCTGTATGAGCTGGAAATCGCCTTTGCGCAGATGCCCGCGCCGGGCGAAGAATGCCCGCCCTGGTTGGTCGACCGTTTGCTGCGCAACCTGCTGATCGACGTCACGGGCAATACCCATCGCGCCGAGTTCTGCATCGACAAGCTCTATTCCCCCGATGGCGCCACCGGTCGCCTGGGCCTGCTGGAACTGCGCGCCTTTGAAATGCCGCCCCATGCGCGCATGAGCCTCACCCAGCAGTTGCTGTTGCGGGCGCTGGTCGCGCGGTTCTGGCGTGAACCTTACGCGCCACCGAAGTTGGCGCGCTGGGGGACCGAACTGCATGATCGCTTCCTGTTGCCGCACTTTATCGAGCAGGATTTCGCCGATGTGATCGTCGAGCTCAATGCCGCCGGTTATCCGCTGCGCGCCGAGTGGTTTGCCGCGCACCTGGAATTTCGTTTCCCCAAGGTCGGCGACTATGCCGTCAGCGGTATCGAGCTGGAACTGCGCCAGGCCCTGGAACCCTGGCATGTACTGGGCGAGGAGGGCGCAGTAGGCGGTACGGTGCGCTATGTGGACTCGTCCCTGGAGCGCCTGCAAGTGAAGTTGAGCGGCTTGGCGCCGCAACGTTATGTGCTGACCTGCAATGGCAGTCCGGTGCCGCTGCAGCCGACCGGCCGCGTCGGCGAGTTTGTTGCCGGGGTACGTTACCGCGCCTGGCAACCGGCCAACTGCCTGCAGCCGACCATCGCGGTGCACGCGCCGCTGGTGTTCGACCTGCTGGACACCTGGATGCAGCGCTCGCTGGGCGGCTGCCAGTACCATGTGGCCCATCCGGGCGGGCGCAATTACGACAGCTTGCCGGTGAATGCCAATGAAGCCGAGAGCCGGCGGATGGCGCGGTTTTTCCGCTTGGGGCATAGTCCGGGCAAGCTCTCTGTGCCGACTGTGGTGGTGAACGATGAATTGCCAATGACTCTGGATTTGCGCCGCTTCCCCAATAAAAATGACTGAATCACAATCCAAATGTGGGAGGGGGCTTGCCCCCGATAGCGGTCTGTCAGTCAGAACTTCTGTCACTGAGGCACCGCAATCGGGGGCAAGCCCCCTCCCACATTGGATCGTAGTGAATTTAAGTTAACCTGAGCCCCCTTGCCTCTGCCGAGCGTTCCATGTCCGACTTGCTCGACCGTTACCCGCTGACCCCGGGCACCTATCACGAACTGCTGGATGACAGCGGCGCAGTGCGTGCCCACTGGCAGCGCCTGCTCGACCACCTGCAACGCAGCACGCCGGCCCAACTGGCCCAGCGCCAGGCATTGCTGACCCGGCAGATCCAGGAAAACGGCGTGACCTACAACGTCTACGCCGACCCCAAGGGCGCCGATCGCCCATGGGAACTGGACCTGTTGCCCCACGTGCTGGCCGCTGACGAGTGGCAGCACCTGTCGGCCGGCATTGCCCAGCGGGCGCGCCTGCTCAATGCCGTGCTCGCCGACCTCTATGGGCCGCAGCGCCTGATCAAGGAAGGCCTGCTGCCCGCCGAGCTGGTATTTGGCCACAACAACTTCCTGTGGCCGTGCCAGGGTATCCAGCCACCGGATGGTGCCTTCCTGCACCTGTATGCGGTGGACCTGGCACGCACGCCGGATGGACGCTGGTGGGTAACGGCCGACCGTACCCAGGCACCGTCGGGCGCCGGCTATGCCCTGGAAAACCGTACCATTGTGTCGCGCGCCTTCCCGGATCTTTACCGTGACTTGCAGGTGCAACACCTCACCGGTTTCTTTCGCACACTCCAGGAAACCCTGGCCCGCCAGGCGCCCGGCGATGACCAGCCACCGCTGATCGTGCTGCTGACGCCGGGGCGCTTCAACGAAAGCTATTTCGAACACCTCTACCTCGCGCGTCAGCTCGGCTACCCCCTGGTGGAAGGCGGCGACCTCACCGTGCGCGACAGCACCGTGTTTCTCAAGACCCTCAGTGGCCTGCGCCGCGTTCACGCAATCATGCGGCGCCTGGACGACGACTTCTGCGACCCCCTGGAGCTGCGCACGGATTCGGCCCTCGGCGTCCCGGGCCTGCTCGATGCCGTACGCCAAGGCAATGTATTGGTGGCCAACGCCTTGGGCAGCGGCGTGCTGGAGTCGCCGGGGCTGCTCGGTTTCCTGCCCGGGATCAACGAGTTTTTATTTGGCGAAGCACTGATCCTGCCGTCCATCGCCACCTGGTGGTGCGGTGAGGCGCCGGTGCTGGCCGAAGCGTTGGAGAAGCTGCCGCAGTTGTTGATCAAACCGGCGTTCCCTTCGCAGAGTTTCGCCCCGGTGTTCGGTCGCGACCTGAACGCCGAACAACGCCAGGCCCTGGCCGAGCGCATGCGCGCGCGGCCTTACGCTTATGTTGCCCAGGAGCTGGCGCAATTGTCCCAGGCACCGGTGTGGCACACCGTGGAAGACCATTTGCAACACCGCGCCATCGGCATGCGCGTGTATGCCGTGGCCAGTGACGACGGCTACCGTGTACTGCCCGGCGGCCTGACCCGCGTAGCCGCCGAGGCCGATGCCGAAGTGGTATCGATGCAACGCGGCGGAGCGAGCAAGGACACTTGGGTACTCGGCGAACGTGCGCCCGGTGGCGAGCAATGGCGCGCCCAGCGCGTGATTGGTGCGCACGACCTGGTGCGCCGCGATCCGTATCTGCCGTCACGCGTGGTGGAAAACCTGTTCTGGTTTGGCCGTTATTGCGAGCGCTGCGATGACAGTGCGCGCTGGCTGCGTATCGTGCTGGCGCGCTATGTCGACGGCGACGATCCGTTGGCCTTGCAGGCGGCGGTCGAACTGGGAGAAAGCCTGCGGCTGTTGCCGGAAGAGGGCGAGCTGCCCGACCGCTTGCTGGCCGCCTTGCTCGGCGATGACTGGCCCTCGAGCCTGCGCGCCAATTTGCAGCGCTTGCAGTGGGCAGCGTCCCAGGTGCGCGGCAAGTTGTCCCGGGAAAACTGGCAGGCCCTGGTGGAGCTGCAACGCGAAGCCATGGAATTGGAGCGTGAAACCCCGGACTTCGGCGAGTTGCTGGACTTCCTCAACCGCCTGGTGATGTCCCTGGCGGCGCTGTCCGGGTTTGCCCTGGACGATATGACCCGCGACGAGGGCTGGCGCTTCTTGATGATGGGCCGGCGTATCGAGCGCCTGCAGTTTCTGAGCAGCAGCCTTGCCGCGTTCCTGCGCGGTGTGGCGGTCTTCGATCAGGCCGGGCTGGAATGGTTGCTGGAGCTGGGCAACAGCAGCATCACCTACCGTTCGCGGTACCTGGCGGTGCCGCAACTGATTCCGGTGCTCGACCTGTTGTTGCTCGACGAACAGAACCCCCATGCGGTGCTGTTCCAGCTCAAGCTGGTGAGCCGCACCTTGCGTCGCTTGAATGATGATTTCGGCGTGCCGCGGGAAACCGGCCTGGCAGCGTTGGTGGAGCAGTTGGCGCGTTTCGACCTCGGTTGCCTGGAGAACCCGCTGTTCGGTGAATCCGGCGTGCGCGCCGCGTTGGATGGCCTGGCCGACCTGCTGCAAGCGGTCGCCGATGAGAGCGGGCAAGTGTCGGATCGCCTGGCCCTGCGCCACTTTGCCCATGTGGATGATGTCAGCCAGCAAACGGTGTCGGTGTGATGAGTGCGCGCTATCAGATTTTCCATGACACCCATTATCACTACGACAGCGCGGTGTCCCTGGCCCAGCAGCTGGCGCATCTATGGCCGCGGCCCTGTGCGTGGCAACGGTGCACCTGGCAGACCCTGGATATCAGCCCGCAGCCCTCTTCACGCCGCGACGAGCTGGACGTGTTCGGCAACCCGATCACCCGCCTGGCGTTCGAGCGGCCCCATGACGAATTGCTGATCAATGCCGGCCTGACCGTGGAAGTGCTGGCGCGACCGGCATTGGACTTACGGCAATCGCCGGCCTGGGACCGCACCCGTGACAGCTTTACCTACAGCAGCCAAGCGCTGTCACTGGAGATCATCGAAGCCTGCCGTTATCGCTTCGAATCGCCTTACGTGCATTTGAAAAGAACCTTCGTCGAGTTCTCCGAAAGCTGCTTCCCGGCCGGCGAGCCGTTGCTGCTCGGCGTGCAAGCGCTGATGCAAAAGATCTTCAGCGAATTCACCTTCGATGCCGAAGCCACCCAGGTCGCCACGCCGCTGGTGGAAGTGCTGGAGCGCCGTCGCGGCGTGTGCCAGGACTTCGCGCACCTGATGCTCGCCTGCCTGCGCTCGCGGGGCCTGGCGGCACGTTATATCAGCGGTTACCTGCTCACCCAGCCGCCGCCCGGCCAGCCACGGCTGATCGGTGCCGATGCGTCTCATGCCTGGGTGTCGGTGTTTTGTCCGGTGTCGGGTTGGGTGGATTTCGATCCGACGAATAACGTGCAGCCGGCGCTGGAGCACATCACCCTGGCGTGGGGCCGGGATTTTTCCGATGTGTCGCCGTTGCGAGGGGTGATATTGGGGGGAGGGAACCATGACCCGGAAGTGCGGGTGACGGTAATGCCGCTGGCGTAGCAGATTGCGGTGAGCAAGGCGGGCCTGCTCACCGCAAAGGAAATTATTCAGCCGGATCTTTTGGTGTTTCAGTGTCGTCGCTGGTTTCTTCAGCATCGACGTCCGGGTTCAGTGCGCCCGCTTCTTCATCTGCAGCGGCTTTCTTGCGTTGCAACTTTTCCTCTTTCTTCTGTTCCTTGGCCAAGTCTCTCTGACGTTTGGCGAAGGAGTAATTAGGTTTGGCCATGGGCGATCCTCTAGGGTCGAAGGTGAGGGTGGGCGGCGCGCGGCTGCCTTGGGTCACTATGGTAGCAGCTTCGCAGCGCGCTTGGCCTTCACTTACCGCTGGCGTAAGCGGCGAACAGGCCTTTGAACAGTTGATTGAGGTGCATGGCGCAGGCTCCAATGGGGAATGGGCCGATCATAGCCGGTTGCCGCGAGGGCCGATGGTAGATTGTGTTGATCAGCCTGATAGCCTAAAGTTGTATACAATCTGTTGATGCAGATCATAAGAAATTAGGCCTGCTTGAGGCACCCTTGTCGCAATACGCGTTTTCTAACCCTGCCCTGGAGATTCACATGTTCGCCAAACTCGTTGCTGTTTCCCTGCTGACTCTGGCCAGCGGCCAGTTGCTTGCTGCAGAGTGCAAGGTCACTGTCGACTCCACCGACCAGATGTCGTTCAACACCAAAGAAATCACCATCGACAAGAGCTGCAAGCAGTTCACCGTCGAGCTGACGCACTCCGGTAACCTGCCGAAAAACGTCATGGGGCATAACTGGGTGTTGACCAGCGCCGCCAACATGCAGCCCGTTGCCAGCGACGGCATGGCCGCCGGGGTGGACAAAAACTACCTCAAGGAAGGCGACGACCGCATCATCGCCCACACCAAGCTTATTGGCGCCGGCGAAAAAGATTCGGTGACATTCGACGTGTCGAAGCTGACGGCGGGCACGGATTACATGTTCTTCTGCTCGTTCCCAGGCCATATCTCGATGATGAAAGGCACTGTGACCGTCAAGTAACACCGCGTTATCGTTCATCGGGGGCAAGCCCCCTCCCACATTTGACTGTATTCACAAATCAAGTGTGGGAGGGGGCTTGCCCCCGATGGCATTCTGGCAGTCAACGCAAAACTATCTGCCTCACCTCAAGGCGCAAACGGCATCACCCGCTTGTGCTCCGTCTTGCGGTACGTCTCGCAGATAATCCTGAATGCCTCTTCACGCACGGGTTCACCGTGCAGGAATGCATCGATTTCGGCATAGGTCACGCCATGTGACGCTTCGTCCGGCTTGCCCGGCGACAGGTCCTCCAGGTCGGCGGTCGGGACTTTCTCCACCAACGACTCCGGCGCGCCGAAGTGCCGCGCAATCGCACGCACCTGGTTTTTCACCAGCCCGCTCAGCGGCGCCAGGTCACAGGCGCCATCTCCGAACTTGGTGAAAAAGCCCATCACCGCTTCCGCCGCATGGTCGGTACCGATCACCAGCCCACCGGCCGCACCGGCGATGGTGTACTGCGCGACCATGCGCATGCGCGCCTTGGTGTTGCCCAGCACGAAATCGCGGGATGCCGCCGGTTTGTCATCGAACGCCGCAACCTGATTGGCCAGGGCCTTGACCGCCGGGCCGATGTTGACGGTGTGGCGCTCGTCCGGCTCGATGAAGTCCACCGAAGCCTGGGCTTCGTGTTCGTCGAACTGGGTTTCGTAGGGCAGGCGCACGGCGATGAAACGATAGGCCGCGTCACCGCTGCTGGCGCGCAGTTCCTGCACGGCACGTTGGGCCAGGAGGCCTGCGGTCAGGGAATCGACACCCCCACTGATGCCCAGTACCAGCGACTTGAGCCCGGAATTGCGCAGGCAGTCCTGGATAAAGGCCACGCGCCTGGCGACTTCTGCCTCCAGGGCGGCCTGGTCTTTGAACGGCGCTTGCACCTTGAGCTGCTGCGCAATCTCACGCTGTACGGCTTGCATGCTTCACTCCTTGCTGGATAGGGCAGGTACTTTGAACACGTGACGCAAATAGGCGACAAAATTCGGATCGGTGCAGTGGGTCTTGCCCGCTTCATCGGAAATCTTGGCGACGGGCTGGCCATTGCAGGCGGTCATTTTAAGCACGATGCTCATCGGTTCCACCCCTGGAATATCGCAGGTCAGGTTGGTGCCGATGCCAAAGCTCACATTGATGCGACCACGCAGGGCGCGGAAAATCTCCAGGGCCTTGGGCAACGTCAGGCTGTCGGAGAACACCAGGGTCTTGCTCATCGGCTCGATACCCAGCTTGTGGTAATGGGCGATGGCTTTTTCCGCCCATTGCACCGGGTCGCCGGAGTCGTGGCGCAGCCCGTCGAACAGCTTGGCGAAGTACAAGTCGAAGTCGCCCAGGAACGCATCGGTGGTGATGCAGTCGGTCAGGGCGATGCCCAGCAGGCCACGGTATTCGCGGACCCAGCAGTCAAGGGCGGCGATCTGGCTGTCGATCAGGCGCGGGCCGAGTTGCTGGTGGGCCATGATCCATTCATGGGCCATGGTGCCCAATGGTTTCATGTCGAATTCGCGGGCCAGGTGCACGTTACTGGTACCGACAAACCGCCCGGGGAAGTCATGCTTGAGTACGCTGACCACTTCTTCCTGCACCCGGTACGAGAAGCGCCGGCGCGTGCCGAAGTCAGCCACTTGCAGCTCCGACAGTTCATCGCTGGCGGCATTCGCCGTCAGCCAGTCGAACTTGCGGTACAACTGCTCGCGGGCCTGTTCCAGGATCACGGTCTGGTAGCGGTAGCGGTTACGCACTTCGCTGACGATGGCCAGCATCGGCACTTCAAACAGGATCACATGCAGCCACGGCCCGCGCAGGCGGATAAACAGCTCGCCGTTCTCGATGCCGGTCTGCACGTAGCGCAGGTTGAAGCGGAACAGCCCCAGGAAGCGCAAAAAGTCCGGCTTCATGAAGCTGATACGTTCCAGGAAGCCCAATTGGTCCGGGCTCAGGCTCAACTCGGCGAGACGCTCGATCTGGTAGCGGATCTCCGCCAAATAGGGGCGCAGGTCTTCGCTGTTGCGGCAACGGAACTCCCATTCAACTTCCACATTCGGGTAGTTGTGCAGCACCGCCTGCATCATGGTCAGCTTGTAGAAGTCGGTGTCGAGCAGGTTCTGCACGATGCGATCGGCAAACACACTCTCGCTCATAACGGGAATCTCCAGACGGGTCGACGCTGGGCGCCGGCCTTTACGCACAATTGAGGAAAGGGGGCTAGTGGCGCATAGACCTGTGGGGTATTGCCAGTGATTTTTTTGGGGTGTGGCTACTGGCGCCATCGGGGGCAAGCCCCCTCCCACATTTGAAATGCATTCCAAGTGTGGGAGGGGGCTTGCCCCCGATGGCTATATTCCAGGCACTAAATAACCTGCTCAAGCATCCACTTCACAAACTCCCTCACTTTAGGCACCTCCGCCGCATGCTCCGGATAAGCCAGGTAATACGCATCCTGGCTCGGCATCCCATGCTGCCAGGCAATCACCAACTTGCCGTCGGCCAGTTCCTCTTCCACCAGAAACCGCGGCAGCAGTGCCACGCCACAGCCGACCTGCGCCGCGCGAATGCACATATAAAAGGTGTCAAAGCGCGGCCCGTGATAACTGTGCTCGGTGTGCAAACCCTGGCTGGCGAACCAGTCATGCCAGCCCTGTGGCCGCGAGGCATTTTGCAGCAGCACCAGTTCGCTCAGTTGGGTGGGATCGGTGAACGGCTCTGCCGGCACGCTCTCGGGCGAACACACAGGTACAAGCTCTTCGCTGAACAACTTCAAGCTCTCGGTGCCGGGGCGTGAACCCTGGCCGAAATAGAACGCCATGTCGGCCTTGCCCTGCAGCAGCTCATCCGGTTCCTGTTCGTTGCACAGGTCCAGATGGATCTGTGGGTGGCGCAGGCGCCAGCCCTTGAGGCGCGGCACCAGCCAGCGCGCACCGAAGGTGTAGGGCGTGGACACGCGCAGCACTTCGGTTTCGCCGCCGTAGGAGCGCAGGTAGTGGGTGGACATCTCCACCTGGGAGAGGATCTTGCGCACTTCCACCAGGTACAGGTCGCCCGCCGGCGTCATCTGCAAGCGGCGCCGCACGCGGCGAAACAGCAGGTGCTGCAGCAACTCTTCCAACTGCGCCACCTGTTTGCTCACCGCGCTTTGCGTGAGGTTCAATTCCTCGGCGGCGCGGGTAAAGCTCAGGTGGCGCGTGGCGGCTTCGAAACACTGCAGGGCGGTGATCGAGGGCAAATGTCTTTTGTTCAGCACGGCATGCCTCTTTTTATTCTTTGCATGAATAAACGGAATGATATCTCGCCTAATCGTCGTTTGTTGGCAAGTCTTGGGCCAGCTACAAATGAGGCCTGGATCGCCGTGTCTTGGGCGGCGCAATTTTGTCTTTGCAGATTTGAAGGAGTACCCCATGGTTGCCGCATTGCTTGACCGTCTAGGCGTAAACCCGGCGCTGTACCAGGCGGGGACACAGCCCGTGCATTCGCCGATCGATGGCAGCCGCATCGGCGTCGTGAACTGGGAAGGTGCCGCCGAGGTGGAGCAGCAGGTCAGTCGCGCCGAGCATGCATTCGACGCCTGGCGCAAAGTACCGGCCCCGCGTCGCGGCGAGCTGGTGCGCCAGTTCGGCGACGTGTTGCGCGAGTACAAGGCCGACCTTGGCGAGCTGGTCTCCTGGGAAGCCGGCAAGATCACCCAGGAAGGTCTGGGGGAAGTCCAGGAAATGATCGACATCTGCGACTTCGCCGTCGGCTTGTCGCGCCAGTTGTACGGCTTGACCATCGCCTCCGAGCGTCCCGGTCACCATATGCGTGAAACCTGGCATCCGCTGGGCGTGGTCGGCGTGATCAGCGCGTTCAACTTCCCGGTCGCGGTGTGGGCGTGGAACACCACCCTGGCGCTGGTGTGCGGCAATGCGGTGATCTGGAAACCGTCGGAAAAGACCCCACTCACCGCGCTGGCGTGCCAGGCACTGTTCGAGCGCGTGTTGAAGAATTTCAAGGAGGCGCCGCAGTACCTCAGCCAAGTGATCATCGGTGGCCGCGAGGCCGGCGCCGCGTTGGTGGATGACCCGCGTGTGGCGCTGATCAGCGCCACCGGCAGCACCCGCATGGGCCGCGAAGTGGCGCCCAAAGTCGCTGCGCGCTTTGCCCGCAGCATCCTCGAGCTGGGCGGCAACAATGCGATGATCCTCGGCCCGAGCGCCGATCTGGACATGGCCGTGCGCGCAATCCTGTTCAGCGCCGTCGGCACCGCCGGCCAGCGTTGCACCACCCTGCGCCGGCTGATCGCCCATGAGTCGGTCAAGGCAGAAATCGTCACTCGCCTCAAGGCCGCCTACGCCAAGGTGCGCATCGGCCACCCGCTGGAAGGCAACCTGATCGGCCCGCTGATCGACAAGCACGGCTTCGACAATATGCAGGACGCCCTGGAGCAAGCCCTGAGCGAGGGCGGCAAGGTGTTTGGCGGCAAGCGCCAGCTGCAAGACCAGTTCCCCAACGCTTACTACGTGTCGCCGGCGATTGTGGAAATGCCCGAGCAGAGTGACGTGGTGTGCACCGAAACCTTCGCGCCGATTCTGTACGTGATCGGCTACAGCGACTTTGCCCAAGCGTTGCGCCTGAACAATGCGGTGCCACAAGGCTTGTCGTCGTGCATCTTCACCACCGATGTGCGTGAAGCCGAGCAATTCATGTCGGCGGTGGGCAGTGACTGCGGCATTGCCAACGTCAATATCGGTCCGAGCGGCGCGGAGATCGGCGGCGCGTTTGGCGGTGAGAAGGAGACCGGCGGCGGGCGTGAGTCGGGCTCGGATGCGTGGCGCGGGTATATGCGTCGCCAGACCAATACCGTGAACTATTCGCTGGAGTTGCCGTTGGCGCAGGGCATCACGTTCGACTGAGTCCATGTAGGAGGGGGCTTGCCCCCGATAGCGGTGGCTCAGTTGTTCATCTGTTGACTGACACACTGCCATCGGGGGCAAGCCCCCTCCCACATTTGATCGGGTTCACAACTGAATATAGCCGTTTGTTAGGTCCTCTACGGAGTCTGGCAATGCCTTTACGCGAAGCATGTTTATGGGAACACCTCACCCCCAACCGGCCGGATCGTGCCGCGCTCAAGGGTGAGGTCAAGGTGGATGTGTGCGTGATCGGCGCCGGCATCACCGGTTTGTCAGCCGCCATCCATTTGATGGAACAGGGTAAAAGCGTTGCCGTGCTAGAGGCCCACCGCACCGGCCACGGTGGTTCGGGGCGCAACGTCGGGCTGGTCAACGCCGGTATGTGGATCCCGCCGGACGAGATCGAAGCCGGTTTCGGCGAAGCCGTGGGCAGCCAGCTCAACCGCATGCTGGGCGCGGCACCGTCGCTGGTATTCGGCCTGATCGACAGGTACCACATCGATTGCCAGGTGCGTCGCGAGGGGACGCTGCACATGGCGCATAACGCCCGTGGCGAGGCGGATCTGCGCAGTCGTGAAGAACAATGGAAGCGCCGTGGCGCGCCGGTCGAGTTGCTGACCGGGCTGGCTTGCGAGCAAGCCACCGGCACTACGAAAATCGCCGCAGCGTTGCTGGACCGACGCGCCGGCACCTTGAACCCGATGGCCTACACCAGCGGTCTGGCGAATGCGGCCGTCGGGTTGGGCGGGCAGTTGTTCGATCATTCCCCCGTCACCCAGCTTGAGCGCCAGGGCGCTGGCTGGTCTGTGCAGACCGCCCAGGGCGCGGTGCAGGCCGCCCAGGTGGTGATCGCCTCCAATGCCTATACCGAAGGTGAATGGACCGAGCTGCGGCGTAATTTCTTCCCCGGTTACTACTATCAGGTGGCATCGGCGCCGCTCACCGATGCCGCCGCCGGGCGTATCCTGCCTGGCGGTCAGGGTTCATGGGACACGCGCCAGGTGCTGAGCAGCATTCGCCGCGACGCCGATGGCCGTCTGTTGCTCGGTAGCCTGGGCAACGGTAACCAGAAGCCGGCCTGGTTCCTCAAGGCGTGGGCCGATCGGGTGCAGCAGCACTACTTCCCCTATCTCAAATCGGTGCAGTGGGAATACACCTGGACCGGATGCATCGCGTTTACGCCCGATCACCTGATGCGTTTGTTCGAGCCGGCGCCCGGGCTGGTGGCGGTCACCGGATACAACGGGCGCGGCGTGACCACCGGCAGCGTGGTCGGCAAGGCGTTTGCCGACTATTTATGTCACCACAATCCCCAGGCGCTGCCGATTCCCTTCGCACCGATGCAACCCCTGGCAGGCGCGGGCCTGCGCAGTTGCCTCTATGAGGCAGGTTTCTCGCTGTACCACGCGGGGCAGTGCCTGCGGATCGTGGTCTGACCCGGTAGCGGGCATTTCCTTAGCCGGCTACCCATCTGTATTGGTGCAAGTCGTAGCAATCACGCACTGTAAATGTGCAGTTCCGTTACGCGCAGGGTTACAGCGCCTGGAGCTGCCGTTTATCCCTTCGGTTGCAGGTCTCACCGTTCAAGGTTGTACTTTTTTGGCTTGCAGGTTGCACCTGTCGAGGCTAGACGGTTGCACGTCCTGGCGGGAGGACGTGAAACGCCTGCAATAACAATGACACGGTGTCTTTTTGAAGAATAAAAAAGTAATGGCACGCGGCTTGCTCTGAGCTTTCGGTGAAAGGTTTGAATGCAAGTTGTCGTGCCAAAAATCAAAAATACCGGAGCACCACTCATGTCCCAGACGTTTTACAAGAAAGGTTTTCTGGCCCTCGCCGTTGCTGCGGCGCTGGGTGTTTCTACGTTTGTTCAAGCTGATGTGAAAATTGGTGTGGCAGGCCCGATGACGGGCGCCAACGCCGCTTTCGGTGAGCAGTACATGAAGGGTGCCCAGGCGGCAGCCGATGTTATCAACAAGGCCGGTGGCATCAACGGCGAGCAGATCGTGCTGGTGGCCGGCGATGACGCCTGCGAGCCAAAACAGGCGGTGGCCGTGGCCAACCGCCTGGCCGACCAGGACAAAGTGATCGGCGTGGTCGGGCACTTCTGCTCGTCCAACACCATCCCGGCGTCTGAGGTCTACGACGAAGCAGGCATCATCGCGATCACTCCCGGCTCCACCAACCCACAGGTCACCGAGCGCGGCCTGGGCGCCATGTTCCGCATGTGCGGGCGCGATGACCAGCAGGGCATCGTCGCCGGCGACTACATCGTCGACGTGCTCAAAGGCAAGAAAGTCGCGGTGATCAACGACAAGGACACCTACGGCAAAGGCCTGGCCGACGCCACCGCTGCGCAGTTGACCAAGCGCGGCGTCAAACCGGTGCTGGAAGAAGGCTTGACCCGTGGCGAGAAAGACTTCAGCGCCCTGGTGACCAAGATCCGTTCCCTGGGTGCCGACGTCGTGTACTTCGGCGGTCTGCATCCCGAAGCAGGTCCCCTGGTTCGTCAGATTCGCGAGGCGGGCCTCAAGGCCGCGTTTATGTCCGATGACGGCGTAGTGACCGATGAACTGGCAAAAACCGCCGGTGGCAACCAGTACGTGGATGGCGTCTACATGACCTTCGGTGCTGACCCGCGTCTGTTGCCAGACAGCAAGGCGGTGGTGGATGCCTTCCGTAAAAGCGGGTACGAGCCGGAAGGCTACACCCTGTACGCCTACGCCTCGATCCAGGCCCTGGCCGCCGGCTTCAATGGTGCCAAGTCCAACAAGGGCGAAAACGCGGCCAAGTGGCTCAAGGCTAACCCGGTTAAAACCGTCATGGGCGAAAAGGCCTGGGATGCCAAGGGCGACCTGAAAATCTCCGACTACGTGGTTTACCAGTGGGATAAAGACGGCAAATACCACCAGCTGGAAAAACAGAAGTAATCCATGTGGGAGGGGGCTTGCCCCCGATTGTGGTGGGTCAGCTGCACCTTTGTTGACTGATACACCGCATCGGGGCCAAGCCCCCTCCCACCTTGGAACAGTGTGGTTATTGGTCGCTGTTTTTTCCTCCAGAAGCGCCGCACACCCCTCGGTGTGCAGGTGCTCACCGCGTGAGATTGCGTTATGGATGGTATTTTCCTGCAGCAACTGGTCAACGGCCTGACCCTCGGGTCGGTCTATGGCCTGATCGCCATCGGCTACACAATGGTCTATGGCATCATCGGCATGATCAACTTCGCCCACGGCGAGGTTTATATGATTTCCGCTTACCTCGCGGCGATCAGTCTGGCACTGCTGGCTTACTTCGGCATCGAATCCTTCCCGCTGCTCATTCTCGGCACCCTGATCTTCACCGTGGTCGTTACCGGCGTGTACGGTTGGGTCATCGAACGTGTCGCCTACAAACCGCTGCGCAACTCCACCCGACTGGCACCGCTGATCAGCGCCATCGGCATTTCCCTGATCCTGCAGAACTACGCGCAGATTGCCCAGGGCGCCAAGCAACAAGGCATTCCCACCCTGCTGGCAGGCGCCTGGCGCGTCGACATCGGCACCGGCTTCGTGCAACTGACCTACACCAAAGTGTTCATCCTCGTGGCGGCATTCGCCGGCATGGCGTTGCTCACCTACATCATCAAATACACCAAGCTTGGCCGCATGTGCCGGGCCACCCAGCAAGACCGCAAGATGGCCTCGATCCTGGGCATCAACACCGACCGCGTGATCTCCTACGTGTTCGTCATCGGCGCCGCCATGGCTGCCCTGGCCGGCGTGCTGATCACCCTCAATTACGGCACCTTCGACTTCTATGCCGGCTTCATTATCGGCATCAAGGCGTTTACCGCAGCGGTACTCGGCGGCATCGGCTCCCTGCCTGGGGCGATGCTGGGCGGGATCATCCTCGGTATCTCCGAGTCGTTGTTCTCGGGGTTGATCAACTCTGACTACAAAGACGTGTTCAGTTTCTCCCTGCTGGTGGTGATTCTGATTTTCCGTCCCCAGGGCCTGCTTGGTCGCCCACTTGTGGCGAAGGTGTAAACATGTCTGCTGCCAAATCCATTGATATCAAGAAAAGTGTGGTCGACACGGTCCTCGCCGGGCTGATTTCGCTGATCGTGTTCGGCCCGATTGTTGGCGTGGTGCTCGACGGCTACAGCTTCAACCTGGAGCCTGCGCGCGTTGCCACGTTGGTCGCCATTGTGATGGCCGGGCGTTTTGCCTTGAGCCTGTTCCTGCAAACCCCCAAGGGCGTGAAGATCCTGCAGGGTTTCGAAAGCAGCGGCTCGGGCGTGCACGTGTTGCCGCCGGACTACAAATCGCGGCTGCGCTGGATCATTCCAGCACTGATCGTGATCGCCATCGTGTTCCCGATTTTCGCCAACAAGTACCTGCTGACCGTGGTGATCCTCGGGTTGATCTACGTGTTGCTCGGCCTGGGGCTGAACATCGTGGTGGGCCTGGCCGGTCTGCTCGACCTGGGTTACGTGGCGTTCTACGCCATCGGTGCCTACGGCCTGGCGCTGGGTTACCAATACCTCGGCCTGGGCTTCTGGAGCGTGCTGCCACTGGCGGCGATCGCGGCGGCGTTGGCGGGGTGCATACTCGGGTTCCCGGTGCTGCGAATGCACGGCGACTACCTGGCCATCGTGACGTTGGGCTTTGGTGAAATCATCCGCCTGGTGCTGAACAACTGGCTGTCGTTTACCGGCGGGCCAAACGGTATGCCGGTGCCTTCGCCGACGTTCCTGGGCCTTGAGTTCGGCAAGCGCGCGAAGGATGGCGGGATTCCGTTCCACGAGTTCTTCGGTCTCGATTACAACCCCAACATCAAGTTCATGTTTATCTACATCGTGCTGTTCCTCGTCGTGCTGGCGGTGCTCTACATCAAGCACCGCCTGACCCGCATGCCGGTCGGCCGCGCGTGGGAGGCCTTGCGCGAAGATGAAATCGCCTGTCGCTCCATGGGCCTGAACCATGTGCTGGTCAAGCTATCGGCATTCACCATTGGCGCGTCCACCGCCGGGTTGGCGGGGGTGTTCTTTGCCAGCTACCAGGGCTTCGTCAACCCGTCGTCGTTTACCTTCTTCGAGTCGGCGTTGATCCTGGCCATCGTGGTGTTGGGCGGCATGGGCTCGACGGTGGGTGTGGTGATCGCCGCGTTCGTACTGACCGTGGCGCCTGAATTGCTGCGCAGCTTCTCTGAATACCGCGTACTGCTGTTCGGCGTGTTGATGGTGGTGATGATGATCTGGAGGCCGCGCGGCTTGATTCGCATCAGCCGTACCGGCGTGGCGCCACGCAAGGGGGTAGCACCATGAGCAAGGAAGTCGTGCTGTCCGTCGAACACCTGATGATGCACTTCGGGGGCATCAAGGCCCTCAGTGATGTGAGCCTGCAGGTCAAGCGCAATTCGATCTTTGCCCTGATCGGCCCCAACGGCGCCGGCAAGACCACGGTGTTCAACTGCCTCACCGGCTTCTACAAGGCCAGCGGCGGCAAGATCGAACTCAACGTGCGGGGCAAGCGAACCAACGTCATCCAGTTGCTGGGTGAGCGCTTTGAGGCCACCGACTTCGTGTCGCCGAAGAGCTTTTTCAGCCGTGTGTACTACAAGATGTTCGGCGGCACCCACCTGGTGAACCGCGCCGGCCTGGCGCGGACCTTCCAGAACATTCGCCTGTTCAAGGAAATGTCGGTGCTGGAAAACCTGCTGGTGGCCCAGCACATGTGGGTCAACCGCAATATGCTCGCGGGCATCCTCAACACCAAGGGCTACCGCAAGGCTGAAAGCGACGCCCTCGACCACGCTTTTTACTGGCTGGAAGTGGTCGACCTGGTGGACTGCGCCAACCGCCTGGCCGGCGAGCTTTCCTACGGCCAGCAGCGCCGCCTGGAAATCGCTCGCGCCATGTGCACGCGGCCGCAGATCATCTGCCTGGACGAACCGGCAGCGGGCCTCAACCCTCAGGAAACCGAAGCCCTCAGTGCGATGATTCGCCTGCTGCGCGACGAACACGACCTCACGGTGGTGCTGATCGAACACGACATGGGCATGGTGATGAGTATTTCCGACCACATCGTGGTGCTGGACCACGGCAACGTGATCGCCGAAGGCGGGCCGGACGCGATCCGCAACGACCCGAAAGTGATTGCCGCCTACCTGGGCGCGGACGAAGAGGAGCTGGTATGAGCGGGCCTATCCTCGAAATGAAGGACCTGGACGTGTTCTACGGCCCGATCCAGGCCCTGAAAAAAGTCTCGCTGCATATCAACGAGGGCGAAACCGTCAGCCTGATCGGCTCCAACGGCGCGGGCAAATCCACGCTGCTGATGTCGATCTTCGGACAGCCACGGGCCGAGTCGGGGCAGATTCTCTATAACGGCGTGGACATCACCCACAAGTCGTCCCACTACATTGCCTCCAACGGCATCGCGCAGTCGCCGGAAGGGCGGCGGGTATTCCCTGACATGACCGTCGAGGAAAACCTGCTGATGGGCACCATCCCCATTGGCGACAAGTTCGCCGATGAGGATATGCAGCGCATGTTCGAGCTGTTCCCACGGCTCAAGGAGCGGCGCAACCAGCGGGCGATGACCATGTCCGGCGGCGAGCAGCAAATGCTCGCCATCGCGCGTGCGCTGATGAGCCGGCCCAAGCTGTTGCTGCTCGATGAGCCGAGCCTGGGCCTGGCGCCGATTGTGGTGAAACAGATCTTTTCCACCCTGCGCGAGCTGGCATCCACCGGGATGACTATCTTTCTGGTGGAGCAGAACGCCAACCACGCCCTGCGCCTCTCGGACCGGGCCTATGTGATGGTCAACGGCGAGATTCGCCTGACGGGGAGCGGCAAGGAGTTGCTGGTGAACGAGGAAGTGCGCAACGCCTACCTCGGCGGTCACTGACTGCGCAATACCCTGTGGGAGGGGGGCAAGCCCCCCTCCCACATTTGATTTCGAGTGGCTTTTGAAATTGTGGAAAACAATTCCAGCCCCCCTCCAAAGCGCGACATATAGCCGCCGCAAATACCTGTTTTGTCACAGTTTTGACTTGTCCCCATCCACTGTGGAACCGGCTGTGGGTAACGTGGTGGTACATGGCTGAACGCCTTTGAATACGTGGCCTGCAGGCTTGTGGTTGTTTTTTGATCAGTGGCTTTTTCACGGCCGTCCGAGGGTTTTGTCAACCTGTTTAAAGACACAGGTATATGACCGAAATAGGTCAGTTCAGCCTGTGGATAAGTCTGTGACTAAACTCTGGAAAGACCGCCGCAGAGGCCGGAATGACTGGCCTGTAGCCATCGTTCGCATCTCATCGAGTGAAATTGCCTGCATACGCCCTGCATCCTGGTCAAGCAAAAAACTTTGCGCAAACACCTGCAAGCCTTGTATACCGTGGCCCGAGGCGATGTGCACTTGCCCCCAAAGACTGTGGGCGCAGTTGTGGATAACCTGCGCGTACATGGCTGCAGGCCGCGATTCATATAGCTCTGCCAGGGGTGGTTAAAAAATGATCAGTCCGACATGAAGGTGTGCGCATAGCGGTTGCCGCAACGGCGGCGTAAGGGCATTCTGCTGGCAACTTTTTTCGTTGCCCGCAAGGAGAACACCATGTCCGACACGCTGTTTATTACTGGCGCCACTTCAGGTTTCGGAGAAGCCTGTGCCCGCCGTTTTGCCGAGGCCGGCTGGAAACTGGTGCTCACTGGCCGGCGTGCCGAGCGTTTGAATGCGCTGGTCGAAGAACTCTCCAGGCAGACCGAAGTGCATGGTCTGGTGGTGGACGTGCGTGATCGCCAAGGCATGGAAGAAGCCATCGCCAACCTGCCGCCAGCGTTCGCCAAGCTGCGCGGGCTGATCAACAACGCCGGCCTGGCCGTGGGCGCTGACCCTGCGCCCAAGTGCAACCTCGACGATTGGGAAACCATGGTCGACACCAATATCAAGGGCCTGTTGACCACCACCCACCTGCTGCTGCCGCGCCTGATCGCCCATGGCCGTGGCGCCGGGATCATCAACCTGGGTTCCATCGCCGGCAGTTACCCCTACCCGGGCAGCCACGTGTACGGCGGCTCCAAGGCGTTCGTAAAGCAATTCTCGCTGAACCTGCGCTGCGATCTGCAAGGCACCGGCGTGCGGGTGACCAACATCGAGCCGGGCTTGTGCGAGAGCGAGTTTTCCCTGGTGCGTTTCGGTGGTGATCAGGCGCGCTATGACGCGACCTATGCCGGCGCCGAGCCGATCCAGCCGCAGGATATTGCCGACACAATCTTCTGGGTGCTGAACACGCCGGCGCACGTGAATATCAACCGGCTGGAACTGATGCCGGTGAGCCAGACCTGGGCTGGGTTTGCGATTGAGCGTGGGGCCAAGTAAGGCTTTAGACCGAGTCGCTGCCATCGGGGGCAAGCCCCCTCCCACAGGTTGAAATGCGTTCCAAATGTGGGAGGGGGCTTGCCCCCGATGGCGTCAAATCGGCCAAAAACAGGCCATAAGGTACACTCCACCTTTGAAAACCCCACCGCACCCTGCGGTTTAAAGGTTTTGACGGGAGGAAATGTGAGTAACCGAGGTGAGCAGGCACTGCTCAAACAATCGACCATCCTGATGTTCGCAGTCGCGATCGCCGGGATTGTCACGGGTGTGATGTCCGGCGCCCAATCCATTCTGTTCGACGGCTTTTTCTCGCTGATCGCCACCGCCATCAAGGTGCTGATGCTGATCACGGCCAAGCTGATCGCCAAGAAAAGCAACGAGCGTTTCCAGTTCGGCTATTGGCACCTGGAGCCGATGGTGCTGTTGATCGAAGGCAGCTTCCTGCTGCTGATCGCCATCTACGCGTTTCTCAACGGTGTGTTCGGCATTATCAATGGCGGTCGCGAAATCGAGTTGGGGCTGGTGATCGTGTATGCGGCGGTGTTTACCGTCGTGGAGTTCGCCTACTTTTTCTATGTGCGCTACCGCAACCGCAGGTTGAAATCCTCGCTGATCCAGTTCGACAATATCAGTTGGCTGGTGGACGCAATGCTGTCGGTGGGCTTGCTGATCAGCTTTCTGGCGGCACTGTTGCTCAAGTCCCAGGGGTATGGCGAGTGGGCGGTGTACGTCGACCCGCTGATCCTGATTCTACTGGCCCTGAGCATGCTGGCGCCGGCGTTCAAGATCCTGCGCCCGGCCTTGCGTGAGGTGCTGGGCATTGCCCCGGATCACTTGGACGACACCGTGCGCGAAGTGATGGACGCGGCGCAGGCCAGGCATGGCTTCGACGACTACGTGTCCTACGTGCAGAAGCACGGGCGGGCACGATTCATTGAAATTCATGTGGTGTTGCCGGCCGATTACCCAGTGGATAAGGTCGCGACCCTCGACGGGTTGCGCGAAGAGATATCCACAGCGCTGGGCACGCCGGATGCGGCGCGCTGGTTGACGATCAGTTTTACTGGGGATCGCAAGTGGATTGCGTGAGGGCTGTCAGACCGAGGTGAGGCTATCGGGGGCAAGCCCCCTCCCACATTGGACCGGGTTCACAGCAGTCAAGTGTGGGAGGGGGCTTGCCCCCGATGAGGCCCTGAAGGTCAGCCCAAATGCTGGATCAAACCCTGATAGCAAGTCGCCAAATGATAAGGCGTGGTAGAAGGCATATCCCTCCGGCTCACCTGACCCTCGGCATCCAGGCATTCATGCCAACCCTTCGCATGCAGGAAATGCTCTTGCAGCGCCAGCAATTGACGCTGCAGCACGGCCTCGCTGCCGGGGCGCAAGGTCAATGCCCGCAGGTACTCGGCCTGGGCCCAGATACGCTGGGTGCCGTCGCGCACCGTGCCATCCACGGACAGCATGCCGCTGACCGCACCACTCAACTTATCCACACCGGTCTGTTCGGCATAGGCGAACGCCCGTGTCAGCGACGCATGCAGCGGTGTGCCGCGCAATACTTCTGAGGATTCCAGCAAAAAGAACCACTCGAACTGGTGCCCTGGCTCAAACCAGTTATCCACAGCACCCAGCGGTTTCTCCAACATCACGCCATGCTGGCGATCAATGAAGCGTTGCTGCATGGCCGTCGCCAATGCCAGCAGGGCCGCTTGTACGTCGGCGTCGTCACGCACTGCGAGGGTGGCGAGGAAGCCTTCGGCCAGGTGCATCAACGGGTTTTGCAACGGGCCCGACTTGAGCGAGGCCCAGTTGCGGTCCAGCACCGCTTCGTACAGACCGTCACCGGTTGCGAAACGTTGGGCGACCACTTCGAGCGCGGCATTGAGCACCGACTCCACCAAGGGTTCACGTACCTTGGCCCAGTATTGCGCGCAGGCAAAGATGATGAAGGCGTGGGTGTAGAGGTCTTTGCGTTTATCCAGTGGCTGCCCGGCCGGGTCGATGCTGTAGAACCAGCCGCCGTGCTCGGCGTCGTGGAAGTGCCGTTGCAGGGAACGGAACAACTCTGCCGCGCGCGCTTGCGCGAAGGCCGTGCCGGGCTCACCGATCAGGCTGGCAAACAGGTACAACTGGCGGGCGCAGGCCATGGCGCGGTAGCGTTGCGGGGGCAGCGGCTGATGATTGGCGTCCAGCGCCTCGAAGGGCAGCGCCAGCTCGGCATTCCAGCCCGGGCCTTGCCACAGCGGCACGATCAGGTCATGGAAGTGCGTGAGCACGGAATTCAAAGCGGGCACAGAAGCGATGGGCATTGGCTGGCGTCGTCACGGCAGGGGTGTGGCGCGCATGTTATCAGGCTTGGGAACTGTGGTGTCTGTGGCGCCGCTATCGGGGGCAAGCCCCCTCCCACCTTCGACCGCATTTCAACGTTGGAACGCGGTTAACTGTGGGAGGGGGCTTGCCCCCGATGAGGCCTTCAGCAGCGCTGAAGATCAGCCCGCCAACAACCAGGCCCCAGTCGCCGCCGAAGCCGCCCCCGCCACCCGCACCAACGGCGCTGCCGCCGCAGGCAGGAAACGCACCACCGCATAACCCGCCGCATGCAACGCAGCCGTCGCGCCGACAAACCCTGCCGCGTACGCCCAGGGGCTGGACATGTCCGGCAGCTCCAGGCCATGGGCCACGCCATGGAACAACGCAAACAATGCCGTTGCCCCCACCGCCACGAACAGCGGTGGCCGCACTGCCAGCGCTACCGCCAGGCCCAGCGCCAGCACCGATGCGGCGATCCCGCTTTCCAGCGCCGGCAGTTGCAGGCCTTCAAAACCGAGCATGCCACCGATCAACATAGTGCCGACAAAGGCACAAGGCAGCGCCCAACGTGCGTTGCCTTTTTGCTGCGCCGCCCACAGGCCGACCGCAACCATGGCCAGCAGGTGGTCGAGCCCGCCCAATGGGTGGCTGATACCGGCGACCAGGCCATTGTCGCCGTGGCCCGGGTGCGCGAAGGCGAGGGCGGGGGCCAGCAGCAGCGCGGCGGTGGCGAACAGTTTCTTGAGGTTCATAAACAGACTCCGTAGGGGGATCAGGCAGCGGTCAGCAGGCCTTGACGTTCGATGAAAGCGACGATTTCATCCAGGCCGACGCCGGTTTTCTGATTGCTGAACACAAAGGGTTTGCCATTGCGCATGCGTTGGGTGTCGCTGTTCATCAATTCCAGCGAGGCACCCACCAGTGGCGCGAGGTCGATCTTGTTGATCACCAGCAGGTCGGATTTGCAAATACCGGGCCCGCCCTTGCGCGGCAGCTTGTCGCCGGCGGACACATCGATCACGTAGATGGTGAGGTCCGACAGCTCGGGGCTGAACGTCGCCGACAGGTTATCGCCGCCGGACTCCACCAGAATCAGGTCCAGGCCTGGAAACCGGCGGTTGAGCTGGTCCACCGCCTCCAGGTTGATCGAGGCATCTTCGCGGATCGCCGTGTGCGGGCAGCCGCCGGTTTCCACGCCGATGATGCGTTCCGGCGCCAGGGCCTGGTTGCGCACCAAAAAATCTGCGTCTTCGCGGGTGTAGATGTCGTTGGTAACCACCGCCAGGTTATAGCGCTCGCGCAGCGCCAGGCACAGGGCCAGGGTCAGGGCGGTCTTGCCGGAGCCGACCGGGCCGCCGATGCCGACGCGCAGGGGTTGTGTGTTCATGGTGGGTTCTCCAAAAAAGCCTCAGGAACGGAACAGGCGGCTGTACTGGCGCTCGTGGGCCATGCACGCCAAAGACAGGCCAAACGCGGCGCTGCCAAGGTGATCGGGTTCGACGCGGCCAGCCGTCTGCTGGGCCTGCTGCAACAGTGGCAGCAGTTCGCTGGTCAGGCGCTGCGCGGCTTGCTGGCCCAGGGGCAGGGTCTTCATCAGCACCGCCAACTGGTTTTCCAGCCAGCTCCAGAGCCAGGCCGCGAGGGCGTCATCGGGGGGGATGGCCCAGGCCCGTGCGGCCAACGCCCAGCCAAGGGCCAGATGGGGTTCAGGCTGTTGGTCAAGGAAATCACTGGCGTCGGCGTCTAACTCCGGCAGGCCACAGAGCAATTGTTGCAGGGAGTAGCCCATCTGCCGACTCTCCTGATACAGCTCGCGGGTTTCGCGGCTGGCACGGTGTTCTTCACACAACTGCGCCAGGCGCGGCCAGGCCTGTTCAGCGGCGGCGCGGCAATGGGCGAGCAGCAACGGCGCTTCGAAACGCGCGAGATTGAGCAACAATTGATCGCTGATCCAGCGCCGCGCGCTGGCGGTATCGTTGACGCGGCCGTTCTCCACCGCCATTTCCAGGCCCTGGGAGTAGCTGTAGCCGCCAATCGGCAACTGCGGACTGGCCAGGCGCAACAGCGCCCAGGCCGGGTTCATGGACGCACGCCGAACTGATGCAGTTTAGGCGCGTAATTGAAGTCTTCGTCGCCATGGCGCGAGTGATGATGACCGCCGCCATAGGCCCCGTGTTCGGGTTGGAAAGGCGCCTCGATCGCTTGCGCATCGGCGCCCAACTGTTCGAGCATGGCCTTGAGCACATAGTCATCAAGCAGGCGCAGCCAGCCATCGCCGACCTGCAGGGCCACATGGCGATTGCCCAGGTGATAGGCCGCGCGGGTCAGTTCAAAGGCGTTGCGGCAGGTGACGTGCAGCAGTTGCTCAGGGCGTGCGCAGACACGTACGACGCGTCCGTCTTCGGCTTGCAGGAATTCGCCATCGTGCAGCGGCGGTTGCCCACGCTCCAAAAACAGGCCGACGTCTTCACCGTCGGCACTGAAACAGCGCAGGCGGCTTTTGCTGCGAGCTTCGAAGTTCAGCAGCAGCTCGGCGGCCCAGAGGGCTTGCGGGGCGATTCGGCGGTGGATCACCAGCATCGGAGGGTTTCCAGCTATGAACGATAAGGGTGCTAGAGCAAGGGGCTTGCCAACCCCGCAGGCACGTAGGAAATTCCTGTCAGCAGGGCGCGAATGCCACACGGCAGGGCACTCACTGAATGCGCCTGTGATGCAAGTTGGTGCGTTGTAGCGGGCTGAAGCACCGGGAAGGGGCATTTTGCGTGGAGTACGCTGGCGTATTGCATGAAATTTCTTTCATCCAATTCTTCATTTGGTTTTAAGGAATTATCCTACAAGAGCCCGGGAATAAGCCTTCGTGAGTTTACGTGGTGGTTCTTTAAGATTCGCGCCGTGTTTAATCCGCCGCGATGTTCATCATGTTCAAGTCACTTATCTGTTCTGTCGTCGTCAGCCTGTCTTGTCTTATCTCCTCAGCCTCGGCCACTCTTCAACAGCCACCGATGTTTGTTTCCGCCCATGCATCGTCTTCCGTCGAAAATGTGATCGACCGCGCCCATCAACTGCTCGGCACACCCTACAAGTTGGGCGGTACGTCTACCGATCAAGGGTTCGATTGCAGCAGCTTCCTGGTCTATCTGTTCAAGACCCAAGCCAATATCCAGCTCCCGCGCACCACGACTGCGATGCACCGTTCAACGGCCGCGACCATCAAGCGCACGGCGTTGAAGCCGGGCGACGCGGTCTTTTTCAAAGGCAATGGGCAGGGGCGAGTGAGTCACGTCGGGCTGTATATCGGCGAGGGCAAATTCATCCATTCACCGCGTACCGGCAAAAACGTACGTATCGATTCGTTGAGCAATAGCTACTGGAACAGGAACTACACCACCGCCAAGCGCT
The DNA here is from genome assembly GCF_005233615.1 of Pseudomonas sp. CFBP13528. Classification (NCBI taxonomy): domain Bacteria; kingdom Pseudomonadati; phylum Pseudomonadota; class Gammaproteobacteria; order Pseudomonadales; family Pseudomonadaceae; genus Pseudomonas; species Pseudomonas sp. CFBP13528. Next base: position 520,871 of record NZ_QGAJ01000003.1, read on the forward strand.
TTCATAAGGCCGGCTGAGCGTATTACTCGGTGCTGCCCAGGCCTTGCCAATGCTTGAGGCCGATAAAGATAAAGCGCAATTGCTGGGTGATTTTCGCCTGGGGCGTGAGGTGGGCAGGCAAGGCCTGGGCGGGCGGGTCGATGATATCGGGCAGGGTGGCGAACACGCTCTTGACGATCAGGTCGGCCATTACGTGCAAGCCGTCGGCATCCAGGTGTTGCAGCTTGGGCATCAGCGTAAGGTCGGCTGCCAGGTCGCGAGTGATGTCTTCGCGCAGCGCGCCGATGGCTTGGCGCACGGCCAGGCAACCACCGTATTGTTCGCGGGCCAGGAACAGGAATTGGGAACGGTTGGCCGAGACCACATCGAGAAAGATCCGCACGGACGCATCGATGATCCCGCCCATGACGAATTCGTTGTGGCGCACCAGGCGAATCGTGGCGCGGAACGTCTGGCCGACTTCACTGACCAATACGAGCCCAAGCTGGTCCATGTCGGCAAAATGGCGATAGAACCCGGTGGGCACGATACCCGCTGTCTTGGCCACTTCGCGCAGGCTCAAGCTGCCAAACCCACGGCCACACTCCATCAGATGGCGGGCAGCGTCCATCAGGGCGAGGCGAGTCTGTTGCTTCTGTTCGGCGCGGGGCAGCATGAGCGGATGGGCTTTGTCGGCGAGTACAGCGACGCACTCTAGCAAAACCGCTTTGCCGGCGTCGAACTTGGCGGGGGGCAGACGTGACGCGGTCTATATAAAAGCGAAAGCCCGATCGGCAGATCGGGCTTTTTTCTGGGCCACCACGGGCTTAGCTCTGTGCTTGATGCAGTTCTTGCAGACGGTCGGCACCACCTTCAGCAATACCTTGGGTGTAGGCGCGGTCATTGGCTTGTTCAGCGCCGCCTTCTACCAGACCTTTTTCTTGCAGGCGGTCGTTGCCACCTTCAGTCAGGCCTTCGGTGTAGGCACGTTTGTTGGCCTGCTCCGAACCGTTTTCAGCGACAGCGCCTTTAGCGTAGTCACGGTTTTCATCTTCCTGCGAACCGCTGCGGGCCAGGGTCTGGCTCGACTGCACGGCCTGGGCCTGGTTCTGTGGGGTGGCCTGTTCGGCGGCTGGCAGGGCAAAGGCACTGGAAGCCAGGACGGATAACAGGACGGTAGCAAGTACTTGGCGTTTCATGAGGGTTGCTCCTTGGGAGGGCGATAAAGTGGGTACAGGGCTAATGCTACTCTTGATAAGTCGATATAAAAGTTCATAAACACAATGGTAATAATCAACAGAATTGATTGTTCGCCGGGGACGCTCTAGATCGCGCCTCTCAAGCACGCGGTTTTGCACCGCAGTGGGTATTTTCGACACGAACCTGGGTAACAATGGTGCGTGGCGGATGATCAGAAACGGTCTGATCGATCAGGAAAATCGCTTTTTTCGGCTAAATCCGCCGTTGCGTTAAACCCCCGGGCACTTTGCCAGTCGTAGTCCTATAAGCTGTGTAAAAGGCTGTTGCCCAGCCAGTCGTATTCAGGAGTTCTGTGCAATGACGCGCACTCGAAAAATCGTCGCCTGGTGCTGCGCCAGCGTCGTTCTGTTAATTGCCATCGCGGTATTGGTCCTGGTGTTTTTTGACTGGAACCGCATCAAGCCACCCCTCAATGCCAAGGTCTCCGAAGAGTTGCACCGCCCATTCGCCATCAACGGCAACCTGGCGGTGGTGTGGCAGCGTGAGCCCGACGAGGGTGGCTGGCGGGCCTGGGTGCCCTGGCCCCATGTGATTGCCGAAGACCTGAGCCTGGGCAATCCCGATTGGTCCAAGCAACCGCAGATGGTCACGCTCAAGAAGGTCGAGTTGCGTATTTCGCCATTGGCGTTGCTGGCACAACGCGTGGTGATCCCGCGTATCGACCTCACCGAACCGAGCGCCGACCTGCAGCGCCTGGCTGACGGCCGCGCCAACTGGACCTTCAAGTTCGACCCCAAGGATCCCGACGCCGAGCCTTCCAGCTGGGTGGTGGATATCGGCGCCATCGGCTTCGACAAGGGCCACGTCACCCTCGACGACCAGACCCTCAAGACCCGGCTCGATGTGATCATCGACCCGCTGGGCAAACCGATTCCCTTCGGTGAAATCGTCGGAGACGCGGATGCCAAAAAGGCCCTGGAAAAAGGCTCGGCGCCCCAGGACTACGCGTTCGCCCTCAAGGTCAAGGGTCAGTACCATGGCCAGGCGCTCGCCGGCACCGGCAAGATCGGCGGCCTGCTCGCCCTGCAGGACGCGGCCAAGCCGTTCCCGCTGCAGGCCCAGGTCAAGATCGCCGACACCCGCATCGCCCTGGCCGGCACCCTGACCGACCCGCTGAACCTCGGCGCCCTGGACCTGCGCCTGAAGCTCGCCGGTGCCAGCCTGGGCAATCTCTACCCGCTGACCGGCGTGACGTTGCCCGATTCGCCGGCGTATTCAACCGACGGTCATCTGATCGCCAAGCTGCATGAAGCCAGCGGCGCGTCGTTCCGCTATGAAAACTTCAACGGCAAGATCGGCAACAGTGATATTCACGGCGACCTGGCCTACGTGGCCAGCCAGCCACGGCCCAAGCTCAGCGGCGCGCTGGTGTCCAATCAGCTGCTGATGGACGACCTGGCGCCCCTGATCGGCGCCGATTCCAATGCCAAGCAGAAAGCCCGTGGCGGTGAAAGCAAGCAACCGGCGACCAAGGTGCTGCCGGTCGAAGAGTTCCGCACCGAGCGCTGGCGCGAGATGGATGCCGACGTGGAATTCACCGGCAAACGCATCGTGCACAGCGCCGAGCTGCCGTTCACCGACCTCTATACGCACCTGGTACTCGACAATGGTGAGCTGAGCCTGGAGCCCCTGCGCTTCGGCGTGGCCGGCGGCAAGCTCGATGCGCAGATCCGCTTGAACGGCCGTACCGCGCCGATGGAAGGCCGGGCGAAGCTCACGGCGCGTAACTTCAAGCTCAAGCAGTTGTTCCCAAGCTTTGAGCCGATGAAAACCAGCTTTGGCGAACTCAACGGCGACGCCGATATTGCCGGGCGCGGCAACTCCGTGGCAGCGCTGCTGGGCACCGCCAACGGTGACCTGAAGATGCTGATCAACGACGGTGCGATCAGCCGTGGCCTGATGGAAATCGCCGGCCTCAACGTGGGCAATTACGTGGTGGGGCGCCTGTTTGGCGACAAGGAAGTGAAGATCAACTGCGCCGCGGCAGACTTCGGCATCAAGACTGGCCTGGCGACCACCCGGTTGTTTGTGTTCGATACCGAGAACGCGATCATCTACGTCGATGGTACGGCGAATATGGCGACCGAACAGTTGGACCTGACCATTACCCCGGAGTCCAAGGGCTTCCGTTTGTTCTCCCTGCGCTCACCGTTGTATGTGAACGGGCCGTTCATCAAGCCCAATGCGGGGGTCAAGGCCATTCCCCTGGCGCTGCGTGGCGCGGGCATGGTCGCGCTGGGTGTGATCGCCGGCCCGGCGGCCGGGTTGCTTGCACTGGTTGCCCCAAGCGGCGGCGAGCCCAATGCCTGCGCACCGTTGCTGCAACAGATGAAAGAAGGCAAGGCGCCCAAGACCGTGAAGTAACGGACTGCACCTGAAAGCAAATGTGGGAGGGGGCTTGCCCCCGATAGCGGTATATCAGCCAGTACATCGTTGACTGAACCACTGCTATCGGGGGCAAGCCCCCTCCCACATGGGTAGTGCTGTGCGGCTGATTACAGGCCTTCTAGAATATCCGCCATGTCATCGGCGTGTTCTTCTTCCTGGGCCAGGATGTCTTCGAAGATGCGACGAGTTGTCGGGTCCTTATCGCCGATGTACTGGATGATCTCGCGATAGCTGTCTACCGCGATCCGCTCGGCCACCAGGTCTTCGTAGACCATTTCTTTCAGCGAATTGCCCGCCACGTATTGCGCGTGGGAGTTCTTCGACAACAGGTCGGGGTTGAACTCCGGCTCGCCGCCCAACTGCACGATGCGTTCGGCGAGTTTGTCGGCGTGCTCGGCTTCCTGGGTGGCGTGTTCCAGGAATTCATCGGCGGCGACGCTGGCTTTCAGGCCGCTGGCCATGAAGTAGTGACGCTTGTAGCGCAACACGCAGACCAGCTCGGTGGCCAGCGATGCGTTGAGCAAGCGGATAATCTCTTCGCGGTCGGCGTCATAGCCTTCGGTCACGGCACCGTTTTCGACGTTCTGGCGGGCGCGGCTGCGCAGGGTCGCAACGTCAGTCAATTGTGCTTCAGTCATCTCAATCTCCTGGGGCTAATCCGGTTTTACGCCACGCTCTGCCGGCGTGATCGCTCCCAGTTGTGAGTGGCGAGAGAGGCGAAAAGTTTTATCGGATTTAACAGGATGTGTCACGACTGGGTCTGACGGGTGTCGTCCAGCGCTCCGACAGGACCACCCCACCCAAGGTCAGCAACCCTCCCACCAGGTGATAAAGCGCCAGCTCTTCCTTCAGCACCACCGCCGCAATCAAGGCGGTAATCAACGGCAGCAAGTTGAAAAACAAGGTGGTACGGCTGGGCCCCAGGGTTCTGACCGAGTGCATCCACGCCAGCGGCGCCAGCATCGAAGCCAGCAGGCACGCATACAGCACCAGCGGGATATTCGCCCAGCCCAGGCCTGCCTTGGCCGAGCACAGGAACAGCGGTAACAGCACCACCACCGCCACCAGCACTTGCAAATACAACAGCACCAACGGCGGCAGGCGCAGGTGCCATTTTTTCAGCAAGGTGCTGTAGACCGCGTAGGCCAGGGTGGCGACCAGCATCATGCCGTCACCGAGGTTGATCCCGTGTTGCAGCAACGCGCCCAGGCTGCCGGATGACACCACCACCACAACCCCCGCGAACGACAGCACCGCGCCAGTCAGCGCGCCATAGGTCAAGCGCTGGCCCAGGCTGATGATGGCGGCAGTCAGGGCCATCAGCGGCATCAGCGAGAGGATGATGCCCATGTTGGTGGCGCTGGTCAGCGTGGCTGCGTAATAGGCCAGGCTTTGATACACGGCCATGCCCAGCACGCCGAGAATGAAGATCTTGCTCAGGTTTGGGCGAATCAGTGCCCAGTGGGCGATCACCGGCTTGAGCATGAACGGAGTGAACAGCAGCGCCGCGAACAGCCAGCGATAAAAGCCGATTTCAGCCGGGAAGATCGAACCCACCGCCAGTTTGTTGACCACGGTGTTGCCGGCCCAGATCAGAATGGCCAGCAGGGGATACGCGTATTGCATCGAAAGCACACCCAGTGTGTTGAAGAGGCGGGATTATCCCTTGTCTGGATCGCAGCCTATACTGCGATCCAGACAACCCGCCCTCGAATCCAGACAATATGTCCAGACACACCGTACGCCTGCCCGATTTCGTCCGCTTGCCGAGCCCGGTGTACTTCCGCTATTGCGACTTTGCCCCGGACACCGAATGCACCCCGCACCAGCACGCCTGGGGCTCGCTGGACTACTCGGCCAGCGGGGTGATGCGCATGGAAGTGGCCGGCAGCCGTTTTATGTCGCCGCCGCAGTACGCGGTGTGGGTGCCGCCGCATACCGAGCACAGTTCCTACAATGCCGAGGCGATCGTCTACCACTCGGTGGGCCTGGCGCCGGCCCTGTGCGAGCAATTGCCCAGGCAGCCCTGCACCCTGGCGATCAGTGACATCCTCAAGGCGATTCTCAAGGATTTCGCCCTGCGCGACGTCAATCGGCCGCAGACCGACGCCGATATCCGCCTGGCCCAGGTGCTCGTGGACCAACTCAAGCAGGCGCCGATCCACGATTGCTTCCTGCCTTACGCCCGCCATCCCGGCCTGCTGGGGGTGCTGGAAGGCATGCAGGCGCAACCGGGCGACAACCGCCCGCTGGCGCAATGGGCCGAGCAGGTGCATGTCAGCGAACGCACCCTGGCGCGCCGGTTTGTGCGCGAACTGGGCATGAGCTTTGGTGAGTGGCGCCAGCGCCTGCGCTTCCTGGCGGCCATTGAAGCGCTGGACAGCGAGCGCAGCGTGCAGCAGGTGGCATTTGACCTGGGCTACAGCAGCGCCTCGGCCTTTATCGCGATGTTCCAGCGCCATGCCGGCTGCACGCCGGAGCAATACCGTCGGGCGAATATTCGCGGCCGGTGAAGTTGTAACAGGCTTTGACTACACTGCGCTGTAGGCCGCGCCCTTCGGCGCGGTAACAGGGAGAAAATTCCATGAAGATGCTGCGTATTGCGCTGTTGATGATGGGCGTGCTGCTGTGTTCCCAGGGTTTTGCCGCCACCGCCCAGCAAAACAAAATGACCACCTGTAACGCCGAGGCCACCACCAAGACCCTCAAGGGCGATGAGCGCAAGGCTTTCATGAAGACCTGCCTGTCGACCCCGGCCGCCAACGACGCCAAGACCCTGACCCCGCAGCAGCAAAAGATGAAAGACTGCAATGCCGAGGCCAAGACCAAAGCCCTGGCGGGCGATGCGCGCAAGACCTTCATGAGCACCTGCCTGAAGAATTGATAGCCCCAGGCCATAGAGGCTGAGACACTTGCACACAGCCCCCCTGTAGGAGCGAGCTTGCTCGCGAAGAACTCAATTACCCCGCGTTTATTCAGAATAAACGCGTTATCGTTGGCGGCCTTCGCGAGCAAGCTCGCTCCTACACATCCTTTAACGCCGTTCGTTTTGAGGCTGTATGCCAACGTTTTCTCAGCGTCATGTGTTGTTGCTGGCCAGCTACATCATTATTTTCGGCGGACTGCTGCTGGTGCTGCCGCTGAAATTGCTGCCCAGTCTGCTGGCCGGCCTGTTGGTCTATGAACTGGTCAACATGCTCACCCCCCAACTGCAACGGCTGATCGAAGGGCGGCGTGCGCGCTGGCTGGCGGTGGCCCTGCTCGGCACCTTGATCGTCAGCGTACTTGCGCTGATCTTCGCCGGCGCCATCAGCTTTCTGCTCCATGAAGCGGAAAACCCCGGCGCTTCGCTCGACAAGTTCATGGGTGTGGTTGACCGTGCGCGCGGCCAGTTGCCGCCGTTCCTGGACGCCTACCTGCCGGCCAGCGCCGCCGAGTTTCGCGTGGCCATCGGCCAATGGCTGAGCAAGCACCTGAGCGAACTGCAACTGGTCGGCAAGGACGCCGCGCACATGTTCGTCACCTTGCTGATCGGCATGGTGCTGGGCGCGATCATCGCCCTGCAGCGCGTGCCCGACCTGACCAAGCGCAAACCCCTGGCCGCGGCGTTGTTCGACCGCCTGCACCTGCTGGTCCAGGCGTTTCGCAATATCGTCTTCGCCCAGATCAAGATCGCCGCGCTCAACACCGCTTTCACCGCTGTGTTCCTTGCCGTGGTCCTGCCGCTGTGCGGTATTCACCTGCCGCTGACCAAAACCCTGATCGTATTGACGTTCCTGCTCGGCCTGCTGCCGGTGATCGGCAACCTGATGTCCAACACCCTGATCACCATCGTGGCCCTGTCGTTGTCGATCTGGGTGGCGGTGGCGGCGCTGGGGTATCTGATCGTGATCCACAAGGTCGAGTACTTCCTCAACGCGCGCATCGTGGGCGGGCAGATCAGTGCCAAATCGTGGGAATTGCTGCTGGCGATGCTGGTGTTCGAGGCCGCATTCGGTTTGCCGGGGGTGGTGGCGGGGCCGATTTACTATGCGTATCTCAAGAGTGAGTTGAAGCTGGGGGGGATGGTTTGAAAGCAGCTTCAAGCTTCAAGCTGCAAGCTGCAAGCTGCAAGTGAGAGCGGGCTTGCTTCTACTTGCAGCTTGAAGCTGAAAACTTGCCGCTTAAACCCCGTAGCGCTTGCTCGCCTCAATCGCCAAGCCACTCCCAATACTGCCAAAGATATTGCCTTCTACGTGCCGCGCATTCGGCAGCATCGCCGAAATGCTGTGGCGCAGCGCCGGGATGCCGCTGGAGCCGCCGGTAAAGAACACCGTGTCCACCTGGGCCACGCTCACCGAGGCGTCATTGAGCAACTGCGTGACGCTGCCGCGCACCCGTTCCAGCAGGTTGTCGATGGATGATTCGAACAGTGCCCGGCTCAGGTCCACGCTCAGGCCCGCTTCGATACGGTCCAGTGGTACATGGCGGCTGTCGGCCTGGGTCAGCTGGATCTTGGTCTCTTCCACTTCCATGGCCAGCCAGTGTCCGGCGCGCTGTTCGATCAGCTTGAACAGGCGGTCGATGCCGCCGGTGTCTTCGATGTCGTAGCGCATGCTGCCCAGGGCCAGTTGGGACTTTTGCGAGTACACCGAGTTGATGGTGTGCCAGGTGGCCAGGTTCATGTGGTGGCTGGTAGGCATGTAGGCGCCGCTCTTCATGCGGCTGCCATAGCCGAACAGCGGCATCATGCCGGCCAGCGAGAGCTGTTTGTCGAAGTCGGTGCCGCCGATGTGCACGCCGCCGGTGGCAAGGATGTCGCTCTGGCGGTTGTCGTTGTGGCGGCGATCCGGCGACAGACGCACCAGCGAGAAGTCGGACGTACCGCCGCCGATGTCGACAATCAGCACCAGCTCTTCTTTTTCAATGGTGGACTCGTAGTCGAACGCTGCCGCAATCGGTTCGTACTGGAACGAGATGTCCTTGAAGCCGATCTTGCGCGCCACGTCCACCAGGGTGTTCTCGGCTTCCTGGTCGGCCATCGGGTCGTCATCGACGAAAAACACCGGGCGGCCCAGTACCACTTCTTCGAACTCGCGGCCGGCGTTGGCTTCGGCGCGGCTCTTGAGCTGGCCGATAAACAGCGCCAGCAAGTCGGTGAACGGCATCGCGGTGCCGAGCACGCTGGTGTCGTGTTTGATCAGCTTGGAGCCCAGCAGGCTCTTGAGCGAGCGCATCAGCCGGCCTTCGTAGTTTTCCAGGTATTCATGCAGGGCCAGGCGGCCGTACACCGGGCGACGCTCCTCGAAGTTGAAGAACACCACCGACGGCAAGGTGATCTTGTCGTCCTCCAGCGCGATGAGCGTCTCCTCGCCGGGGCGGATCCAGCCGACGGTGGAGTTGGACGTGCCGAAGTCGATGCCGCAGGCACGGGCTGGGGATGGGTTTTTCATGTCTATCGGGTTCCGGTTGAAAAACGGCCGCGCAGTGTATGCCAGTCGCAGGCGCTTGCGTAGGCCGACCATCCGTTAAATCGCGCTTGAAAGTACGGGATTTGCCCCCACATCTGATGCATACGGCTGATGCCGATAACACTTTGACGTACCCCCGAGCCACAACCCTCAACAGGTGCAAACCAGCGCACGTTGTGCCCCGGGCAGTGCGATCTCGATAAAGGATGGTGAACCGCCGATGGATTTCAAAGATTACTACAAGATTCTGGGTGTCGAGCCGACGGCCGATGACAAGGAAATCAAGGCTGCCTATCGCAAGCTCGCACGCAAATATCACCCCGATGTAAGCAAGGAAAAAGACGCCGAAGCCAAGTTCAAGGACGCGTCCGAAGCCTATGAGGCGCTTAAAAGCGCCGACAAGCGAGCCGAGTACGACGAACTGCGCAAATACGGCCAGCACGGCCAGCCGTTCCAGGGCCCGCCGGGCTGGCAGAGCCGTGGCGGCTACGGCGGTGGCGGCGCGGGCACTGAGGACTTCTCCGATTTTTTCAGCTCGATCTTTGGTGGGCGCGGCGATGCCTTCGGTGGCGGCCAACGCCGTCCTGCCGGGCGCAAGGGCCAGGACGTGGAGATGCAACTGACGGTGCACCTCGAAGAGACGCTGTCCACCGAGTCCAAGCAGATCAACTTCCAGGTGCCGCAATACGACGCTTCGGGTCGGCACGTCAGCAACACCACCAAGAGCCTGAACGTGAAGATCCCCGCCGGCGTGGCCGACGGCGAGCGCATCCGCCTCAAAGGGCAGGGTGCACCGGGCATCGGTGGTGGCGCCAATGGCGACCTGTACCTGATCATCAAGTTTGCGCCACACCCCAAGTTTGAAGTGGACGGCGAAAACCTGATCATCAACCTGCCCCTGGCGCCATGGGAATTGGCACTGGGCGCGGAAGTGGCTGTGCCGACCCTCACCGGCAAGATCAACCTCAAGGTGCCCGCCGGTAGCCAGAATGGCCAGCGCATGCGTGCCAAGGGGCATGGGTTGCTGAACAAGGCCGGGCAGCGCGGTTACCTGTTCGTGCAGCTCAAGGCCGTGATGCCTAAAAGCAGCGACGAGGAGGTCAAGGCCTTGTGGCAGGAGCTGGCGCAGAAAGCGGCGTTCAACCCGCGCGAGCATTTCTGAGCGGCGATAAATAGCTAGGGCTTTGCACGCCGGGCGATCGGATAGGTTGGTTTTTTTCCCAGCCCGTCATGGATGGCCCTACTATGTCAGAACAACCCCCTACCACTGCCCCCGAAGGCACTTTCAATGTTGACCTTCGGGGCGTTCACTACGACTTCCTCAAAGAGCGCGTGCCTGCCTGGTTCAACCAAGGCACCGTCCAGCGCCAGGAGGAACTCGCCAACCACGAAATGGAACTGCCCAGTTGGTACCTGAGTGCCACGGCGCAGGAAAAAACCGCACTGGCTGACAGCCACACCCGCTACCGCGAGACCTTGAATAAGGTGGAGAGAAGCCTGGGCACTGTCCAGGATGTGCTGGCCTTTGCCGAGCAACCGCTTAAAGACGCGATCAAGAAACGCTTCAACCTGGAGCTGGACGTCAACCACGTCTACTTTGCGCGCAAGTATGGGTTCAAGGACCGTGACGACCTGTTCGGGGTGTTTGTCTTCGACCAAGTCAGCGACCCGGCGCTGCGGTATGAATACCGCACTGTTTCTTTACTTGAAGCCGCCCTGGCCAATTTTACCCCGCAAGAAGAGCAAGCGAGTCCGTGCGCCGATTGCCAGATCATCACGACCGTGAGCGCTTCGTCTGGCGGTGAGGTCATCCCGACCTCAAGTGTGTTGACTTCGCACGCTCTGCCCATCCCTGCCCATGAGTTCGCCCAGCTGTGCCGCACCCTGGACCTGGGGACTTTGTATCAGCAGCACATCACCGCCATCGTCAAGCCAGACGACGCAACCGCACGCACGGTGCTGGAGCAGCAGCTGCAAGAACACCAGCGTCAACTGCTGGCGCTGAGTGCCGAGGTGGCGGTTCGCAGGCCTGAGTGGGGGATCAAGCCCGATGCCTACCGCATGATCCAACAGGTCATCGCTGACCCCGGTAGCGCCAGGCTCGATGGCAAGCCGGTGACGTTTGTCGGGCTCAAGGTATTTGGCGCCCAGTTGGTGGGCCCGTTGCTGATCGGGCCGGACCGTAATAACAGCGACAGGGTCGAGCGGCTGGTGGTGTATATCCCCAATGACCCCCAGCAACCGCTCAAGGAGTATGCCTCCCGCGGCGATTTTATGGCCGACCTGCGCACGCGTTTGCACAGCGCGTCGTACCGACGTTTTTTCAGCCGTTTTGTGGCTCAACGCGAGCAGGGTATTTTTTTCCGACATTTCAATGCGCTGTACAAACCCGCCAACGGCAATGGGGCTGCAGGCGATTACCCGCTGGCGTCAAGCCCGGTGAAATTGCCCCTGGATGAGTTGAGCATTACCGGCAACCTGTGGGAGCAACTGCGCGCGGCCCAGGTGCGCAAGATTCTGGCCGACGCCCGCGCTGTGGCCGTGCCCACCGGGGACGAAGACTACCAGGCGCGCATTGACCGCCTGGAAAGCTACACGAGTGCGGTCGTCAGCGTGTTCAACCTCTTGGCGTTTGTGGTGCCCGGGCTCGGGCCGGTCATGCTGGCGGTGGGCGCAGCGCAGATGTGTACTGAAGTGTATGAAGGCATTGAGGCCTACGAGCAGGGCGACCTGAAGACGATGTGGGCACACTTTTCCAGCGTCGCGCTGAATGCGGCGATGCTGGCGACCGGGGCCAAGGTATTGCCCGAGGTCAAACTGGTGAGCATGGTTGATAACCTCAGGCCCGTCACCCTGGCAACTGGCAAGCAGGTGTTGTGGAACCCTGACATGACGCCCTACAAGGTGCCACTCGAACTGCCTGCGGATGCCAAGCCAGACGCCTTGGGGCTCTACGCGCACAACGGGCAGAAGGTGTTGCCCCATGAAGGCGACCACTATCAAGTCCGGCAGGCACCCGACACCGGCGAGTACCGCATCCAGCACCCCAGTCGTCCCGGCGCGTATGAACCGCTGCTGGAACACAACCACGCCGGCGCCTGGAGTCATGAAGTCGAAGAGCCGTTGACCTGGGACCAGCCGACCCTGATGCGGCGCCTGGGGCTGGAGCAGCGTGGGCTGGACACCGAAACGCTGGAGCAGGCGCGTGCCGCCAGCGGCATCGAAGAAGACGTGTTGCGCCAGACCTTTGTCGAGCATGAACCGGTGCCCTTGTTGCTCGAAGACACGATCCAGCACTTCAAGGTCCATCAAGAACTGACGACCTTTGTCGAGCAAATGCACAGCGCCGACCCGGCGGTGTACGCCCAGGCTGACCCGGTGCTGCAATTGCAGATGATGCGGCGACGCGGGATGTTGCCCGTTGACAGGCCGCTTCGGGTCATGAGCGACAACAGGGTGCTCTGGGAAGAGGAAGCCGCGGTGGCTGCTTCCCCGCTCGTCGTAGGGGTCGCGCCAAGCCAGATAGCGCGCGGTGAGTTGCTCAAAGAAGTGTTGATCAGCTTGCGAGACGTTGACCCCACCCTCAAGGAAATCCCGGGTACCGCCGAAGATTCACTCACTGTGCGGGCCGCCAAATTGCGTCAGTACCTGGGCGACTCGGTGCAGATTTTCAAGGGCCCGCTGGTGGAGGAGCGCTACAAGGCACTGACCGCCTCGCAGGACCCCGACGTGCACTGGATCCTGGCAAGCTATCCCAAATTACCGACGGCGGTGGCCGAACACCTGGTCACACGCCTGAGTGCCGAGCAACTGCAAACCTTGCGCCGCACCGGGCTGTTGCCTGAAGACCTTGCCGAGCAAGCGCGATGGTGTGAACAGGAAACACGGGTCTCCCGCGCTTATGAGGGGCTGCACCTGGACACCCTGGCAGACATAGACAGCCAGCGCCTGGCGTTGCGCACCCTGGAGACTTTGCCAGGGTGGCCGCGGGGCACACGGGTGGAGCTGCGCCAGTATTCAGCGCAAGGGCCTCTACTGGATGCAATCGGTTCCCCGGACGTCACTGCCAGGACGTTGGTGCAAAAGGACAACGGTCTGTTCGAGGCGTCCCCGCCCAGGGATTTCTACGCGGCGGCCTGGGACCTGTTATCCGCCACCGAGCGCCAGGCGCTGGGCTTTACCGATGCGTTGCAAATGAAAGCCGCCCTCCAGCGAACGCCCCTGCCGCGTGCGCCGCTGCGTACGGTGTTGCTGGAGCACCCGCTGCTCAAGCCAAGTGTCGATCCGACACTGCGACTGCTGGGCGGTGGTCGAGGCTTTCGTAAGCTGGCGGCGAGGATTTTTGGGCCTTCAGAGGCGACGGTAAAAGAGCGGCGACTGAAACGGGTACGTGATTTGTACCCCTCCATGGCTGAGGACGACGTCACTGCATTTATCGAGTCATTGGGTGAGGATATCGAAGGTGGGCTCAGCCGCCGGGAAGCCGAGCTGAAGACGTTGACGAAGGCATTGGGTGACTGGGTCAAAGCCAACTCACCGCAACCCACTGCCGGACAGGCGCGCCACTTTTCTTCCGCGCAGTACATCAGCGATACCCTCATGAGTCACTGGCGTCGTGAAGTGACGGGCTCAATGCACTTGCTAGGGAGGGGATTGGAACTGCCGGCATTGAGCGCCGACTTCAGTCATGTCAACACGCTTGAACTGCACAATGTCAGGTGGACTGCGAACGCGGACGCTTTCCTTGAAAACTTCACTCACCTGCGAGGGTTGACGGTGACAAGCAGTGGGCTCACCACGCTGCCCGTCGTGGTCGGTGAAATGAACAACCTGACGTCGTTGGACTTGGCCTCCAACGGCATTCGGTTGACCTCCCAAAGCGCCGGACTGCTGAGCGCCCTTGGCAACCTTGAAGTGCTTTACCTCACCAATAACCCGCTGGGCATAATGCCGGACTTCAGCGCTATGCCCCGGCTGAGAAACCTGAACTTAAGGAATACGCAGCTGGGCCAATGGCCAAGGGGGCTGGAGGCGCACACGGGGCTGGAATCCGTTGACTTGAGCCATAACCTTCTGCGCGAGGTGCCCCAGCGCAACCTCAACCCAGCGCCTGAGCAGCTCGAAGCGAGTGCGCGGCTCAATGCCGTCACCTTGCTTGAGGGCAACCCATTTCCTGCCGATTACTGGCAGCAATTCGACAACTACTGGCAACGCCTGAATCAGGTCCGGCCGGATCTGGTGAAAAGTGCGCGCGACAGGGCGTTTGACAACGGCAACCCTGTGCTTGAAAAAGTGCGCCGCCTGTACCCGAACAAGCGTATGCAAGAGGCCAGGGAGTGGATCTGGAACCTGGGCGCCGGTGCCGAGGCGCAGCTGACCCGGCTGGAATTGGAATTCAATACCCTGGAGCGGCAGTTGAGCGCCTGGACGCTTTCGGGCGCGGGTGAACGTCAACGCTACGTACGAACTAATGAACGGCAAGCTAACGCAGGAAGGCTGGATGACCGTTACCGGGCCAAGGAGCGCATTCTCGCCTGCTGGCGCCGGGAAACCCCGCAATTGCTCAGCAACGACGGGCAACCGATTGGCCTGGAGCTGGACTTGAGTCGCCTGACACTGCCGAGCTTGCCGGACCTGGAGGCCGATTTCAGCCATGTCGGCTCACTCAAGTTGAACAACATGGGCCTGAGGACCTCGCCCGAAGGCTTCCTCTCACGCTACACACATGTGCGTTGGCTGGACCTGGCAAACAACCTGCTGCACGAGTTGCCGCCGGCCCTGGGCGAAATGCACGGTCTGACCCGTTTGTTCCTGAATAACAATCACATTCGCCTGAGCCCCGCAACGGCGCAAATCCTGTCGCAGCGTGTGACCTTGCGTGCGCTATGGCTGCACAATAACGTGCTGGGCATCACACCGGACTTCAGCCTGATAACCGACATGCGCTCCCTCAGCCTGAATAACGCTGGCATCGATACCTGGCCAATCGGTTTGGTTGAGCAGCCGTTGTTGGACCAGATAGAGTTGAGTAACAACACCATCACAACCATTCCGGCTTCCGTCATTGCGCCGCCTGAGGAACAGTTGGCGCAGACGGCGCGGGTCAATAACCTGACGTCCGTATCCGGCAACCCCTTGACTGCGGACACCTTGCAACAGGTTCGGCAATACAACCTGCGTCTTGAACAGGCGGGCTTGGCGTCAGCGCAAAACCCGAACCGCTTGGTGACCACCGCACTGAACATCCGTGCCGCTGTGGTGCCCGGTGCGGCTATGCGGCAGGCGTTCGAGCGCTGGGCGCGAAACCTTCCTGCAGACCAGGTGAGCGCCAGGAGTGCCCAGTGGCACGCGCTACGGGGTGAGGAGCGCGCCGGCCCGTTCTTTGACATCCTTGATCGTCTACAGCCAGCAGGCCCCGGCCAGGCTGACCTGCAGCGTCGCGTTTGGGAAGTGATCGACAGCATCAGCGAAAACACTGCGGAATCGGAAACACACCGCAAGGAACTGTTCGACCTGGCTGGCGAGCCCGGTTGCTGTGATCGCGCCGCGTTTTCCTTCAGCAACCTGGAGGTCAGGACGCTGGTCTTCAGGGCGCGGGCGCAGGCGGCGGGGCAGGCAGAAGGCGTACAGCTATCGAGTCTGTCCAAAGGGTTGTTCCGTTTGCACGCGGTCGACACGTTCGCCTCGGCGGACATTCAGCGCAGCGAAGCCATCGTCAACGACTCTGCGGTGTCGATGGCAGACAAGTTGCCGCATACCCAACGCCTGTTGGAAGAGGTGGAGATCAGGCTGGCGTATCGCTTCGGCCTCAAGGACCGTCTGCAGTTGCCGGGGCAACCGCAACAGGTCAGCTTCACCCAGATGGGCGCTGTCACCCCGGCCATGCTGGATGCCGCCTACGAAAAAATCATCGCCATGGACAACTCCGTTGAGGAGTTTCAGGCCCTGTTGTCCCGTGAATTCTGGCAGGAGTATGTGACTCACAGATACCGCGCCCAATTTGATGCGCAGAGTGAGCCTTATCAGCGGCAGCTGTCCGAATTGCAGGCCACGCGCGCCGCCGGGGAATTGGCCCAACCTGCCTATAAGGCGCAGGTCGATGACTTGCAGGTTCGGATGGCGATTAAGGAAAGCGAATTGATCTATACGCTGAGCCGTCAGGAAATCGCTGAAATCCTGCTGCCAAAGGACGAACTTGAAGTGCTGGTCGATCCTGGCAAGCGCACAGCGCGTGAGTTACAGCTCTCACAGGCACGAGCCATCGAGTTCAATGGGAAACAGTACTTTGTTGCCAGTCTGCCCGACGGGGATGGCGAGCATTACCTCTTGTGGGTGCAGGCACCGGACAACCCGTTTGCGTTGGTCAGCAGTTCGATTCTCGCCAAGCCCGATGTCGATGGGGTGTGGAGAGTATGACGCGGATGGAAAACCGGTGCGCCAGGCCGCGACGGGGTACAACGTCGAAGTCGTGCCGTTCAGTGTTGAGGCGGATATGTGGCTGGGCGTGGGGCCTGGGGCCACCACTAAAAGAAAGAACTATGTGCTGTCGGTGGTCTTTGCAACCGAAGATATTCCGGCCGGTGCCGAGCTGCGAATGGACTATGAGTACACCGAAGCCATGGTGAAAAAAGTGTTCGTGTAAATCCGATGTCGGGGCGTGTGTGCGCATCGTGCAAGCGCCACCGCGCCGCCGGCTACCTGGTCAGCGGCCTTTCAAAACAGGAAGTAACGCTGGGTCATCGGCAGCACATCCGCAGGTTCGCACCATAGCAACACACCGTCGGCCTTGACCTGGTAGGTTTGTGGGTCCACTTCGATGTCCGGCAGATAATCGTTGTGGATCAGGTCGGTTTTCTGCACGTTGCGGCAACCCTTGACCACGGCGATCTGCTTCTTCAACCCCAGCGACTCGGGCAAGCCGGCGTCCCGGGCGGCCTGGCTGATAAAGGTCAGGCTGGTGGCGTGCAGCGAACTGCCGAAGCTGGCGAACATCGGGCGGTAATGCACGGGCTGAGGCGTGGGGATGGAAGCATTCGCGTCGCCCATCAGGCTGGAGGCAATCGCGCCGCCCTTGAGGATCAGGCTCGGTTTGATGCCGAAGAACGCCGGGCGCCATAGCACCAGGTCGGCCCACTTGCCCACTTCGATGGAGCCGACAATATGACTCACACCGTGAGTGATCGCCGGGTTGATGGTGTACTTGGCGATATAGCGTTTGGCGCGGAAGTTGTCATTGCCCGGGCCGTCGCCGGGCAGGGCGCCACGTTGTTTTTTCATCTTGTCGGCGGTCTGCCAGGTGCGCGTGATCACTTCACCGACGCGGCCCATGGCCTGGCTGTCGGAGCTGATCATCGAGAACGCGCCGAGGTCGTGCAGGATGTCTTCGGCGGCGATGGTCTCGCGGCGGATGCGGCTTTCGGCGAAGGCCACGTCTTCAGCAATGCTCGGGTCCAGGTGATGGCAGACCATCAGCATGTCCAGGTGCTCATCGATGGTGTTACGGGTGAACGGCCGGGTCGGGTTGGTGGAGCTGGGCAGCACGTTGGGGAAACCGCAGGCCTTGATGATGTCCGGCGCGTGGCCGCCACCGGCGCCTTCGGTGTGGTAGGTGTGGATGGTGCGGCCCTTGAGGGCGGCGAGGGTGGTTTCGACGAAGCCGGACTCGTTGAGCGTGTCGCTGTGGATCGCGACCTGCACGTCGTATTGATCGGCCACGCTGAGGCAGTTATCAATGCTCGCGGGCGTGGTGCCCCAGTCTTCATGCAGCTTCAAACCGATGGCGCCGGCCTTGACTTGCTCGATCAACGGCTCCGGCAAACTGGCGTTGCCCTTGCCGGTAAAACCGATGTTCATCGGGAACGAGTCGCTGGCCTGGAGCATGCGCGCCAGATGCCATGGGCCGGATGTGCAAGTGGTGGCGTTGGTACCGGTGGCAGGTCCCGTGCCGCCGCCGATCATGGTGGTGACGCCGCTGGTCAGCGCTTCTTCGATCTGCTGCGGGCAGATGAAATGCACGTGGGAGTCGATGCCGCCTGCCGTGAGGATCATGCCTTCGCCGGCGATCACTTCAGTGCTGGCGCCGATGGCCATGGTCACGCCGGGCTGGATATCCGGGTTGCCGGCTTTGCCGATCGCATGGATGCGGCCATTCTTCAAGCCGACGTCGGCCTTGACAATGCCCCAGTGGTCGATGATCAGCGCGTTGGTGATCAGGGTGTCCACCACTTCATGGGCGAGCAGTTGGCTCTGGCCCTGGCCGTCGCGGATGACCTTGCCGCCGCCGAATTTCACTTCTTCGCCGTAGACGGTGAAGTCCTGTTCGACTTCGACGAACAGTTCGGTGTCGGCCAGGCGGACTTTGTCACCGACGGTGGGGCCGTACATGTCGGCGTAGGCTTGGCGGGTGATTTTCATGTGTGTAAGCCCTGATAAAGATGTGTTGAATGGGAAATCGCTATCGGGGGCAAGCCCCCTCCCACCGTTGAAGGTATTCACAGCTCCAAATGTGGGAGGGGGCTTGCCGCCGATGAGGCCCTAAAGGTCGCCCATGATCCGCCCGGCAAACCCGAATACTCGCCGCCCGCCGCTTAAATCCACCAGCTCGACTTCACGACTCTGCCCCGGTTCAAACCGCACCGCTGTTCCCGCCGGAATATTCAGGCGCATGCCGCGACTGGCGGAGCGGTCAAACTCCAACGCGTCATTGGTCTCGAAAAAATGGTAATGCGAACCCACCTGAATCGGCCGGTCGCCGCTGTTGGCCACGCCGAGGGTGATGGTGCGACGGCCGACATTCAGTTCGATGTCGCCAGGCTGGATCTGATACTCACCAGGAATCATGCAGGTTGCCCCAGAGTCTTGAAGTAAATGGCGGTCGGGCTGTAGCGCCCGTCCGGGCTTTGGCAGTAGTCGGGCAGTTCACCGATCTTGGTGTAGTGCAGCGACTGGTAGAAGGCTTCGGCACCGGAACCGGCCTCGGTGTCCAGATAGAGCAAGCCGCGCTTGTGCTGGCGTGCGGCGAGTTCCAGGGTGTTCATCAATTGCTGGCCCAGGCCGTGACGGCGGGCGCTGCTGTGCACCAGCAGCTTTTGCACTTCGGCGCGGTTGAGGCCGTTGGCTTTCTGGCACAGCGCCAATTGCACGCTGGCGACCACCCGTTCTTCCCGCACGACTACCCACAACAGCAGGCTGGCGTCTTCGATACCGGCTTGTACGCCGGTCAGATACTCGCGGGCCTGGGTCTCATCGAAGTCGGCCATAAAGCCCACCGAGGCGCCATGCTGCACCGCGTCCAGCAACAGTTCGATCAAGCCCAGGCGGTAATGGGCAAAACTTTCCGCATTGACTCGACGCAGGTGTGCAGCGCTCATCGATCTCACTCCTTGGGCGGCTCACAGCCCGGATTCAACGTCAGTTGCATAAAGGTCAGGTCCAGCCAGCGGCCGAACTTGATGCCTACCTGGGGCATCTGCCCGGTAGTGATGAAGCCCAGGCGTTCATGCAGGCGGACGGACGCCAGGTTGCCACTTTCAATGGCCGCGACCATGACGTGCTTGCCGCAACTGCGGGCGCGCTCGATCAGGGCCTGCATCAGGCGTGGGCCTAGGCCTTTGCCGCGCTGGTCATTGCGCACGTACACCGAGTGTTCGACGCTGTAGCGAAAGCCCTCGAAGGGGCGCCAGTCGCCGAATGAGGCGTAGCCGGTAACTTCATCGTTTTCCACCGCCACCAGGATCGGGTACTGCTGCGCCTGGCGTGCGCTGAACCAGGCCTGGCGGTTGGCCAGGTCCACTGGTTGCTCGTTCCAGATCGCTGTGGTGTTGAGCACCGCGTCGTTGTAGATAGCGCGGATCGCCGGCAGGTCGTGTTCGGTTGCATCACGAATCATCACAGCGCCTCATGCAATGGGTTGATGAACGGTGACCAGCTTGGTGCCGTCCGGGAAGGTGGCCTCCACCTGGATATCCGGGATCATTTCCGGGATGCCTTCCATCACCTGTTCGCGGCTGAGCAGGGTGGTGCCGTAGTGCATCAGGTCGGCCACGGTACGGCCGTCGCGGGCGCCTTCCATCAGCGCGGCGGAGATGTAGGCGATGGTTTCCGGGTAATTGAGCTTCACACCGCGCGCCAGGCGCCGTTCGGCGACCAGGCCTGCGGTGAAGATCAGCAGCTTGTCTTTTTCC
This sequence comes from Pseudomonas sp. CFBP13528, assembly GCF_005233615.1. Classification (NCBI taxonomy): domain Bacteria; kingdom Pseudomonadati; phylum Pseudomonadota; class Gammaproteobacteria; order Pseudomonadales; family Pseudomonadaceae; genus Pseudomonas; species Pseudomonas sp. CFBP13528. Next base: position 541,131 of record NZ_QGAJ01000003.1, read on the forward strand.
CGTGGGGTCAGGTCCATGGTTCAAGGTCCTTTGAATACATTCTTAAATACAATGCAGGTCAAGTGTAGGAGGGGGCTTGCCCCTCCCACATGTTGATCTTCATGTGCTCCAGATTCGTGGTGCGACTGCTTCGCGGCCCAGCAGCGCCGGGCGTAACAACCGCCATAAATCACTCAACCACCCCCGCGCCAGCAGCGCTTCACTGGCCAGGCAGCGCGCCACCAGCAACCCGGGCAATTGGGTCAAGTCGCCGCGCACCGCGTGTGGCAGTGAGCGGCATTGTTCGAGCAATTGGGGATCGACCTCACCGGTCACCAGCAACGTGGCAAACACCGGCTGGCCGTCCAACCCGATGGGCGAATCCAGCAACCCGTCGCCGCCCACAATGCGCTGGCGCTCATGCCAGAGCAACTGGCCGTCGCGGCGAATATCCAGGTGCGATTGAAAGTGGCCGAGATCAAACCGCTCGCCGCTGGCCGGGCGCCCGAGAGCGACCACATCCCAGTAGAACAACCGCGCATCGCCTTGCAGCTCAATGCGCGTGGTGAGCTCGGCCTGGGCGGCGCTGAACACGATGGTTTCCTGGGGCAGCCATTCCAGCGTCGCGCCGGCCTCGACGGTCAACTCGACGTGCTGAAATGCCGGGCCACTGGCGCGGTACCACTTGGCTGCGCCGGGGCTGGTCAACTGCGCCCAGGCACCGGCGCCGACGTGGGCGCTGATGTCCAGGCGATCGCCACCGGCAATCCCGCCGGGCGGGTGCACGATGATGTGCTGGCACACCTCGGGGCCTTCGGCATACAGGTGTTTTTGCACCCGCAGCGGGCCAAGGTGACGGCGCATGACCGGGCGCGTGGTGTCGCCGAAACGCGCATAGCCCAGTTCCAGCTCGGCGTGCCAGCTGGGGGTGAACAGGGCAGGGGAAACGGGCAGGTTCATGGCAGAGTGCTTATCGTCAGGAGGCTACAGATTAGATGGTTACAAGACCGCGCACACCCTCGCTTTCCATATTTTCACCACGGCCCTGCTGCACGATTTCGCCGCGTGACATCACCAGGTACTGGTCGGCCAGTTCGGCGGCAAAATCATAGAACTGCTCCACCAGCAGGATCGCCATATCACCACGGGCGGCGAGTTTCTTGATGACTGCGCCGATTTCCTTGATCACTGACGGCTGGATGCCTTCGGTGGGTTCATCGAGGATCAACAGGCGCGGACGGCTGGCCAGGGCGCGGCCGATCGCCAACTGTTGCTGCTGGCCACCGGACAAGTCGCCGCCGCGCCGATGCTTCATTTGCAACAGTACCGGAAACAGTTCGTAGATGAAGGCGGGCACTTCCTTGGCCTCTGAACCAGGGAAACGCGACAGGCCCATCAACAGGTTTTCTTCCACCGTCAACCGGCCGAAAATCTCGCGGCCCTGGGGCACGTAGGCGATGCCGGCATGCACGCGCTGGTGCGGCTTGAAGCCGGTGATGGTTTTGCCTTCCCAGTTCACTGCGCCTTCCTTGGCCGGCAGCAGGCCCATCAAACATTTGAGCAGGGTGGTCTTGCCCACGCCGTTACGCCCGAGCAGGCAGGTGACTTCGCCGATCTTCACATCGAAGGACAGCCCGCGCAGGATGTGGCTACCGCCGTAATACTGGTGCAGCTTGTCGACTTGCAGCATTCCAAAAACCTCCTCAATCCCTGTAGGAGCGAGCTTGCTCGCGAAAAACCTGAGGGCACCGCGTGCATTCAGAATGCCCGCGCTATCGTTGACGATCTTCGCGAGCAAGCTCGCTCCTACAGGAAAACCACCTTAGCGACCGAGGTAAACCTCGATCACCCGCTCGTTTTCCTGCACCTGTTCCAGCGACCCTTCGGCCAACACGCTGCCCTGGTGCAACACGGTGACGTGGTCGGCAATCGAGCCGACAAAGCCCATGTCATGCTCCACCACCATCAACGAGTGCTTGCCGGCCAGGCCCTTGAACAGCTCGGCGGTGAATTCGGTTTCGGCGTCGGTCATGCCCGCCACCGGTTCATCCAGCAGCAGCAGTTGCGGGTCCTGCATCAGCAGCATGCCGATTTCCAGGAACTGCTTCTGGCCGTGGGACAGCAAACCGGCGGGCCGATGCACCGAGGCGCTGAGGCGGATGGTGTCGAGCACTTGATCGATGCGGTCTTTCTGTTCGCCGCTCAGGCGTGCGCGCAGGCTGGCCCACACCGACTTGTCGGTTTTCTGCGCCAGCTCCAGGTTTTCGAACACGCTGAGGGCTTCGAACACCGTCGGTTTCTGGAACTTGCGGCCGATACCGGCCTGGGCGATCTGCACTTCGCTCATGCTGGTCAAATCGAGGGTTTCGCCGAACCAGGCGTTGCCGTGGCTGGGCCGTGTCTTGCCGGTGATCACGTCCATCAGCGTGGTCTTGCCCGCGCCGTTGGGTCCGATGATGCAGCGCAGTTCACCGACGCCGATGTAGAGGTTGAGGTCGTTGAGCGCCTTGAAGCCGTCGAAGCTGACGCTGATATCTTCCAGGGTCAGGATGGTGCCGTGGCGGGTGTTGAGCCCAGAGCCTGCGGCCTGGCCGATACCGATCGCATCGCGGCCGCTGCCCGCATCGAAAATAGGTTCAAGCATGACGTTCCTCATTTCTTCAGCAGGCCGATGACGCCCTTGGGCAGGTACAGGGTGACGATAATGAACAGCGCTCCGAGGAAGAACAGCCAGTATTCCGGGAATGCTACGGTGAACCAGCTCTTCATGCCGTTGACCACCCCGGCGCCGAGCAGTGGGCCGATCAGCGTGCCACGCCCGCCCAGGGCCACCCACACGGCGGCTTCGATGGAGTTGGTCGGGGACATTTCGCCGGGGTTGATGATGCCCACCTGCGGCACATACAACGCACCCGCCAAACCGCACAGCACGGCGCTCAACACCCACACGAACAGCTTGAAGCCACGCGGGTCGTAGCCGCAGAACATCAGGCGGTTTTCCGCGTCACGCAGTGCAGTGAGCACGCGGCCGAATTTGCTGCGGGCCAGGCGCCAGCCGATGTACAGGCTCGCCACCAGCAACAGCACCGTGGCCACGAACAACACCGCCCGCGTGCCAGGTTCAGTGATGCCAAAGCCGAGGATGCTGCGGAAATTGGTAAAGCCGTTATTGCCGCCAAACCCTGTCTCATTGCGAAAGAACAACAGCATTCCGGCAAACGTCAGGGCCTGGGTCATGATCGAGAAATACACACCCTTGATCCGCGAGCGGAAGGCGAAGAAGCCGAACACCAGGGCTAGCAGGCCTGGCGCCAAGACCACCAGGCACAGCGCCCACCAGAAGTGTTGAGTGCCCACCCAGTACCAGGGCAATTCGGTCCACGACAAAAAGGTCATGAATGCCGGCAACTCATCGCCCGATGCCTGGCGCATCAGGTACATGCCCATGGCATAACCGCCCAGGGCGAAGAACAGGCCGTGGCCGAGGGACAACATGCCGGCGTAACCCCACACCAGGTCCAGCGCCAGTGCGACGATGGCATAGCAAAGAATCTTGCCGACCAGCGTCAGGGTATAGGCCGACACATGCAGCGGGTTTTCCGGCGACAGCAGCGAACACAAGGGCAGAGCCAGCAGCAGGAACAGGATCACCACGCCCACTGCAATGGTCACCTTGGGGCCGGCCTTTTGCGTGGCCGTTAGCATCAGTGGCTGATTCATCAGTCGATCACCCGTCCTTTCAGTGCGAAGAGTCCTTGCGGGCGTTTCTGGATAAACAGAATGATCAGCGCGAGGATCAGGATCTTGCCGAGTACGGCGCCGATCTGCGGTTCCAGAATCTTGTTGGCGATCCCCAGGCCAAAGGCCGCCGTCACGCTGCCGGCCAACTGACCGACACCGCCGAGCACCACCACCAGGAACGAGTCGATGATGTAACTCTGGCCCAGGTCCGGGCCGACGTTGCCGACCTGGCTCAGCGCCACGCCGCCCAGGCCCGCGATGCCGGAGCCGAGGCCGAAGGCAAGCATGTCCACCCGCCCGGTGGGCACGCCGCAGCAGGCGGCCATGTTGCGGTTCTGGGTGACAGCGCGCACGTTCAGGCCCAGGCGCGTCTTGTTCAGCAGCAGCCAGGTCAACACCACCACGAACAGCGCGAACGCAATGATCACCAGGCGGTTGTACGGCAGCACCAGGTTGGGCAGCACTTGAATGCCGCCGGACAGCCATTGCGGGTTGGACACTTCAACGTTCTGCGCACCGAACATCAGGCGCACCAACTGAATCAGCATCAGGCTGATGCCCCAGGTGGCGAGCAGGGTTTCCAGTGGCCGGCCGTAGAGATGGCGAATCACCGTGCGCTCCAGCGCCATGCCGATGGCGGCGGTGACGAAGAACGCCACCGGCAGTGCGATCAGTGGGTAGAACTCGATGGCCTGGGGCACGTAGCGCTGCATCAGCAACTGCACCACGTAGGTGGAATAGGCGCCGAGCATCAGCATTTCGCCGTGGGCCATATTGATCACGCCGAGCAGGCCGAAGGTGATCGCCAGGCCCAGGGCTGCGAGCAATAGAATCGATCCCAGCGACATACCGCTGAAGGCTTGGCCGAGGATTTCACCGAACATCAACTTGCGTTTGACCTGGGCCAGGCTGGTTTCGGCGGCGGTATGCACGCTGGCATCGGTTTCGACGCCGGGCGCAAGCAAGGCTTCGAGGCGCGTGCGGGCCAGCGGGTCGCCGGTGCTGCCGAGCAAACGCACCGCGGCCAGGCGCACCACCGGATCGGTGTCGACCAGTTGCAGGTTGGCCAGGGCCAGGCTGAGGGCGCTGTGCACATCCTCATCGGTCTCGGCGGCGACCTGCTGGTCGAGGAATTTCAGTTGCGCAGGCACCGCGCTTTTTTGCAGGGTGCGGGCGGCATTGAGGCGCACCTTGGGGTCGGCGGCGAGCAGTTGCTGGCTGGCTTGAACGTTGTCGATCAGGCCGCGCAGGCGGTTGTTCAGGCGCAGGGTTTTGGTTTCGCCGTTGAGCGTGAGCCGGCCTTGTTGCAGCGCGTCCACCAGCTCGATGCGCGCAGGGTCGGGGTTGGCGGCCCAATCCTGGAGGAGTTTGGCTTGCTGCACCGGGTTGGCGGCAAGGAAGTCTTCGGCGTCGCCTGCGTGTGCGGCCAAAGGCAGCAACAACAGCACGGCGAGGATGAAACGGTGGAGGGCAGTGGGCATACACAATGTCCTGATCATGCGGGGACAGTGTGGGAGGGGGCTTGCCCCCGATTGCAGTGTGTCAGTTGATGAATATATGTCTGACACTGCGCTATCGGGGGCAAGCCCCCTCCCACATTTTTAGCCTGTGGTGGGCTTCAGTTGCTCTTCACCGCATAGTCCGGCTTCTTGTCATTGCCCGGAATGTACGGGCTCCACGGCTGCGCCCGAATCGGCGCTTCGGTCTGCCACACCACCGAGAACTGCCCGTCGGCCTGGATTTCGCCGATCATCACCGGCTTGTGCAGGTGGTGGTTGGTCTTGTCCATGGTCAGGGTGAAGCCAGACGGCGCGGCGAAGGTCTGGCCGGCCAGGGCTTCACGCACTTTGTCGACGTCGGTGGACTTGGCTTTCTCCGCCGCCTGCGCCCACATATGGATGCCTACGTAGGTGGCTTCCATCGGGTCATTGGTCACGGCTTTATCCGCGCCCGGCAGGTTGTGTTTCTTGGCGTAGGCTTTCCAGTCGGCGACGAATTTCTGGTTCACCGGGTTCTCTACCGACTGGAAGTAGTTCCACGCCGCCAGGTTGCCCACCAGCGGCTTGGTGTCGATGCCGCGCAGTTCTTCTTCACCCACGGAGAATGCCACCACCGGTACATCGGTCGCCTTCAGGCCCTGGTTGGCCAGTTCCTTGTAGAACGGCACATTGGAGTCGCCATTCACGGTGGAAATCACTGCGGTCTTGCCGCCGGCGGAGAACTTCTTGATGTTGGCGACGATGGTCTGGTAGTCGCTGTGGCCGAACGGGGTGTAGACCTCTTCGATATCCTTATCCGCCACGCCTTTGGCATGCAGGAAGGCGCGCAGGATCTTGTTGGTGGTGCGCGGGTACACGTAGTCGGTGCCGAGCAGGAAGAAGCGCTTGGCGCTGCCGCCTTCTTCGCTCATCAGGTATTCCACCGCCGGGATCGCCTGCTGGTTCGGCGCCGCACCGGTATAGAACACGTTCGGCGACATCTCCTCGCCTTCGTACTGCACCGGGTAGAACAGCAGGCCATTGAGTTCTTCGAACACCGGCAGTACGGATTTACGCGACACCGAGGTCCAGCAGCCGAACACCACGGCGACCTTGTCCTGGGTCAGCAACTGCCGGCCTTTTTCCGCGAACAGCGGCCAGTTGGACGCCGGGTCCACCACCACCGGTTCGAGCATCTTGCCGTTCACACCGCCCTTGGCGTTGATCTCGTCGATGGTCATCAGCGCCATGTCTTTAAGCGAGGTTTCGGAGATCGCCATGGTCCCGGACAACGAGTGCAGGATGCCGACCTTGATGGTCTCGGCGGCCTGGACGGTCCAGGTCAAGCCCATGGCCGCAATGGATGCCGACAAGGTGAATGCCTTGATCAAACTGCGACGCTTCATAGTGCGATCTCCGTGAACTCAACAAGGGTGTGAGGGACAAGTTGAGCAGGGGATTGCAAGCGCTGTGCCGAGTCGACAAACCCCATGAAATGCGTGGTTTGCCCGCGCTTTTGCAGGCGTGACGCACCAGGAAATGGCAGGCGCAAGTGTCGGTGCGTGGCGGTGCGCTACAACGGGGCGCGCTCAGCGCTTGCGCATCAAGCCGATAAAAAACAGCCCGCCAATCGCTGCCGTCGCCACGCCAATCGGCAGGTCTTCAGGGGCGATCAGCGTGCGTGCCGCGACGTCGACCCATACCAGGAACACGCTGCCCAGCAGCACGCACACCGGCAATAAGCGCCGGTGCTCGGCGCCTACCAGGCGCCGGGCGATGTGCGGCACCATCAGGCCGACAAAGCCGATGGAGCCGCTGATCGACACCAGCACGCCGGTCATCAACGACGCGATCAAAAACACCTTGAGGCGCACGTTGCGTGCGTTCAGGCCCAGGGTCACGGCGGTCTGTTCGCCGGCCATCAGGGCATTGAGCGGGCGCGCCATGCCCGACAGCAGGGCCAACCCTAGCACCACCGTGGCGGCGGGAATCGCCAGCAGCTCCCAACGCGCCAGGCCCAGGCCGCCGAGCATCCAGAACATCACCGCTGAGGCGGCGCGGTGGTCGCCCATGAACAGCAGCAGGTTGGCCACCGCCATCATCACGAATGACACCGCCACGCCGCAGAGCAGCAGGCGATCACTTTCCAGGCGGCCATTGCGACTGGCCACGGCCAGCACCACCAGCATGCTCAGCAGCGCGCCGATGAAGGCCGCAATGGGCAGGGTCAGCAGGCCGATGACTTCGCCCACATACAGCACCACGATCACCGCGCCGAGGGTGGCGCCGGATGTCACACCGAGCAAATGTGGGTCGGCCAACGGGTTGCGCGTCACGGCCTGCAACACCGCGCCGATCAACGCCAGCCCGGCGCCCACCAAGGCGCCGAGCAGCATGCGCGGCACGCGGATCAGCCAGACGATATGTTCCTGGCCCGCACTCCAATCCACTTCACCGATGCCGCACGTCTTGTGCAGCAGGATCCGCCACACCACGTCCACGGGTACCCGCGCCGAACCGAACCCCAGCGAGATCACGCAGGAGATCAGCAAAAACGCGCCCAGGGCACTCAGCAGCAAGGCGTAGCGACGGTCGATCATTCGCCGTGGAACCCCTTGGCCAGGGCTTGCACCGCCAGCACGTTGTCGATACCCGGCGTGGCCTGCACGTACGGGATCACGATAAAGCGCTGATTCCTGATGGCGTCCACCGATTGCAGGGCCGGGTTATCGAGCAGAAATTGCTCTTTCTGTTTGGCCGTGATTTCGCTGTAGTCGACGATCACGATCACCTGCGGGTTGCGCTCCACCACGGTTTCCCAGTTGACCCGGGTCCAGCTGGCGTCGACGTCGTCGAGGATATTGCGCCCGCCAGCGGCGTCGATTAACGCGTGTGGCATGCCCAGGCGTCCTGACGTCATGGCGCGGTCTTCGCCGCTGTCGTAAAGAAACACCCGTGGCTTGTCGGCGGGCAGGTCTTTTTGTACCTCGGCCACCTGCGCCTGCATCTGGGCGATCAGCGCGTTGGCACGGTCTTGCACGTCAAAAATCTTGCCCAGGTTGCGCAGGTCGTTATAGGTGTCTTCCAGTGTGGCAGCGGGGCGCTTCATCACGAACGCACACGACTCGGTCAGCTCATACACGTTGATACCCAAGGGTTGCAGGGTGTGCGGCGTGAGGTCGCCGCCCACGCGCATGCCGTAGTCCCAGCCGGCGAAGAAGAAATCCACGTTGGCATTGAGCAAGGTTTCCACCGACGGGTACTTGCTCGCCAGCTCCGGCAGGCCGTCGAGGATCGCGGCCATGTCCGGCGGCACTGACTTCCAGCCCGTCACGCCGCTGTAGCCGGCCATGTGTGGCTTGAGGCCCAGGGCGAGCATCATCTGGGTCATGTTGATGTCGTGGCTGACCGCGTGTTGCGGGGCTTGCTGGAAGGTCACGTCGCGGTTGCAGCTCTTGATGGTCAGCGGGTAATGGGTGGCTTCGGCGAACGCTTGGGCAGTACCGAGCAACAGTGCGAGAGACAGCAGGGCGCGCAGGATCATGGTTGAGTTATCCAGGTGATTCGGGGGTAGCCGGACAAGGGATGGGTGTCGATCAGGGCTTGGACGCCAAACACGTCGCGCAGCAACGCGGCGGTCAGCACTTCATGGGGCGTGCCGCTGGCGACGATGCGCCCGTGATGGATCACGTACAGGCGATCACAGAACGCGGCGGCCAGGTTCAGGTCGTGGATGCTCGCCAGGGTGCCGATTTTCAACTGCTTGACCAGCCTTAACAGCTCCAGTTGATAGCGCGGGTCGAGGTGGTTGGTCGGCTCATCGAGGATCAACAGTTGCGGTTGCTGGGCCAGGGCACGAGCCAGGATGACGCGCTGTTTTTCACCGCCCGAGAGGGTGGCGAAGGCGTGGTCTGCGAAACCCTGCATCCCCACCGACTGCAGTGCGTTGCGGATCAGTTGCTGGTCGTGCTGGGTGTCGCTGTCGAACAACCCCTTGTGGGGTGTGCGGCCCATGGCGACCACTTCATCCACGCGCAAGCCGAACGCGTCGGGGAATTCCTGCAGCACCACCGCGATGCGTTGCGCACACCACTTGGCGCTTTGCTTCCAGACGTTCTGGTGCTCAAGCATCACGTCGCCGCGCTCCGGCCGGGTGAATCGATAGGCACAGCGCAGCAGGCTGGTCTTGCCGCTGCCGTTAGGCCCGATCAGGCCGACAAACTCCCCGGCAGCGACCTGCAGGCCGGCGTCACGCAGTTGGAACTGGTGAAGGCAGTGGTCGTGGCCGGGTGGAGTCCAAGCCAGGTCGGTGAGGGTGAGCGAGGTCATTAAAAGGTGTAGTCGGCAGTAATGAACATGGAACGAGGTACACCCAGAATCCACTGCTGCCCATCGTTGTACTGGCTGACTGCATAAGTGCGATCGAACAGGTTGTTGAGTTGCAGGCCCAGTGTGGTGTTGCGCATGGCGTTCCACGACAGCGTCGCATCGACCACGGTGTAGCTCGGCAACTCGTTCTGGTTGGCCATGTCGGCATACCGTGCATCGACATAACGCACACCGGCACCGGCACGCACGTTGTCGGTCACGGCCTTGCTCAGCCACAGGTTGGCGGTGCGGCGCGGCACGTCCACTGGGCGGTTGCCGTCGCGCGACACCTGCACGCCGCCGACGTCCTGTTTGAAGTCGTCATACTGCGCTCGCACGATGGCGGCGTTGGCGTGCAACTGCCAGGCGTGAGGCAGTTGCAGGTCGAGGCTGGCCTCCAGGCCGTTGGAGGATTGTTGGCCGACTTGCTGCTTGAAATCCGGGGCGCCCGGCACGTCCGTCAGCAGCTTCTTCTTGACGATGTGGTAGGCCGCCAGGGTCCATTCACCCCGTGCGTCCCAGAATGCTTGCTTGATACCAACCTCGGTCTGCCTGGCAGTGGACAGGTCGAACTGCTGCTGGCTCGGGCTCAGGGAAATCAGCCCGCCGACGCCGTCGGTGCTGGTGGCGTACTGGCCGTAGACCGAAGTCTGCGGGGTGATCGCGTAGACCAGGCCGGCTTTCCAGTTATTGCCGGTGAGGGTTTTATCGGATTGGCCACCGGTGCGCAGATCGTCGCGGTCGATGTGCGCGTAGTCGCGGCGGATGCCGGTGACCAGCGCGAGTTTATCCGTGAGTTGCAGGCGGTTTTCCGCAAAGCCGGCCACCGTCCTGGTGGTGGTGGCGAACACCGGGTTGAACGGGTCCTGGCTGGCAAATGGCGCAGGCGCCGGGTGATACAGGTCGACGGGTTGGCCGGTTTGCGCCACGTCATTAAACGGCGTGTTGCTCGCCAGGCGGAAGCGGATGCGGTTGTATTCCAGGCCCGCCACGGTCTGGCTGTCGAGGCCGAACAGGGTGTGCTTGAAGGTGAAGGTCTGGCGGTCGCCCACCTGTTCCTGATCGTGCTTGATCCCGAAGTTGCCACTGCGGGTCAGTTGGCCGTTGGTGAAATTGTAGTTCTCGGCGTTCTGCCAGCGACGCTGGTTTTTCAGGTAGTACAGCTCGTTGGTGGCGCTGACGTTATCGCTCAACTGCCACTCGCTGGTCAGGCGTGTCCACTGGTCGTTGTAGTGCTGAGTGTCGTTGCTGACGTTGTAGTTCTTGTCGCGCAGGCCCTTGTGCAACTGGCCGTTGATCAGGGGCGTGCCGAAGTAGTTTTGTGGGCGCTGGTCGCCGTAGTCACTGGCCAGGGTGAAACTCAGGTTGTCGGCCGCCTGCCAGCGCAGGGCGCCGCTGATGAAGTCGCTGCTGGCGTCCCCACGGTCGATGAAACCGTTGCTGCGCAGGCGGTTGAGGTTCAGGCGGTAGCTCAGGGTATCGGTCAGTGAGCCGCCACTGTCCAGGGCTTGTTGCTGGCGGTCGTAGGAACCGTAGCCGAGGCGGATGTGGTTTTCGATCGCGCCCGTGAAAGGCCTTTTTGGGACCGTATTGACCACCGCGCCGGTAGCGCCTTCGCCGTACAGCACAGAGGCCGGGCCACGCAGCACGTCCACCCGTTCCACCGCCCAGGTGTCCACCGGGAAGGTCGAGGTGCCCATGCCGGTGTACATGCGGTTACCGTCGTACAGTTGCATCACCGAGCTTTGGCCGGTAAAGCCACGGGCTTGCAGCGAGGTGCCACCGTCGCCCGGGGTGCCGGTGCGGGTGATGCCGGTGGCGCGGGAGATGGCGTCCTGCACGCTGGCGTCGCCACGTTCTCGGATCTGCGCGCCGGTCTGGCTTTCTACGCTGCCGGGGGTTTGCAGCGCCGTCAGGTTCAGGCGCGAACCGGCGGTAGTCGGCGTATTGAGCTCGACGCGTTCGTTATCGACTGCCGGTGCCGTGATGGCGCTCTCGGGCAGGGTCATGGCCTGGACGTTGGTATGCAGGGCGAGCAGGCACAGGCCGCACGCTAGGGAGTTGTTCATCGGTCGATTCAATCGCTTCTTGAAGGGGGGCTCGCCGCAGGGCGCGGCGAGCAACGATAACGCAGAAAGTGTTATAAGTTAACACTTATTGGCTGCGCGACAACAGTCGCGCAAGGCTACACAAGCCTGCAGCGTCGGGCATCTCGCCTGTTTCATGCTTAACCTGAGGCAGATTCACCTTGGGCAAAAAAGCGTGACAGCACCAGGCGATCCAGCGCCCACACCACGATCAACGACGCCCCCACCAGCGGGAAAATAATTGCCAATCCCAGCATGATCACCATCGCGGTTTTCCACTTCGGCACGTCATGACGCAGCGGCGGCACACCCAGCCCGCCCTGTGGCCGACGCTTCCACCAGATCACCACGCCACTCACCGCACTGAGCAGGATCATCAGGCAGATCAGCAGCACGATCAGTTGGTTGACCCAGCCGAACATCTTGCCTTCGTGCAACATCACGCCGGTCTCGGTGGCGCGTGCGACCAGGTTGTAATGTTCCCAACGCACATCGGCCAGGACCTTGCCGGTGTACTGGTCCACATGCAGGGTGGCGTCATTGCGCGGGTCGTTGGCGAACACCGCGACGGTGAATACCCCCGTGGCGGTGGTGGGGAAGGTGATGCTGTAGCCGGGCTCGACCTTGCGTGCGTTGGCCAGGTCGACCACCTGTTGCAGGCGCACGGTCGGCGCGGCAGGGCCCGCGTGCATGGCGCCATGGTTCAGGTGTTCGGCATGGTCACCGGACATTGGCATCGGCGTGTTTTCCATGGCCCAGGGCACGGTCTGTTGGGTGGCGGTGTTGAGCGCGCGTGCCTGCTGGTCGGATTGCGGCACGTTGTTCCACATCGCCGCCGGGAAGGTGTTCCACAGGGCGGCGTATTGCTTGCCCCAGAAACCGGTCCAGGTCATGCCGCTGAGCAGCATCACCAGCAAAAACGCTGCGCCCCAGAAACCGACGACAGCGTGCAGGTCACGCCAGAACAAGCGGCCACGGCTGTTGAGTCGGGGCCACAACACGCCAGCCGATGACTTGCCGCGTGGCCACCACAGGTACAGGCCGGACACCACCAGCATCACGCCCCAGCCGGCGGCGAGTTCGATCAGGCGATCACCGACGGTGCCGATCATCAGTTCGCCGTGCAGGGCGCGGGCGATGGCTTGCAGGTTGTAGTTGGCGTCCTGCTCACCCAGGACGGTACCGCGATAGGGGTCGACGAATACCGTCACTTCGCGGCCTGCGTGTTGCATCACGAACTGTGCGCTGCTGGTGGCATCGGCGGGCGGCAGGTACTTGCTGATCACCGCCTGGGGGTAGGCGGCTCTGGCGCGTTGCAACTGCTCGTCGGCGCTCAGTGCGTGTTCGGCGGCGGGGACGGTGAGCAGGTGGCCGTACATCAGCGGGTCGAGCTGGGGTTTGAACAGGTAGATGATGCCGGTCAGGGCCAGCAGCACCATGAAAGGGGCGACGAAAAGGCCGGCGTAGAAGTGCCAGCGCCAGGCCAGGTTGTAGAAGGAAACTTTTTGTTGAGTGCTCATCAGGGCTCCGCAAGGCTTTTGATTTTTTGTGTCAGTTACACCGCTATCGGGGGCAAGCCCCCTCCCACATTGGATTGGGTTCACATCGTTGGATTTGGGAACCCGGTCAAGTGTGGGAGGGGGCTTGCCCCCGATGCTGTTAGAAGCTCATATCCACCTTGGTCCAGAGCGTACGCCCCGGCTCCTTGATGGCCTGCGGGTCGTTCGCCGCATAGCCGAAGCCTGCGTTGCCCGCCAGGTTCAAATGCTCGGCATAAGCCTTGCCGAACAGATTGTCGACCCCGCTGCTGACCTTGAAGTGCTTATTGATGCGGTACGCCGCGTTCAGCGAGAACACGCCAAAACCGCCGCTCTTGTCGTAGTCCTTGCCGACCACGTTGCCCTTGTCCGGGTCGATGCGGTGTTGCGCCGCGACCACGCGCCACAACGCGCCGGCACTCCAATCGTCCTGGCTGTAGGTCAGGCCCAGGCGCGCATCCAGCGGCGGCATCTGCGGCAGGGCTTTGCCGTCGCTGCTGTTCTTGCCCCAGGCGTAGGCCAGGCTCGCGTCGGCCTTCCAGTGAGTGGTCAGCTTGTACGCCGCGCCCAGTTCACCGCCCATGATGCGCGCGTCGACATTGCGTGCCTGGGAGGTGGTGCCCATCATGCCGGGCCGGTAGTCGAACAGGATGAAGTCGCGCACCTGGCCGACATAAGCCGAGGCCCAGGCTTCAAGGTTGGCGGTTTTGTACTGCGCGCCAACATCCAGCTGGGTGGTCTTCTCGGGCTTGACGCCGTCGAAGGCATTCACCGAGCCGGCCGCCCCGGTGTTGGGGGAGAACAGTTCCCAGTAGTCCGGGAAGCGTTCAGCATGACCCAGACCCGCGTAGACGGTAGTGGGCATGTCCGCCAGGTCGTGCTCGTAGCGCACGAAGCCGGAGGGCAAGGTGTCTGCGCGGGTGGCGTCGGCGGTGGGGTTGGGACGGCTCATCATGCCCGAGCCGGTACGTTGACGAAAATCCCTGGCCGAGGCTCGATCCAGGCGCGCACCGGTGATCAGGCGGTCGTTGTCGGCGGCGTACCAGGTCAGTTCACCGAATACGCCGTAGTTGTGAAAGTTGGCGTCCTTGCTGCGCGGCAGGTCCTTGTAGGTGTCGATGCCCATGCTGCTGCGCGCGCGGTGTTCGTTGGTCTGCGCGTCCAGGCCGCCGATCAGTTGCACGTCGGCCCAGCGCCAGGTCGCTTTGATCCGCCCACCGAGGGTGCGACGGTCGACGTTGGAGGCCATGGGCCCGGCCATCATTCCCGTGCCGGACGGTATGCGCAGGCTGTAGTTGTCCATGACGTGGTCGGCGTAGTTGTAGTAGACCTGGGCCTCGACCTTGTCCAGCACCTCGCCGATATTGGATTTTTCGAAGCGCAGCCCGAGGCTTTCGCGCAGGAACTGCGAGCCGTCCATCCCGCGCCCGGCATAGCGCGCTTGCCCATCGCCACGGCCGGCGGTGAGTTCCAGCAGGGTGTCGGCGTCGGGGGTGAAACCCACTGCTACATCGCCATTCCACTTGTCATAACGCGAAGCGACGGTGTCGTTGTTGCCGTCCTTGTAGTCGTCGGCATGGGCCTGGTTGCCGATCACCCGTACGTAGCCCAATGGCCCACCGGCAGCGGCGTCGACGACCTTGTCGAAGCGCCCGTTGGAGCCGGCCAGCACACTGGCATTGAGCCGCGTGCCCAGCTCGCCGAACTGCTCCGGCTCGCGGTCGAACAGAATGGTGCCGGCTGACGCGCCGGGGCCCCAGAGCACGGTTTGCGGGCCTTTGATCACGGTCAGCCTGTCGTAGGTTTCCGGCGAGATGTACGAGGTGGGCGCATCCATGCGGCCCGGACAGGCGCCGAGCATCATGCCGCCGTTGGTGAGGATATTCAGGCGCGAGCCGAACATGCCGCGCAGTACCGGGTCACCATTGGTGCCGCCGTTACGCACCAGGGCAAAGCCCGGGATGGTCTTGAGGTAATCGCCGCCGTCGCTGGCGGGCACCGGTTGACGCGGGTCCTTGGGGTTGGTGACAACGGTAAGTGGCGAGCTAGGGGCGATCGCAGTGATGACCGTGGGGCTCAGCTCGTGTTCGTCAGCATGGGCGTAGGGCGCAAGCAGTGCGCCGCACAGAACGGCGAAAACCGGGGCAGCGCCCAAACGGGTGTCAGCAGAAAACCTGGACATGACAAATTCCATCAATCAATCGTAAACAACACGGCCAGCAGCCTGCGGCTGTCTGTTTGAAGTCGGCCGGGGTGAAGTAGCGCGGTGAAGGGCTTACGACGCGATGGGCGGCGCACGACTGCGGGCGCCGGGGAAGATGCTCTGCCCGGCATGGCCCAGGCGCGGCGTGGGAATGAGCGCGTTGGCTGGCGGCGGGGTGCCGAGCGTGACGTAGGAGATGCTGCCGGGCAGGGCCGGGCAACTGAACAGCAAGCTGCAATAGCCGCATTTTTCCCAGAGAACATGATGTTCGTCGGGGGCTTTGCTCGGCTTGGGCTCGCCGTGGCACGCGGGCATGTCCATGGACATACCGGCGTGATGATCCATCGGCATCGCTTGGGAAATCAGCGGACCGATAAAAATCATCAGCATGGCGAACAGGCTGATCCAACTGCCGCGCATCAGGCGGCGGTGTGGAGATAACCTGGCGCTGCGGGCGCCCATCGGATGGGCTTACTGGGCGTGCACAGGCCCATGGCCGGCCATCGGCGGCGCTTTCTGCACCGACACTTGCACTTGGACCTTGCCGGCTTTTTCGAAGGTCAGGGTCAGTGGGAACTGCTTGCCATCGGCCAACAGGCTGCGGTCCTTGAGGCCCAGCAGCATCACGTGATAGGCCATCGGCGCGAAAGTCAGTTCACCCTTGGCCGGTACGGCAACGCTGGGTACTTGCTGCATCTTCATCAGGTCGCCTTGCATCACATGCTCGTGCAGTTCGGCTTTCTCGGCGACGCTGGTTTCAACGCTGAGCAGGCGATCCGGGGTAGCCCCGGTGTTATGAATCACAAAGTACGCCGCGACGGTGGGCGCATTCGGTGGCAACTCCTGGGACCAGGGGTCGCTGACCAACAGGTCACCGGCCTTGTAATCCTCGGCATTGGCAGCACTGAACACCGGCAGCAGCAAGGCCGCCAGAAGCAGGGAAGATTTAAGCATGGCAGTTCTCCGGAACGGTTCTAAACGCAGTTCACTTGCGAAGACGATCAGACCGTTGGAGAGGCGCGGGGGTTGAGGCTCGGCCATTGCTGGCGCGGGGTGGGAGTTTGCAAGGATCGCGGCGCCAGGCTGTGGACCGTATCGAACCGCGTCACATACACCTGCGGCCCATGCCCCGGCAGCGCCACCCACGGCGCCGAGCCCGAGCAACACCAGCAATGCTGCATGGCGGAGTGATCGTCCGCCGGTGCCGGGAGTTCCAGCTTGCCCAGGGCAACGGCCTGCAGGCTGGCGCCATTGGATGAACAGAACCCGCCCCACATCAGGCGCTTGACCGGGTCATCGGTCTGCTGCATCGCACTGGCCAGCGGCATGGCAAACGCATTGAACAGCACTGCAAGGCAGGCGATCCAGGCAATTGCAAAGCGTTGACGGGCCATGGCGGATAATCCGTAGGGTTAAACGATCAGGCGGGTATTTAGCCTGATCGAGGGGGATAAGTAAAAACGCGTGGTGTGGTTTGGTGTCGCAGTGCCGGGTTTGAGGATAGACGGGGAATTGAGTGGGTGCCGAACTTCAAGGCTGCGCAGGTCAAGTGTGGGAGGGGGCAAGCCCCCTCCCACATCAGGTCGGTGTTGCTTAGCGGGGGTGTATGGCCTGTAGCACCGCCGTTACGGTGGTGAACTCTTGATCCACCGCCGCCAACACCGGCCGCTTCAACACCAACACCGGCACCCCACACTCCCGCGCCACTTCCAGCTTCGGCTCGGTGGCGGTGCTGCCGCTGTTCTTGCTGATCAGCACGTCAATTCGGCGTCGTTCGAATAACGCCCGCTCATCCTCGACGAGAAACGGCCCGCGCGCGCCGATCACTTCACACCGCTCATTGCCCGGGTACACATCCAGCGCTCGCAGCGTCCAGAACTGGTCGGCAGGGATTTCGTCGAGATGCTGCAACGGTTCGCGGCCCAAGGTGAACAGCGGGCGCTTGAAGGGCTTCAACGCTTCGATCAGCTCAGCCCAGTCAGACACGTCGCGCCAATCATCCCCCGCCTGCGGTTGCCACGCCGGACGTCGCAATGCCCAGCACGGCACAGCGCACAACTGTGCAGCCCGGGCCGCGTTGTGGCTGATCTGCGCCGCATACGGATGGGTGGCATCGAGGATCAGGCTGATACGTTCATCACGAACAAACTGCGCCAGCCCTTCAGCGCCTCCATACCCCCCGACGCGAACCTGGCAGGTCAGGTCGGTCGGCACACGGCCCACACCGGCCAGGCTGTAGATATGCGCCGGCCCCAAGGTGCGAGCAATGGCCAGCGCTTCCGTCACGCCGCCCAGCAGCAGAATCCTTTTCATAGCGGCTTGATCACTTCCAGCAGCGTGATCGGCAACGCCTGGCGCCAGGTATCGAAGTCGCCCAATGGCTGCGCCTGGGCCACGTGGATGCGGGTCAGTTCGCCGCCATGCTCGGCGCGCCAGTTCATCAAGGTCATTTCACTTTGCAGGGTCACCGCATTGGCGACCAACCGGCCACCGGGCCGCAATTGTTGCCAGCAGGTATCGAGCACGCCGTCGCGGGTGAGGCCGCCGCCGATGAAGATGGCGTCGGGTACCGGCAGGCCGTGCAACGCGTCCGGGGCTTTGCCGCGAATCAGGTGCAGGCCGGGCACGCCGAGGGCGTCGCGATTGTGTTCGATCAGGCCTTGGCGGCCAGTGTCGGCCTCAATCGCCAGCGCACGGCAGCTGGGATGCGTACGCATCCATTCGATGCCGATGGAACCGCTGCCCGCACCCACATCCCACAGCAGTTCGCCGGGCATCGGCGCGAGGCGGGCGAGGGTCATGGCGCGCACATCGCGTTTGGTCAGTTGGCCGTCGTGCTGGAACGCCGAGTCCGGCAGGCCTGCCAGGCGCGACAGAGGTGGCGTGTCGCTGGAGGCCAGGCAATCGATGGCGACCAGGTTCAGATCGGCAGAGCCGGGGTGTTGCCAGTCTGCGGCCAGGCCGTCGACGCGCCGCTCGTTCGCGCCGCCCAAGTGTTCAAACACCGTCAATCGGCTGGGCCCAAACCCGGCCTCCGTCAATAACGCAGCAATCAACGCCGGGCTGCCACCATCATTGCTCAGTACTAACAAGCGCACACCGCTGGCCAGGTGCGCGTTGATTGCCGCGAAGGGGCGGGCCACCACGGATACCGTCACCACGTCCTGCAACGGCCAGCCCAACCGCGCCGCTGCCAGGGACACCGACGACGGCGCCGGTAAAATCAGCAACTCATCCGCCGCAATCTGGCGCGCCAAACTGGCGCCCACGCCATAAAACATCGGATCTCCGCTGGCCAGCACACACACCGGTTCGCCGCGCTGTGCCAGCACCGGCTCCAGGGAAAACGGACTCGGCCACAGATGGCGCTCGCCGCGAATACACACCGGCAACAGGTCCAACTGGCGTTGGCCGCCTATAATCCGCGTGGCGTGCAACAGGGCGTGCCGGGCATTTCTGCCCAGGCCCTTGAAGCCGTCTTCACCGATGCCTACAACCGTCAGCCAGGGCGACATAGCAATTCCTTGAACGACATCCGACGGGCAGGCTTTTCATGCCGTCGGACAAAGCAGGCATAATACCGCGCCTTTACCCGTCAACCGGTAGCCCCGTGAACTCAACGCCCGCTGTGAATACCTTGCGCCCCTCGGCTTGTCCGGGGTTGCTGCGTATTGTCCAGGCGTTGGACGGTGGCATTTGCCGGGTCAAACTGGCCGGTGGTTCGATTACCGCGGCCCAGGCCAACGCCGTGGCGGACGCTGCCCAGGCTTACGCGGGCGGGGTGATCGAGGCGACCAATCGGGCCAACCTGCAGATTCGCGGGATCGGCGCCGAGCAGGACGCCTTGATCGCAACGCTGCTGGCGGCCGGCCTCGGTCCGAGCAATGCGGCCGGTGATGACGTGCGCAACCTGATGCTCAGCCCCAGCGCCGGCATCGATTCACAGATGCTGTTCGACACCCGCCCGCTGGCCGCGCAGATCCTCGCCACGTTGGAAAACCATCCGCGCTTTCAACAATTGTCGGCCAAGTTCGCCGTGCAGCTGGACGGCGGTGAAGCCCTGGCGATGCTCGAGCATCATCATGACCTGTGGCTGTCGGCGTTTGTGCGCGAGGGGCAGACGCTGCTGGCGTTCGGCCTGGCCGGCTGCCCCGGCCTGAATGCGCCCGTGGCGGCCGTGCCGCTGAACCAGGGCCATGCACTGGTGGTGGCGGTGCTGGAGGCTTTTCTCGACCTGGCGACGCCCGAGCAAACGCGCATGCGTCATCTGGCTGTGGATAAGTTATTGAGCCGCCTGAGCCTGCCGCTGCTGTCGGCCCGGGGCTTCAAACGCCCGGCCGGTGGTGCGTTGCTGCACATCGGAAGTTATCCCCAGCCCCAGAAGAATCAGTTCTACGTCGCGGCAGTCGCGCCACTGGGTCGCCTGGATCCGCTGATGCTTCAGGGCGCCGCGCAGCTGGCCAGCGAGTACGGCGATGGCACGTTGCGCTTCACGCCCTGGCAGGGTGTGCTGCTGCCTAACATTGAGCGCCCTGGCGCCGTCACCGAACGCTTGGGGCAACTGGGCTTTCTCTGTTCAATCGACCAGCCCTTGGCCCGCATGATCGCCTGCACCGGTTCCAGCGGTTGCGGCAAGGGCCTGGCCGATACCAAGGCCGATGCGGTGCAACTGGCCGCCTTGCAGCCCGGCGTCGAGGTGCACCTGTCCGGTTGCCCGCGCTCCTGCGCCGCCGCGCACACCGCGCCGGTCACCTTGCTGGCGGTGAGCCCCGGCCACTACGACCTCTATTTTCGCGACGCCGCCCATTCAGGTTTTGGCCGGCTGCACGCGCGCACTCTTTCCATTGAAGCGGCGGGCGCCCTGTTACGCGCTCGCCCACGGAGCAACACCGATGATTGATTACATCCGCGACGGTCAGGAGATCTATCGCAACTCCTTCGCCATTATTCGCGCGGAAGCCAACCTGGACCGCATCCCGGCCGATCTGGAAAAACTCGCGGTGCGGGTGATTCATGCCTGCGGCATGGTCGAGGCGATCGACGGCCTGCAATTCTCCGAAGGCGCGGGCAAGGCCGGGCGCGATGCGCTCGCGGCCGGTGCACCGATTTTATGCGATGCGCGGATGGTTTCCGAAGGCGTGACCCGTACGCGCCTGCCGGCCAATAACGCGGTGATCTGCACCCTGCGTGACGACAGCGTGCCCGAGCTGGCGCGGGAGTTGGGCAATACCCGCTCCGCCGCTGCGCTGGAATTGTGGCGCCCGCACCTGGCAGGCAGCGTGGTGGTGATCGGCAACGCGCCGACCGCCTTGTTCTACCTGCTGGAAATGCTCGACGCCGGTGCGCCGAAACCGGCGTTGATCCTCGGTTTCCCGGTGGGCTTTGTCGGTGCCGCCGAATCCAAGGCGATGCTCGCCGCCGACAGCCGTGGCGTGCCGTTCGTGATTATGCAGGGCCGCCTGGGCGGCAGTGCCATGGCCGCCGCCGCCGTCAATGCGCTCGCCACGGAGGTCGAATAATGCAGCCACGCGGACGTCTGATCGGCCTGGGCGTAGGGCCCGGCGACCCGGAGCTGATCACCCTCAAGGCCCTGCGCCTGCTGCGCGAGTCGCCCGTGGTGGCGTACTTCGTGGCCAAGGGCAAGAAGGGCAACGCGTTCGGCATCATCGAGGACCATCTGGTGCCGCAACAAACCCTGATGCCCCTGGTGTACCCGGTGACCACCGAGGCGCTGCCGGCGCCGCTGTCCTATGAGCAAGTGATCAGCGACTTCTACGATACCGCCAGCGTCGACGTGGCCGCGCACCTGGATGCGGGCCGCGATGTGGCAGTGATCTGTGAAGGCGACCCGTTCTTCTACGGCTCTTATATGTACCTGCATGACCGCCTCGCCGAGCGCTATGAAGCGCACGTCATCCCGGGCGTGTGTTCGATGCTGGGCGGTGCTTCGGTATTGGGCGCGCCGCTGGTGTATCGCAACCAGAGCCTGTCGGTGCTGTCGGGCGTGTTGCCGCACGACGACCTCAAGCGCCGGCTGGCGGATGCCGACGCGGCGGTGATCATGAAGTTGGGGCGCAACTTCCACAAGGTGCGCCAGGTACTGGAAGAACTCGGTCTGGCCGGGCGCGCGCTGTACGTGGAGCGCGCCACCATGGCCAATCAGAAAATCGTGCCGCTGGACCAGGTGGAGCCGATGTCGTCACCGTACTTTTCGTTGATCATCGTGCCCGGTGAACGGTGGCAAGGTTGATGAGCCCGGCGATTGTCATTCTGGGCCAGGGTAGCCTGGCGACTGCGCGCAAGATCCAGCAGCGTTACCCGACGGCATTGATCCACGGCCTGACCGGCCGGGTAGACGGCGCGGACCAGAGCTACCCTGAATTCGGCGCCACACTGCGCCAGCTCTACCAGCAGGGGACGCCGCTGATTGCGCTGTGCGCCGCCGGCATCGTCATCCGTACCCTCGCGCCGCTGCTGCTTGAAAAAGGTGAGGAGCCCGCCGTGCTGGCCGTTGCCGAAGACGGCAGCGCCGTGGTGCCACTGCTGGGGGGGCTGGGCGGTGTAAATGTGATGGCGCGGGAGATCGCCGCCGCGTTGGGAGTGACGGCGGCGATCACCACCAGCGGCGAGTTGCGGTTCGGCACCTGCCTGCTCAACCCGCCCAAGGGCTATGAGTTGGCGGACCTGGAGCTGGGCAAGCGCTTTGTCTCGGACCTGCTCGCTGGTGAAAGCGTGCGCATTGAAGGCGCGGCGCCCTGGCTTGCGCAGGCCAACTTGCCGCAGTCCCCGCAGGCGCGCCTGGCGATCCATGTGGGCAGTGCCGAGCGCGTGCCCGCCGCCAACGAATTGGTGATTTATCCGAAAACCGTCTGCGCCACCTGCAAGCCAGGCGTGCACCTGGCCGCACGTGTGCGCACGGCCTTGCATGAGGCAGGCGTTGCCGTGCAATCGCTGGCGTGCCTGCTCGCCAGCGATCTGCAGATGGCCGAAGCGTCGCTGCATGAGGCCGCGTTGGAACTGGGCGTACCGCTGCGGTTCGCCAAGGTCGAGCCGCAGGCGGACATCAGCCTCAGCGTGGCTGAACAGCCGTTGGACGTGTCACAGGTCGGTCGCCCACGCGGGCGCCTTGCCGTGATCGGGCTTGGCCCGGGGGCCGCTGAATTGATGGTGCCGGCGGTCAAGGCCGAGTTGGCGCGCTGCACCGATGTGCTGGGCTACGAAACCTACGTGCGCATGGCCGGGCCGTTCCGTGATGATCAGGTGCAGCACTGCACGGACAACCGTGAAGAAATGCAGCGCGCCCGTCACGCCTTCGAACTGGCCGCCCAAGGACGCTCGGTGGTGGTGGTGTCGTCCGGCGACCCGGGTGTGTTCGCCATGGCCGCTGCGGTGATCGAGGCGTTGCATGAGTCCAGCGACCCGGCCTGGCACCAGGTCGACCTGCAAATCCTGCCGGGCGTCTCGGCTTCCCTGGCCACCGCTGCCCAGGCCGGGGCGCCGCTGGGGCATGACTTCTGTGTGATGTCGCTGTCGGATAACCTCAAGCCGTGGTCGATCATCGAAAAGCGTCTGGACCTCGCGTCCCAGGCTGACCTGGCCCTGGCATTCTACAACCCGATTTCCCGTGCGCGGCCGTGGCAATTGGGGCGTGCGCTGGAGATCGTCGCACAGCACCGCACCCCTGAAACGCCGGTGGTGCTGGGCCGTGACATCGGTCGCCCGGGCCAGACGCTGCGCGTCACCACGTTGGGTCAACTGGCCCCGGACCAGGTGGACATGCGCACCATGGTGCTGATCGGCTCGTCCACCACCTGCACCTTTGCGCGTGCCGGTGGCGGCGAGTGGGTGTACACCCCGCGCTGGTACGGCGATAAACCCGCCTGCTGAAAACAGCTCGGCGGCGGCCCGAAAGCTCCGAATGACACAGGGATTTTCCTGTTGTCGTTCGGGGCTTTTTCTTTTTTTCACGACGAAACAACGAGACTCATCCTTCATGCCGCGTTATAGCTGGCCGGCACGTTTTGCCGGGCCGCGCCAAGGGATGTTTGTCGCCTGGAAAGCCTGTCGGTGACTGGACTAGTGTGGTTACAAGCCCCGAGTCGGGGTGTACGTGGAGAATTGGAAATGGAGCGACACCACAGAAGGATCAACAGTACAAAACGGCGCAAGCTGATTGCCGCTTACAAATTGCCGGGTGCGCCGGGCACGCCCGCGACTTTACCGCTGGACACCGAAGATGACTGCAATGCGGCAGTGGTCAACAACGGGGTGATTTCTTTTGCCGAGGGGCTGTCCGGGCTTAACCGCGAGTACATCCGTAAAAGCTACCTGCTGGCCAGCCGTTACGTGAGCGATGTATTGAAGGTGCAGCGCGGCACTGAGGCGTGGTACGACGAATTTATCAACGTCATGGTCAGCCTCGGCTGGCTGCCGTTGCGCAGAAGCTTCGAGCGCGTTTCACGCGCCGGCAAAGGACTGACGGTGCAACTGGCGGCGCTGAATATCATCGGCGCGATGCTCGCCTCGATGTCGCTGTCGGGGCCGCTGCTCAGCCTGCTGCCGAAACTGGCCGCCGATGCGCTGGAGGCCATGAAGCAACAGCCGGCCTCTTTCGATTTGTTCAAGCGCAACAGCAGCGTGCACGAAGGAGGTGACTTCGGCGTGGCGTCCTGTGCTGAAACCAATGGCCAAGTGATGATGGTATTGGTGACCTACAGCAGCCACGGCGTGAGCAAACAGGTGGGGTTGCCGTTCCTTGAATGGGACAGCTCATCGTTCGAGGCCTTCAGCGGGCAGACCTGCCTGGTGCTCAATACCTCGGTGGTCAACGAAAAGACTATCCAGCTGATGCGCGACAGTGCGGGTGACAACGTGCAGTCGGCCATTGCCAAATACCGGATCTAGGTCACCAGATAGCCACGGACCCCGGTAAAGATAATTTGCGCGGCCAGGGCGCACACGAACAAGCCCATCAACCGACTGACAATCTGCAAGCCCTGGTCGCCAAGAATGCGTTCGATCCGATTGGACAGGTACAGCACCACACCCACCGTGAGACTGGCCAGGGCGATGCTGAGGATGGCGGTGAGCTTGTCGTCCCAATGGGGCTGGCTCACCCCCATTACCAGCAACGCACCGATGGTGCCGGGGCCGACCGTGAGCGGGATGGTCAGCGGTACGATGGTCACGTCCTGCTGCACGTTATCGGTTTGCACCGCCGATTTGCCCTGGGCCATACCCAGGGCGGAGATAAACAGCACGCTGCCGGCGCCGATGCGGAACGCGTCCACGGTGATGCCGAACACACTGAAAATAACCCGGCCGAACAGGTACAGCAGCACGCTCGACACCAGCGTCGCCAACGCGACTTTCCACGCCAGGCGCCGCCGCTCCTTGCTGGAATAGCCGCGAGTCAGGCTGATAAAGCAGGACAGGACGAAGAACGGGCTGTAGAGCACCAGCATCTTCAGGTAAACGCTGAATAACACGTGGAGCATGGGGGGACTCGCGGGCGGTGGACGTGCAGTGAGTCTATCAGGCGACGCGAATCAAATGTGGGAGGGGGCTCGCCCCCGATAGCAGTGTGACAGTCAGCTTATTTGTAACTGACACACCGCAATCGGGGGCAAGCCCCCTCCCACATTTGAGTGCATTGCAATTAGGACGGAGCGTGTTCCGGGCGTTGCTGGCGCTGTACAACCCAATAGTCCACCAGCTCGCGCAACTGTGACAGCTCCACCGGCTTGGCCATATGCCCGTCCATCCCGGCCTGGCGCGCGCGTTCTTTATGTTCCGAGAGAATATGCGCCGTGAGCGCCACCACCGGCGTGCGGACACGCTGGTGGCTGACTTCCCACGCGCGTAGCTGCTGGGTGGCGGAGAAACCGTCGAGGATCGGCATTTCACAGTCCATCAGCACCAGGTCATAGCGCTGGGCTTTCATTGCCTCCAACGCTTCTTCGCCGTTGCTGGCGGTATCCGGGTTGAGGTTGAGCTTGCCGAGCATGCCGCGTATCACTTTGGTGGAAATACTGTTGTCCTCGGCCACCAGGATGCGGAAGTCGCTGGGCACGGTAATGGCTGCCGGCGCGGCGGGAGCGGGGCGTGGGAGGGCTGCGCCTTTGCTGCGCTGGGTCAGTTCGTCGGCCAGGGTGGTCTTGAGCGTATAACCGGCCACCGGTTTGGCGAGGATGCGCTTGATCCCGCAGTTACGCGCGATGATCTTGCTCGGCGCGTTGCTGATGCCGGTGAGCATGATCAGCAGGATATCGTGGTTCAGGCTCGGGTCTTCCTTGATCTTGGCCGCCAGTTGCATGCCGGTCATGCCGGGCATGTTCTGGTCCAGCAACACCACGTCGAAGTAATCGCGCAGGTGCGCCTTGGTGCGCAGCAGGGCCAGGGCCTCTTTGCCCGAAGCCACGGCGCTGACGTTCAGGCCCCAGGCCGAGCATTGCTGCAGCAGCACCTTGCGGCAGGTGTCGTTGTCGTCCACCACCAATACGCGCGCGTCCTTGAGCGGGCCGTCGAGATCGGAGGTCGGGTGCTCGAGGCGTTCCGGGTCAAGGGGCAGTGTCAGCCACAGGGTGCTGCCCTGGTGGCTGCCGCTCTTGACGCCGAATTCGCCGTTCATCAACAGGACCAGCTGGCGTGCGATCACCAGGCCCAGGTGGCCGCTCAAGCGTGTCGCCGAGAGGAAGTTCTTGCTGTGCAGTTCGCTGTGCAACAGGGCGTCGCGCTCGGCGGCTTCCATGGGCACGCCGCTGTCTTGCACTGCAATGCGCAGGCGCGGCTTGCTGCTGCGCTCGTCGAGGGCAACGACGATCAGCACTTCGCCCTCGTCGGTCTTATGCAGGGCGTTTTCCAGCAGGCTCAGCAGCGCCTGGCGCAGGCGTGTCGGGTCACCGCTGATCACGCGCGGCACCTGGGGCTGGATAAAGCTGATCAGCTCGACATTCTGCTGCTCGGCCTTGGCGCGGAAGATGCTCAAGCAGTCGTCGATCAGCGCGTTGAGGTCGAACTGCACATCATCGAGTTCGATCTGCCCCGATTCGAGCTTGGAGATGTCGAGGATTTCGTTGATCAGGGTGAGCAACTCGTTGCCGGCGCTGTGGATGGTCTGCACGTAGTCGCGTTGTTTCACCGACAACGGCGTGCCCAGCAGCAACTCGGTCATGCCCAGCACGCCGTTCATGGGCGTGCGGATTTCGTGGCTGATCTTCGCCAGGAACTCGGCCTTGGCCGCGATTTCGGCGTTGCTCGCGGCCAGGTCGCGGCTGAGGCTGAAGCGGGTTTCAACAATGGCGCGCTGGCGTTCGCCGAGGGCCAGGCTCATCAGCAGACCGCTGATGCAAATGAAACTCAGCAGGGTGATGATCAGGCCTTGCGGTGCCACCAGCGTGAGGCCGAGCAGGGCGGGAAGAATGATCAGCGTGCCGATGTTGAACACCACCATCCCCGCCACGAACAGGCGCGCCGGGCGATAGCCCTGTTGCCAGTGATAGGCCGAGACAAACAGCATGCTCAGGCCGGCCAGCGCCACCAGGGCATAAGTGATGATGTTCAGCGGCAGGGTGTTGACGAACAACAGCAGCAGGCCACACAGCACGATCAACAGTATGTCGGCCATCAACAGTTTGTTCAGCGGGTGCGGGCCCAGGGGCATGAAGAAGCGATAGGCAAACATCAGCCCGCACGGCGCGGTCAGCAGCAGGGCGAGGTAGGCGCCGGGGGTCTGGATTGCGTGCCAGTTGGGCAGCCATGGCCCCACCACGTTGAGCAACAGCGCCAGGCTGAGCATCAGCAGGCATTCACACGCGGCCAGCCACAGGCTGCTGCGCGAGCGGTGGTAGGCGAACCGCGTGAGGTTATGCAGGATCAACATCAGCAGGACGCCGAACAGCAAGCCGTAGACCAGCGTCTGGTTCTGGTTGGCGGCGGCGAGTACGGCGGGCTCCAGGGTGATATAGGGGCGTAGCTCGTGCTCCGACACCAGGCGCAGGTAAACCTCGAGCGGGCGCTGGCTCTGTGGCATCGGCAGCATGAAGTCACTGCTGGGCAGCGGGCGCTCGGCCTGGGGTTGGCGCGTGCCGGTGGTTTGCTGTTCCACCAGGGTGTCGCCGTCCAGCACATACAGGCTCAGGCTCGACAAGTCCGGGGCGAACACCCGCAGCACCTGTTCATGCTTGCCCGGTTGCAGCTTGAAGCGCACCCACAACGCACCGTCCGGCTGCGCGGCGGTAATCCGGTCCAGTTCGATGGGGCTGAATTGATTGGTATAGCGTGAGGAGCGGATGTCGCTCAGTTGCAGGTCGGCCTGATCATCGAGCAATACTGCCCAACCACTGCCTTGCGCCGCGGCTTGAGCCGGGACCAGGCAGAGCAGGGTCAGTAGACTGACTGTAAAAGCTAAGGCGATCCTGAGCCAGCGCACGGCGAAGTCCCTTCGTAGGTGAATGCACGGGTTAACTATGCGCGGGGCGGCATGAGTACGGCAAGGGCCAGAGGCCCTTACCTACCCGAACGGATAGCTACTCAGTTGTTCTCGCCGCGTTCACGGGCAATGGCGCGGTAACCGATATCGGTGCGGTAGAAGCAGCCTTTCCAGTCGATTTTCGCAGCCAGCGTGTACGCTTGCTGCTGCGCGGCGTCGACGCTGGCGCCCATCGCGGTGGCGCACAGTACGCGGCCGCCGGCGGTGACGACCTTGCCGTCCTTCAACGCAGTGCCAGCATGAAACACCTTGCCTTCCAGCGCAGCGGCCGCGTCCAGGCCCTCAATCACATCGCCCTTGGCGTAATCGGCCGGGTAACCGCCGGCCGCGAGCACGATGCCGACGCTCGGGCGTGGGTCCCACTGTGCTTCGACCTTGTCCAGGGCCTGGGCCAGCGCGGCCTCCACCAGCAGCACCAGGCTTGATTGCAGGCGCAGCATCACCGGTTGGGTTTCCGGGTCGCCAAAGCGGCAGTTGAACTCGATGACTTTCGGGTTGCCGGCTTTGTCGATCATCAGGCCGGCATAGAGGAAGCCGGTGTAGACGTTGCCTTCGTCGGCCATGCCGCGCACGGTCGGCCAGATCACCAGGTCCATGACGCGCTGGTGCACCTCGGGGGTGACCACCGGCGCCGGGGAGTAAGCGCCCATGCCGCCGGTGTTCGGGCCGCTGTCGCCGTTGCCGACGCGCTTGTGGTCCTGGCTGGTGGCCATCGGCAGTACGTTCTTGCCGTCGACCATCACGATGAAGCTGGCTTCTTCGCCGTCGAGGAATTCCTCGATGACCACGCGCGAACCGGCATCCCCAAAGGCGTTGCCGGCGAGCATGTCGCGCACGGCGTCCTCGGCTTCCTGCAGGGTCATGGCGACGATCACGCCTTTACCGGCAGCCAGGCCGTCGGCCTTGATCACGATCGGCGCACCTTTTTCACGCAGGTAAGCCAGGGCCGGCTCGATCTCGGTGAAGTTCTGGTAGTCGGCGGTCGGGATCTTGTGGCGCGCCAGGAAGTCCTTGGTGAAGGCTTTCGAGCCTTCCAGTTGAGCGGCGCCGGCGGTCGGGCCAAAGCAATCCAGGCCACGGCTGCGGAACAGGTCGACGACGCCAGCCACCAGCGGCACTTCCGGGCCGACGATGGTCAGGGAGACGTTCTTTTCGGCAAAGTCCGCCAGTTGCTCGAGCGCCAGCACGTCGATGGCGACGTTTTCGCACTTGGCTTCAGTGGCGGTACCGGCGTTGCCGGGCGCAACGAAGACTTTCTGGACACGTGGGTCCTGGGCAACTTTCCAGGCCAGGGCGTGTTCGCGGCCACCGCTGCCAATGATCAAAACATTCATTTCAAAAACCTCAAATTCTGTAGGCGTCGCAGGAACGCTTTATGTGGGAGGGGGCTTGCCCCCGATTGCGGTGTGTCAGCTAAGGATCAGTTGCCTGACACACTGTCATCGGGGGCAAGCCCCCTCCCACATTTGGATCAGTGGCGGAAGTGGCGCATGCCGGTGAACACCATCGCAATACCGGCTTCATCAGCGGCGGCGATGACTTCAGCATCACGCATCGAACCACCCGGTTGGATCACGGCGGTCACGCCGGCTTTCGCGGCATTGTCCAGGCCATCACGGAACGGGAAGAACGCATCGGAAGCCATCACCGAACCCACCACCTGCAAGCCGGCGTGTTCAGCCTTGATCGCGGCGATACGCGCCGAGTTCACACGGCTCATCTGGCCGGCGCCGACACCGATGGTCTGGCGGTTCTTGGCGTAGACGATGGCGTTGGATTTGACGTACTTGGCCACTTTCCAGGCGAAGATCAGGTCGTTGATCTCTTGCTCGGTCGGTGCGCGCTTGGTCACCACTTTCAGGTCCTGGCTGCCGATCATGCCGATGTCACGGCTCTGTACCAGCAGGCCGCCATTGACGCGCTTGTAGTCCCAGGCAGCGGCGCGGTCAGCCGACCATTCACCGCAGGCCAGCAGGCGCACATTGGCTTTGGCCGCGACGATGGCGCGTGCCTCTTCGCTGACGCTTGGCGCGATGATCACTTCGACGAACTGGCGCTCGACAATCGCCTTGGCGGTCTCGGCATCCAATTCACGGTTGAAGGCAATGATGCCGCCGAACGCCGATTCGGTGTCGGTGGCGTAGGCCAGTTCGTAGGCCTGGCGGATCCCGCCTTCAGCGTCCGGGCTCACGGCCACGCCGCACGGGTTGGCGTGCTTGACGATGACGCAGGCCGGTTTGACGAAGCTCTTCACGCATTCCAGCGCGGCGTCGGTGTCGGCCACGTTGTTGTAGGACAGCTCTTTGCCTTGCAGCTGGGTCGCGGTGGCAATGCCGACTTCGGCCGGGTTTGCCTCCACGTAGAACGCCGCGCTCTGGTGCGGGTTCTCGCCGTAGCGCATTTCCTGGGCCTTGATGAACTGGCTGTTGAAGGTGCGCGGGAACTGGCTGCGGCCTTCTGTGCTCAAGGTTTGGGCCGCTTGGTTCACGGTGCCCATGTAGTTGGCGATCATGCCGTCGTAGGCGGCGGTGTGTTCGAACGCCTTGAGCATCAGGTCGAAACGCTGGGCGTAGGTCAGGCCACCGGCTTTCAGGCTTTCGAGCACGTTGGCGTAATCGCTGGCGTTCACCACGATGGCCACGTCTTTGTGGTTCTTGGCCGCCGAGCGCACCATGGTCGGGCCGCCGATATCGATGTTTTCGATAGCGGTCGGCAGGTCGCAGCCCGGCTTGTTGATGGTGGCTTCGAACGGGTAGAGGTTGACGGCCACCAGGTCGATCGGCTTGATGCCGTGCTCGGTCATGATGGCGTCGTCGATGCCGCGACGGCCGAGAATGCCGCCGTGAATTTTCGGGTGCAGGGTTTTGACCCGACCGTCCATCATTTCCGCGAAACCGGTGTAGTCCGCGACTTCTACTGCGGCCACGCCGTTGTCCTGCAGCAGTTTGAAGGTCCCGCCCGTGGAGAGGATTTCCACGCCCAGGGCTTCCAGCTCCCGGGCAAATTCGAGGATCCCGGTCTTGTCGGAAACACTGATCAAGGCGCGGCGGATCGGCAGGCGGGTAGTCTGGTCGGTCATCTCAATTTCCATCAAAAGCAAAGGAGTCAGCAAAAAAGGCGACCGGTTTTACGCGGGCGCCTTTCTGGTTTGATTGAATGCTTACAGCAAATCGTACTGCTTGAGCTTTTTGCGCAAGGTGCCACGATTGAGGCCCAGCAGCTCACTGGCTTTGGTCTGGTTGCCCTTGACGTAGTTCATCACGCTTTCGAGCAAGGGCGCCTCGACTTCGGAGAGCACCAGGTTGTACACGTCCGTGACGGAAGCACCCTCGAGGTGGGCGAAATAATTGTGCAGCGCCTTCTCGACACTCCCGCGAAGGGTCTGGCCTTCTTCGCTCGGCGTGTTGAGGTGCTGTTTCAAATTGACGTTGTCGCTCACGGGTGCTGTTCCACTCACTAAAGTCTCGGTCATCATGGTCATGCGGCCACCCCCTCTCCATCCCCTGTTTCCAGGCTCTTGTCACGTTCGGCGAAGAACTCACGAACGGTGGCGACCTGTGCCTGCGTTTCATCCAAACGATTGAACTGAGCGCGCAATTCCTTGGCGCCCGGCAAGGTGGCGAGGTACCAGCCGACATGCTTGCGAGCAATACGTACGCCCATCACATCCCCATAGAAGGCGTGCAGGGCGGCCAGATGCTCCAGCAGAATATGTTCCACCTCGGTCAGTCCCGGTGCCGGCAACACGTCGCCGGTACGCAGGAAACGCTCGATTTCACGGAAAATCCATGGCCGCCCCTGGGCGGCCCGGCCGATCAACAAGCCATCGGCACCGGTTGCGTGCAGCACGCGCCGGGCTTTCTCGGCTGAATCAATATCGCCATTGGCAAACACCGGCATCGACACTGCCTGCTTGATCGCGGCAACAGTGTCGTACTCGGCTTCCCCGGTATAAAGGTCGGCGCGGGTGCGGCCATGCACCGCCAGCGCTGCAATACCCGCCTGTTCGGCGATCTTCGCCACCGTCAGGCCATTCTTGTTGTCCCGGTCCCAACCGGTACGAATCTTCAGGGTCACCGGCACATCGACTGCGGCGACAACGGCCTGCAGGATCTCGGCAACCAACTGCTCATCTTTCAACAAGGCGGAACCCGCGGCCTTGTTGCAAACTTTCTTGGCCGGGCAGCCCATGTTGATATCAATGATCTGCGCGCCCAGCTCCACATTGGCCCTGGCCGCATCCGCCAGCATCTGCGCATCACCCCCGGCGATCTGCACCGAGCGCGGCTCGGGATCACCTTCGTGGATCATGCGCAACCGCGACTTGCGGGTGTTCCACAAACTCATGTCGCTGGTGACCATTTCAGAGACTACTAGACCCGCGCCCAAACGTTTGCAGAGCTGACGAAAGGGCTGGTCAGTGACCCCCGCCATCGGGGCGAGGATCAAGCCGTTGTGCAATGTATATGGGCCGATGCGTACCGCCGACATAGGACTTCCCTGTTGTGGGGCCGGATCATTAGAGTTCGAAAAAGGGTTGGCATGATACCCGCTCTCGATGACTGGATAAAGGCTGAATTGGATAAAATCTGAACAGTTATTTTTTTATCGCCATCGGTTTGGTTGACGTCGGTGCAGTCAATAATCCGCCTTCAAACCAAGGCTGCGGCGTGGCTTCATTCGGGCGAATGGAAGCTCAGGCTGTAATTCACGGCTTTGTTGCCTGGGTCGAGGATGTCCAGGGAGATGTGGATCGGTACCTGCGACGGCATTTCGCTGACTCCGGCCAATTCGCCGCTGAGGTATTCGGCGGGCTTGAAGCGTCGACTGGCGATCAGGCCGCCGTTGAGGTCGGCAAAGCGCAGTTCCAGCAGCGGGAAGGGCTGGGAGAAGGTTGCGCGATTGTAGATGATCGCATCCACCACCAGGGCCCCGGCGAACTCCGGGTGGCTGCGCACCACCAGGTTGCTGCTCTTGATATGGGCGATGTCGACCCGCGATGGCACGGTGCAGCCCAGGGTCGGGCACAGTTGCTGGAACCACGGGCGGTAGGCGTCCTGGCGGGCCAGTTCGTCGAATTGGTAGGCGATGTACTGGCCTGCCAGGCCGGCGGCAGCGAGCACCACCAGCACGATCCAGATCAGGCGGCGGCCCCAGCCGGAAGGGCGCTTCTGCGCATACAGGTGCAGCGGGTCGTCTTCCAGGTCCTGGAACAGGTCGTCGTGGGCGCCGGACTCGGCGCGGGCTCGCTTGCGCCGCGATTGCGCACGGTCATCGGTTGCGTCTGCCGATGGGGTCAGGGGCGTGAACGGTGGGTCTGAATCATCGTCGTCGTGCGGGGCCTCGCGCAGTGGCGGCTCGTCGTCGATATCGTCCGGGTGAAAGGACATGGACGGTTCGGTGCGGGCGCTCGGTTCTGCTTCAGCGGACGGGTCGCGCGCTTGCAGCGGCTCACTGAATAAACTGGCGGCCCATTTTTCTTCCTCGGCCTTGACCGTATCGCGGCTGGCGCTGAGGGCGTCGTCCTTGTGTCGACGGTCGGCCCCCGGCTGGCGGCGTTCGGCGCCGACGGGCTGGGTGTGCTGAATCTCGCGGCGCTCGAGTTTGGCCAGTTCTTCGTCCAGGTCCAGGTTGTCCAGGTCCAGTTCTTCGGCGCTCCACTGCTTTTGGCTGATGGCGCGGGGTGCCTCGGTGGCAGGCTCAAGTGCAGGGGCGTGGTCAGGTTGCGTTTGCGCCCGTTGCTCCAGCAACTGGCGAGCGGCGTTGAACACTTGCAGGCACGAGCCGCAGCGCACCACGCCGCGGGCCACGCTCAACTGAGCGTGGTTGACGCGAAAGCGCGACTGGCAATGCGGGCACTGGGTGACGAAACTGTCGGTCATGCGGCCATCCGATTCAGACAAGCGCTCATTCTAGCGCCGACGCCCACTGATGCGTACCCAACCGTCACGGTTGGCGATGGGGTCCAGCTCGAAATCCCTAGCGTAGGCGGCAGCGACCTCTTCGCCCTGCTCGGCGAGGATGCCCGACAGCGCCAGGCGCCCGCCCGGCCGGACCAGGCCCGACAACTGCGGCGCCAGTGAAACCAGCGGCCCGGCGAGAATATTGGCAACCAGCACATCGGCCTGCACCTGGGGCAGGTCTTCAGGCAGATAGAGTGGGAACTTGGCTTCAGGAATGTGGTTGCGCCCGGCGTTATCGCGAGACGCTTCCAGCGCTTGCACATCGATATCGGTGCCCACGGCTTCCCTGGCGCCCAGCAGCAGGGCGGCAATGGCGAGGATCCCCGAGCCGCAGCCGAAATCGAGCACGTTGCAGTCGGTCAGGTCCTGGCCGTCCAGCCATTCCAGGCACAGCGCGGTGGTGGGGTGAGTGCCGGTGCCGAACGCCAGGCCCGGGTCCAGCAGCAGATTGACGGCATCGGGCTCGGGGGCGGCGTGCCAGCTCGGCACGATCCACAGGCGCTGGCCGAAGCGCATGGGCTGGAAGTTATCCATCCAGCTGCGCTCCCAATCCTGGTCTTCGATCACTTCGCTGTGATGCTCGGGCAGCGGGCCGCCGGTCAGCAGTTCCAGGTGGGCCAGGACGCTGGCGGCCTCGGTACCGTCTTCGAACAGGGCCAGCAGATGGGTGTGGGACCACAGCGGGGTGGTGTTGAGTTCCGGTTCGAAGATCGGCTGGTCTTCAGCGTCCATGAAGGTCACCGACACGGCGCCGACTTCAAGGAAGGCGTCTTCGTAGGTTTCGGCTTGTTCCGGGCTGATGGCGAGACGGACTTGCAGCCAAGGCATGGCGGGCACCTTTGAAAAAAATGAGTGTGCAGCGAGTAGGCCGCGAGAGCGCGCAAGTTTACGCGAGCGAACGGCAGAAGACGACAGTACTGACGAGTTGCAGTGCTCAGAATATACACAGGGCCAGGTGGGAGAGGGCTTGCCCCCGATGGCGGTGGATCAGTTACAGATATTGAGACTGACATACCGCAATCGGGGGCAAGCCCCCTCCCACAGTTGGACTGTGTGCATTCAAAAAAATACGGGCCCAGAAACAACAAAACCGCCCGAAGGCGGCTTTGGTGGGTGGAGCACTTACTGGTTGGCCAGCTTGTGTTCCAGGTAGTGAATGTTCACACCACCTTCGCAGAAGCCTTCATCGCGGACCAGGTCCCGATGCAGCGGGATGTTGGTCTTGATGCCGTCGACCACGATTTCGTCCAGGGCGTTGCGCATGCGGGCCATGGCCTCGTCGCGGGTCGCGCCCCAGGTGATCAGCTTGCCGATCAGCGAGTCGTAGTTGGACGGAACCTTGTAGCCGCTGTACAGGTGCGAATCCACACGTACGCCGTTGCCGCCGGGCGCGTGGAAATGCTTGACCAGGCCAGGGCTTGGGATAAAGGTTTTCGGGTCTTCGGCGTTGATCCGGCACTCCAGGGAGTGGCCGTGCATCTTCACGTCGTCCTGGGTGAAGGACAGCACGTTGCCGGCGGCGATGCTGAGCATCTCCTTGACGATGTCGATACCGGTGACCATTTCCGATACCGGGTGTTCTACCTGCACGCGAGTGTTCATCTCGATGAAGTAGAAGCGGCCGTTCTCGTAGAGGAACTCGAAGGTGCCGGCGCCACGGTAGTTGATGTCGATGCACGCCTTGACGCAGCGAGCCAGGACTTCCTGGCGGGCCTTTTCGTCCAGACCCGGTGCCGGCGCTTCTTCGAGTACCTTCTGGTGGCGACGTTGCAGCGAGCAATCGCGGTCACCCAGGTGGATCGCGTGGCCCTGGCCGTCGGACAGTACCTGCACTTCCACGTGACGTGGGTTGGTCAGGTACTTCTCCAGGTAGACCATCGGGTTACCGAACCAGGCGCCCGCTTCGGAACGGGTCTGCTTGGCGGCCTCGATCAGGTCTTCTTCCTTGTGCACCACGCGCATGCCGCGACCACCACCGCCACCGGCGGCCTTGATGATCACCGGGTAGCCGACTTCGCGACCAATGCGCAGCGCGGTCTCCTCGTCTTCCGGCAGTGGGCCGTCGGAGCCGGGAACGGTAGGCACGCCGGCTGCGATCATGGCGTCCTTGGCCGAGACCTTGTCGCCCATCAGGCGAATGGTTTCGGCTTTCGGGCCGATGAAGGCAAACCCGGATTTCTCCACCTGTTCGGCGAAGTCGGCGTTTTCCGCGAGGAAGCCGTAGCCCGGGTGGATGCCATCAGCGCCAGTCACTTCAGCGGCTGCGATGATGTTCGAGACTTTCAGGTAAGAGTTGGTGGCCAGTGGCGGGCCGATGCAGATGCTTTCGTCCGCCAGTTTCACGTGCATCAATTCGGTATCGGCCGTCGAGTAAACAGCGACGGTCTTGATGCCCTCTTCCTTACAGGCGCGCAGGATCCGCAGCGCGATTTCGCCGCGGTTGGCGATCAGGACTTTTTGCAGTTTCTTCGCAGGTTTCAACATCGAAGGTGCTCCGCGGTTCAAACGATGGTGAACAGCGGCTGGTCGTACTCAACCGGCTGACCGTTTTCTACCAGGATGGATTCAATGACGCCGGCTTTTTCGGCGGTGATGTGGTTCATCATCTTCATCGCTTCAACGATGCAGATGGTGTCGCCCACTTTCACGGTCTTGCCCACTTCAACAAAGGCCGGCGAGGTCGGTGCCGGGGTGCGGTAGAAGGTACCGACCATTGGCGACTTGACCACGAAACCGTTCAGCTCCGGGGCTGCCGGGGCCGCAGGCGCTGCGGCTGGAGCGGCGGCGGCAGGGGCGGCAGCCGCTGGCGCCGGTGCTTGCATCTGGGGTGCGTAGAACTGTTGGGCCGGGGTCTTGCTGTGACGGCTGATCCGTACGGACTCTTCGCCTTCCTTGATTTCCAGCTCGTCGATACCGGATTCTTCCAGCAGTTCGATCAGTTTCTTAACTTTACGGATATCCATGAATCATCAACTCCCAAGGGTCGGTCAGGGGCGTTTAGCCTGTTCTTCAACGTGTTCCAGGGCGGCCTCCAGGGCCAGTCGGTAACCGCTGGCGCCAAGGCCGCAGATCACTCCTACCGCTACATCGGAGAAGTAAGAGTGATGGCGGAAAGCTTCGCGTTTGTGCACGTTCGATAAATGCACTTCGATGAATGGGATGCTCACCGCCAGCAGCGCGTCACGTAATGCAACGCTTGTATGCGTGAAAGCGGCGGGATTGATCAGAATAAAGTCCACGCCTTCGCCGCGCGCGGCATGGATGCGATCAATCAATTCATACTCGGCATTGCTTTGCAGGTAGAGCAAATGGTGGCCGGCAACACGGGCCCTCTGTTCCAGATCGAGGTTGATCTGATCCAGCGTCACTGCCCCGTACACGCCCGGTTCACGGGTGCCGAGCAGGTTCAGGTTGGGTCCGTGAAGAACCAGTAAGGTCGCCATCGGCTGTTCCTTGTTATTGATTGAGGTGCTGCAGAACCCGGCGACTATGCCGCAAAGCCTTTGTGACTGTCCAGTTCTATGCAGTAGCCAGCACGATTAGCGAGGATAGCGCAAAATTTGTGACTGTGACTTGGGATCCGGTCATGGGCAATACAGTCATGAAATCGCGGGAGATCCCATGTGGGAGGGGGGCAAGCCCCCTCCCACCTTTTGATCTTCACCGGATGGGAGGTCAGACGCGGAAGGCTTGCACCGCCGTGTTGAGCTGCCCACCCAGCACCAGCAGGTGTTCGCTCTGGCTGCGCCCTTGGCCGATACGCAGCAGGTTATCCTCACCCAGCTGGTGAATGCGTTCGCTGTTATCGCGAATTTCACTGACGGCCCCGCTTTGCTGCGCCGTCACATCAGCGATGCGCACCGCCGTTTGGGAAATGGTCTGGATCGCCCCGACGATTTCGTCCAGCGCGCCATCGGCGGCCTGGGCTTGCTCGGCGGTGGCTTCGGCGTGTTCGACTTGTGCACGCATGCCTTGCACCGATTGGTGGGCGGCGGTTTGCAGGCTGCTGATCAAACCCTGGATTTCGGCAGTGGCGCCGGCTGTGCGTTGGGCCAGGGTGCGCACTTCATCGGCGACCACGGCAAACCCTCGGCCGGCCTCACCGGCGCGGGCGGCTTCGATGGCTGCATTGAGCGCCAGCAGGTTGGTCTGCTCGGCGATCGAGCGGATCACCGTGAGTACGCCGCCGATGGTGGCGGACTCTTCGGCAAGTTTCTCGATCATTTGCGCGTTTTGCTGCACTTCACCCACCAGGGCGTGCAACCCGGTCAGGCTCAGGCCGATGACCCGCTGGCCTTGTTCCACGGCGATGCCTGCACTGCGACTGGCGCCAGCGGCCTGGCTGGCATCGCCCGCCACTTGCTGGATGGTCGCTTCCAGTTCGCCGAGGGAGTCACGGATCTGCGCCGTATCCCCGGCCTGGCGTTCGGCGCCGTGGTGCAGGCCGTTGCTCAGTTCGGCAAGGGCGCGGCTGCTGCCGGCGACTTCTTCGGCGTTGCCGCGAATCGTGCCGACGAGGTCCACCAGATAAGCGCGCAGGCGGTTGAGCGAGGCTTGGATATCGTGCAGTTCGCGGTTGGTCCTGCCCAAGGCGATCGGCTGGCTGAAGTTGCCTTCGGCCCAAGTGGACAGCGCCGGAGCAAGGGCGGTCAGCACCCGCGCCAGGCGACGCTGCAAGGTGTCGATCAACAGGGCGATCAGCAGGATCAGGCCAATCATCAGCCCTTGTATCAGGCGCACTTCGCCCTGGATCCTGGCGTGTTGCGCGCGCACCACCGGCTCCAGGCCGGCGATGGCCTGGCGCACACCGGTGATCTTGGTGTGTGTGGCGGCGGCAAGGTCGGCGCGCTGTTGGATCTGTTCGCGGGTGCGCTTGAGTTCGGCGGGGTAGCGGGTCAACAGGCCGTTGAGTTCACGCTTGAGGTCAACGCCGGTGTCCAGCGCTTCGGTTTTTTCAGTGTTTTGCAGCCCCATCAAGGCGGAAAAATCGTCGGTGCTGGATTCGGCGCTGGCCTTTACGCCCAGTAAAGGCAGCTGGGCCAACAGGTCGGCCTGGCTGCGGATGTTGGCGATTTCACGCTCGACGTCATCGGCCAGCTCGGCGCGCCCGCTGCTGACCAGTTTGTCGCGCGCCAGTGACAGTTTGCCCAGGTGTTGCGAGGCGGCCAGCAGCGGCGGCAGGTAGCGCGCTGCCTCCGCAGAATCGACCGTGCCGGCGTACTGGCTCAGTTGCTCCAGGTTCGCCCCCAGTTCGCGTTCGGCTTGCAGCAGCAGGGCTTGCGGGTCCCCGGCCAGCTTACCGGCGGCGAGCAGGTCGGTTTTGCTGAAGGCATCCAGGTCCGCGAGGCTGGGGCGCAGGCTTTGCGCCAACTCGGGCGGCAGTGAGTCGAGCTGCTGCAACAGGCTTTCCAGGCTCTGGCCGGCGCTGCTCAACCGCAGGGCATCGCCGCTGGCCAGGTAGTCGTCGATATTGCGTGCGGCCTGGTTCTCAAAGACCTGGGACAGCCCCAGATAGCGCTCCATCAACAGGTACGGGCGCTCCAGCGCCCGTTGCGACCACCATAGCGTCGCGCCAAGTGCCAGGCACACGGCAACCAGAAGAAGGGTATTGAGATTGGTCAGCAGCTTCAGGCGCATGCGTGGTTTCAACCGACAGCAAAAGATAGGTGCCTGAAGTTATTGCGTTTCCATTACAACGTTATGACCGAATCAGTGAATTCCGGTGAAAAGATGGCACTTTGCTTTGATGGGCGAGCCGCCTGCACGCGGTTGCGTCCCGCATGCTTGGCACGGTACAGCGCCTCGTCGGCCTGGGCGGCCATCATCAGGCTGTCGGAGCCGTCGCACAGTTCCACCAGCCCGGCACTGAAGGTGCACCATAAGTCCTGTGGCTGAGCCGGGTAGTGGATTTCCGCAAAGCGCCCACGAATGTCGTCCAGTACTTTGCAGGCCGATTCGAGGTCGGTGTCGGGCATCACGATGGCAAATTCCTCACCACCATAGCGGCCGATGTAATCGGTCTTGCGCAGGCGCTGCTTGAGGAACAAGGCCAGGCTCTTGATGACGCGATCGCCCATGGGGTGACCGTGGCTGTCATTGACCCGCTTGAAGTGATCGATATCCAGCATGGCGAAGCTCAGCGGCTTGTTTTCGCGACGGGCGCGGAAGCTGCAGTCTTCGAGCAATTGCAGGATATGCGTGTGGTTGTACAGCCCGGTCAGGCTGTCGCGCACCATCCGCGCCTTCAAATTGCGCGCGCGCGCCGCGCGGTTGCGCACGGTGGTGATCAGATGGCGCGGCTTGATCGGCTTGGTCAGGAAGTCGTCACCGCCTTCGCTCATCGCATCGAGCTGCTTGTCCAGGTCATCTTCGGCCGACAGGTAGATGATCGGCACGCTGACATAGCGGTCGTTGTGGCGAATCACCTTGGCCAGCTCGGTGCCGGTGCAGGCGGGCATGTACATGTCGAGGATGATCAGGTCGGGCTGGAAGTCCGCCAGCTCGGCCATGGCCTGGATCGGCTCGATCAAGGTGCGGGTGACGATGCCGGCGCTGTTGAGCAGGCGCTCGGTGTGCAACGCCTGGGCGCGGGAGTCGTCAATGATCAGCACCTTATACGGCTCATATTGAGCGACGCAGGTCAGCACTTCGATCTTTTCCAGCAGGCTCGAGGCTTCCAGCGTGCCAGTGAGGAATTCTTCGCCACCGGCGCGCACGGCGGCCAGACGCGTCGGCGTGTCGGTCTCATGCAGGCTGAAAAACAGCAGCGGCAGCTTTTGCTCCAGGCCCTGCTGGGCTTCGGCGGCCAGTTTTAGCCCCAGCCCGGTGCCGCAGAAGTCGACGTCCATCACGATGGCCGACGGCAGGCGCTCGGCCATGGAGGCGCGAAACGCTGCGACGCTGTCCAGGGACTGCGCGCTCATGCCAAAAAATTCCAGCTGCTTGGCCAGGCGTTCGGCGCGGTCGTGGTCGGCCAGCATCACGTAGATCGGCTTGCGCATCGGCGGCAGCTGGGTTTGCTCAAGCTGATCGCCCTGACGCAGCCCGGTACGCGACAGGCGCTGCATCAAACGGTTGAGCTCGGTGATCAGGTGACTGCTCAGGCGGCCACGGTTTTCGTCCACGGCCTTGAGGGACTCGCCAATGTGCTGGGCCAGTTGGCGGTGCTCGGGCTGTTCGAAACGCTCGGCAAAGCGCAGCAGGCGCAGAGTGGCTTCGCTGAGCTCGGAGAAGTCGGCGTTCGACCATTCGCTGCGCTGCAGGCGCTGCCAGATCTCAAGAATTTGACGTGCCTGATGAATTACCCGCTGGGCAAAATGCTGCTTGAGACGCTCGCGGCTGGGGTCTTCTGACTCGGTCATATCCTGACTACTGTGAAGGTGCATGCTGAGGTCGACTAGTGGCCCTATGCTAGCATCTCTTTTTCTATTGCATGAGTGTCATACGTCAATTAAGTACGCGTCTGCGGTATTCATTTTTTGACCTTGTGGTCGCGCTGTGTAAAAGGCGTGCATCCTTTATAGTCCACCCTCGGGTATGCGCCAGTTTGGTTTAAAAGCGCCGCACCGATGGGCACGATGGGGTAGGGTTGTGGTCGGAGTGTTTGACCGCACCCGGACAATTGATGTGCATGAACTCAAGTGATTGAAAGGATATCGCCATGCTGGACTGGAAAAACCGTGAAGGCAGTGCCAAAGGCCCCGCCCCTGAGCCCAAGTCGGCCAACCGCAGCTACGTTCGCAACCTGCTGATGAGCCGCGCCTTGCTCAGCGTGATCTGCTTGTACCTTCTGGTCACCGGTGGCCTGGGTTGGTATTGGAGCCAGGAGCCGGCCTTGTTTCCGGTCCAGCAAAACGCCCAGCTTGCCGCCGAGAAGGAAGGCAAGCAGATGGTGATCGGCTACACCACGGTCGAAACCCTGAAAAACGTAGTGGGTACCTTGCTGGACAAGCCCGGTGGCTACATTTCCAATGATCGCTTCCCGCCAGGCCTGTGGATGGACAACATGCCGAGCTGGGAGTACGGCGTGCTGGTGCAGGTACGCGACCTGACCCGCGCCCTGCGCAAGGATTTCGCCCGTTCCCAGTCGCAGTCGGCTGAAGACGCTGACCTGGCCAAGGCCGAGCCGCGTTTCAACTTTGACAACAAGAGCTGGGTGCTGCCGTCCAGCGAGTCGGAATACCAGGAAGGCATCAATTCCCTGAGTCGCTACGAAGCACGCCTGTCCGACCCGAATCAGAAGGGTGCGCTGTTCTATGCCCGCGCCGACAACCTGAACAACTGGCTGGGCGATGTCGCCACCCGTCTGGGTTCGCTGTCGCAGCGTCTGTCGGCCAGCGTGGGCCGGGTCAAGCTGAACACCGCGCTGAAAACCGAAGCGCTGGCGCCGGGTGAAGTGCCCCAGGTCGATGAAGAAGTGGTCGAGACCCCATGGATGCAGATCGACAACGTGTTCTATGAGGCCCGTGGCCAGGCGTGGGCGCTGTCCCATCTGCTGCGCGCCATCGAGGTCGACTTTGCCGACGTGCTGGCCAAGAAAAACGCCACGGTCAGCGTGCGCCAGATCATTCGTGAGCTGGAGGCCTCGCAGGAGCCGGTGTGGAGCCCCATGATTCTCAATGGCAGTGGCTTCGGCGTACTGGCGAACCACTCGCTGGTGATGGCCAACTACATTTCCCGGGCCAACGCTGCAGTGATCGATTTGCGTCAGCTCCTCAACCAGGGTTGATGATGGACGCTACTCAAAAGGAGGCCGCCCACCGGGTAGCCTCCGATGCTGAACTGATCCAGTGGGTTGACGAACACGACAACCCGCTCGGTACCCTCGTAAGGTCCGACCTGCGCCAGCGCGGGCTGATTGGCCGTTGCACCTTTATCTTCCTGTTCAACTCCAGGGGCGAGCTGTGTGTGCATCGGCGTACCCTGAGCAAAGCGTTGTATCCCGGTTTCTGGGACACGGCAGCGGGCGGGATGGTAGCGGCAGGGGAAACCTATGCCGATTCGGCGGCCCGTGAACTTGCAGAAGAGCTTGGCGTCAGCGGCGT
Organism: Pseudomonas sp. CFBP13528; assembly: GCF_005233615.1. Taxonomy (NCBI): domain Bacteria; kingdom Pseudomonadati; phylum Pseudomonadota; class Gammaproteobacteria; order Pseudomonadales; family Pseudomonadaceae; genus Pseudomonas; species Pseudomonas sp. CFBP13528. The sequence continues at coordinate 584,022 of NZ_QGAJ01000003.1, forward strand.
GGAATTGATCGAACATGACCATTTCTATTTCGAAGACGGCGACAGCAGGCTTTGGTGCACCTCCTACTCGGCGGTATGGGACGGGCCCCTGTGCCTGCAGCCCGAAGAAGTCATGGAAGCGCGCTTCCTGCCGATTGAAACGGTGTTGAGCGAGGCCAAACACAAGCCTTACTGCCCGGACGCGCAAGAAGGCCTGCGGCGCTATCTGGCGTTGCGTCGCTAAAGTTGCATGAAATGGCGCCATTTGGCCCTTAGCAACTTGGCTTTTTGCCGTTACACTGCGCCACTTTTCATCCCCTAGAGGATTGCCGGTGGCCAAGAAAGCCGCATCCTTCGCCGCCTTGGGTGGCCTGGTATTTTCCACCGATGCAGGTCGACACTGCCCGGACTGCCGTCAGCCCGTGGATTCGTGCACCTGCAAACAAACCCTGATTCCCGAAGGCGACGGCATTGCCCGCGTACGCCGCGAGAGCAAAGGCCGTGGCGGCAAGACGGTGACCACCATCACCGGCGTGCCGCTGGCCGAAGAGGCGCTCAAGGAACTTGCCACCACGCTGAAAAAGCGCTGCGGCACCGGTGGCGCGTTGAAAGACGGGGTCATCGAGATCCAGGGCGAGCATGTCGAACTGCTGTTGGCCGAGCTGATCAAGCTCGGTTACAAGGCCAAGAAGTCCGGCGGCTGAAAGCCTCTTCCCAACCTGTGTCTAAACTCTGTCCTGCGAGCGAGGTCTACCTCCCTTAACAGGCAAATCGTCATTTTCATTCTTTAGACTGCGCCAGCCTCCGCTTGAGGTGGTGCCTTCGCCTTCATTTATAGGGGACTTCGATGTCCGTACGACGCACACGCAAAGACGATGGCAGCCAATGGACAGTTGCGGACAGCCGCAGTGTTTACGGGATTCGCCATTGGGGGGCCGGTTATTTCGCGATCAATGAAGCCGGTCGCGTAGAAGTCCGTCCGAACGGTCCGAACAGCACGCCTGTCGATCTGTACGAGCAAGTCGACGAGCTGCGCAAAAGCGGCCTGTCGTTGCCGCTGCTGGTGCGCTTCCCCGATATCCTGCAAGACCGTGTGCGCCAGCTCACCGGTGCCTTCGATTCGAACATCGAGCGCCTGGAATACCAGAGCCAGTACACCGCGCTGTACCCGATCAAGGTGAACCAGCAGGAAGCGGTGATCGAGAACATCATCGCCACCCAGAACGTCTCCATCGGCCTGGAAGCCGGCTCCAAGCCGGAGCTGCTGGCCGTGCTGGCCCTGGCACCGAAGGGCGGCACCATTGTCTGCAACGGCTACAAAGACCGTGAATTCATCCGCCTGGCGCTGATGGGCCAGAAGCTCGGCCACAACGTGTTCATCGTGATCGAGAAAGAATCCGAAGTTGAACTGGTGATCGAAGAGGCCGCCAGCCTCAAGGTCAAGCCGCAGGTGGGCTTGCGTGTGCGCCTGTCGTCCCTGGCCTCGAGCAAGTGGGCGGACACCGGTGGCGAGAAGTCCAAGTTCGGTTTGTCGGCGGCGCAGCTGCTGTCGGTGGTCGAGCGTTTTCGCGCGGCCGGCCTGGACCAGGGCATCCGCCTGCTGCACTTCCATATGGGCTCGCAGATCGCCAACCTGGCCGACTACCAGCACGGGTTCAAGGAAGCCATTCGTTACTACGGCGAACTGCGCAACCTCGGCCTGCCGGTGGACCACATCGATGTGGGCGGCGGCCTGGGCGTGGACTACGACGGTACCCACTCGCGCAACGCCAGCTCGATCAACTACGACATGGACGACTACGCCGGCGTGGTGGTGGGCATGCTCAAGGAGTTCTGCGACGCGCAGAGCCTGCCGCACCCGCACATCTTCTCCGAGAGTGGCCGTTCCCTGACGGCCCACCACGCCATGCTGGTGGTGCAGGTGACCGACGTCGAGAAACACAACGACGAAATCCCGACCATCGAAAACAAGGAAAGCCTGCCGGAAACCGTGCAATGGCTGGTGGACCTGCTCGGCCCGACCGATATCGAGATGGTCACCGAAACCTACTGGCGCGCCACTCACTACATGAGCGACGTGGCCACCCAGTATGCCGACGGCAAGCTGACCCTGGCCGAGAAAGCCCTGGCCGAGCAGTGCTACTTCGCGGTGTGCCGTCGCCTGCACAACTCGCTCAAGGCCCGCCAGCGCTCGCACCGCCAGGTGCTGGACGAACTCAACGACAAGCTGGCCGACAAGTACATCTGCAACTTCTCGGTGTTCCAGAGCCTGCCGGACACCTGGGCCATCGGCCAGGTACTGCCTATTCTGCCGCTGCATCGCCTCGACGAAGAGCCGCTGCGCCGCGCCGTGCTGCAAGACCTGACCTGTGACTCCGACGGCAAGATCAAGCAGTACGTCGACGAGCAGAGCATCGAGACCAGCCTGCCGGTCCATGCCTTGAACGAGGGCGAAGACTACCTGCTGGGCATCTTCCTGGTCGGCGCGTATCAGGAAATCCTCGGCGATATGCACAACCTGTTCGGCGACACCGATTCGGTGAACATCTACCAGCGTGAAGACGGTTCGGTGTACAGCGCCGGGATCGAGACTCACGACACCATCGAAGACATGCTGCGCTATGTGCACTTGTCGCCGGAGGAATTGATGACGCATTACCGCGACAAGTGTGCCAGCGCGAAGATCTCCGCGTCGGAACGCACCCAGTTCCTGGACGCGTTGCGCCTGGGCCTGACCCGTTCTTCCTACCTGTCCTCGTAAAACATGTGGGAGGGGGCTTACCCCCTCCCACATTTGGATTGCCTTTGTTCAGTTGGCGCCCAGCCACAGCCCTTGCCGATTCAGCCGCCAGGCAATTGCCCACAGGGTCAAACTGCGCACCGCCATGAACAACAGAAAGGTGATCCACAACCCGTGGTTGCCCAACCCCTGCAATGCCCACGCAATTGGCAGTATCAGCAGCACCGTCAGCAACATCCCATTGCGCATTTCCCGCGCCCGCGTGGCGCCGATAAACAGCCCATCGAGCAAATAACTCCACACTGCAATCAACGGCAATACCGCGAGGTAGGGCAGGTAGATGTCGGCGGTTTCGCGCACGCTGGGAATGTCTGTTTGCATGGCGATAAACAGATGGCCGCCGAAGGTGAACAGCAGGGCGAACCCGACGCTGGCGATCAGCGACCATCCACAGGCAACCACCAATGATCGCCTTAACGCCTGGCGGTCACGTGCGCCAATGGCGTGGCCGCACAGGGCCTCGACCGCGTGGGCCAGGCCATCCAGGGCATGTGCCGTCAGTAACAGGCCATTGAGTAACAGGGCATTGGCTGCGACTGTGGCGTCCCCCAGGCGCGCGCCTTGTACGGTGATCATGAAAAACACCGACTGCAACGCCAGGCTGCGGATAAAGATATCGCGATTCACCGCCAGCAGCGGGCGCCAGCTTTGCCATTGCTTCAGTGCGGCCCAGGCGATATGCCCGGGATAGGCGCGCAGGGCTTTTTGCGTAAGGGCCAGGCCGAGCAGGGCGCCGGTCCACTCCGCGATCACCGAGGCGCGGGCCGAGCCGACCACGTCCCAATCCAGGCCCAGAACGAACCACAGGTTCAGCGCGATATTGACCAGGTTGGTGGTCAGCAGGATGGCCAACGGCGCACGGGCGTTCTGGGTGCCGAGGAACCAGCCGACCAGCGCGTAGCTGGCAAGCGCGGCAGGCAGCCCGAACAGGCGCGTATGGAAGAATTCCCGGGTCAGTTGGTTCAGTTCGGCCGAGGGCTGCATCCACTCCAGCGCCAGATGGCTGAGCGGAATACCCACGGTGCCCAGCAACATCGCCAGCCCCAGCGCCAGCAGCAGGCCTTGCAGCAGCACCTGGCGCAAAGCCGCGCCGTCATTGCGCCCGGCAGCCTGGGCGGCAAAGCCGGTGGAGCCCATGCGCAAGAAGCCCATGGCCCAGGCGAGGAAGGTATACAGGCTGGCGCCGACGGCCACGGCACCCAGTTGGTGGGCGTGGGGCAGATGACCGATGACCATGCTGTCGACCAGGGCCACCAGCGGCACGGAAATATTCGACAGGATCATCGGCGCGGCCAGGGCCCAGACACGGCGATGGGTGGGGCGGTGGCGCCAGTCGGCGAGCAGGGTGGACATGAAGGCTCCTTGGTGGAGCGGTATTGTAACCGTCCATTAACCACACCGCAGATCCAATGTGGGAGGGGCTTGCCCCCGATGGCGGCCTCTGGGCCGACCAGGATGTTGTGTCGATCCCGGTCCAAATGTGGGCTTGAATCCGTGGGCCGCCGCAATGGGCCATCCATGGCCCAGTGCGGCTAACCCGGCGTCCTGCCGGGTTACCCACGGATTCAAGCCTGCGTTCGGCCAGCGTGGTTTAACGGGGCGCCTGAGATCAAGATCAAAAGCAGATCAAGATCAAGAGCGGCTCGCTTCGCATCGTGGTTACGGTGGTGCTACAGAGTTGGGTAGATACGTCAGGCAACTGATTTGTTGCTGATGTACCGCTATCGGGGGCAAGCCCCCTCCCACATTCTGGTCTCCAGCGGCTGTGGGATTTAGCTGGAGCTTGAGTCCCTCCAAGAACCAATCCACCCTCCGTCGGTCAATGTGATCGGCGCCACAGCGGGTTGGTCGGCGCTGATATATAGTTCACCCTCGGTTTCCTCTGACTATGAGTGCCCCATGCTTAACAAAGGATTGTTCCTGGCCTGTGCGCTGGCCCTGCTGAGCGCCTGCGATTCTTCCGATAAACCGTCCGCGCCATCTGCCCCGGCGGCGAGCGTGGCGCCCAAGCCGGCCAAGGCGGCGGTGGATGTGGCGGCGTTGAAGCAGCGTTACGCCGGGCGTGAGTTAAGCGTGGTGGATGTGTCCGAGGTGCAGTTGGATGGGGCCAGCACCTTGTCGGTGAGTTTTTCCATTCCCCTGGACCCGGAGCAGAAGTTCGCCGACAAAGTCCATTTGGTCGACAGCAAGTCGGGCAAGGTCGACGGCGCCTGGGAGCTCTCGGATAACCTGATGGAGTTGCGCCTGCGCCACCTGGAGCCGCAGCGCAAGTTGGTGCTGACGGTGGACGCCGGGGTCAAGGCAGTCAACGCCAACACGCTCGCCGCCGAATACACCGCTCGCCTGGAAACCCGCGACCTGCAAGCCACCGTGGGTTTTGCCAGCCGCGGCACGCTGTTGCCGACGCGCCTGGCCGAGGGCCTGCCGGTGATCGCGCTGAACGTCGACAAGATCGACGTCGAGTTCTTCCGCATCAAGGCCGAGTCCCTGCCGGCATTCCTGGCGCAGTGGGGGCGCAATACCAGTCTGCAGAGTTACGAATCCCGTGAATTGCTGCCCATGGCCGATCTGGTCTACGGCGGGCGTTTCGACCTGAACCCGGCGCGCAACACCCGGGAAACCCTGTTGCTGCCGATCGCCGGCCTCAAGCAACTGCAGCAGCCCGGCGTATATTTGGCGGTGATGCGTGCTTCGGGTACCTACAACTATTCGCAACCGGCCACCCTGTTTACCTTGAGTGATATCGGCCTGTCGGTGCACCGCTACGCCAATCGCCTGGATGTGTTTACCCAGGCGCTGGAGGGCGGCAAGGCGTTGAATGGCGTCGAACTGGAAATCCTCGATGCCGAAGGCCGTGTGCTCGGCCAGGGCAAGACCGAAGACGGTGGCCACGCCGAGTTGCCGCTGCCGAAAAAAGCCCAGGTGTTGCTCGCCAAGCAGGGTGAACAAACCAGTTTGTTGCGCCTGGACAGTGCCGCGCTGGATCTGGCCGAGTTCGATATCGGTGGCCAGCCGTCCCATCCGTTGCAATTCTTTGTATTCGGCCCGCGTGACCTGTATCGCCCCGGTGAAACCGTGCTGCTCAATGCCCTGTTGCGCGACAAGGATGGCAACGCCGTCAAGCCGCAGCCGGTCAGTGTCGAAGTACGGCGCCCCGATGAACAGGTCAGCCGCAAATTCGTGTGGGAGGCCGACGCCTCCGGTCTCTATCAATACCCGCTGCAACTGGCCGGCGAAGCACCGACCGGGCGCTGGCAGCTGGTATTCGACCTGGGCGACGGCAAGCCGCAGCTGTATGAGTTCCTCGTCGAAGACTTCCTGCCCGAGCGCCTGGCGCTGGAGCTCAAGGGCAGTGACACGCCACTGAGCCCGGCGGATGACGCGGTTATCCAGGTCAATGGCCGTTATCTGTACGGCGCGCCGGCTTCGGGCAATCGGGTCAGCGGGCAGGTCTATGTGCGCCCGCTGCGCGAGGCGGTAAAAAACTTGCCGGGCTACCAGTTCGGCTCGGTCACCGAAGAAGAGCTGAGCCAGGATTTCGAACTGGACGAGAGCACGCTGGACGCCAAGGGCCAGGAAGCGCTGACCCTGGAAAGCAAATGGGCCGAGGCCAAGTCGCCGCTGCAACTGATCGTGCAAGCCAGCCTGCAAGAGTCGGGTGGGCGGCCGATCACCCGGCGCCTGGTACAGCCGATCTGGCCGGCCGAGCAATTGCCGGGCCTGCGCGGGCTGTTTGATGGCACTGAAACCAACGGCGACGGCCCGGCGGAATTCGAAGTGCTGGTGGCCAACCAGGACGGTCAGAAACTTGCCGCGCAGAACCTCAAGGTGCGTCTGGTGCGTGAGCGCCGCGACTATTACTGGAACTACTCGGACAATGATGGCTGGAGCTATCACTACAACGAGAAATTCCTCAACCTCGACGAACAAACCCTCGACATCAAGGCCGGCGACACCGCCAAGGTCAGCTTCCAGGTGGAGTGGGGCCCTTACCGCGTCGAGGTCGAAGACCCGCAGACCGGTTTGATCAGCAGCCTGCGCTTCTGGGCCGGCTACCAGGCCCAGGACAACACCGAAGGCGGCGCCGTGCGCCCCGATCAGGTCAAGCTGGCCTTGGATAAACCCGCCTATGCCGATGGCGACACCGCCAACGTCACCGTCACGCCGCCGGCGGCCGGTAAAGGCTACCTGCTGGTGGAGTCCGCCGAGGGCCCGCTGTGGTGGCAGGAAATCGACGTGCCGGCCGAGGGCAAAAGCTTTGCCGTGAAGCTTGACCCGAAATGGTCGCGGCATGACCTGTACGTGAGTGCGCTGGTGATCCGTCCCGGCGAGCGCAAAGCCAATATCACCCCCAAACGTGCGGTGGGCCTGCTGCATCTGCCGCTGGACCGTACCCAGCGCAAGCTCGGCCTGACGCTGACGGCGCCGGAAAAAATGCGCCCCAAACAGCCGTTGACGGTGAAGATCGCCGCCAAAAACGCCGACGGCAGCGTGCCCAAACAGGTGCATGTGCTGGTGGCCGCGGTGGACGTGGGCATTCTCAATATCACCGAATACCCGACACCCGATCCGTACTCCAGCCTGTTCGGCCGCAAGGCCTACGGCGTGGACCAGTTCGACATCTACGGCCAGTTGATCGAAGCCGGACAGGGCCGTCTGGCTAGCCTTGCGTTCGGGGGCGATGCGGCACTGGCCAAGGGCGGCAAGCGCCCGGACACCAGCGTGACCATCGTCGCCCTGCAAAGCGCGCCGGTCACGCTCAACGAGCAGGGCGAGGGCGAAGTCAGCGTCAATATTCCGGACTTCAACGGCGAGCTGCGCCTGATGGCCCAGGCCTGGAGCGATGACCGCTACGGCATGGCCGAAGCCAAGACAGTGATCGCCGCGCCGCTGATTGCCGAGCTGTCGGCACCGCGCTTCCTGGCCGGTGGTGACGAGACGACGTTGGCGCTGGACCTGTCCAACCTCTCGGGCAAGGCGCAGAAGCTGGAGGTGCAACTGAGCGCCGAAGGGCAGTTGGAGCTGGTCAACGGCGGCGCACACAGCGTCGAGTTGAAACAAGGCCAGCGCACCACGCTGCGCATCCCGGTAAAAGCCTGGGGCGGCCTGGGCAACGGCAAGGTCAAGGTGACGGTAAACGGTCTGGATCTGCCCGGTGAAAACCTGCCGCCGTTCAGCCGTGAATGGACCCTGGGTGTGCGCCCTGCCTACCCTGCGTTGCTCAAGCATTACCGCGCCGTGCTCAAGGACCAGCCGTGGAGCTTGCCTGCGGGCACGCTGGAGCAGTTCGACAGCGCTGGCAGCGAGGCGTTGTTGAGCCTGTCCAGCCGACCGCCGTTGAACCTCGGCGCGCAGATCAGTGCCCTCAAGGCTTATCCCTACGGCTGCCTTGAGCAAACCGCCAGCGGCCTGTACCCATCGCTGTATGCCGATGACGCGTTGCTTAAACGCCTGAGCATCAAGGGCGAGCCGGATGCCGAGCGTAAACGCAAGATCGAGCTGGGTATCGAACGCCTTCTGGGCATGCAGCGCTACAACGGCAGCTTCGGTTTGTGGGGCGCCGACGGCGAGGAAGAATATTGGCTGACCGCCTATGTCACCGATTTCCTGCTGCGCGCCCGCGACCAGGGTTTTGCGGTACCGGCCGAGGCGCTGAAGAAAGCCAGTGAGCGTCTGCTGCGCTATGTGCAGGAGCGCAACCTGATCGAAGTCGACTACAGCGACAACGCCGAACACACCCGTTTTGCCGTGCAGGCCTACGCCGGCATGGTCCTGGCGCGCAGTCAGCAAGCGCCGCTGGGGGCCTTGCGCAGTATTTTCGAGCGACGCAGCGATGCGCGTTCCGGCTTGCCCTTGGTGCAGTTGGCCATCGCCCTGCAGAAAATGGGCGACCAGCCGCGTGCGGACCAGGCGTTGCTCGCCGGCCTGGCGGCGCAGCGCAGCGCCAAGGAATGGCTGGCCGACTACGGCAGCCCGTTGCGCGATCAGGCGATGATCCTGGCGTTGCTGGAAGAAAATGACTTGGCCAAGGGCAAGCGCGAGGAACGCCTGTTCACACTCTCGGACCAGTTGGCGGCCAGCCCGTATCTGTCGACCCAGGAGCGTAATTCGCTGTTCCTCGCCGGGCGGCTCGGGCTCGCCCAGCCAGAGGCGAACTGGCAGGTGTCGCTGACCGGCAGTGGCGGTGTGCGTGAACTGAACAACCAGCAATCGACGCTGCAACTGGATGACAAGCTGCTGACCAGCGACTTGAGCCTGAGCAATCAGGGGCAAACGCCGGTGTACCAGCAACTGACGATTTCCGGTTATCCACAAGTGCCACCGGCAGCGGGCGGTGAAAACCTGAGCATCCGTCGTGAGTACCTGGGCATGAACGGCCAACCGCTGAACCTGCGTAGCCTCAACAGCGGGGATCTGGTGCTGGTGCATTTGGCGGTCAGCGCCAAGCAACGCGTGCCGGATGCCCTGGTGGTCGACCTGCTGCCCGCCGGCCTCGAACTGGAAAACCAGAACCTGGCCCAAAGCGCGGCCAGCCTGGAGAACGCCAGCAGCCAGGTGAAGGAGTGGCGCGAGTCGATGCAGAACGCGTCGCTCAAGCATCAGGAGTTTCGTGATGACCGCTACGTGGCGGCGATGAACCTGGACGGTTACGGCGGCACGACGCACTTGCTGTACCTGGCACGGGCCGTGACACCGGGCACCTACCGCGTGCCGCCGCCGCAGGTGGAGTCGATGTATCGGCCGAACTGGCAGGCGGTGGGTGACACTCCGGCGGATATGGTGATCAAGGGCCGCTGATCGCTGAAGTTGAAATGGGGATCAATGTGGGAGGGGGCAAGCCCCCTCCCACAGGGATTGTGCGGTGTGTGTGGGATCAGTGCACGACCCAGCTCAACAACCACAGCCCCAGCACCAGCCAGATGATCCCGATAATGACCGAGGCCCGCATAAAGGCGCGTACCGCCGAGTACAGCAGGAGCAACCCGACGATCAGGGTGATGATGCTGATGATCGAGGTGTCCATGCCCAGGGTGCGCGACAAGCCATCGATAAAGTTGCCGCCGGCATGGGTCAAGGCTCCGAACAAGCCGCTCAGACCGTCGACGATAAAGCGGATGACGGAGCCGAGCGCCTGGCCCAACCACTCGAAAAAGCTTTCTACCTGCATGTGCGTGTCCTGATAAGAAGGTGGGCGTAACTGTGCCTTTGGTCGTTGTTGCGACGGGCGAGTTCCCTACAAGCATAGAGGTTTGCCCGGTTGAATTTGCGTTTTGTTGCCCGCTGGACACTGGTGAGCCTGTTGTTGGTCATCGCCCTGCTATGGCTGGCCGACCGTATCTGGCCGTTGCCCCTGCCCCAGGACGACCTGGCCCGGGTAGTGCTGGCCGAGGATGGCACGCCATTGTGGCGCTTTGCCGATGCCAACGGCGTGTGGCGCTATCCGGTGCACACCAGTGAGGTCTCGCCGTATTACCTGGACGCGTTGCTGACCTACGAAGATCGTTGGTTCTATCGGCACCCCGGGGTAAATCCGTTGGCGCTGGTGCGGGCGACGTGGCAGAACCTGAGCGGCGCACGGGTGGTGTCGGGCGGCAGCACCTTGTCGATGCAGGTGGCGCGATTGCTCGACCCGCATTCACGCACCCTGCATGGCAAGTTGCGCCAACTCTGGCGTACCGCGCAATTGGAGTGGCACCTGTCCAAGGACGAAATCCTCAACCTGTACCTCAACCGTGCGCCATTCGGCGGTACGTTGCAGGGCGTGGCGGCGGCCAGTTGGGCCTATCTGGGCAAATCCCCGGCGCAGCTGACCCACGCCGAAGCCGCGCTGCTCGCAGTACTGCCCCAGGCACCCAGTCGCTTGCGCCCGGACCGTCACCCGCAACGCGCCCAGCAGGCCCGGGACAAAGTGCTACGGCGCCTTGCCGAGTTCCAGGTATGGCCGCAATCGGCGGTCGATGAGGCCCTGGAAGAACCGCTGCTGCTCGCGCCGCGCCTGGAACCGAGCCTTGCCCCCTTGCTCGCGCGCCGCCTGAACCGGCCGGACAGCCCGCCATTGATCCGCACCACGGTGGACGCCACCCTGCAACGCCGCCTTGAAGACCTGCTGCTGGGATGGCGTGCGCGTTTGCCTGAGCACACCTCGGCGGCGATCCTGGTGGTGGAGGAGGAAACCATGGCCGTACGCGCCTACCTAGGCTCTGTGGATATCAATGACGCCAAGCGCTTCGGCCATGTGGACATGATCAACGCGCTGCGCTCGCCCGGGTCCACCTTGAAACCCTTCCTCTATGGCATGGCCCTGGATGACGGCCTGATTCATTCCGAGTCCCTGCTGCAGGACGTGCCGCGACGCTATGGCGATTACCGGCCGGGCAATTTCTCCATGGGGTTTACCGGGGCGGTGCCGGCGAGTACGGCGCTGTCCAGCTCGCTGAACCTGCCGGCGGTGCAATTGTTGGAAGCCTACGGGCCGAAACGCTTTGCCGCGCAGATGCGCATCGGCGGCATGCCGCTGGCCTTGCCGGCGTTGGCCGAGCCGAACCTGGCGTTGATCCTGGGCGGTGCGGGCAGCCGCCTGGAAGAGCTGGTCAGCGGCTACAGTGCATTCGCCCGCGACGGCAAGAGCGCCACCCTGCGCCTGCAGCCGGATGACGCGCTGCGCGAGCGCCCATTACTGTCGCCAGGGGCAGCCTGGATCGTGCGACGCATCCTCAGTGGCCAGGCGCGCCCCGATCGCGACCCACGGGCCGAGCTGGTGCAACGCCCGACGCTGGCCTGGAAGACCGGCACCAGCTATGGCTTTCGTGATGCCTGGGCGATTGGCGTCGGTCCGCGTTATCTGATCGGCGTCTGGATCGGCCGGCCGGACGGCACGCCGGTGCCGGGGCAGTTTGGCCTGGCGTCGGCCGCGCCGTTGATGTTGCAGGTGCATGACGTGTTGACCAACCGCGACAGCCAGCGCGGCATCAGCGCGCCCGTCAAGGCCGTGCCGGCCAATGTGGGCGTGGCGGCAATCTGTTGGCCGCTGGGCCAGCCGATGAATCGCAGCGACCCCAATTGTCGTCGCCAGCGTTTTGCCTGGACACTGGACAACACCACACCGCCGACTTTGCAGGCATTGGATCAGCCGTTGAGCGTGGGGTTGATGGAAAACCTCTGGATCAACGCCAAGGGCTTGCGCGTGGACGCCCATTGCCCTGGCGCCGAACCGAAGCCTATCGCCCTGTGGCCGGCGCCGCTGGAGCCCTGGCTGCCCAGGGTGGAGCGCCGTGAAGCACGCATCCCGGCCGCCGACCCGGATTGTCCGCCACCGGCACTGGCCGCCGCTTCGCCGTTGTCCATAGTGGGCGTGCGCGAGGGCGATCAACTGCGTTTGCCCGCTGCCAGTCAACAGGCCCTGCGCCTGAAAATCTCCGCGCTGGGCGGTAGCGGGCGGCGGTGGTGGTTCCTCAATGGTGCGCCGTTGGGCGATAGCGCCAATCAGGACAGCATCAATGCCAGCTTTGAGCGCTTGGGGCGCTATCAGCTCAGTGTGTTGGATGAGGCCGGGCAGACTGCCAGGCTTGAGTTCAGCGTCGTTGATTAGGGCCTTATCGGGGGCAAGCCCCCTCCCACATTTGAACAGTGTTCACAGCTCAAAATTGTGGGAGGGGGCTTGCCCCCGATGAGGCCCTCAAGATCCACACCGCTATTCACTTGCCTTCACTCCCCATCCCCCTGAAGCTATACACACTCAGGAGCCCCCAATGAACCTCGAACACCTCACCGAACGCCTGCACCGCATCCGCGATGCCAACGACTGGAAGCCGTTCCACAGCCCGAAAAACCTGGCCATGGCCGCCAGTGTGGAAATGGCCGAACTGGTCGAGATTTTCCAATGGCTGACCGAAGACCAGTCGCGCCAATTGCCGGCCGATAAACTCGCGCATGCCGGCCAGGAAGTCGGCGATATCGTGCTGTACCTGCTATTGCTGTGCAGTGAGCTGGGCCTGGACATGAACGAGGTGGTGCGCGCCAAACTGGCCGACAGCGAACGGCGGTTTGCCCATGAGTGACCGGCATTTCGATCAGTTGGCCACGCGCTTCGCCGAGAAAATCTACGGCGGCGCCAAGGGCGCGATTCGCCTGGCGGTGTTGCAGGCCGATCTCACCGAGGCGTTGCCGGATCGCCCGTTGCGCGTGCTGGATATCGGCGCGGGGTTGGGGCATATGGCGTTGTGGCTGGCCGAACGCGGCCATCAGGTGACCCTGGCCGAGCCCGCCGCGCCCATGCTCGAAGGCGCGCGCCAGCGGTTCGCCGACGCCGGGCAGAGCGCCACGTTCATCCATGCGCCCTGGCAAGACTTGCTTGGCCAGCTCACCGAGCCCTACGACCTGGTGCTGTGCCACGCCGTGCTGGAATGGCTGGCCGAACCCCATGCGATCCTGCCGGTACTGCATCAATTGACGCTGCCCGGCGGTTGGTTGTCCCTGGCATTCTATAACCGCGATGCGCTGATCTATCGCAACCTGCTCAAGGGCCACTTTCGCAAGATGCGCAAGAACGATATGGCCGGCGAAAAACAGAGCCTCACGCCGCAACAGCCGCTGGACCCTCGGGAATTGGCGGCGCAACTCGAAGGGCTGTGGCAGGTCGAAAGCCAAAGTGGCGTGCGCGTGTTCCACGACTATATGCCGGTGGAATTCCAGGCGCGCGCCGAGCTGCAGGATCTGTTGGAGATGGAGCTCGCTCACCGTCGTCACCCAAGCTTTGCCGGACTTGGGCGTTATTTGCACTGGGTTTGCCGTCCGGTCTAAGCGGCCCAGTCTGCGGAGGTCGAAATGCGTCGTCTCTGTTTGATCCTGTTGTCTCTTGGGCTGAGTGCTTGCTCCAGCCCTAACCCGTACGTGGCCGCGTCGGCGCCGATGCCGCCGGCGCCGGCCCAGGCAGCCAGTACCTTTGACGCCAGCGCTTACCCGGCGCCGGTGCGCGACTATGGCGCCTACCGCAATTGGGCCTGGCGCAATGGCCAGTTGCCGGCGGGGACCGCCTGGGCGGATTCGGCCCAGGTCGCCGAAGCCGTGAGCGGGGCGCTGGACCAGCGTGGCCTGCGCCCCGTGCATGACACGCGTGCGCCGGACCTGCTGGTCAGCGCCGACGTGCGCCTGGAGAAGCGCCTGCGCCAGGTCCAGGACGATTATGGCTACGGTTATGGCGGCTACAACCGCTATGGCAATGGCTACGGCATGTACAACTCGGTGCCGGTGGTGCGTACCTATGAAGTGCAGGTCGTGGTGGTGCGAGTCAATCTGTTCGACGCCCGCAGCGGCCAGCCGGTGTGGAGCGCCAGTGCCGAAACGGGCAGCCAGGGCAGCCTCAGCGAGCGCGCCGATGCGTTGCGCCAGGCGGTGCAGAAGGCAATGACGGCGTATCCTCCGCTTTAACCGCTATTCTCAACTGAAGCCGGACCGATCATCGGAGAACCCTCATGTTTCGTCGTATCGCTACGCTTGCCGTTGTCCTGCTGCTGGGCGGTTGCCAGAGTAATCAGGTCAACCATGACTTTGACGCCAGCCGCGACTTTGGCGCCTACCGTAACTGGGCCTGGAAAGAGCCGGCGCTGCAATACCGCCCGGATGACCCGCGTATCAAGAGCGACCTCACCGAGCAGCGCATTCGTCAGGCTGTGGGCGAGCAGCTTGACCAGCGCGGTCTGCGCCCCGCCGGGCCCGGCAGTAAGGCCGACCTTTCTGTGCAGGCCTATCTGATCGTCGAGGACCGCCAGCAACAGGTCACCACCAATTACGGCGGCGCCTGGGGCGGGCCGTGGAATGGCTACTGGGGCGCGCCGATGTACAACGAAACGCGCAGCATCTCCTACAAGGTGGCGACGCTGCAGATTGATTTGCTCGATGGCAGGGACGGCAAGTTGGTGTGGCGTGGCAGTGATGAGCAGATCATGGCCAGTTCGCCGAACCCGCAGGACCGTAGTAATGCCATCCGCAGCACGGTGGCGAAGATCCTCGCCAATTATCCGCCGCGCTGATGTTGGGGAAAGGGACCTGCTCCGGTGACGGCCTTCCGGCCTCCTCGGTCATAATGTGGGAGGGGGCTTGCTCCCGATGGCGGCCTCTGGGCCGACCAGGATGCTGGGGCAGATCGAGTACATATCCATTCCTGCGGTAACGGCGGCTGGCGGTTCCGCTCTTACAGCGGGTCACTTTTGGACGGACCCAAAAGTAACCAAAAGGTCCTCGCCCCACCACTCGGCACCTCGCCCAGGCTCGGTGTGCCCGAACGCAGGCTTGAATCCGTGGGCCGCCGCCACGCGCCATCCATGGCGCGGGGCGGCTAACCCGGCGTCCTGCCGGGTTACCCACGGATTCAAGCCTGCGTTCGGCCAGCGTGGTTTAACGGGGCGCCTGAGATCAAAAGCCAGATCAAGGTCAAGATCAGGATCAAGAGCGGCTCGCTTCGCATCGTGGTTACGTTTGGGCGCTGCAGCGTTGTGTGATATCTATGCCTGATGGCATCCTGCCAGCAGGTTGGATCAGGCCGAATGCTGCGCTACGTCGCAAAGCCAGCGGCGCAGCAACTGGGCTGCCTCACCTAGCACCACATCCTTGGCCTGCACCAAATAATAGCCCTTGCCAGTCTTCACTACAGCGTCAAAGACCGGTACGAGAAGGCCTCGTTGTACGTCTTCTTCCACCAGCCATGGGCTGGTGAGCACTAAACCCTGATTGCGGCGCGCCGCGTCGATGGCCAGCTCAGACTGATCGAATTTGAGGCTGCTGGAGAAGCTATCGGGGGAGATACCGACCGATGATAGCCATTGAGACCAGTGAGCATGGGACGTCGTATAGAGCAAGGTTGCTCCCGGCAAACAATCAAGGCTGTGCAACTGGAGCCGTTCGCGGTAAGCCGGGCTGGAATAGACCCTCACCTCGTCCGGCAGGAGCAGTTCTGCGTCCACATCACTGCCATATCCATCGAAATGCCGCACCGCCAGGTCGCAGGTAGCGTCATTGAAATCCACGGTATCGGTGGAGGCGCTCAGGTGCAGTTGCACCTCTGGATGACGCTCCGTGAACAATGGCATTCGCTTGGCGAACCAGGAACTGGCGAACGCCGGCGGCAGGCTTAACCGTACCTGCCTGTCTCGAAGACCCCGGACGGCCAGGTTGGCGGTCTCCAGCTGGCGAAGAGCTGGCTTTACCTGCTCCCAGTAGCTCAGCGCTTGAGCCGTTGGCTGCAGCCTGCGCACACTGCGTACAAACAGGGGCGTTCCCAGCCAGTCTTCCAGCTTGCGGATCTGTTGCCCTACCGCTCCCGGCGTAACGAACAGTTGGCTTGCAGCAAGGCTGACACTGCCGGTGCGCATGACCGCGTCAAAGCAAGCGATGGCCCTGAGGGGCGTATCAGCTCTCATGGCGTAGTTTTTCTCTCTTATAGACTGAAAACACATGATTTGTAGCGGCTTGCGTACTTTCCCACAATCGAATTCCACCACAGCGCACAACGAATCCTGTTGCAGCTGCTGATGGGGCAACGGGTGGTCGGCTGTCTGGCAGGCCAAGTGAGGAATAAATGGTTGTCTCTATCAATGATAAAAGGTGCCAATAAGTGAGGAAGTCAGTAGATGGCGCTGCCACGGCGATCATGGTGCTGCTGTGTCTTATTTGGGGGGCGCAGCAGGTGGCAATGAAGGCCGTTGCTGGTGACATAGCACCTGTGATGCAAGTCGCTGTTCGCTCCGGAGTCGCTGCAGCCCTGGTCTGGCTAATCGGAAAATGGCTCATGCGGGAGGTGTGGTTGACAGGCGTCTGGTACCGCTCCGGAATGGTCGTGGCTGTTCTGTTCGCGGGTGAATTTC
The DNA here is from genome assembly GCF_005233615.1 of Pseudomonas sp. CFBP13528. Classification (NCBI taxonomy): domain Bacteria; kingdom Pseudomonadati; phylum Pseudomonadota; class Gammaproteobacteria; order Pseudomonadales; family Pseudomonadaceae; genus Pseudomonas; species Pseudomonas sp. CFBP13528. The sequence goes on from NZ_QGAJ01000003.1 coordinate 600,660, forward strand.
TGTTCATCGCGCAAGGGTTACGCTGGACTAGTGCTTCGCATATGGCGGTTTTTCTCTATACGGCTCCCTTGTTCGCCGCCATTGGTCTGCACCTGCGTTTGCCGGAGGAGCGTCTTGGCGCGATTCAGTGGTTGGGTATGTCTCTGGCGTTCGCAGGGATTGCCATCACCTTTCTCATGCCACGCGCTGGGTCAGCCATTCAAACCACCAACGCCAACAGTCTCCTGGGTGACCTGCTGGGCTTGTGCGCGGGCGCTACGTGGGGATTTACGACGGTAGCGGTGCGTACCAGTCGCCTGAGTGAAGCTCCCGCAACCCAGACCCTGTTTTACCAACTGGCAGGTGCCTTTCTCCTTCTGCTGCCGTTGAGCCTGCTAGCGGGCCAAAGCTCAATGACCTTTTCAAACGGTGCAGTGGCCAGCCTGGTGTTCCAGACATTAATCGTGTCAGTAGCAAGCTACTTGATCTGGTTCTGGATGCTTCGTCGCTACCTCGCGGCTCGCCTTGGAGTGCTGGCCTTCATGAGTCCGCTGTTTGGCGTACTGATGGGTTATCTGTGGCTCGCAGAGCAGACGAGCTTCGGATTTTTGCTGGGCGCAAGCCTGACGATTGTCGGCCTGCTCGTGGTGAACCTCAGCAAAGCGGTGGGACAGACTCGGGGCGACAGTTACCCAACATCCAAAAATCCCAAGGAGAAGATGCAGTCATGAAAACGTTAATCGTGTTGGCGCACCCGGAACCACGCTCTTTCAACGCTGCTTTAAAGAACGAAGCTGTCAAAACGCTGCGCGAACTCGGTCACCAGGTTCAGGTGAGCGATCTCTACGCGATGAATTGGAAGGCTGAGCTGGGTATCGATGACTTCCCCGATAATCGCGCCGATCCTGACTATCTCGATCTTTCCCGCGAGCAAGAACATGCGGTTGCAAACGATTCCCACACCGACGACGTCAAGGCTGAGCAATCGAAGGTCATGTGGGCTGACCTGGTGATTTTTCAGTTTCCTGTGTGGTGGTTTTCGATGCCCGCCATTCTCAAGGGCTGGGTAGACCGGGTGTTGAGCCGGGGGTTCGCATACTCATCAGGGCACAAGTATGGATCGGGACTTCTCAAGGGAAAGAAGGCCATGCTTTGTCTCACCACGGGCACCGCAAGCAGTCTTTACACACCTGCGGGCATTGATGGTGACTTGCATCACATACTCTGGCCTATCCATAACGGCATTCTGGCCTATACCGGATTCACCGTGCTTCCCCCGTTTGCTGCATGGGCGCCGGCGCAGCTCAGCGCTGACGAACGTCAGCACTATCTGAATTCATATGCCGACTACTTGCGCAACCTGGAAGCGGTGCAGCCGCTGTTTTTTCACCCTCGTGAAGACTATGACGACAACCAGCAACTCAAACCCGGGATTGAGGCCCGCTCGGGTGTGCAGTGGAATCCCCGTGCACAACAACGTTTTGAACAGGCTGCATCCCGTTTTTCAGGGCATCCAAAGTCCACAACCTGACGTCGGCAGGAAGCGGCAGAAAAGCTGGCGGCGTGACAGCCGAAGAGAATGTCCGAAATGACTGCACCCGTTCAAACCCTCTTCCACATTGACCATTGCCAGCCGCCACTCTTGTCTACACTCATCCATACCCTCAGGAGAGTAAGCGCTCGGCGACTCGCCGGCACAGGAGTGCTCGATGTCTCCCCGATTTCATGGCAAGCAACGTGGCGCTATCGGCCTGATGGCCGTTGGTGTGTTGGCGCTGGTGCTGGCGTTTACCTTGCTGGCCGTGGACAGCGGGCGGCTTTACCTGGAGAAGCGCCGGCTGCAGGGAGTGGCGGACACGGCAGCGCTGGAAGCGGTCAGCCGCAACGGCACCTGTGCGGCGGGTTTGAGCGCGGCGGCGTATGCGGCGCAAAGCGTGGCACGCAATCACTTTGTCGTGGGTAACGGTAATACCCTGGTCACCCGCTGCGGTGCGGTAACCACTGCGGCTTCCGGCCGACGGGTGTTCGCTGCCAACCCGGCGCTGTCGTCAGCCATTGAGGTGGTGGTCGGCAAAACCGTGCCCACCAGCGTGGCCGGTGGCATCTGGTCGATGATGTCGGGTAACTCGGTCAGCCTCGATACCCGATTGAGCGCGACGGCAGTGGCGGCCAAACCTACCCCGCCGATCGCGCAGTTGAGCATCAGGAGCACGTTGGTCAACGTTGATACCGCCAGTGCCAGCATGCTGAACGCGGTGTTCAGCGGGCTGCTCGGTGGTGGGGTCAATGTTTCTGTGCTCGGCTGGAACGGCCTGCTCAACAGCGATATCAATATGCTCAGTTACCTTGATCAATTGGCCGTCGACCTGCATGTCACCGCCGGCGACTACACCCAACTGTTAAGCACCACGGTGAGCGCCTCGCAATTGGTTCAGGCGGCAATCACCGTGCTGGGCAGCGACCCGTTGACGCTGGATGCAGTCACCGCGCTGGGCGCTATCAAAGGGGCGACGATCAACAATCCATTGCCGCTCACACTGGGCAAAATCCTGCAATTGCAGACGGGCATCACCGCCGCCGCGCTCAATGCCGATCTGCAACTCTTTCAACTGGTTCAAGGCGTGGTGCAACTGGCCGGCAACCAGAGCGCGGCGGCGGTGACACTGCCCGTGAGCCTGTTGGGTCTGGCCAATATCACCACTCAGATCAAAGTCATGGAGCCGCCGCAGTTATCGGCCATCGGCAATCCGATGCTGGCGGCGGCCAACCCGTTGGGCCCGAATAAAATTTATGTGCGCACCGCCCAACTGCGCACGCAGATAACCGTGAGTTTGCCGGTGCTCGGCAGCCTGTCCGGCTTGACCACAGCGGTGAATGACCTGGTGGGGCCACTGACACCGGTCATCAGCAGCCTGTTGAGCTTGAACCTGGTGACCACGATTAACTCGACGCTTTGCCTGTTGGGCGCCGGTTGCCAACAATTGGACGTGCTGGCACTGCCGGGCAACCTGCCGCTGCAGATTGTGTTGGATGCCGGCGGCGCCAGCAGCTATGTCACCGCCTATAGCTGCCCGGCGGGAGGCGCGGGCACCAAGAGCTTGACGGCCTATACCACCACCTCGGCGGCATCGCTGAACGTGGGTAATATCACCAATGCGTTTTCCTCTACACAGCCGATGACCGTGGCGCCGTTGGCCCTGATCGATTTCGGTATCAAGACGTGCCATAAGATCCTCGGCATCGGCAGTTGCGGACCTCGCATTCCGTTTGCGGGGGGCGGCGTCGGGATCAAGGTGCAAAGCCCGATCGTGGGCAGCAACAGTAACCAGAACCTGGTGTTTTCCAGCACCACGCCATTTGCCATGCCCGCTGATGTAGGGCTTGCCCCCAGCTATCAAACGGCCACGCCAGCCACCAACGTGGTGAGCGGCCTTTCCGCCGCCCTCAATGGCGTCGGCATTACCGCTTATCAACCGGTAGGGAGCAACCCCTTGGGGGGCGTGATCGCAAGCACAGTGTCGCTGCTCAGCGGCGTCAGCGCGCTCCTCACGCCAGTGTTGAATAACGCCCTGGGCCCGTTGCTCAATCCGATCCTCAACAACCTGTTGAGCAGCTTGGGCATCAACCTGGCGAGCGTGACTGTGGGCGCCAACCTGAGCTGCGGCCAGGCCGGCGAGGCGTATCTGGTGATTTAAGCGTCGGTGGCCCTGGGCAGTTCCACGCAGAACCGCGCGCCGTGTTCGCCGTTGCTGACGCTGAGGCGTCCGCCCATGTTTTCAACGATGCCATAGCTGACCGACAGGCCCAGCCCGGTGCCCACGCCAATCGGCTTGGTGGTGAAGAACGGCTCGAAGATGCGCTCCAGCAAACGCGGGTCAATGCCGCCGCCGTTATCTTCGACCCAGATGCGCACGTGGCGGCTGTCGTGTTCGGTCTGTACGGCGATCCATGGGCGCAGGTCCGGTTGTTTTTCCTTCAAGCCCAACAGCGCATCGCGGGCATTGACCATCAGGTTGATCAGCACTTGCTCCAGCTGGTCGGCGTAGCCTGTGACCTGCACCGCAATATCCGCCTGGGTCAGTTTGATCTCCACGCCTTTGCCGCGCAGGCCTTCGCTGAGCAGTGACAGGGTGCCTTCCACCGCCTGCGCCGGGTCGAAGGGCTGCTGCTCGACTTCCGAGCGGCGGCCGAATACGCGCATGTGGTCCACCACCCGCGCCGCGCGTTGTACCTGCGCGTCAATGCGCTGGAGTTTCTCCGTCAGGTAGTCGATCTGCACGTCGCCATTGCCCAGGCGCTTGAGTACGTTGACGATGGCCATGCGCATCACGTTCAGCGGCTGGTTGATCTCATGGGCCAGGCCGGTGGCCATTTCGCCGAGGGTGGCCATTTTCGCGCTTTGCGTCAGTTGCTGCTGGGAGCGCCGCACTTCGGTGTTGTCGCGGCCCACGGCCTGCACTTCGAGCAGATTGCCGTGCTCGTCGAACACACCACGGTCCGACCACACCCACCAGGCGTGCTCGCGCCCCGGCAGTTGCAGGCTGATCTCCGCGGTGCTCACGGGAAACTCCGGCGTCAGTTGCTCGATGCGCTGCACAAACGCCGCGCGTTGCTCGGCCGATAACCAGTGCCCCAGGTTCAGCCCCGGCAATTGGCCGGGCAGGCACTCCAGGTAGTTGGCCAGGGGGGTGTTGCCAAAGGTCAGGGTCAGGTCCGGACGGTAGCGGCAGATCATCGCCGGGGAGTCTTCCACGAGGATGCGGTAGCGCTCCTCGCTGTCCTTGACCTGTTGCGCCGCCAGCGTGGCCTCGGTGACGTCCAGCCACAGGCCGACCGCCTCCACCGGCAGGCCGAGGTCGTCGCGCAGCAACTTGGCTTCGTCGAGCAGCCAGTGGTAGTCGCCGTGTTTATCCTGGACCCGGTAGCGGCTGCGCACACTGCCTTCGCGCAGCAGTTGGCGCGTACGCTGGAAGTACAGGTCGCGGTCATCCGGGTGGACCCATTGCACCAGGCTGTCGTGGCTGCATTCGGCGAGCGTGCGGCCCAGCAGCGGCAGCAGGCTGTCGCTGAAAAACACCGGCTGCAGGGCGCCTTTCACGTAGCGCTGCACATAGATCACCGCCGGCGAGCTGGCGATCAGGTTGTCCAGGCGGGCGTGGGCGGCGTCGGCTTGCAGTTGCTGGTTCTTGATGTCGCTGATGTCGAGCATGAAGCCAATCCAGCGGCGCTGCTCACCGGCGCCCAGAACCTGGCCCTGCACGCGGTACCAGGTGGGTGGCTGGTCGCTGTCGCCACGGTTCAGGCGCACGCTGGCGAGCAAGGGTTTGCCGAGGGTCTGCAAGTCGCGCAGGCGGCTGTGCAGTTCCTGGCGATCGGCGGGGTGGATGAGGTTCAGCCAGGTTTCCAGGATTAGGCGGGCAGGGCTTTCTTCGCAGCCCAGGTTGCGCATCAATTGCGCCGCGAGCTGGATCTCGCTGTTGGCGGGCAGCAATTCCCACCAGCCGGTGCCCAGCAAGCCCTGCAGGGCTTCCTGGCGTTCCAGTTGCAGATGGTGGTGCTGTTCACGCAGACGGCTGAGCAGCGGGGCGGCGAGGGCGGCGGCGAGGTTCAGCCAGTCGCGCTCGCGTGTGTCGGCTTCACCGCTGAAGGCTGCGCACAGCAGCCACGCGGCGACGCCCTGGCCATCGCGGTAGGGCACCAGGAAACCGTCGGCATTGCCGAACACGCTGTGCAAGCGCGGGTGTTCACCGCGACCGTAGAGGGTTTGCAGGCTCAAGGGGGCGGTGCCTTCGAGGCCGTCCAGGCACGTCCCGAGGCGCTGCCCGGTGTGCCAGAACAGCGGCGCGTCATGGTAGGCGTACTGGCTGTAGATCACCCAGCCCTGGTCCTCTTGATCATGCAGCGCCAGGGCGATACACGGGATTCGCCAGCGCTGCGCCACGCTGCACAATTGTTCGTTGAATACATCGGGCAATCGGCTGAGGCTGCACACGCGCAATTGCTCGCTGACCTGGCTGGTCACATGCTGATTCTGTTCACGCTGCTCGGCCAATCGGCGGCCGTTGAGCAGATCGCCGATATCCACCGCGTGCAGACGCCACCCAGAGTCGTGCGGCTCGAGGGTGCCACGAGTGTGCAGCACCTGCCCGTCGATGCCCTGGAAATCCAGGTCAAGGCTATGGCGCTGCCAGTCGGCGGGAACGCCCTCCACCGCCAGCGCGCTATGGGCGCGCAGCAAGGCGCGCAGCGGCGCCGCCTCGGCATGGGGCGCCAGCTGTGAGCGCAGTGTGCCGCTGATACCGAGCACCTGGCCTTGCGCATCCAGTTGCACCTGCAAACCGGCCGAAGGCGGCGCAGCAGGCGCGATCGCCAGCGCGCGGCCACGGCCAAGCAGACGCCCGAGCAGTTTGTCCCCCGAGGTCAAAACTGCAGGCTCGACTGGGCCTGCAGCGTCACCGGCAATCGCGGCACGCTGCCAATGCCGGGCAGCACAATGAAGGGCATTACCGCGTGCAGATTGGCAGACGGATAGTTGATCTGCACCGACAGCAGGCCACCCACGAAGGTGGTGTTGACGTGTGTCGCTGCATTGAAATTGAAGGCGCTGGGGATCCACCGCAGGCGGTCGGTGACTGCGCTTCTGGCGGTGGTTTGCACGGCGGTGCTGTAGCCCTGCATCGCCGGGTCGAGCCCTACACTAAGGCGCACCGCTTCGGCGGTAGCCTGGTTGAACGACTGCAGTAACAGCAGCGGCAGGCTATAGCTGACCATGCCATAGAACACCGCGAAAAAAATCACGAAGACGGCCACGAACTCGATCGCGGCCGTGCCTTTCTGCTGGTGGGGGAGGCTAGTTTTCATCACCGCGTCTACCCTGACGGCTACTACTTGATATCAGCATAGAATCAATCGGCGAAAAGGCAGGTTTTTTACGTGATCCAGAGTGTGGTGGTGCTGTTGTGGTTGATGGTGTGTGCCGTGCAGGACACGCGGCAGCGATTGCTCGCCAACCGTCTGACGCTGGGGGTTGCGTTGCTGGCGGGGATCTACCTGTTCTGGACCGGCAGCACCTGGCTCGGTGCCTCAGTCGGCCAGGGCCTGTGGGCGTTTGTCCTGGCGCTGCTGTTGACCTTGCCGGGTTACGCCCTGAGCCGTCTCGGCGCCGGGGATGTGAAGCTGCTCGCAGCCTTGGCATTGGTGTCGGATGCCGAGTATGTATTGGGCGCGTTTATTGGCGCTGCCGGGGCGAGTGTGCTCTGGCTTTTACTGGCGCCAAAGCTCTGGCCGCTTATGAGTCAAAGGCTTACAGATTGCCTCGGGCACCTGGCAGCCGAACCGTCAAAAAAACTGCCGTTTGCCCCCTTCCTGCTGGTGGGATTTACCCTTGTGTGGTTCTGGGCCCGTTGAGCGTCGCAGGGGTTAGACGCTATGTACAGAGTCGGGAAGTACGTCTACGTTTACTAAAGCGTTGTACAGGAATTTTCGTGGTTAAGGATGGTTCAATCTTTGGCTTGCCAGGCATGGAGTAGCGCGTGAACAAGCTTACCTCTGCGGTAAAAGTGCTCGTGGTCGACGATCAGCCGCTGATCGTGGAAGAGCTGTGTGAATTTCTTGAAAGCAGCGGGTTCCGTTGTGTCCCCTGTGAGTCCAGTGAGCAAGCCTTGCAGCGCTTTGGCGAAGACAGCGACATCGGCCTGGTGTTGTGTGATCTGCATATGCCGGACATGGACGGCATCGAGTTGGTCCAGGCTCTGCAAAAGATTGCCGGCAGGCAGCGGGTGTTTGAGTCGATCATGCTGACCGGGCGCGCCGACAAACAGGACGTAATCAAGGCCCTGCGCGCCGGGATTGCGGACTACTACCAGAAGCCGATCAATCTGGATGAATTGCTCGAAGGCGTGCAGCGCCAGGAAGCGGCGTTGCAAGAGCGCAGGAAAGACCTGCAACTGGGCAACCTGAACCAGAAGCTGCAATTTCTCTCCGAAACCATCAACGACCTGTACCAGGACCTCGATAAAGTGCGCCGCAGTCCGGCTGGCCCGGACGGTGAAGAGGCCTCGACGCAAGATACGGGCCCGGTCGAAATCCCCGCGATTTTCAACCAGCTGTCACCGCGCCAGTGGGACGTGGCCAGGCTGGTCGGAAAGGGCCAGACCAACTATCAGATCGCCTGCGAACTGGGCATCACCGAGAACACCGTCAAACTGTATGTGTCACAGGTGCTGCGGCTGACGCATATGCACAACCGCACGCAGTTGGCCTTGGCGTTGTCGCCTACCAACTCGGCGATGCGCCAGCGGGTGACGGCGCACTGAAAAACGACGGTCGATGATGATGTAGGAGCGAGCTTGCTCGCGAAAAACTCACAGGCGCCGCGTTCATTCAGAAAGCACGCGTTATCGTTGACGTTTTTCGCGAGCAAGCTCGCTCCTGCATTGCTCAGTTGCCGCCCTCCGTTTCGCCGCCGATTTTCTGCTCGAAGAACTCCGGAATCTCATGCTTGAAGCTTTCCAGCCAGCGCTGCGCGGCCAGGTCGCGTTCGGTGGCGGAGGCTGCCTGTGGCGTGGTTGATGCCGCTTGGCCACTGACCTGCAACGCCAGCCAGTTTTCCGTGGCGGCCTGCTGCGGGGAAGAGGGGCCAGGCTCGATGGCCATGACGCTGAGGGGCAGGGCCAGCGCGGCCAGGCTGGCGAGACAGGGCAGTTTCATCGTCAATTCCTCGGGTTGCTGTTGGCTTCAGTGACCGTGGCGATCTGCCGCTTGGCCTTGACGGCCGGGGCGCTTGAGGCCTTGAGTTTCTCGGCGCGGGCCTGGGCCTGGGTGACTTGTTCGGGGTCCAGGCCTGTCTGGCTGACCACCTGCGCGGCCTGCTTCCAGTTGTCTTGATAGATCAGCAGCGTCACCAGGTTGATGGCCGCCAGTGGGTCGCTCTGCTTGAGCTCCATGGCGGTCATGAATTCAAAACGGGCGTCTTCCAGGCGCAGTTGGTTGAGGTACACCACGCCCAGGTCATTGCGGATTTTCTCGTCGGTGGGCGCCAGCCGCGCCGCGCGCTGCAAATGGGCCATGGCCAGGCTGTTGTCGCCTTTGGCCACTGCCATTTGCCCCAGGCCGTGTTCGCCTTCGGCGGCCATGCAGGTGCCGAGCAGGCTGCGGTACAGGGGCTCGGCGCTGCGCCCGAGCAAGCGATACGCCTTGGCCTGGCGCAGGCGCACCTGGGGCAAACTGGCCGGCAGGGTGTGCAGGTTGGCCAGGCTGGCGTGCAGTTTGCCGTCGTTGGCCATTTCATCGGCCAGGTTCAACGACAGCGTCTGTTCGGCGTCGGGCTTGGGGCAACTGCCGGGGGCCGTCAGGGCGCTCCAGGGGGTTTGGCCATACGTGGCGCAACCACCGAGCAGCAACAGGCTCAAACCGGCGATCAAGGCTTTCATCGAGCATTCCTCATAAGTTACTCAAGGCCCGGGTGATGCCGATGAATGCCGGCCCCCCGAGCACGATCAGCAAGGCGGGAAACAGAAACACCATCATCACCACCGACATCTTCGCCGACATCTTCGACACAAATTCCTGGATGCGGGTCAGGCGTCGGTCGTCGAGCAATTGCTTGAGCGCCAGCAACGACTTCATCGCGCCGGCGCCCTGATGCACCAGTTGCTGAAGGATGATGCAGGTGTCGGTGAACTCATCCACGGCCAGCAGCCTGGCGGTCTTGCCCAGCTCTTCACTGAGCTCAAGGCCGGAGTCGACCCGGTTCAGGATCAGCCGCAATTCATGGGTCAGCGCCGGCAGCAGGCGTTGCGCGTCGATGCTCAATACACGCAGCGCCTGTTCGACCGCCATGCCCGATTCGAACAGGATGCGCAGCAGTGGAATGAACGTCGAGACTTCCTGGGAGATGCGCTGCTGACGGGTCTTGGCCAAGCTGGCCAGGATGCGCTTGGGCAACAGGTAGCCGATGCCGAGCGCGATCAGGGGCACCAGCCACGGCGAATCACCCTTGGGCACCAGCACCTGCTGAGTGATCAGGGTCACGATCAACAGCAGCACCGGCGTGCCGATCTGGAAGGCAGCGAACATCGAGCGTTGGCTGGCTTTGCGCCAACCCACGCGGTTGAGCAGCGTCTGGGTTTCGTTGTCCAGGCTGACCGAACGTTGCGCGAGCGGGCTGTTGCCCAACTGCCGCATCATCGCACCGAGGCGGTGTTCGCGGCCCATCCGGCCTTGCAGGCGCTGGGCAACCAGGCGCTGACCACGCCGATGTCTGATCAGGTTGGCCAGCACCAGCGCCAGGGCGGCCAGAAACAACATGGCGCTGATCAGCAACGAAATGGCCATCTCACACGCTCCGCAACATGCGCCACAGGGTGAAGCAACCGAGCACCTGCATGGTCAGGGCGACGAATAACAGCAGGCGACCGGTGCCGTCGTTCCACATGGTCATCAGGTAGGCCGGGTTGACCGCCAGGAAATAGCCCACCATCGAGATGGGCAACGCGGTGAGCACGTAGGCGGTCACCCGGGTTTCGCCGGTCAGGGCGCGAAGCTGGCGCGCGGCTTGCTCGCGCCCGCGGATCATCTTGATCAGGTTTTCCAACAGCTCGCTGGCATTGCCGCCGTAGCGGTGATTGACCTTCAAGCCCAGGGCGAACAGACGGAACTCGTCGCGTTCGTAGAATTCGGCGAAATCGTGGGCGGACTCCGGCAGGCTGACGCCCAGTTGCACGTTGCGCCGGACTCGGCCCATGGCTTTTTTCAGCGGGTCTTCGGTCACTTCGATACCGCCCAGCACTGCGTCGGCCAGGGTGCGTCCGGCCTTGAGGCTGCGCACGGTGTGGTCGAGCAACTGCGGCAATTGTTCGATCATGCGCTTGATCCGGCGTTGATAACGCCAGGCGATGTACAGGCGCAGCAGCACGGGAGGCAACATCAGCATCACCAGCAGGCCGAGCCAGCCGGCGAGCATCAACCCCAGCACCGCGCCCAGGCCCCAGGCGGTCAGCCACAGCCCCAGGCTGTCACTGGGTTTGCCCAGGCCGGCGCGCAGGAACATGCGTTCCACGCCACTCCAGGACACGCTCTCTTCGACGAGCTGCGGCTGGCCTTCGGCGAGGCGGTCCAGTACGCGTTCGGTCCGGGCGCGGCGCACGCCGTTCTGGAATGAGCAGATTGACAGGCCGATAAGCATCACGCAGATGAGTAGCAGGATGGCCCCTGTCATGCTCGATTCCTCTCCAGGGCTAGACCGCTTCGCGGCGCAGTTTTTCGCCAGCCGGGTTGAGCGCCTCGCGCACGAAGCCGAAGCCGGTACGCCGGTCATGGCGAAACAGGGTGTTGGTCACGTACACGTCTTCGCGGATGCCCACCACCTCGACCACTTCGCTGACGCAACGACGACCGTCCGGCAGGCGGGTCAATTGGACCACCACATCCAATGCCGCGCAGATCATCTGGCGCAGGGTTTTTTCCGCGACCACGCGACCGGTCAGGCCCACCAGGGTTTCCAGACGCAGCAGGGCATCGGCGGCATTGTTGGCGTGCACGGTGCTCATGGAGCCGTCGTGGCCGGTGTTCATCGCGGTGAGGACATCGAGCACTTCCACGCCGCGAATTTCGCCCAGGATGATGCGGTCGGGGCGCATGCGCAGGGCGTTGCGGATCAGGTCGCTGGCCTTGACCTCGCCATGGCCCTCGGCATTGGGCGGACGGGTTTCCAGGCGCACCACGTGGGGATGGCCCAGTTGCAATTCGGCTACGTCCTCGATGGTGACGAGGCGTTCATGGGGGTTGATCAACTGGCTGAGAATATTCAGCAGCGTGGTTTTGCCGGTGCCGGTCCCGCCGCTGATGAGGATATTGCAGCGCTTGCCCACGGCCTCCTGGAAGAAGTCGAAAATGTTCTGGTCAATGGTCTGCATGGCCACCAGGTCGCTGCTTTTGAGCATGTCCTTGCGAAATTTTCGAATCGACAGGCACGGCCCGTCCAGGGCAATCGGCGGGATGATCGCATTGACCCGGCTACCATCGGGCATGCGTGCGTCGACCATCGGCGACGACTCATCCAGGCGCCGCCCCAGCGGCGCGAGGATGCGTTGCATGACACGTTCCACATGGTGCGCGTCGATAAAGCGCAGGTCGCTCTGGTGCAGCAGACCGTCACGCTCGATAAACACCCGGTGCGGGCCATTGACCAGGATTTCGGTGACGCAGGGGTCGCGCAACAGCACTTCCAGCGGGCCGAAACCGGTCAGTTCGTCGACGATTTCTTCGGCCAGGCGCTCCATCTCGTAGCGCGAGATCGCCAGGTGCATGCGGTTGATGTACTCGGCGACTTTGTCGATGACAAATTGCGCCAGGGATTGGCGCGAGCCTTCCAGCAGGTTTTTCCCCGACTCTTCGATGGCATCGATGATGTAGCGGTGCAGCACCAGTTTCAGGCCGTCGTGGTCGGTGGTGCCACCCAGGCCCCGTGCGGGGGCGCCGAAGAGTTTTTCGCTGGTCATTTATCGGCTCCCAACAAGCGATCCAGCCAGCGGCTGGGTGATTTCCGGTTGGCGTCTTGCGAACGTTTCGCCAAGCGCTCGCCCAGGGTTTTGAGCGCCTGAGTCAGGGCTTCGCGCGGTGTCAAGGCAAACAGGGTCTGCCCCTGGTTCTTGGCGTTCAGCCGGACCTCCGGGCTCAGTGGCAACACGGCAATCACTTCCAGGCCGAAGCTTTTGCTCAAGGCTTCGGCGTGCGGCGCACAGCTTTTGATGTAGCGATCAATCAGCAGTCCGGCATGGTCGAGCTTCATGCCTTTCTCGCGCCACAGATTCAGTACGGCGAGGTTGCGCCGGCAGTCCAGTACGCTCTGATCGGTGTACCACAGCAGTTTGTCGCAATGGCTGACAAAGGTGCGCAGGGCCTCGCTGTCCGGCTGGCCGGCAAGGTTCACCACAATGTGCTGGAAGTGATGGCGCAGCGCACTGAGCAGCATGTAGAGCTCGGCGGCGCTGGTGCGCTCCAGGGGCTCGTCGTTGGGCGCATAGGCGAGAATGCGCAGGCCGCCTTCGGCCGAGGTAAAGGCGCTGTTGATCAGGGTGGTGTCCAGTCGCCTCAGGTGGCGCAAGGCATCGCCGAAGTTGAACGAGCTTTCCAGGCCCAGCAGCGCCAGGCTGTCACCGCGTGGCAGGCCCAGGTCGAGCAACAACGTCTGCTGGCCGCTCTTTTGCACCACCAATGCCAAGTGGCTGGTGAGCAGTGCGCCGTCGGAACTGCTCTGGGTGCCGTAGAGCACCGAGAGGCCCCCCAGTTGCGTGTTGGTTGCGACCGGGGGCAGGCGCTTGCTCAGGCGGCGTACAAGGCCTGCGACTTCGCTGGAACGCGAGCCGTAGGCGACGAAGTCCCGCGCCCCGGCGCGCATGGCATTGAGCACCAACTGGTTGTCCATGCCGTCCCCGAGGGCGACGATGGCCAGCATCGGCTTGGCTTCCAGCGCGCCCTCGATCAGCGCGCTCTGGGCCACCAGGTGCTCGCGGTCAAGGCCGATGAAGACCAGGTTGGCGAAGGTTACATCGACCAGGGCGAGCAATTCATCGAGGGTGCCGCTGCCGGCGCTGACCACTTGGCCAAGGGGCGCCAGCGCGCCCTGCAGCCACTCCAGGTCGGTGGTGTTGCGGGTGATTGCCAGGAACGTCTGGCTCAGGTTATCGCTCATTGAGACAACCCGTTGAGACGGTCGAAATTGCCGTTTTCCAGGAAGAACAGGCGGTACCAGTTCGGGTCGTAGTTGCGCATTTTCTCACCGGGCAACGACGGCAGCCGGGCATTGGCCGCCAGCGGTTGCACCAGGTGCGGCGTGACGATCATCAGCAGCTCCTTGTCTTCGCGCCTGACCGAAGAATCGCGAAAGAACGCCCCCAGGATCGGGATGTCACCCAGGCCGGGAAACTTGCCGATGTTGGTGGTGGTGTTGCTGCTGATCAGGCCGCTGATCACAAAGCTTTCGCCGTCGGCCAGGGACACGCTGGTATCGGTACGGCGGATGGTCAGGGCCGGCACGCGGATATTTTCGATGACCACGGCGTTGGTGTAATCCAGCTCGCTGACCTCCGGCGCCACCTTGAGGGAAATGCGATTTCGGTCGACCACGGTCGGGGTGAGGGTCAGACGGATGCCGAACTCCTTGTATTCAATCGAGATGCTATCGCTGCCGCTGCTCGGCACCGGCACCGGTATTTCCCCACCGGCGAGAAAGGTTGCGCTTTGCCCGCTCATGGCAACCAGGCTTGGCCGGGCAAGGGTGTAGGCGAAGCCGCTGCTTTCCAGGGCGTTGATCATCGCCGAGACGCGACCACCGCCAAAGCCGATATTGAAGGTGTCCGCGCTCACCGGCAGTTTGAAGGTGCTGGGTGTGGGGAACAGCAAGTTCGGGCTGCCCAGGAAAAAGTTGTTGCCGATGCCGAGGATCTTGGTGCTTGCCTCCTTGAGTTTGGTACGGCTGACTTCGACGAAGCGGATATCGGTCTGTACCTGGCTGGGCAGCAGCGGATCATCGGCCGGCGACAGCGACAGGCTGGTCAAGGCGGTGTTGGCCTTGCCCTTGACGAAGACCATGCTCTGGCGTGGCGTGGTCGAGCAGGCGGTCCAGACCATCAGGCTGGTGGTGCCCGAGCCGACGCCGGTGAGCAGGAAGGCCCGGTCGCCATTGAGATGAACGTCGGCGATTTTCGGATCGCCAATGGCCAGGCGCGTGATCGCTACCGGCGATTGCAATTGCTGTTGCAGGCCCTCGCCGACCGACAACGCGGCGGGCAGTTGTCCAAGGCTGGCGCAATTGCCCGGAGCGGCCACGGCCAGGCTCATGGACAGCTGCGACAGCAACAGGGCACAGGCGATTTTCCGCGTGAACACCGGTATGAAACGTCGGTTCATGCACAGCATCCTTGTTCAGTCGGGTGTTTGTTGGGTTGCTTGAATGCCACGGATCACCTCGACACCGGCCCGGCGTGGGGCGCTGCTCTGGGCCACTTTCCTGGGGGCCTGGGCGAAGGCCAGTTGCGTGAACTGATAAAGGTCGCGGTTAGCGTTCTGCAGGTTGCCCGGCGCATCGCCTTCGCCGGCCCAGTAGCGGCTCAGCAAGTGTTCGTCGGCGCTGCGCACGGCCAGGCGCAAGGTGCCGGCCTGGGTGGCCAGCATCAACCGGCTCAACAGCTGTTCGGGCACGGCCAGCACCACCGTGCGCGAGGGGGCCTGGCGTTGGGCTTTCTGTTCGGCGCTGAGCGCGGGAGGTGAGGCGGGGGTGCCGTCGTTGGTCAGGCCCATCTGGTCGCCGACACTGAGCAGGCGCATGGCGGGGATCACTACTTGGGCCGATTGTTCAAGGTTGGCGGCGTCCTGGCGCAGGTACAGCAGCGCGTCCACATAGTCGCCAGGGCTCAATTGACCGGCGGCGCCAATCACTTCGTCGACGGCGACCGCCAGGGCGCGTTCATCCGCACGGATCATGCGCGCCAGCGGCCCGCCGGGGGTGAAGCTGTCATCGTTCAGCCAACTGCCGGCGCTGAGTGCGCGCCACGGTGTACGGCCGATGGCCTGGTCGACACTGCTCATGCTGCCGGCCGGTGCCGTGCGCAGTTTTTCGATGCTCAGATCAGCCGCAACCAGGGGGACGAAGGGGGGCACATCGTGGGCCAGTACGACTACCGACTGACGGGTCTGGTCCTCCACCACGGCGACGGCCTGTTCGACGGGAGCAGCCGCTGGTGGCGGTGGCGGCGCCGGAGCGGGCTCACGGCTGAGGACCAATCCCCAGTAACCGGCAAACAGCGCACCGACCAGTAACACACCGGCCAGTACCATGCTCAGACGCGTGTTCATGACGGCTCTCCTTTTCCTGTTGCACGACGGCCCGCATATCCAACAGGCAAATTTCGCAACTTGGCAGCGATGAACGGTGACTAACTATTTCGCTATTTGACGGTAGTTCAGCTAGGACGAAATGCCATTACTGGCAGAAAGATTTCTTCAGGATGTAGGGCGATTCCTTTGAAAACACCTGTTTAAGAGGTCAGAAATGCACCTATTACTTTATGACTAATCAGTTCTTACAGTTGTGAAGGCGGGCTTTGTTGACAATGCTGAAGTGGCACATCGCGATTACCGTGCGGTACCAGAATTAAGGCGCCAATCGCCTGAGGAGAAGTGTTATGGTCCTTGCTCTGCTGATGAAGCTTTACGTTCAACTCCAATTGTTGTTTCATCGTAAAGACGGCGCGACAGCAATCGAATACCTCATACTTGTGGCGATTGTAGCGCTGGTGATACTCGCCGCCGGGACAACGCTGGGGCCACAGATCACTGCCTTCTTTACCAGGATCGGTACAGCAATTACTCCGTGAGTTCCCGTTGTTGATTGGTCAGGTCGTGCCCATGAATGCTGCTGTATCTCCCCGCCAGCAAATCCTGTTGGTGGACGACGAAGAGGATGCCCTCGTTGAACTGGCGGAGTCGCTGGAGAACGAGGGCTTCGTTTGCTTTACCGCCACCTCCGTGACGTTCGCCCTGCAGGAGCTCACCCTGCACCCCGATATCGCCCTGGTCATCACCGACCTGCGCATGCCCGAGGAAAGCGGTATCTCCTTGATCAAACGCCTGCGCGAGCACACCTCGCGTTACCACCTGCCGGTTATCGTGATGTCCGGCCATGCCGAGATGGACGACGTCAGCGATATGCTGCGCCTGCAGGTACTGGACTTGTTTCGCAAGCCCATCTATCTGGTGCGGCTGATCGATACGCTCAACAGTTTGTTTCCCCTGACAGCAGCTACAAGCTTCAAGCCTTAAGCGGCATGTGGGTTTCCGTATTCCCGCTTGCAGCTCAAGGCTTGGAGCTTGAGGCTCTCGTCAGAGCTGATAACTGAAGCTCAGCGTATACCGCGCACGTCGGTTGAAGCTGTCCAAAGCGATGTCCGACATCGGCTTGGCGGCTTCCAGGGCGATGTTGTAGTACTTGTTATCGCCAAAGCGCAAACCCACGGCCGCCGAGGACATGTCGCTGGCCTTGACCGGCAGGTCGTTGAACCAGGTCTTGGCGCGGTCGAGCACCACATAGGGTTGCAGCACCTTCACCCAGTCGCCGGACCGGTTGAAACTGTAGTTGACCTCGTACGCCACGCCCCATCCCTTGTCGCCCGAGCCTTGGTCGTCGGGGTAGCCACGGCCGAAGTTCTGCCCGCCAAACGTGGCGCGCTCGCTGTCGGGCAGGGTGTTGTCGCTCCAGTAGAGTGCGCCTGAAAGCACGCCTTGCCAGTTGTCGAAGAACTTGTCGCTTTGTACGCCGGACAGGCGCAGGCGGAAGAAGTCGAGGTCCGGTTTGGCCACGTCCAGGTCACTGCGCGCCTTGGCGCCCAAACCGTCGATGCCTTGATACAGGCCGCCGGTGAGGATGCGCAGCTGTCGCGCGTCGGCCTTGCGCCAGTCGCCCTCGAACGCCAGGGCACGCAGGTTGGATTCGATATCGAAGCGCAGCGGGTAGCCCACCAGTTTATAGCGAGTGGTCTGGTCCACCGCGTACAGGCGCGTGCCCAGGGTGAGTGACTCGGTGGGCGAGGCAATGAAGGGGTGGCTCAGGCCGATGGAGTAGCGATCGATCGACTGATGGGGTTTGAGTTCGAAGCCGCCGTCCAGTTGCACACGGCTGTGGGGATCGGCGCGATAACGCTCCGCGGCGAGTGCCCATTGGGTGCCCTCGGCATTGATGAACTGGCTGTAGTCCACGCGGTAGTAATGCTCTTTGTCCTCGCCCGGCGGGAACAGGCCACTGAGGCTCAGTTGTTCACCCAGGGAGGTTTGCGCATTGCTGGTGGCGCTGAGCAACGCTTGGGTGCCGCCACGGCTTTTCTGCACCAGGCTCATGCTGGTGGTGAAGGGTTTTCGGCTGGCCTGGATCTGCATGTGCGTGGCGCCATCGGTGGTGCCCGGCGGCGGCACTTGCGCCTGTACGGTGAGGCCGGGGATGCGGCTCATCAGGGTGGTGTAGCGCTCGAAGGTCTTGCGCGTGAGTGGGCGTTCGGCCAGGAGTTTTTGCGCCAGTTTGTCGACATAGACCGACACCGCACCGATGTCGCCGGTCTGCTGGTAATCCTTGATGTAGCCTTCCACCAGCACCACGCGGACCAGGCCGTTTTCGAAGGTCTGTTGCGGCAGGAACGCGTAGGACAACAGGTAGCCGTCCTGCTGGTAGCGACGGGTGATGCCCCGGGTGGCTTCGATCAATTGCGCAAGATTGGTCTCATGGCCAATCAGTGGTGCATAGACCTGGGCCGTCTCGGTGAGCGGATAGATCGTGCCGCCTTCGATCTGCAGTTTGCGGATGGTCACCCTGGTGTCCATCAACAGGGGCTGGCCGGCGGTGGGCTGTGCTTCAGGCACCTGGGTTTGCGGCGTGGCCGGTCGATAGGCGTCGGCGGGCAGGTTGGGTACCGGCAAGGTGCGGATGGTGTCATTGCTGTTGAGGAAGTTGGGAAGGGTCTCGGCCTGGGCGTAAGCACTGAGGGTCAGCAGGAACAACGGGGTGAACACGCGCATAGGACACTCCATGGTCAACTGCGGCAGCCCATCAAAAAGACGAGAGACTGACTCCGTGTCTCTCGTCTCAACCAAGCGTAGGCGCCGCGGGGGAGACCGTCTAATCGGCCAGGTGCATTTTCTATCTGCCGGTCAGGCCGTTCACCAAACCGCCCAGGCCTCCGGTTGCTGCAGTGCCGCCGGTGCCGCCGTTGCCGCCTGTGACCAGGCCGCCCACTGAGCCTACCGTATTGCCCACGGCGGTTACGGTGGTGCCCAGGGTCGTGGTGACCGGGTTGGCGCTGGCTGTGCTCAGGTTAGTGCCCAGGCTGCTGACGGCGCCGCCGACTTGAGTCACCAGGCCATCGACCGGAGCGCCGACGCCGGTGGTGGTGCCGATGTTTTGCGTCAGTGTGGTGACGCCGGATGTCACTGGGTTCAAGGCTGCGCCGACGTTGGTGGCCACGGTTGCGACCGGGGCGGTGGCGCCGGTGTTGGCGACACCCGTGCCACCCAGTACGGTGCCCACCGAGGCAATGGTGTTGCCCAATGCGCCGCCGGTCACACCGGCTGCACTGACGGTGCCGTTGGTGTTGCCGACGTTGAGGCCGGTGCCTGCGTTGTTCACCAGGCCACCTACCAGCTCCGGTATACCGGGGGCTGCGGCGCCGCCGGTGGGCGCGACATAGCCGCCGGACGTGTCGAGCGTGCCGCCTACGCCCGTCAGCACGCTGGCGACGAGAGTGGTCACAGGGTTGCCTGTACCGCCGGTACTGGCGACCTGGGTGCCGAGGCCAGTGACGGCGGCGCCCACTTTGTCCACCAGGCCGTTGACAGGTGTACCCAGACCGGTCGCATTGCCGAGGTTGCCGGTGGTGTTTTCCGCCAGCGAAACCACCGGCACCAGTACTCTGCGGTTCAGGGTGCCGGTCATGGAGCCCAATGGACCGGTGGTGCTGGCGGTGCTGAGGGTATCGCCGAGCATCGTCACCGTAGTGCCCACGTTATCCACCACGCCACCGGCTGCGCCGCCCACGCCGCCTGTCAAACCGCCGACAACGGGGACACCGCCGAGGGTGGTCGACAGCGATCTGCCGGTGGTCGACAGGCCGCTGCCCAAATCGGACACGCCGTTGCCGACACCCGCGACAGTGATGCCCAGCGAGTTGCGGTTGGTGCCCAGGGAGCCCAGGCCATCGGTGACGCCCGTGCCAATGCTGGTGACGGCGGTGCCGGCCGAGGTGACCAGGCCGCCTGCCGTCGTGCCGACAATGGGGACACCGTCCAAGGTCGAACCGAGATCACCCACCGCTGCGCCTACATTGCCCACCGTGGTGCCGAGGGTGCCGACGATTTGGCCAGTGACGAGCGGGGTGGCTGTCGAACCTGTTCCGCCGCCAGTGCCACCACCGGTACCGCCACCGGTGCCGCCGCCGGTACCGCCACCAGTACCACCGCCGGTGCCACCGCCTGTACCGCCGCCGGTGCCACCACCAGTACCATCGCCTGTACCGCCACCGGTCCCACCGCTAGTGCCATCGCCTGTACCACCGCCGGTGCCATCGCCTGTACCACCACCGGTCCCACCGCCAGTGCCATCGCCTGTACCACCACCGGTACCGCCGCCAGTGCCACCACCGGCCCCACCGCCAGTGCCGTCGCCGGTGCCACCACCCGTACCGCCACCGGCACCTGCGCCGGCATCCGGCGATGACGCCGCCACGCTTGATTTGTGCCCGCCACCACCGCTGCTGCAGCCGCCGAGGCTCATTGCCAGAATCACCACCAGTGCGGTACTTGCTTTCCAGAACACCACTTGAGTTTTCATGATTGAGTTCCTTGCACCTGGTACAACCTTGGTTGTTTCAAACGTTCGCTGTTTCTTCGGCTAGCGATACGTTTGTCCGTGTGATTAATCACAGACCCGGGCCGGTTTTCTCGCAACGCTCAACTTGGTATTAACGATTTATATACATAAGGTTTTAGTCGGCTTAAGCGCTAATGCGAACGGTATAAAGTCGAGAAGTTCAGAGATTTTATTTCATGTTATTCAATGAGTTAAGTAAAAAAAGCGGACCCTGTAGGGTCCGCTATAACTTAAGATGTATATATACAATTAAACAGTGCGCTTCAGGCAATCGGTTGCCACTTTCCGAGCATATGCTCAATAGCCCCTGCGCCGTTCAACACCCACTCGCCACTTGAACCGGCGCCACTGGTCATCAGTATCACTTCGCCGGGCAGGCGCACGGGTTTTTTGAATTCAACTTCAATGTCGACATTGGCGAGCGGCAGTTGCTCGCCCATCGCCGCCAGGGTGCGTGCCTTGTTCCACAGCCCGTGAGCGATGGCCTGGGGGAAGCCGAACAGCTTGGCCGTCGGTGCGCTGAGATGAATCGGGTTGTAATCGCCGGACACGCGGGCATAGCGTCGGCCGATATCGGCGGGGGCTTTCCAACGGGTCAGCTCGCTGAGGGGGGCGTGCACAGACAACCCATGATCCACGGTCTCGCCCGCAAGCTTCACACCACGGCATAACATTGTGCTTTCAGCTTCCCAGAGCAACCCCAAGGCGTCCTCGACCACGGTCACCACATCGAAGGTCGCGCCCTTGGCGTGGGGCTTGAGATTGCACGTATACACGCCGACGGTCAGCTCACTCACACCGCCCAGAGGCCGATGCACGCGAATGCGGTTGCTCAAGTGGATCAGCCCCAGCAACGGGAATGGAAAGGTCTTGTCGGTCAGCAGCTGCATCTGCAGGCCGAACGCCAGGATATGCGGATAGGTCGGCGGCAGCATCGGGCTGTCGGCAAACCCGCAGACCTTGCGGTACGCCGCGACAGCCTTGGGATCGACGCGCACCTGGCAACGCAAGCCATGTTCGGGCAGTGCGCTGCCGGTGATCTTGCGCTTGAGTGCCGCGCGCCAGTACAGCGGCGGTAGAAACGGTGTGCTGTCCACTGTCTGCCATTGCATAGTCACGCTCCCAGAAGACTTTGCCCGCACACCCGCAGTGCCTGGCCGCTGACGGCGCCCGACCCCGGCTGACTCAGCCAGGCCACGGCTTCGGCCACATCCTGCGGCACGCCGCCCTGGCCCAGCGAGCTCATGCGCCGGCCGGCCTCGCGCAGGGCGAACGGGATATGCGCGGTCATCTGTGTTTCGATAAAGCCGGGTGCGACGGCATTGATGCTGATCCCACGGGTTTTCAACAGCGGTGCCCATGCCTGGGCCAATCCGATCAGCCCGGCCTTGCTCGCGGCGTAGTTGGTTTGCCCGCGATTGCCGGCGACGCCACTGATGGAGGCCAGCAGCACCACGCGTGCATTGTCGTGCAGGGTGCCGCTGTCGAGCAGCGCCTGGGTCAGCACCTGCGGCGCATTGAGATTGACCGCCAGCACGGCGTCCCAGTATTCCGGGGTCATGTTGGCCAGGGTCTTGTCGCGAGTGATACCGGCGTTGTGCACCAGAATATCGAGGCCGTCGGGCACGTGTTCGATCAACTGCGCGGCGGCGTCCTCGGCGCAGATATCCAGCGTGAGGGTGCGGGCGTTCAAGCGTGCGGCCAGGGCGTCGAGGTCGGCCCTGGCTTGGGGCACATCCAGCAGGATCACCTCGGCGCCATCGCGCACCAGGGTTTCAGCGATGGAGGCGCCAATACCACGGGCGGCGCCGGTCACCAGCGCCCTGCGCCCGGCCAGCGGGCGCGTCCAGTCCTCGACCGGCGTGGTGCAGGCCTCCAGGCGAATCACTTGCCCTGAGATATAGGCGCTCTTGGGGGACAGGAAAAACCGCAACGCGCCCTCCAGCTGATCTTCGGCACCCTCGCCCACGTACAGCAACTGCAACACACCGCCGCTGCGCAGCTCCTTGGCCAGGGAACGGCTGAACCCTTCCAGGGCGCGCTGGGCGCTGGCGGCGAACGGGTCGCTGAGGCTTTCCGGCGCCCGGCCAAGAATCACCAGGTGTGCGCTGTGATCGAGGTTTTTCAGCAATGGCTGGAAAAATTCGCGCAGTTGCTTGAGCTGGTCGGTGTGTTGCAAGGTACTGGCGTCGAACACCACGGCCTTGAGTTTGGGACCGTGCCCGGGAATCCACGCCGGCGCGTCCAGCGTTTGGGCGCCATAGCTGTACAGCGCATCGGTGAGTTTGTTGGCAAACGGCAAGACTTTACTCGCCAGCGCGCCACCGCCCAGCAGCAGCGCACCTTGCACCGGGCGCAGGCGCCCGGCTTGCCAGCGTTCCAGGCGCACCGGTGACGGCAGGCCAAGGGCGGCGACCAGGCGATGGCCGAGGCTGGAGTTGGCGAAGTCGATATAACGGTCAGACATGGAACGCTCTCCGAAGACTGGGGTTCAAAGGGTTGACCATCCCAGGGTAGCAGGCGTTCGACTAGGCTCAGTGATCTAGCCCATAACAGACAGAAGGAGCTTTCCATGACTCAATTGCGCCGTGTGGCGATCATTGGCGGTAATCGCATTCCCTTCGCCCGCTCCAATGGTCCATACGCCACCGCCAGTAACCAGGCGATGCTCACCGCCGCCCTGGAAGGCCTGATCGAACGTTTCAACCTGCACGGTCTGCGCATCGGCGAGGTGGCGGCGGGCGCGGTGCTCAAGCATTCCCGCGACTTCAATCTCACCCGCGAATGCGTGCTCGGCTCGCGCCTGTCGCCGCAAACCCCGGCCTACGACGTGCAGCAAGCCTGCGGTACCGGGCTGGAGGCGGCCTTGCTGGTGGCCAACAAGATTGCCCTGGGCCAGATCGAGTGCGGCATTGCCGGTGGGGTGGACACCACCTCCGATGCGCCGATTGGGGTCAATGAAGGCTTGCGCAAGCTGTTGCTGCAAGCCAACCGCAGCAAGTCCATGGCAGATAAGCTTAAAGTCCTGTTACAACTTCGTCCGCATCACCTCAAGCCGCAGCTGCCGCGCAACGGTGAACCGCGCACCGGGTTGTCCATGGGCCAGCACTGCGAGCTGATGGCGCAGACCTGGCAGATCCCTCGCGCCGAGCAGGACCAGCTTGCACTTGAGAGCCACCAGAAAATGGCCGCTGCCTACGCCGAAGGCTGGCACAACGATTTGCTCACGCCGTTTCTGGGCCTTACCCGCGACAACAACCTGCGCCCCGACCTGAGCCTGGAAAAGCTCGCAGCGCTCAAGCCCGCGTTCGAACGCAGTGAAAAAGGCACGCTCACCGCCGGCAACTCCACGCCGCTGACCGATGGCGCATCGCTGGTGCTGTTGGGCAGCGAGGCATGGGCCAGGGAGCGCGGTTTGCCGATCCTCGCGTACCTGCGCGATGGCGAAGCGGCGGCGGTGGATTTCGTCAACGGTGCCGAAGGCCTGCTGATGGCGCCGGTGTACGCCGTACCGCGTCTGTTGGCCAGGAATGGCCTGACGTTGCAGGACTTCGACTACTACGAGATCCACGAAGCGTTCGCTGCCCAGGTGTTGTGCACACTCAAGGCCTGGGAAGATGCCGATTACTGCAGGACGCGCCTGGGCCTGGAGGCGCCGCTGGGCGCCATCGACCGCAGCCGTCTCAACGTCAAGGGCAGTTCACTGGCCGCCGGGCATCCGTTTGCGGCTACCGGTGGGCGTATTGTCGCCAACCTGGCCAAGTTGCTGGATGCGGCGGGCAAAGGGCGTGGCTTGATTTCGATCTGCGCGGCGGGGGGCCAGGGCGTGACGGCGATTATCGAGCGCTGAGCGTCAGAAAAATTGGCCTATTGAATGCATTCTTCGAGGGCCAGAGGTCGGTAGCCTCTCCCACCGGCGCGCCGATTGCCGTATAACGAGTGCCACACGCGTGTTTGGTAATACAGGACCCACAATAAAAGCTGATGAAGACTCCTAAACGCATTGAACCCCTGATCGAAGACGGTCTGGTCGACGAAGTGCTGCGCCCACTCATGAGTGGTAAAGAAGCAGCTGTTTATGTGGTGCGCTGCGGCAACGAATTGCGTTGCGCCAAGGTTTACAAGGAGGCGAATAAACGAAGTTTTCGTCAGGCGTCCGAATACCAGGAAGGCCGCAAGGTCCGTAACAGCCGCCAGGCCCGGGCCATGGCCAAGGGCTCCAAGTTCGGCAAGAAAGAAACCGAAGATGCCTGGCAGAACGCCGAAGTGGCGGCGTTGTTCCGCCTGGCCGGGGCGGGCGTTCGCGTGCCCAAGCCGTACGACTTTCTTGAAGGCGTGCTGTTGATGGAGCTGGTGGCCGATGAGTACGGCGATGCGGCGCCGCGTCTGAACGATGTGACGCTGGAGCCGGACCAGGCGCGCGAATACCACGCCTTCCTGATATCCCAGATTGTGCTGATGCTGTGTACCGGGCTGGTGCACGGTGACCTGTCCGAGTTCAACGTACTGCTCACGCCGACGGGCCCTGTGATCATCGACCTGCCCCAGGCGGTGGATGCGGCGGGTAACAATCATGCGTTCAATATGCTGGAGAGGGACGTGGGCAACATGGCCTCCTACTTCGGGCGCTTTGCCCCGGAGCTGAAGAAGACCAAGTACGCCAAGGAAATGTGGGCGTTGTACGAAGCCGGCACCTTGCACCCGGCCAGTATCCTCACCGGTGAGTTCGACGAGCCGGAAGAACTGGCGGACGTGGGCGGTGTGATCCGCGAGATTGAAGCGGCGCGGCTGGATGAAGAGCGCAAGCAAGCGATTCGCGCGGCGGATGATGCGCCATCGACCAAGACGGCAGAAGAACCGCCGCCGCCCTGGATGCAGTGAACTTCGGGTCGATGAAGATCAAAATGTGGGAGGGGGCTTGCTCCCGATGGCGATGTGTCAGTCACTGTATGTGTTGACTGAACCACTGCATCGGGGGCAAGCCCCCTCCCACATTGGTTTTGTGTGCAGCCAGTCAGGTGCAGCATTTGCCTGAAGCCCGCTCCTTGAGGAATTGGACAAACCGGCCAATGCTCGCCCCTGGATGCAGTAACGTTCGGGTAGATGAAGATCAAAATGTGGGAGGGGGCTTGCTCCCGATAGCGATGTGTCAGTCACTGTATGTGTTGACTGAACCACTGCATCGGGGGCCAGCCCCCTCCCACATTGGTTTTGTGTGCAGCCAGTCAGGTGCAGCACTTGCCTGAAGCCAGCTCCTTGAGAAATTGGACAATCCGGCCAATGCTCGCCCCTGGATGCAGTAACGTTCGGGTAGATGAAGATCAAAATGTGGGAGGGGGCTTGCCCCCGATGGCGGTGTATCAGTCAACGCATGCCTGACTGACAAACTGCCAGCTCCTCCCACATTGGATTTGTGTGCAGCCAGTCAGGTGCAGCACTTGCCTGAAGCCAGCTCCTTGAGAATCGGGCAATCCGGCCGGTGGTCGCCGTGGCAGTGTTCCACCAGGTCCTGCAACGTATCGCGCAGTTGCTCAAACTCGCGAATCTTCTGATTCAGCTCCTCGATATGCTGGCGCGCCAGGGCTTTCACGTCGGCGCTGGCGCGCTGCCGGTCCTGCCACAAGGTCAGCAGCTTGCCGACTTCTTCCAGCGAAAACCCCAGGTCCCGCGAGCGTTTGATAAACGCCAGGGTGTGCAGGTCTTCGGCGCCATAGATGCGATAACCGCTCTCGGTGCGGTGGGCTGCCTTGAGCAGGCCGATGGATTCGTAGTAGCGAATCATCTTCGCGCTCAGCCCGCTTTGGCGAGCGGCTTGGCCGATATTCATGGGCGTAGATCCTCCAGGTCCTTGGGTTTCCAGGTTTTCAGCAGCAGCGCATTGCTCACCACACTGACGCTGGACAACGCCATCGCCGCGCCTGCCAGCACCGGGTTGAGCAGGCCGAAGGCCGCCAGCGGGATGCCGATTAGGTTATACACAAAGGCCCAGAATAGGTTCTGGCGGATCTTTGCGTAGGTCTTGCGGCTGATCTCCAGGGCCGCCGGCACCAGGCGCGGGTCGCCGCGCATCAGGGTGATGCCGGCCGCGTGCATGGCCACGTCGGTGCCGCCGCCCATGGCGATGCCAATATCGGCTGCGGCCAGGGCCGGTGCGTCGTTGATGCCGTCGCCGACCATGGCCACCACGCCGGTTTTCTTCAGCGCGGTCACAGTGGCGGCTTTGTCGGCGGGCAGCACTTCGGCGTGTACGTCGTCGATGCCCAGAGCCTCTGCGACCACCCGCGCGCTGCCGCGATTATCGCCGGTGAGCAGGTGGCTGCTGATGTGCTGCGCCTTGAGTTGCTGCACGGCGTGCAGTGCGCCGGGCTTGAGTGTGTCGCCAAACGCGAACAGGCCCAGCACGCGGGGATGTGCGCCTTGTTCGATCAGCCAGGACAGGGTGCGACCTTCGGCTTCCCAATCCGTCGCGCGCTGACTCAGCGGGCCGGCGTCAAGGCCGGTTTCTTCGAGCAGGCGTCGATTGCCCAGGGCCAGTTGCCGACCGTCAAGGGTGCCGGCGATGCCACGTCCGGTCAGGGACTGGCTGGCACTGACATCAGCCAGGTCCAGACCCTGTTCGTCACAGGCCTCCAGCACAGCCTTGGCCAGCGGGTGCTCGCTGCCACGCTGCAGGGCTCCCGCCTGTTGCAGCAGCAGCGACGTGTTGCCGTCCACCGCCGCCAGATGGGCGATTTTCGGCGCGCCAGAGGTGAGGGTGCCGGTCTTGTCGAACACCACGGCGCTCACCGCATGAGCATGCTCCAGCGCCTCGGCGTCCTTGATCAGAATGCCGTGGCGCGCGGCGACGCCGGTGCCGGCCATGATCGCCGTCGGCGTCGCCAGGCCCAGAGCGCACGGGCAGGCGATCACCAGGACCGCGACCGCGTTGATGATTGCGCTCTCCAAGGGCGCGCCGTACAGCCACCAGCCCGCCAGGGTGAGCAATGCCACTACCAGCACCGTCGGGACGAACACCTGGCTGACTTTATCCACCAGTTTCTGAAGCGGTGCCTTGGCGGCCTGGGCGTCCTCGACCAGGCGGATGATCCGGGCCAGCACGCTTTCCGCGCCCAGGGCCTGGGTACGCACCAACAGGCGACCTTCACCGTTGATCGCGCCGCCGGTGACCCGGTCGCCCGGTTGTTTCGGCACCGGCAGGCTTTCGCCGCTGATCAGCGCCTCATCGGCATGGCTCTGGCCATCGACGACTTCGCCATCCACCGGGAAGCGTTCGCCTGGCTTGACCATGACCAGGTCACCGAGCGTGAGCGCGGTGATGGCGACCTCTTCCTCGCGCCCCTCGCGTACACGGACTGCCCGCTCGGGGCGCAACGCTTCGAGGGCACGAATGGCGCTGGCGGTCTGGCGCTTGGCGCGGCTCTCCAGGTATTTACCCAGCAGCACCAGCGCGATCACCACGGCCGAAGCTTCGAAATACAAATGCGGGGCGGGCCTGGTGAGCCATTGATAGACGCTCAGGCCGTAACCGGCACTGGTGCCGATCGCCACCAGCAGGTCCATATTGCCCGCGCCGGCGCGCAGGGATTTCCACGCCGCACGGTAAAAACGCGCACCGATTATGAATTGCACCGGCGTCGCCAGGGCGAACTGGACCCAGGCGGGGAGCATCCAGTGCAGGCCGAAGGGTTCGACCAGCATCGGCAGCACCAGGGGCAACGCCAGCACGATCGCCAGCATCAGCGCCCAGCGTTCGCGATGCAGGCGCCGGGCTTGATCGGCCTGGGTGGTGGTTTCAGCTTGGGGGAGGCTTGCGGTGTAGCCGGCTTTGTCGACGGCGGCGATCAGGACGCCGGGATCCATCTGGCCGACTGCTTCAATATGGGCACGCTCGTTGGCCAGGTTGACGCTGACACGTTGCACCCCCGGCACCTTGCCCAGCGCACGCTCCACGCGGCCGGCGCAACTGGCGCAGGTCATGCCGCCGATGGGCAGGTCAAAGGTGGTGGTTCCATTCATGGGGCAGTCCTCCAGAAGACAGTGCCCCCTAGGATCAACCTTGACCTGTGGGTAAGGTCAAGTGCCTTTGGTTTCCCAGCTTAATATCCCAACTCGGCGGCTTTGAGGTACATCCCATCCGGGCCCTGGGCGATACGCAGCTTGCGCACGTCACCGGCCTTGAGCGTGATGTTCTGGGCGGGCGGGGCGAGCATGCCGGGCAGACAGCCTGGCGATTGCCCCGGCAGCAGTTTCAGGCGCAGTGACACATTGCCGGCAGGCAGGTTGAATGAAGTGGACTCTTCCTGAAACAGGCGGCCGGCCAGTTGATCCTGGATATACAAGCCGATTTCACAGGTGGTCGGCACTTCCAGGCGCTCCCGGGAAATGATCAGCACCGCATAGTCTTGAGCGGGGGCAACGGCAGAAAAACTCATCAGGCCGGCAAGGGCAAGAAACGACCAGCGCATGGCGAATGCTCCGTGGGTCACATCGATAAAGTTCAAGCTTGGCCGACGTCGCCGCCGAATACCAGCCCGGCCGACGTTTCTTAAACTTGACCTTACCATCATGGCAAGGTCGAGACTGGGTTCAACCTCATCCAAGGAGTCATGTCATGCAAATATTCAATGTTGAAGGAATGACCTGCGGCCATTGCGTTCGGGCGGTGACCCAGGCGGTGCGGAGCCAGGATGCAGATGCCGAGGTGACGGTCGATCTTGCGGCGAAGCAGGTCAGGGTGCAAAGCCAGCTGGGGCGCGAAGCCATCGCACAGTTGATCAAGGAAGAAGGCTACACCGTGGTCTGATTTTTAATAGTTAGCGAGCT
The DNA here is from genome assembly GCF_005233615.1 of Pseudomonas sp. CFBP13528. Classification (NCBI taxonomy): domain Bacteria; kingdom Pseudomonadati; phylum Pseudomonadota; class Gammaproteobacteria; order Pseudomonadales; family Pseudomonadaceae; genus Pseudomonas; species Pseudomonas sp. CFBP13528. The sequence goes on from NZ_QGAJ01000003.1 coordinate 629,872, forward strand.
ATCTTAATGTTCAAGGTACCCAAGCGCGGCTAGACTGTCAGGCTGCCGACTCACTTGGGTGCCTGATGAACCTTCGCATAATTCTGATCCTCGGCGCCTTGAGCGCCTTCGCGCCGTTGGCGATCGACTTTTACCTGCCGGGCTTCCCGGCCATCGCGAGCGCTTTTGCGACCGACGAAAAACACGTCCAGCTGACCCTGGCGGTGTATTTCGGTGGGTTAGCCATCGGCCAATTGATCTACGGCCCGCTGGCCGACCGCTTTGGCCGGCGCGTGCCGCTGCTCAGCGGTGTCACACTGTTTACCCTCGCGTCCTTCGCCTGTGCCTATGCGCCGTCCCTGGAATGGCTGATCGGTGCGCGCTTCGTGCAGGCTCTCGGCGGTTGCGCGGGCATGGTGATCTCGCGGGCGGTGGTGAGTGACAAGTGCGACGCCGTGGGCTCGGCCAAGGTGTATTCGCAACTGATGCTGGTCACCGGCCTGGCGCCGATCCTCGCGCCGCTGGCGGGTGGGCTGATGGTGGGGCTGTGGGGCTGGCAGTCGATTTTCCTGGCGCTGTCGCTGTTCAGCGTGATGGCAGCCATTGCGGTGGCGGTGGGCTTGCCGGAAACCTTTCCGGCGCATCAGCCGCGTCAGCCGTTGTCCGGCTCGTTGCGCCGTTACGGCGCGCTGTTGTCGGACCGGGTTTACCTGGGCTACGCCCTGACCGGTGGCATCTCGATTGCCGGGATGTTTGCCTATATCGCCGGTTCACCGTTCGTGTTCATCAAACTGTATGGCGTGCCCGCCGAGCATTATGGCTGGCTGTTCGGCTCCAACGCGGCCGGTTTTATCCTGGTGGCGCAGTTGAATGCGCGGTTACTCGCCAAACGCGGCCCGGCGTTTTTGCTCTCGCGTACGGTGTGGGTCTACGTGGCGGCGGCGCTGACGCTGCTGGGGATTGCAGCACTGCGCACCGAAGCCCTCTGGCCGTTGCTGGTGCCGCTGTTTATCTGTATCGCCAGCCTGGGTTGCATTCTGCCCAACACTTCGGCGTGCGCCATGAATGGGCAAGGCGCGCGCGCCGGCAGCGCCTCGGCGTTGCTCGGTTGCATTCAATTCGGTGTGGCGGCGGGGGCGGCATCGTTGGTCGGGGTGTTGCACGACGGCACGGCGATGCCGATGGCCATGGTCATCAGCCTGTGCGGGGTGCTGGCGGTGACGATTGCGATGGCGACCTTGCGCCTGCAACGGGCAAGGGCCGCGCAGGCGCAGGCGCAGGTCTGAAGGGCGATCAGCCGGCGGCGCGTTGCTGGCTGAGTGGAAAACGGTGGGGGGCCTGGATGCGGGCTTGCAAGGTGTCGACAAAGGCACGGGCCTCGGCTTCGGTGTGAAAAATAATCGACCGCTGGTCCAGGCGGACCTCCCATTGGGATTTTTTTGCTAACGCTTTTATCAGGATCTTCATTGCTGACTTCCTCACGTAAAAGAATCGTGGCAAAGGCGGCCAATATAAACCCGTATGCGCTCCCAGAGATGACAAAGGTCAACTCTCGGACTAATGGTGTCGTCCATTACCTACATAAGTAACAGACGACACTGACAGCCGTTTTCTAGAACCCCTCTAACACGATCTTGCCCTTGGCCTTGCCGCTTTCCAGCAGCGCGTGGGCACGGCGCAGGTTCGCCGCATTGATCACGCCGAAGTGCTCGCCGAGTGTGGTTTTCAGGGTGCCGGCGTCGATCAGCGCGGCCACGCGGTTGAGCAAGTTGTGCTGCTCGATCATGTCCGGGGTCTCGAACATCGAGCGGGTGTACATGAACTCCCAGTGCAGCGACAGGCTCTTGCGCTTGAGCGAGCTCACGTCCAGCGCCTTGGGGTCGTCGATCAACGCCAGCTTGCCCTGGGGCTGCAGGGCTTCTACCAACTGGTCCAGGTGAAGGTCGGTCTGGGTCAGGCTGGCGACGTGGGTCACTTGCGGGTGACCGGCGTGTTTGAGCGCCTCGCTCAGCGGCTGGCTATGGTCGATCACCAGGTCGGCGCCCAGAGCCTTGGCCCATTCCTGGGTCTGCGGGCGCGAAGCGGTGCCGATGACTTTCAGCGCGGTGAGCTGGCTGGCCAGTTGGGTCAGGATCGAACCCACGCCACCCGCTGCGCCGACGATCAACAGGCTCTGGCCCTGGTCCTGTTTGCCCTCGGGTATTTGCAAACGTTCGAACAGCAGCTCCCAGGCGGTGATGGCGGTCAACGGCAGCGCCGCGGCTTCGGCAAAGCCCAGGCTCTTGGGCATATGGCCGACGATGCGTTCATCCACGGTGTGCAATTGGCTGTTGCCGCCCGGGCGAACCAGGGAGCCGGCGTAGAACACCTTGTCACCGGCCTTGAACAGCGTCACTTCGCTACCGACCGCCTTGACCACGCCGGCCACGTCCCAGCCGAGCACCTTGGCGGCGCCGTTTTCCGGGGCGACGTTCTGGCGCACCTTGGTGTCCACCGGGTTGACCGAGATGGCTTTGACTTCCACCAGCAGGTCACGCGGCCCGGCGACGGGTTCGGGCAGTTCGATGTCTTGCAGGGCGTTCACGTCGCTGATGGGCAGGGAGGTGTAATAGGCGATGGCTTTCATGATTTCTCCAAGTAAATGCGGTCAATGTAGGCGCGAGCAAGCTCGCGCCTACAAAAAAGGGGCGTGGTCAGGCGAGAAACTTCAGGCGCTTGAGTTCGAAGTGTTCGATCACGTCGGCGGCCTTGGTCCGGAACGCCTGGATATGCGCACTCTGGTCGTGGTCGGCCAGGGCCGCGTCGTCGCTCCAGCGCTCGAGCATGTAGAAAGTCTCGGGATGTTGCAGATCCTGATGCAGGTCGTACTGTTCACAACCGGCTTCCAGGCGCGTCGGTTCGAGCAGACCGCGCAGCAGGGTTTCCAGGGTGGCCTGTTGGCCGGGCTTGGCGATCAGCGTGGCGATGACGTTAAAGGCGGTGGACATATCAACTCCGGGTCGATAGGGAACGGGATGGCCAGATGATTGGCTATTTCCAGCGCAGATAAAAGCGGCTAAAACAAAGGTCTGTTTCAATAGAAAATTGATAATTGGTAGAAATGGATGCTGCGCTTTGATGATTTGCAGTTGTTTGTCCGGGCAGCGGACCTGGGCAGTCTGTCGGCGGCCGCGCGGGTGATGGACCTGTCCCCGGCGGTGGCCAGTGCTGCGTTGAAGCGCATAGAACAACAGCTGGGCGCGCGTCTGCTGGCACGCTCCACCCGCAGTCTGCGCTTGACCGCTGAAGGTGAGGGTTTTCTCACCTACGCCCGCGCCGCGTTGAGTTCATTGGATGAAGGGCGGCGCCTGCTGGCCAGTGGGCAGGACCATGTCAGCGGCATGCTGCAACTGTCGGCGCCTTCGGATTTCGGTCGCAATCAGTTGTTGCCCTGGCTGGATGATTTCCAGCGTGAATACCCGCAACTGAGCGTGCGCCTGTTGCTGGGGGATCGCATTGCCGACCTGTACCGTCAGCCGGTGGACATCGCCTTGCGTTATGGCGAACCCGAGGACTCCAGCCTGGTTGCGCTGCCCATCGCCCCGGAAAACGTCCGGGTGCTGTGCGCGGCGCCCAGTTATCTGGCCCGGTACGGCGAACCGCGGCATCTGGAGCAACTGGCCCAGCACAATTGCCTGCTCTATATGCTCGCTGACCGTGTACACGACCATTGGCGTTTCTATGACGGCAAGCGCGAGGTCAGCCTGACGGTTTCGGGCGATCGCGTCAGTGACGACGCCGACGTGGTACGCCGCTGGGCGGTGGCGGGCGTCGGCATTGCCTACAAATCCTGGCTGGATGTGAGTACCGACGTCGTGGCCGGACGTCTGCGCTTGATCCTGCCGGAGCTGCGCGGTGAGCGTACACCGCTTAACCTGCTGTGCGCGCACCGTGCGCAGTTGAGCAAGCCCGTCAACTTGCTGCGCGAAATGCTCGTGTCCCGTTGTGCGACATTGACGGAGCAGTTGTCGGAGCGATTCGCTGTGAAGTAATGGCCTCCAGCAAAGCAGGACATTTCGCTCAAGTGCTGTCCGTATCCAGGCTGTAAGACGTCATGGAACCGGCTGTTTTGGCCCCTATACTTTGGCGCCAACCGCAGCAGAAAAACGGTTCAACGGGGAGTCGAAAGATGGAACAGGCACCATGTATCAGTCGTATCGCCAGCTTGCTTGCCGAGCCCAAGCGCACCGCAATGCTGTGGGCATTGATGGACGGTTCGGCGAAATCTTCAGAGGAGTTGGCGACGTTCGCCGGGCTGTCGCCGGCGTCGGCCAATGCCCATTTGGCGCGGTTGACCGGCAGCGGCCTGCTGCGGATCGAGGCGCGACGGGGTAAACGGCTGTTTCGCGTGGCGGCAGCCGATGTCAGTGCCGCCATCGATGCGCTGGCAACGACAACCATGGCGAGTGCGGCGCGCACTGCGCCGGATGTTCAGCATCCCGCGTTGCCGGCCCCGCTGCTGTTGCGTCGCGCCCGCGTGTGCCACGACCACCTCGGCGGTGAACTGGCGGCCGGGCTGTACCAACGGATGGCGCAGGCAGGGTGGATCCAGCGCTACGAACAACGTACAGAAGTGACGGTCAAGGGCACCCGGCATTTGGCGCAGCTGGGTATTTTCATCCAGGCATTCTCGTCGCCGTTGGTCTGTGACTGTTTCGACTGGAGCCACCAGCAACCGCATGTCGGCGGTGCGCTCGGCGCGGGGCTGTTGCGGCTGTTTTTGCAGTCGAACTGGGTGAGTGCCATCGGCGAGTCCCGGGCCTTGTCTGTCAGCGACGCCGGGCTTGTGCAAATCAACCGGTTGGCCGCAGTGCACGAGCGTCGCTCTTAGTTTCGGTCAGGTCGCATCCAGCAATCGCCAGGGCAGACGATGCCGCACACTCGGCCAGGGTTTTTCACACTTTGGGGGGGGGCATGGGAACTCAGGGCTATAGCGCAGCAGAGCGGCTGGAACGGTTGCCCATCAGTGGTTACCACCGAATCATCTTCATCATCATTGCCCTGGCGTTTTTCTTCGACTCCATGGACCTGGCGATGATGACGTTTCTATTGGGCTCGATCAAAGCCGAGTTCGGCCTGAGTACGGCCCAGGCCGGGTTGCTGGCCAGTTCGAGTTTTTTCGGCATGGTGGTCGGCGCTTCGCTCTCCGGAATGCTCGCCGATCGCTTCGGGCGCAAGCCGGTGTTTCAGTGGAGCATTGTGTTGTGGGGCGTTGCCAGTTACTTGTGCTCCACGGCGCAGACGGTCGAGACCCTGACGCTGTTTCGCATCCTGCTGGGCATTGGCATGGGCATGGAGTTTCCGATCGCACAGTCGATGTTGTCGGAGCTGATTCCGGCAAAGCGACGCGGGCGGTATATCGCGTTGATGGATGGTTTTTGGCCGCTGGGGTTTGTCGCTGCCGGGGTGCTGTCTTACTTCATGCTGCCGGTGGTGGGGTGGCGCGACATCTTCCTGGTGCTGGCGGTGCCGGCGGTATGTGTGCTGGCGATCCGTTTTTTCATTCCGGAGTCGCCGCGCTGGCTGGAACAGGCCGGGCGCCACGAGGCGGCGGACAAGGTGCTGCTGGGCATCGAGCAAAAGGTGCGCGACTCCCTCGGGGTCGCCGACTTGCCGCAGCCTGTCGCCTTGTCGCGGGTGGCGAGTACGCCAGGCACGTTTTTCTCGGCCTTCCAGCAGTTGTGGTCGGCCCAGTACCGTCAACGCACCTTGATGATCTGGAGCGTGTGGTTCTTTGCCCTGCTCGGGTTCTACGGACTGACTTCGTGGTTGAGTGCGTTGCTGCAGCAGTCAGGCTTTGCCGTGACGCAATCGGTGTATTACACGGTGATCATTTCCCTGGGCGGGATACCCGGTTTCCTGATGGCGGCGTGGCTGGTCGAGCGCTGGGGACGTAAGCCGGTGTGCGTGGTGACGTTGCTGGGCGGCGGGGTGATGGCGTTTTTATATGGGCAGAGCGCGGTGTTCGGCGGCAACGTCGGGCTGCTGATTACGTCCGGCTTATTGATGCAGTTCTTTCTGTTTGGCATGTGGGCGGTGTTGTACACCTATACGCCGGAGCTGTATCCCACCTCGGCACGCGCAACGGGGTCCGGGTTTGCGTCGGCGATTGGTCGCGTGGGGTCGTTGCTGGGGCCACTGGTCACCGGGCTGGTGTTTCCGATAACCGGGCAGGGCGGGGTGTTTGCCTTGGGCGCGTTGTGTTTTGCGGTGGCGGCGCTGGTGGTGTGGGTGTTTGGGATGGAGACCAAGGGCAAGACGTTGGAGGAGTTGTCCGAAGTCTGACAGACAATATCAAGCCCCTGTGGGAGGGGGCTTGCCCCCGATAGCGGTGTATCAGTCAATACATGCCTGTCTGACAGACTGCAATCGGGGGCAAGCCCCCTCCCACATTTAGCCTACATTCATTCAGTAATTAGCGGTCAAGGCTTTACCAGTCGCGCATCCAGGCTGTTTTGCGCCAGGCGTTTGGCCTGGTCCTGGGTCATGCCCAGGGAGGTGTACAGCGCGTGGAAGTTCTCGGTGACATAACCGCCGAAGTAGGCCGGGTCGTCCGAGTTCACCGTGACCTTCACGCCACGCTCGAGCATGTCGAGGATGTTGTGCTGGGCCATGTCGTCGAAGACGCACAGCTTGGTGTTGGACAGTGGGCACACGGTCAGCGGGATCTGCTCGTCGATGATGCGTTGCATCAGGCGCTCGTCTTCGATGGCGCGCACGCCATGGTCGATGCGCTGGATTTTCAGCAGGTCGATCGCTTCCCAGATGTACTCGGGCGGGCCTTCCTCGCCGGCGTGGGCGACGGTCAGGAAGCCTTCGTGACGGGCACGGTCGAACACGCGCTGGAACTTGCTCGGCGGGTGACCCATCTCGGAACTGTCCAGGCCCACGGCGACGAACGCGTCACGGAACGGCAGCGCCTGGTCGAGGGTTTTCTCGGCTTCGGCTTCGCTCAGGTGACGCAGGAAGCTGAGGATCAAGCCGCTGGTAATCCCCAGTTGCTGCTCGCCGTCCTTGAGCGCGGCAGCGATACCGTTGAGCACCACTTCGAAGGGCACACCCCGGTCGGTGTGGGTTTGCGGGTCGAAGAAGGGTTCGGTGTGAATCACGTTCTGGGCTTTGCAGCGCAGCAGGTAGGCCCAGGTCAGGTCGTAGAAATCCTGGGAGGTACGCAGCACATCGGCGCCCTTGTAATACAGGTCGAGAAACTCTTGCAGATTGTTGAAGGCGTAGGCCTTGCGCAGGGTTTCGACGTCGTTCCACGGCAACGCAATCTTGTTGCGTTCGGCCAGGGCGAACAGCAGCTCAGGCTCCAGCGAGCCCTCCAGGTGCAGGTGCAGTTCAGCCTTGGGCAGGGCGTTGAGCCAATCGTACATAGCTAAAATCTCATCAGGTGCAATGGCGGTATTCTACAGGCCATGGCTGAAATAATCGGCAAAACCTGACCAGCAGGAGAGTATTTGATTTATTTGCACAAGGGCGGCGTGAACTAAGGTGTAACGAAACGTTAGCGGCGTGGCGCAGTCTGTACCCCAACGATGACTGATTTGCCGTACTTAAAGGCCCCCTATGCTCACTTCCCTCAAGCAAGAAAAATTCATGCTGCTGGCGCTGATTGCCGCCATTGCCGCCTACCCGCTGGAACACTGGATGCTCCACAGCGGGCAGATAGTGGCGTTGCTCGCCGGCCTCGTCTTGATTGCGTTTATTGTGATGGCATCGATGCGCGTGGCCCACCATGCCGAACAACTGGCGGAAAAGGTCGGTGATCCCTACGGCACCATGATCCTGACCCTGGCGGCTGTGCTGGTGGAAGTGGTGATCCTGGCGATCATGATGAGCAACGAGCCTTCACCCACGCTGGTGCGCGACACCATCTATTCAGCGGTAATGCTCGATATCAACGGCATTCTCGGCCTGGCCGCGCTGATGGGCGGCATCAAGCACGGCGAGCAGTCCTACAACGATGACTCAGCGCGCACCTACAGCGTGATGATTCTCACCGCGATGGGCGTGTCGATGGTGGTGCCGGAGTTTATCCCCGAGGCCGACTGGAAAATTTACTCGGCCTTCACCATCGGTGCGATGGTGGTGCTCTACACCTTGTTCCTGAGAATGCAGGTAGGTCCACACAGTTATTTCTTCAGCTACAGCTACCCGGAAAAACGCCGCAAGAAATCAACCGAGCAAGAGCACGCGCAGCCCGTGAACCTCGCGTTCTCGATCGGCACTCTGGTGTTTGGTGTGATAGTGATTGGTGCGTTGGCTGAGGTGATGTCCAAAACCCTCGACCTGGGCCTGGAGGGCACGGGAGCCCCGCCGGTCATCACCGCGATCGTCGTGGCGGCGATTTCCGCCGCGCCGGAAATTCTTACGGCACTGCGCGCCGCCTTGGCCAATCGCATGCAGTCGGTGGTGAACATCGCGCTGGGTGCGTCGCTGTCGACGGTGATTCTGACGGTGCCGGTGATGGAAGCCATGGCGCTTTACACCGGTCAGCCATTCCAGATGGCGATGACGCCGGTGCAGACGGTGATGGTGTTTATTACGCTGATTGTCAGTGCGATCAACCTCAATGATGGTGAAACCAATGCCATCGAGGGCATGACGCATTTCGTGCTGTTTGCGACCTTTATCATGCTGTCGCTGCTGGGACTGTAAGCCGATTTCAAAAGCACTATAAACCAAGTGTGGGAGGGGGCTTGCCCCCGATAGCGGTGGGTCAGCCAGCTTACAGAGGACTGAAACACCGCCATCGGGGGCAAGCCCCCTCCCACATTTTGGACTGTGTTCGGCTTAGGTTCCGGCGATCAGTTGGCGGGCTGCCTGGGTGTGATCGGCGATCAGGCCTTTCAGGTCGAGGCCCTCCACGTGTCCATCGATGACCCGCCATTGACCCGCAATCATCACCCGATCCGCTCTATCGGCACCGCACAGCAGCAGCGCTGAAATCGGATCGTGGCTTCCGGAGAAGCGCAGTTCATCGAGTTTGAACAGCGCCAGATCAGCCTGTTTGCCTACAGCCAACTCTCCAATATCCGTACGGCCCAACAACTGCGCCGAGCCTTTGGTCGCCCAGCCCAACACACCTTCAGGGGTGATTTTTTCCGCGCCGTAACGCAAGCGCTGGATGTACAGGGCCTGGCGCGCCTCCAGGATCATGTTCGAGGCGTCGTTGGAAGCGGAACCGTCCACACCCAGGCCGATGGGGGCACCGGCGGCGAGCAGGTCGAGGGTGGGGCAGATACCGGAGGCCAGGCGCATATTCGAACTCGGGCAATGGCAGATGCCGGTGCCGGCAGCGCCCAGGCGTGCGATTTCATCCGGGTTGAAGTGAATGCCGTGGGCCAGCCAGGTGCGCGGGCCGAGCCAGCCGACGCTGTCGAGATAATCCACAGTGCGCAGGCCGAAACGCTGCAGGCAGAAGTCTTCCTCGTCGAGGGTTTCCGCCAGATGCGTGTGCAAGCGCACGTCGAGCGAGGTGGCCAGTTCGGCACTCGCGCGCATGATTTCGGGGGTGACGGAAAACGGCGAACAGGGCGCCAGGGCAATCTGGATCTGCGCGCCGTCGCCGCGCTCGTGGTATTCACGGATCAGGCGTTGGCTGTCGTCGAGAATGACCTGGCCCTGTTGCACGGTTTGCTGCGGCGGCAGGCCGCCATCGGCTTCGCCCAGGCTCATGGAACCGCGGGTGAGCATGGCGCGCATACGCAGCTCGCGCACGCTCTCGACCTGCACATCAATCGCGTTTTCCAGGCCGTCGGGGAACAGGTAGTGGTGGTCCGCCGCCGTGGTGCAGCCCGAGAGCAGCAATTCCGCGAGGGCCACTTTCGACGCCAGGGCGAGCTTTTCCGGGGTCAGTCGGGCCCAGACCGGATACAGGGTTTTCAACCAGGGAAACAGCGGCTGGTTGACCACCGGCGCCCAGGCGCGGGTCAGGGTCTGGTAGAAATGGTGGTGCGTGTTGATCAGCCCGGGCAGGACGACATGCTCGCGGGCATCGAACATTTGCGCACAAGGCTGTGCAGGTGCTTGCCCTTGGGCCAGCACTTCGGTGATGACGCCGTCTTGCAGCACCAGGCCGCCACGGGCATCGAGACCATTGGCGGTGAAGATCGCGAGGGGGTTTTTTAACCAGATACGGGTCGCAGGCATTGGCCGGCTCCTCTGAATGATGGGTTCAGGTTTGCCAGCTCAGTGTTGCCCTGTCTGCTGATCCAGGGTCGCCGGGGAGGGCGAGGTGGCTAGATTACGTGTCGGTCCACGTGCAGGCAAGCGGACGCGGTCAGTGTGGGAGGGGGGTTGCCCCCGATAGCGGTGGGTCAGCCAATTTATATATGACTGAAATACCGCCATCGGGGGCAAGCCCCCTCCCACAGGGTAATCGGTGTATCTACCAGGCGATGGTGTCGCCCTTGTAGTCCACAAAATGATGGCCGCCCTTGCCGGTGTAGGCATTTACCTGTTCCACCAGGCCACGCACGCTGGTCTCGACGTCGATGTGCGCATTTTCGCCACCCATGTCGGTTTTCACCCAGCCCGGGTGCAGCGATAACACCGTCGGCTTGTGCTCGCCCAGTTGGGTGATAAAGCTGTTGGTCATGGAGTTGAGTGCCGCTTTGCTGGCCTTGTACAGCGCCAGGTCCGAGCCGTCGGGAATGGTGACGCTGCCCAGCACCGAACTCATGAAAGCCAGCACCCCGGTGTCCTTGCGAATCTGCCCGACAAAACGCTGGGCCAGGTTGATCGGGGCCACGGCGTTGGTGAAAAACAGTTGGCCGACTTCCGCCAGAGTCGCGTGGCCAGGCTCCTGGTTCGCGGGGCCCTTGACGCCGGCATTGACGAACAGCAAGTCGAAGGTACGGTCTTTGAGGCGTTGCGCCAGGGCGATCACGGCTTGCTGATCGTCCATGTCGAGTTTTTCGATCTGCACCGGGCCCACGGCTTTCAGGGCGTCGGCCTTGTTCGGGTCACGCACGGTGGCGGTCACGTCCCAGCCGTCCTGGAGCAGTTGCTTGACCAGGCCGAGGCCCAGCCCGCGCGAGGCGCCGATGATCAGTGCGGTTTTTGACGTAGACATGAAAAGCTTCCTTTGGAGTCGCGGTTCAGGGAATTGCAGTGAGCAACAGTAGCAGTTTCAGCGTTGCAGCAGGATACGCCCCCGGCTCAGGTCGGCGAGCTGGGTTTGCAAGGTGTCGATGTGGGCTTCGCCCAGGGCCAGTTGCAACTCCACGCCGTTGGCGGTGAAGGTTTCTTCCACGACCAGCCCGTCCAGTTCGGCAACGCGCAGCTTCAGCAGGTTCAATTCGGAGAAGCCGCAGGCGCACCTCAGCGGTACACGACTGATCAGCTCGATGCGCTCGGCATTCTGCAGGCATTTATTCGCGCCGCCGCCGTAGGCACGGGCGAGACCACCGGTGCCCAGTTGAATCCCGCCGTACCAGCGAATCACCAGCACGACGACTTGATCAAATCCCTGCGCCTCGATGGCCGCCAGGATCGGCCGTCCGGCGGTGCCGCCGGGTTCGCCGTCGTCGTTGCTGCGGTATTGGTCGGCCAGTTTCCAGGCCCAGCAGTTGTGCGTCGCGTTAAGGTCGCTGTGCTGCTCGATAAATACCTGGGCGTCGTGCGCGCTGGTAATCGGCGCCGCCAGGGTGATAAAGCGGCTTTTGCGTATTTCTTCACGAAATTCGCAAAAGCCTGTCAGCGTGAATGGCATAAGTCGCTTCGTTCAGGAGGCCGGCTTGATGCCGCAGCCTTTGAGAATGATATGGATCAGATTGGTGCCGGCGTCCTCCATATCCTGCTTGGTCAGCTTGGTGCGACCGGTGACGCGGCAGATCTGCGTGGCGAAGTCGGCATAGTGCTGGGTGCTGCCCCATAGCAGGAAGATCAGGTGCACCGGGTCGATGGGGTCCATCTTGCCGGCATCGATCCAGGCCTGGAACACGGCTGCACGACCGCTGAACCAGGCACGGTAGTCCTGGCTGAAATATTCGGTGAGGCATTCGCCGCCGCTGATGATCTCCATGGCGAAGATCCGCGAGGCCTGTGGCTGGCGTCGCGAGAATTCCATCTTGGTGCGGATGTACCGGGAGAGGGCCACGGCCGGGTCGTCTTCGGCGGTCAGCGCGTTGAACGTGCTGTCCCACAATTCCAGGATATTGCTGAGCACCGCAATGTACAGGCCCAGTTTGTTGGTGAAGTAATAGTGCAAGTTGGCTTTGGGCAGCCCGGCACTGGCCGCGATGGTGTTCATGCTGGTGCCTTTGTAGCCATGGCGCGCGAATTCATCCTCAGCAGCCTGGAGAATCGCTTGTTCGTTCTTTTGCCGAATGCGGCTGGCGGGTTTACCGGCGTGGTTGCTGTGGGCAGGAACTTCGAGGCTCATGGAGGTTTCCGTGCTGATCGATGGAGGCGACGTGTGCACAGATACCCCACCCTCAAGCCTCAGACAAGTGTTGATGCAATAAAACCGTCAAAGCGATTCCAGGGAGTCGCTTTCGGGCGTGTGGTTTGCTACGGCGTGGGCGGTTTTGGCCTCGGGTAACAGCAGGCACAGCACAATGGCGGTGAGGCCGCCGCTGGTGATAGCGGAGTCAAACAGGTTCTGCACCAGGGTTGGCATCAAGTGCAGCAGGTTGGGCTGGGCGGCGATGCCCAGGCCGACACCGAAGGAGGTGGCGATGATCAGCATGCTGCGTCGGTCCAGCGGCGCCTGGGCCAGGATGCGCACCCCGGCTGCGGCGACGCTGCCGAACATGACCAGGGTCGCACCGCCCAGCACCGGTTTGGGGATTTGCTGCAACACCGCGCCGATCATGGGAAACAACCCAAGGCATACCAACACCACGCCGATGTACAAGCCGACATAGCGGCTGGCCACACCGGTGAGTTGGATCACACCATTGTTTTGCGCGAAGGTGGTATTGGGGAAGGCGCTGAACGTGGCGGCAATCATGCAACTGACGCCATCGCCCAGCACGCCGCCTTTGAGTCGGCTTATATAAGACGCACCGCTGATGGGTTGGCGGGCGATCATGCAATTGGCAGTGAGGTCTCCGACGGTTTCGATGCTGCTGATCAGATAAATCAGCGCGATTGGCAGGAAGGCGCTCCAGTCGAAGTTGAAACCAAAGCGAAACGGCATTGGCAGGCTGATCAGAGGCACGTCGGGCAATGCTTGGGGCACCAGCTTGCCACTGGACCAGGCGGCAAGGCTGCCGAGGGCCAGGCCGATGATGATGGCCGAGAGGCGTACCCAGGGTGTGTTCGAGCGGTTGAGCAGGATGATCGTCAGCACCACGAACAGGCCCAGGGCCAGGTTGATGGGGGCGCCGAAGTCGGCGGCGTTGAACCCGCCGCCGAGATCGGTGATGCCGACTTTTATCAGGCTGATGCCGATCAGCGTAATCACGATCCCGGTCACCAGGGGCGTGATGACCCGGCGCAGTTGGCCGATAAAACGGCTCAGCACGATTTGCACCAGGGCGCCGAAAAAGCACACGCCGAAAATCATCGCCAGGATGTCCTCAGGGCTGCCGCCGCGTTGCTTGACCAGGAAACCGGCGGACAGCACCGCGCCCAGGAACGCAAAGCTGGTGCCTTGCAGGCAAATCATCCCGGCGCCGATACCGAACGGCCTGCGCGCCTGGATGAACGTGCCGACGCCGGAGACCATCAGCGCCATGCTGATCAGGTAGGGCAGGTGCGCGGTGAGTCCCAGGGTGGAACCGATGATCAAGGGCGGCGTGATGATACCGACAAACGCGGCCAGCACATGTTGCAGGGCGGCCAGCAGGGCGGGCAGTGGTTTGGGGCGATCATCGAGGCCGTAGAGCAAGTCGTTGGGGCAGGAGGATTCTGGTGGCATGGCGGGTCAACTCGCGGCGGACGGTTCAAGGTCCTTGTGCCTTGCAAAAAACTGTCCACCTGCTCAACTTTTTGTGCGAGGCCCTGTTAGCGCGTTGCCGCCAGGCTTTCCAGAAAACTTTCCAGCACCAAATGGGGGCGACGGCCCTTGCGCGTGACCGATGCCAGGCTCAAATCGTAAAACCGTGTCGCCGGTTTCAGCGCGCGCAGCCGGCCTTGTTGCACCCAGAGGCTGGCGTAATGGTCGGGCAGATAGCCGATATAGCGTCCGGTGAGGATCAGGAACGCCATCCCCTCTCGGTCCGAGGCGCTGGCGGTGCACGTGAGCGCCTGGTAATGGGCCTGGATCTCGGCGGGCAAGCGGAAGGTGGGGGCGATGGCGTCCTGGCTGTCGAGACGCGCATCGTCCAGTTGCTTGTCGTCGACATAAAACAGTGGATGACCGACCGCGCAATAAAGCAGCGAGCGCTCGCTGTACAGCGGTTGGTATTCCAGGCCGGACAACGCGCTGGCCTGGGGCACCACGCCGACATGCAGACGGCCGTCGAGGACACCTTGCTCGACTTCACTGGGGGCGATCATGCGGATTTGAATTTGCACATCCGGGCCACGTTCCTTCAATTGCGCCAGGGCGTGGGTGATGCGCATATGGGGCAGGGTGACGAGGTTATCGGTCAGGCCGATGATCAGCTCTCCGCGCAGGTGCTGGTGCAGGCCATTGACTTCGGTGCGAAAACTTTCCAGGGCGCTCAACAGTTGCAAGGCCGACTGATAAACCTCGCGGCCTTCTTCCGTCAGCGAGAACCCCGCGCGGCCGCGTTGACAGAGCCTCAGCCCGAGGCGTTGTTCCAGGTCGCTCATTTGCTGGCTGATGGCCGAGCGACCAATCCCCAGTACGGTTTCCGCAGCCGAAAAGCCACCACACTCCACCACGCTGCGAAAGATGCGCAGCAGGCGGATATCAAAGTCGCTGACCTGGGCCAGGGGGTCGGGGCGACGGCTGTTCATAGTTTAGTGAAGTCCTGACTGAAGGTTAGAAAAGTTGGATTTCACCGACTTTATCCCCGTGGCAATTTAGCCGCAACCACGCTCTTTCAATCCCGACGCTGCCTTTTGCCTTGCGAGGTTTTGCTGATGAACATGCCGGAAAACGCCCCATCATCCCTGGCCAGCCAACTCAAGCTGGATGCTCACTGGATGCCTTATACCGCCAACCGTAACTTTCAGCGCGATCCGCGTCTGATCGTGGCCGCCGAAGGCAGTTGGTTGACCGATGACAAGGGGCGCAAGGTCTATGACTCGCTGTCGGGCCTGTGGACCTGCGGCGCCGGGCATACGCGCAAGGAAATCCAGGAAGCGGTGGCCCGGCAGTTGGGCACCCTGGACTACTCTCCGGGCTTCCAATACGGTCATCCGTTGTCCTTTCAACTGGCGGAAAAGATTACAGATCTGACCCCTGGCAACCTCAACCATGTGTTCTTCACTGACTCCGGCTCCGAGTGCGCCGATACCGCGGTGAAGATGGTGCGCGCCTACTGGCGCCTGAAGGGCCAGGCCACCAAGACCAAGATGATCGGCCGCGCCCGTGGGTATCACGGGGTGAACATTGCCGGCACCAGTCTCGGTGGCGTCAACGGTAACCGTAAGCTGTTTGGTCAGGCAATGATGGATGTTGACCACCTGCCGCATACGTTGCTGGCGAGCAATGCCTTCTCCCGTGGCATGCCGGAGCAGGGCGGTATCGCGTTGGCCGATGAGCTGCTCAAGCTGATCGAATTACATGACGCGTCGAACATCGCTGCGGTGTTTGTCGAGCCGATGGCCGGTTCCGCAGGCGTGTTGGTACCGCCGCAGGGCTACCTCAAGCGCCTGCGCGAGATTTGCGATCAACACAACATCCTGTTGGTATTCGACGAAGTGATCACCGGTTTCGGCCGCACCGGTTCGATGTTCGGCGCCGACAGCTTTGGCGTGACCCCGGACTTGATGTGCATCGCCAAGCAAGTCACCAACGGCGCCATTCCAATGGGTGCGGTGATTGCCAGCAGCGAGATCTATCACACCTTCATGAACCAGGCGACGCCTGAGTACGCAGTGGAATTCCCCCACGGTTACACCTACTCGGCGCACCCGGTGGCCTGCGCGGCCGGCCTTGCGGCACTGGACCTGCTGCAGAAGGAAAACCTCGTGCAGAGCGTAGCCGACGTCGCACCGCACTTTGAGAATGCGCTGCATGGCTTGAAGGGCAGCAAGAACGTTATTGATATTCGTAATTACGGCCTGGCCGGAGCCATCCAGATTGCCCCGCGTGACGGTGATGCCATCGTGCGTCCGTTCGAGGCCGGCATGGCGCTGTGGAAAGCCGGTTTCTACGTGCGCTTTGGCGGTGACACCCTGCAGTTCGGGCCAACCTTCAACAGCAAGCCGCAGGACCTGGATCGCCTGTTCGACGCGGTCGGTGACGTGCTGAACAAGATCGACTGATTTCTCCTTCTATATAGAACAACTTTTCAGGAGCCCTGCATGAGCCTTATCCAGCATTTGATCAACGGTGAATTGGTCAATGACAGCGGTCGTAGTGCCGATGTGTACAACCCGTCCACCGGCCAGGTCATTCACCAGGTGCCATTGGCCAGTCGTGAAACCATTCAACAGGCGATCGACTCGGCCAAGGCGGCGTTCCCGGCCTGGCGTAATACGCCTGCGGCCAAGCGTGCGCAGGTGATGTTTCGTTTCAAGCAGTTGCTGGAGCAGAACGAAGCGCGTATCTCGCAGCTGATCAGCGAAGAACACGGCAAAACGTTGGAGGACGCCGCCGGTGAGTTGAAGCGCGGGATCGAGAACGTAGAGTACGCGTGCTCGGCGCCGGAGATTCTCAAGGGCGAATACAGCCGCAACGTGGGCCCGAACATTGATGCCTGGTCGGATTTCCAGCCGCTGGGCGTAGTGGCGGGTATTACGCCTTTCAACTTCCCGGCAATGGTGCCGTTGTGGATGTATCCACTGGCGATTGTGTGCGGTAACTGTTTCATCCTCAAACCGTCGGAGCGTGACCCGAGTTCGACGTTGCTGATCGCGCAATTGTTGCAGGAAGCGGGTCTGCCTAAAGGCGTGCTGAGCGTGGTGCAGGGTGACAAGGGCGCGGTGGACGCATTGATCGAGGCGCCCGAGGTAAAAGCGCTGAGCTTTGTAGGATCGACGCCGATTGCCGAGTACATCTATTGCGAAGCGACCAAGCGCGGCAAGCGCGTGCAGGCACTGGGTGGCGCGAAGAACCACGCGGTGCTGATGCCGGACGCTGACCTGGATAACGCAGTCAGCGCCTTGATGGGCGCGGCGTATGGTTCCTGCGGTGAACGCTGCATGGCGATCTCGGTGGCGGTGTGTGTGGGAGACCAGGTGGCGGATGCGTTGATTGCCAAGCTGGTGCCGCAGGTAAAGGCGTTGAAGATCGGTGCGGGCACGACTTGCGGTCTGGATATGGGGCCGTTGGTGACGGGGCAGGCGCGGGATAAGGTCAGCGGCTATATAGAAGAGGGTGTGTCGGCGGGAGCCGAGTTGGTTGTTGACGGTCGTGGCTTGAGCGTCGCCGGGCATGAAGAAGGGTTCTTCCTCGGTGGCAGCCTGTTTGATCGCGTGACCCCCGAGATGCGTATCTATAAAGAAGAGATCTTCGGGCCGGTGTTGTGCGTGGTGCGTGTGGCTAGCCTGGAAGCTGCGATGCAGTTGATCAACGACCATGAGTACGGCAACGGTACCTGCATCTTCACCCGTGACGGTGAGGCGGCGCGTCTGTTCTGTGATGAGATCGAAGTGGGCATGGTGGGGGTCAACGTTCCTCTGCCGGTGCCTGTGGCTTATCACAGCTTTGGTGGCTGGAAGCGGTCGCTGTTTGGCGACTTGCACGCCTATGGGCCGGATGGGGTGCGCTTCTATACCCGTCGCAAGGCGATCACCCAGCGTTGGCCGCAGCGAGCCAGTCATGAAGCCTCGCAGTTTGCTTTTCCCAGCTTGTAAAGCGGGGTAAGTGAAAGGCCGGCCCCTTGGGGCCGGCCTTTGCGTTTCCGGGCTTTTTTGACTTATATGACAGAAATGTAAAAAAGAAGGTTGACGGCAGATTCTGTGCGCCTATAATTCGCCCCACTTCCGGCGCAGTCGAAACGGAAAACTCCTTGGTAAACAATGAGTTAAGTAGTTTTCGGCAGCAAGTTGCTTCAGTTCA